>NZ_JWMA01000090.1 GCF_000812465.1 Cupriavidus sp. IDO | reverse complement strand
AACAGGCGGGTCAGGTCGATCGAGAAGCCCAGCCCTACGCCGCCGCCTCCGCCACCACCCACGCCCGCCGCACCGACGCCAACGCCGTATCCGCCATAGCCGGCGCTGTCTGTCACGTCGATACGGGTCAGGAAGGTCTTGTCGGTAACACGCCCCAGCTTGATGGTGGCGTTGAGCGGCGTCACCTGTGGCGCAGGTGGCGTCGAATTGCATGCCGCGAGGATTGGCAGCAAGCAGCACAAGGCAATGACGTGCGGCGTTTTCATGGCGAGGTCAGGCCGGTTTTCAGGCGGCCCAGCAGGCGGAACAGGGCGCGGCGATCCGTCTCGGCAAGGCCCGAGAACAACTGTTCGATCCAGTCCTCATGCGCGCGCGCCATGCGCGAGAAGGCGGTGCGGCCGGCCGGCGTGAGCCGGATCAGGTAGGCGCGCCGGTCGGCCGGCAGGGCCTCGCGCGAGACCAGCCCTTCCTCCTGCAGCTGGTCGGTGATACCCGTGACGTTGCCGCCGGTCACCATCATGCGCCGCGACAGCTCGCCCATCTTCAGGCCTTCCGGATGGCGGTCGAGCTGGGCCATCAGGTCGAAGCGGGGCAGGGTGCAGGCGAAGTCCTGGCGCAGGCGCGAGCGGATGTCGCCCTCGATCAGGTTGGTGCAGGTGAGCAGGCGCAGCCAGAGGCGCAGGGCTTCGTGCTCGGTGTCGCCGGCGCGGGTTTCGAGGTCGACCGGTTCGGCATCGGCGCCGCCGGCGGGGGAGGGATTGGGCATCGTGAAAGTGGCGCAGTGTGGCGGAAGTCGCCAGCGGCCACCCGCACCCGGCGGATGGCCCAGACATTTGATGCCTCAAGTATATGCGGGATGCGCCCTTGTCCGGGACTAATCGACCTTGGCGCCGGAGTCCTTCACTACCTTCGACCACTTGGCGGTCTCGGCCCGGATAAAGGCGGCGAACTGCTCCGGGGTACTGCCGACCGGCTCGGCGCCTTGCGCCTGCAGGCGCTCGCGTACGGCCGGGGACCCGAGCGCCTTTGCCACCTCATGCTGGATGCGGTGCACGATCTCCGGCGATGTGCCCGCCGGCGCCAGCAGGCCGAACCATGAGCTGGCCTCGTAGCTCGGCAGGTCGGCGGCTGCTGCGACGGTGGGCACGCCGGGCAGGGCTGGCGACGGCCTGGCGCTGGTCACCGCCAGTGCCTTGAGCTTGCCGCCCTTGATCAGCGCCATCGACGACGGCAGGTTATCGAACATCACCTGCATGGTGCCGCCGGCCAGGTCGGTCAGGGCCGGGCCGCTGCCCTTGTACGGGAAATGCACCATATAGGTCTTTGTCTGCGTCTTGAACAGCTCGCCGGCCAGGTGGATCGACGTGCCATTGCCGCTGGACGCCATGTTGAGCTTGCCCGGATTGGCGCGCGCATAGCCGATCAGGTCCTTCACGCTGTTGATCTTGTTCTGCTGCGCAAAAGCCGGATTGACCACCAGCACGTTCGGCACCGCCGCGACCTCGGTGATCGGCGTGAAATCCTTGATCGGATCAAATGGCAGCTTGCCGTACAGCGACTGGTTGATGCCGTGCGTGCCGACGGTGCCCATCAGCAGCGTGTAGCCGTCGGGCGCCGTCTTCGCGACGATGTCGGCGCCGATGTTGCCGCCGGCCCCGGGTTTGTTGTCCACCACGACGTTCCAGCCCGGCAGCTTCGCCAGTTCCGCGGCCACGGCGCGCCCTAGGATGTCCGTGGTTCCGCCGGCCGCAAACGGCACCACGAGCCGGATCGGCTTGTTCGGATACGGATCGGCTGCCAGGGCAGACTGGCTGACAAGCGCGGTGAGGCTGCCGGACAGCAGCAGCGCGATGACGCGCCGGCGATTGGATGGCATGCGGGGTCTCCTGGGTATGTCCGGGCGGTCCGGTTGGTATGGTCAGTGCATTCTAGTTGCCACTTGCGGGAACGCCGATGAGGTGATGCCCTATGACCATGCCATCGCCGCGCCAATGAAAAAAGGCACCCGAAGGTGCCTTTGGGGTTCGAGCGGAATGCGCTTAGAACTTGTGGCGGATACCCACGGCGGCGCCGAGCATGGTGGTCTTGCCGGTGCCCAGGAAGTAGCCGTTGGCAAAGCTGATCGCCGAGGTGTCGAAGTTCAGGCCGGCATTCTTCGAGAAGGCCGTGGTCAGGTACACGTCGGTACGCTTGGACAGGCTGTAGTCCGCGATGAACGAGACTTGCCACGGGTTCTTGACGTTGACGCCAGCCAGGTTCTTCACGTCGTCGTAGTTGTACTGGAGCGTCAGGCCCAGTTGCGCGGTGACCTGGTAGTTGGCGCCGATCCAGTAGTAGTCGTCGCGCAGGAGCAAAGCGCCCGACGGAGCCTTCGCCTGGCCCCAGCGATAGCCGCCCATGATCTTGGCCGGACCGAAGGCATAGCTGGCAGCCACGGCAGCCTTCTTGAAGGTGCCGGTGTCGCCCGTTGCGGTGAGCGTCGGGTTGTACTGGTCGTAGGCGGCCGTGATGCCGAACGGACCGGCGGCATATGCCAGGCCGGCGCCGTAGCCCGAGTCACGGCGGAACTGGCCAGGCACTTCGCCGTTGCCGGCGACGCCGTTACCGAAGGTCCAGTGGGCGATCGCGGTCACCGGGCCGAATACGCCCGTGTACTTGGCGGTGTTGTCCGAGCGGAAGCCCAGGCCGAGCTGTGCGACAACCGGTTCGTACTGGGTGGCGTAGCCCGACGGCGAGAAGTTGGCGAGCAGGTCGAACAGCGTGGTGTACTGGCGACCGAACGTGAAGCGGCCCACCTGGGAGCTTTCCAGGCCGACATACGCTTGACGACCGAACAGGCGGCCACCTTGCTGGGACTTGCCGTCGTCAAGGCCGAAACCGCTTTCAAGCACGAACAGTGCTTTCAGGCCGCTGCCGAGATCTTCCACACCGCGCAGGCCCCAGCGCGAACCGGACAGGCCGCCGGACGACATGCGCACGAGGTCGTGTGCCGGGCCGGTCGCGAATCCGTTGGCTGCCGACGGCGTGACGCTCGACATGTGGCTGACGTACTCGATGTTGGCATCTGCCACGCCATACAGCGTTACGCTCGATTGGGCTTGCGCAGCCCCTGCAAACATGCCCAGCGCGGCCAGCGCCAGTAGCGATTTCTTCATGCTCGTTGATCTCCACTTTAGAATTTATTGGTGACGCTCAGGAGAACCTCCTTAGGGTCTCCATCCCCTGCACGCCCAACTTCGCGAGAAGTTGCGAAGCACTGTAACAAACAACGTTTAGTTCTCCAGCCGGCCGCGGCTCCCTTGTCTTCTTTTAGCAACTCAGGGTTTTTTCGTACAAAACACGAGAACATGCGGCGCGGCGCGGGCTGGCGGCGATTAGAAGGAAGCTACAATGCGGGTAATCCCGATGACCTCTGCGGCGTGTGGCGACATCATTGATATCCCCACATTGGTAGGGGCGCGAAGAAATCACGACGATCTTCCAGCTCTCCGACATGGACACCCTGATCCGAGAATTCGATGTGGCATTGCGCGCGATCGCCGGCGCGACCCGTTCGGCCCGTCCCAACCCGGCTGACCGGCTGGCGCCGGACATTGAACAGATGAGTGCCGAAGAGCGCCGTCATGTGGCCGGGCTCATGCGCATCAACCATGTCGGCGAGGTCTGCGCGCAGGCTCTCTACCAGGCGCAGAAGCTGACGGCCCGCACCGGCCCGGTGCGCGAGCAGATGGACGCCGCCGCGCGCGAGGAGGAGGACCACCTCGCCTGGTGCGCCGACCGGCTGCGTGAGCTCAATTCGCGCCCGAGCCTGCTCAACCCGCTGTGGTACGCCGGGGCCTTCGCCATCGGCTGGCTGGCCGGCCGTGCCGGCGACAGGGTCAGCCTCGGGTTCGTGGCCGAGACCGAGCGGCAGGTCGAGCATCACCTCGGTGGCCACCTCGACCGGCTGCCCGCTGCCGACGGCCGCTCGCGCGCCATCCTGGAACAGATGCGCGACGACGAGATCCGTCATGGCGATGCCGCACGCGATGCCGGTGGCATTCCGCTGCCGGCACCGGTGCGCGCGTTGATGCGCGGCGCCTCGCGCGTGATGACCACGGCCGCGTATCGGATCTGACCTGGTTCCCCACGAATCCCGTGCCCCGGGCCTCGCGGCCGGGGGTTGTCTGGCAAATGTTGTATCCTTTTTCACGGTTGCGGGACCGGTCTTTCCCGGGCTGTCGGCAGTTCCTCCCTCGGTAGTTCTCAGGTGGTTTCTCTGCTTTCCTCCATAAGATCTTCATTTCATTAGGAATTCACCCAAACGGTGCGTGAGGTGTACGCGCTAAGTCATTGTTCTGACTCGAAAAATCTCGTTTGTTGCCCTGCAACGAGCCTTGACCCGCCATATCGCTTCCTCTAAAGTGGGAAATAGTGTGAGGAAGTGTGTTTTTGTGTGAAATTGCAGCCCGGCTATGGGATCATCGCCACATAGTCGGAATTGGACGATTCACGCGAGCGCTGGCGGGGAAATCGCCGGCTCGGACCGGGGGCGAGCTTGTTTCAGGGAGCATCGGCACTCTCTCTGGATGCCAAGGGGCGGATGTCCATTCCGTCGCGGCACAGGGAGGCGCTGCAACAGCAGGCCGAGGGCCGGGTGACGCTGACCAAGCACCCGGATGGCTGCCTGCTGCTCTTTCCCCGGCCCGAGTGGGAAAACTTCCGCACGCGGATCGCGGCGCTGCCGATGGATGCACACTGGTGGAAGCGCATCTTCCTGGGCAATGCCGCCGACGTGGATATGGACGGCGCGGGCCGCGTGCTGATCGCACCGGAGCTGCGCGGTGCCGCCATGCTCGACAAGGAAGTCATGCTGCTCGGCATGGGCAGCCATTTTGAAGTCTGGGATGCCGCGACTTACGCCGCCAAGGAACAGCAGGCGATGGCGCAAGGCATGCCGGAAGCATTGAAGAATTTCTCTTTCTGAATCTGAAGAGGTCATGAGCCCTACCGGAACGCCGGCAACCCCCGCCCTGCACCATCGCACCGTGCTGCTGGACGAGGCCGTCGAGGCGCTGGTCTGGCGGCCGGATGGCGTTTACGTGGACGGCACCTTCGGCAGGGGAGGGCACAGCCGGGCGGTACTGGCCCGGCTGGGACCAGACGGGGCTTTGGTTGCGTTCGACAAGGACCCAGCAGCAATCGCAGAAGCGGGCACCATCAAGGATGCCCGCTTCTCCATTGAGCACGCGAGCTTTGCGGCCATGGGCGAGCGCCTGGCCGGGCGCGGCCATGTGGCCGGCGTGTTGCTCGACCTGGGGATCAGCTCGCCCCAGATCGATGAGGCGGCGAGGGGGTTTTCCTTTCGTTTCGAGGGCCCGCTGGACATGCGCATGGATACCACGCGCGGCGTCACTGCCGCCGAGTGGCTGGCGCAGGCGGATGAGCAGGACATTGCCAGGGTGATACGAGACTATGGGGAAGAACGGTTTGCTCTACAGATTGCAAAGGCGATTGTTGCTCGCCGGCGCGAACCCGGCGATGGCGGACCCGTCGCCACTACTGCCGATCTTGCCGCGCTCGTGGCGAAAGCCGTCAAAACACGCGAGAAGGGCCAGGACCCTGCGACCCGCACCTTTCAGGCTCTACGGATTCACGTCAATCAAGAGCTTGAGGACCTCGAAAGAGGGCTGAAGGCTGCCTATGAGCTGCTGCAGGTAGGAGGGCGCCTGGTGGTGATCAGCTTCCATTCGCTGGAGGACCGCATCGTCAAGCGGTTCATGCAGGCGCACGCCCGTCCCCAGCAGGATGCCGATCCCGCCCTGCGCCGCGCGCCGATTCGGGCCGCCGACCTGCCGCAGCCCACGCTGCGCCTGCTCGGCCGCGTGAAGCCGGGCACCGAAGAGGTGGCTGCCAACCCGCGCGCGCGCTCGGCCGTGATGCGCGTGGCCGAAAAACTGGCGCCGGGAGCCTTGCCGGCATGAACCGCCTGACCTTCTTCCTCCTGGCTGCCCTGATGCTCTGCGCGCTCTCGCTGGTGAGCGCGCAGCACCAGGCGCGCACGCTATTCGTGGCGCTGGACCGTAACCAGGCCGAAGAGAAGCAGCTCGATATCGACTGGTCGCGCCTGCAGTACCAGCAGAGCGCGCTCGGCAAGAGCGCGCGCATTGCCGATGCGGCGCGCGCCCAGCTCAAGATGGCGCCGGTCAGCCCCGGCAAGACCCAGTACCTGTCGGGCATCGTGCTGCCGTCGGCGCCCGCGCCCGATGCAGCCGCGGCCTCGGCGGCCGCAGCGGAGGCCCGCCCATGAACATGGCACGCCCGAACCCGCCCGGCCGCAATCGCGCCAACAACAACTCCCGCCCGCGCAGCGGCCAGTTCTCGGCCAGCCCGGTGCTCGGCCTGCGCCTGCCGATGTGGCGTTCCAAGCTGGTCGTGTTCCTGATGTTCGCGGCCTTTGCCGCGCTGGCCGTGCGTGCGCTCTGGATCCAGGGCCCGGGCAACCAGTTCTACGAGGCCGAGGGCAAGAAGCGCGTCCAGCGCACGCTCGAGCTGCCGGCCACGCGCGGCAAGATCCTGGATCGCAACGGCCTGGTGCTGGCCACCAGTTTGCCGGTCAAGGCGATCTGGGCGGTGCCGGAAGACGTGCCCAACCAGGTCGAGGCCGCCAAGATCCGCCAGCTCGCCAGGCTGCTTGACATGTCCGAGAAGGAACTGAGCCGCAAGCTGTCGGAGGACAAGAGCTTTGTCTACCTGAAGCGCCAGGTGCTGCCCGACGCCGCCGACAAGATCGCCGAGCTGAAGATCGAGGGCATCCACCAGACCCGCGAATACAAGCGCTTCTATCCCGAGGGCGAGGCGATGGCCCACATCGTCGGCTTCACCAACGTGGAAGACCGCGGCCAGGAAGGCGTGGAACTGGCGCGCGAGTCCGGCCTGGCCGGCCGTGCCGGCGCGCGCCAGGTGATCAAGGACCGCCTTGGCCGCGTGGTGGAAGACGTCGGCATCATCAAGACGCCGCGCGATGGCGAAGACATGCAGCTGTCGATCGACGCCAAGATCCAGTACCTCGCCTACAACGAACTGAAGGCGGTGGTGGAGCGCAGCAAGGCCAAGGCGGCCAGCGCGGTGGTGCTCGACGCCCAGACCGGCGAAGTGCTGGCGCTGGCCAACTGGCCTACCTACAACCCGAACGACCGCACCCGGCTGTCGGGCGAGCAGCTGCGCAACCGCGTGCTGACCGACACCTTCGAGCCCGGCTCGATGATGAAGCCGATCACCATCGGCCTGGCGCTGCAGCTCAAGCGTGTGACGCCATCCACGGTGGTTATCACCACCGGCAAGTACAACTTTGAAGGCGCCACCATCAGCGATACCCACAACTACGGGGCGCTGACGGTGGGCGGCGTGATCCAGAAGTCGAGCAACATCGGCACGACCAAGATCGCGATGATGATGAAGCCGCAGGAAATGTGGGACATGTTCACCAGCGTCGGCCTGGGCCAGGCGCCCAAGATCGGCTTCCCCGGCGCGGTGGCCGGCCGCGTGCGCCCGTTCAAGAGCTGGCGTCCGATCGAGCAGGCCACGATGTCGTATGGCTACGGGCTGTCGGTGTCGCTGTTCCAGATCGCGCACGCCTACACGATCTTCGCGCATGACGGCGAGCTGATCCCCGTGTCGATGTTCCGCACCAGCGGCCCGGTCACCGGCGAGCGTATCCTGTCGCCGCAGGTGGCCCGCGACGTGCGCGGCATGCTCGAGACCGTGACCGCGCCCGGCGGCACCGCGCCCGAGGCGCAGGTGATGGGCTACCGCGTCGGCGGCAAGACCGGCACGGCCTACAAGCACGAGGGCCGCGGTTATAACCGCAGCAAGTATCGCGCCTCTTTCATCGGCCTGGCGCCAATGTCCAACCCGCGCGTCATCGTCGCCGTCAGCGTGGACGAACCCAGTGCCGGCAGCCACTACGGCGGCGCGGTCGCCGGCCCGGTCTTCGCGGCGATTACCGGCGGCACCTTGCGCGCCCTGAACGTCCAGCCCGATTCGCCGATCCGCCAGCTGGTGGTCAGCGACAAGGTGCAGGAGAGCGAACCATGGAGCTCGACGCAATGACGGTCAAGCCCCTGCTTCCGCTCGAAGTGACGACACAGGCCAGCAACGCGCTGGCCTGGCTGCGTACGAACGTCCAGGCCTCGGCCCAGCTCACCGGCGACACGCGCCGGCTGGCACGGGGCGATGTATTTTTCGCCTATGTGCTCGGCAACGAGCGGCTGGCCACCGACGGCCGCCCGCATATTGCGCAGGCCATCGCTGCTGGCGCCGGCGCCGTGGTCTACGAGGCCGACGGCTTCGACTGGACCTTTGGCGACGCCGTGCCGCATCTGGCGGTCACCAATCTCTACCAGGTTGCCGGGCCGATCGCGGCCGGCTGGCACGGCAATCCCGCGCGCGGCCTGGCCGTGACCGGCATCACCGGCACCAATGGCAAGACCTCGTGCAGCCAGTGGCTGGCGCGTCTGCTGCAGGCCACCGGCACGCCGTGCGCGACCATCGGCACGCTGGGCAGCGGTTTCCCGGACGCCCTGCAGCCGACCGGCTTCACCACGCCGGACGCCGTGCAGCTCCAGGCGAGCCTCGCCAGCCTGCACGACGCCGGCGCGCGCGCCGTGGCGATGGAAGTCTCGTCCCACGGCCTGGAGCAGGAACGCGTCGCCGGCACGCACTTCACCGTGGCGGTGCTGACCAACCTGACGCAGGATCATCTCGACTACCACGGCTCGATGGACGAGTACGAG
Organism: Cupriavidus sp. IDO; assembly: GCF_000812465.1. Lineage (GTDB taxonomy): Bacteria > Pseudomonadota > Gammaproteobacteria > Burkholderiales > Burkholderiaceae > Cupriavidus. The sequence continues at coordinate 25,268 of NZ_JWMA01000090.1, read as the reverse complement.
GCGACCAAGGCACGGCTGTTCTGCTGGGACGGCCTGCGCACCGCCGTGGTCAACCGCGATGACGGCATGGGCCGGCGCCTGCTGGCGAACGACGGCGCCGGCATCGGCGCGCCGCATGTCATCGAGTACGGCATCGACGGCCCCGCCGGCGCTTCGGTTCGCGGTCCGCGCGGCCAGTGGCTGCGTGCCACCGGCGTGCGTGCCACCGCGACCGGCACGGCATTCCATATCGACGGCAGCTTTGGCGACGCCGAGGTTTCCACGCCGATGATCGGCGCCTTCAATGTCAGCAACCTGCTGGCGGTGCTGGGTGCCGCGCTGGCCAATGGCGTGGCGTGGGATGCGGCAATCGCCGCGCTGCGCACGCTGGCGCCGGTCGAAGGCCGCATGGAGCTGTTCGGTGCGCACGGCGGGCACGATGCCCCGCTGGCCGTGGTCGACTACGCGCATACGCCGGACGCGCTGGAACAGACGCTGGCCGCGCTGCGCCCGGTCGCGCAGGCCCGCAACGGCCGCCTGTGGTGCGTGTTCGGCTGCGGCGGCGACCGCGATCCGATCAAGCGTCCGCTGATGGGTGCCGTGGCCGAGCGCCTCGCCGACGAGGTCGTGCTGACCAGCGACAACCCGCGCAGCGAAGAGCCGCAGGACATCCTCGACGCCATCGCCGACGGCATGGCCGACCGCGCGCGCGGGCGCCAGATCGAAGATCGCGCCGCCGCCATTCTCTATGCAATCAAGCATGCCGCCGCGGCCGACGTGGTGCTGGTGGCAGGCAAGGGCCACGAGGCCACGCAGGAGATCCGGGGCCGCAAGCGGCCGTTCTCCGACCGCGAGCATGTTCGCCTGACTCTCGCCACACGTGGAGTATCGGCATGAGCCAGACCACCATGACCAATTTGCAGCAGGCCGCCGGCTGGATTGCCGGCGCGCGCGTCTCAGGCGATGGCGCCGTGGGTTTCTCGCGCGTCCATACCGACAGCCGCACCGTCGCCCCCGGCGACCTGTTCGTTGCGCTCAAGGGCGAGCGCTTCGATGCGCATGATTTCATCGCCGATGTCGTGGCGCGGGGCGCCGCTGCAGTGCTGGTGAGCCGCGAGATCGATGCCGGCGTGCCGGCCATCGTCGCGCCGGATACCCGCATCGCGCTGGGCGAGCTCGGCGCCGGCTGGCGCCGCCAGTTCACGCTGCCCGCGGTGGCCGTAACCGGCAGCAATGGCAAGACCACGGTCAAGGAAATGATCGCGGCGATCTTTGCCGCCGCAGTCGGCGAAGACCACCGCCTGGCCACCGGCGGCAACCTGAATAACGATATCGGCCTGCCGCTGACGGTGCTGCGCCTGCGCGCCACGCACAAGCTGGCCGTGCTCGAACTGGGCATGAACCATCCGGGCGAGACCGTCTACCTGGCGAGCATTGCACAGGCCACGGTGGCGGTGATCACCAACGCGCAGCGCGAGCACCAGGAATTCATGGTCAGCGTGGAAGCCGTTGCCCATGAGCATGCCGCGGCGATCGCAGCGTTGCCTGCAGATGGCGTGGCGGTTTTCCCCCTCGACGAGGAAAGCGGCGGCCAGCACGCGCCGATCTGGCGCCAGGCCGCCGGCGCACGGCGCGCGCTCTCGTTCGGCACCACGAGCAAGGCCGACGTCAGCGCGGAGGTCGCGCTGGTGGACGGCGTACAGGTGATGCAGATACGCGCGCGCGGCCATGCCTTCGAAGTCAGGCTCGGCCTGCTGGGCGCCCACAACGTGCGCAATGCATTGGCGGCGATCGCCTGCGCGCTCGCCGCGGGCGTCCACGTGCCGGCGATCCAGAAGGGGCTGGCCTCGTTCAAGGCGGTCAAGGGCCGCCTGCAGGTCAAGCACACGCCGGGCGGCACGGTGGTGATCGACGACACCTATAACGCCAACCCCGACTCCGTGCGGGCAGCCATCGACGTGCTGGCAGGATTTGCCGCGCCGCGCGTGCTGGTGCTGGGCGACATGGGCGAAGTGGGCGACCAGGGGCCGGAGTTCCATCGCGAGATCGGCGCCTATGCGCGGGCGCGCGGCATCGAAACGCTGTGGGCGACCGGCGAGCTGGCGCCGCACGCAGTGCAGGCCTACGGCCGGGGCGGGCGCCATTTCGCGCGGGCCGAAGAACTGGCCAAGGCGCTGGAGGAAGACATCGGGGGCACGGTGGCGAAAGCCGGCGCCGTGCTGGTGAAGGGATCGCGCTTCATGCGCATGGAACGGATGGTGGATGCGCTGGTCGCAAACACTTCCGCACACTAAGTAAGAAAACACGATGTTATTGGCTCTGGCCCAGTGGCTGCAAAACGATTACAGCTTCCTTCGGGTCGTCAACTACCTGACTTTCCGCGCGGTGATGGCCAACCTCACCGCGCTGCTGATCGGCCTTGCGTTCGGTCCGTGGGTGATCCGCAAGCTGACCGAGCTGAAGGTCGGCCAGGCCGTGCGCACCATTGGCCCGCAGTCGCACCTGGTCAAATCGGGCACGCCGACCATGGGCGGCGTGCTGGTGCTGGTGTCGATCGCGGTGTCGACGCTGCTGTGGTGCGACTGGGGCAACCGCTTTATCTGGGTGGTGATGCTGGTCACGTTCGGCTACGGCGCCATCGGCTGGGTGGACGACTACCGCAAGGTGGTCTATCGCGACCCGCGCGGCATGTCGAGCCGCGAGAAGTTCTTCTGGCAGACCCTGATCGGCCTGGTGGCCGCGGTCTACCTGGCGTTCTCCGTATCGGAAAGCAGCAATGTGCGGGTCTGGGACCTGTTCCTGAGTTGGGTCGAAGGCGGGCTGTCGCTGGACATGCCGTACAAGTCGAACCTGATCGTGCCCTTCTTCAAGGAGATCAGCTATCCGCTGGGCGTGGCCGGTTTCATCGTGCTGACTTACCTGGTGATCGTCGGCTCCAGCAATGCCGTGAATCTGACCGACGGGCTGGACGGCCTGGTGATCATGCCGGTCGTGCTGGTTGGCAGCGGGCTTGGCGTGTTCGCCTACGTGATGGGCAGCTCGGTCTACAGCAAGTACCTGCTGTTCCCGCATATCCCGGGCGCGGGCGAACTGCTGATCTTCTGCTCCGCGCTGGCGGGGGCGGGCCTGGCCTTCCTCTGGTTCAACGCGCATCCGGCCCAGGTCTTCATGGGCGATGTGGGCGCGCTGGCGCTGGGCGGTGCGCTCGGCACAGTGGCGGTGATCGTGCGCCAGGAGATCGTGCTGTTCGTGATGGGTGGCATCTTCGTGGTGGAAACCCTGTCGGTGATGCTGCAGGTCACGTGGTTCAAGCTCACCAAGCGCCGCTATGGCGAGGGGCGAAGGCTCTTTCGCATGGCGCCGCTGCATCACCATTTCGAACTGGGCGGCTGGAAGGAAACGCAGGTCACCGTGCGCTTCTGGATCATCACCATGCTGCTGGTGCTGATCGGGCTGTCGACGCTGAAGCTGCGCTGATCGTGGCGCTATCTGAATAGACACAGGAAACCAAAGGCAGGAAATCAAAGTGTTTGGCGAGCTGCAAAAACCTCATGTGCTGGTACTCGGCCTCGGCGAATCGGGGCTGGCGATGGCGCGCTGGTGTGGCCTGAACGGCTGCGCAGTGCGCGTGGCCGACACGCGCGAGGCTCCCGCCAACCTTGTCTTCCTGCAGGCCGAGCTGACTTCGGCGCAGTTTGTCGGCGGCCCGTTTGCGGATAGCCTGCTCGACGATATCGGCCTGATCGCGATCAGCCCGGGCCTGTCGCCACTCGAAAGCGGCACCGGCGCGCTGCTGGCGGCCGCACGCGAACGCGGCATTCCGGTATGGGGCGAGATTGAACTGTTCGCCCGCGCGCTGGCCCACCTGGAGACCGAATCGGGCTACGCCCCGAAGGTCCTGGCGATCACCGGCACCAACGGCAAGACCACCACGACCGCGCTGACTGGCCGGCTGGTCGAGCGCGCCGGCAAGAGCGTAGGGGTGGCGGGCAATATCAGCCCGTCGGCACTGGACAAGCTTTCTGCCTGCATCGCCTCGGCGACGCTGCCGGATGTGTGGGTGCTCGAATTGTCGAGCTTCCAGCTGGAAACCACGCACACACTGGCGCCGCACGCCGCGACCGTGCTTAACGTCACGCAGGATCACCTGGACTGGCACGGCTCGATGGAGGCCTATGCCGCATCGAAGGCGCGCATCTTTGGTCCGGCGGACGGCAAGTGCGTGCAGGTACTCAACCGCAACGACCGCCTGACGATGGACATGGCGCGGCCGGGCAGCGTGCCCGTGACGTTCGGCACCGACCTGCCGGAAACGCCGGGCAGCTTCGGCGTGCTGCGCGAAGGCGGCATGCCCTGGCTGGTGCTGGCCGAGCCCGACCACGAAGCGGAAGGGGAGGGCAAGCCGCGCCGCCGCAAGGCCGACGCCGCCGCCCAGGAAGCCGTGCCGGTACGCCACAAGCGGCTGATGCCGGCCGACGCGCTGCATATCCGCGGCATGCACAACGCCACCAACGCGATGGCGGCGCTCGCGCTGTGCCGCGCCATTGACCTGCCGCTCAACGCGCTGCTGCACGGCCTGCGCGAGTACCGCGGCGAGCCGCACCGCGTGGAGTGGGTCGCGACCGTTGACGACGTCGAGTATTTCGACGACAGCAAGGGCACCAATGTGGGCGCGACCGTGGCCGCGCTGTCGGGCCTCGACAAGCGCGTGGTCCTGATTGCCGGCGGTGAAGGCAAGGGCCAGGATTTCTCGCCGCTGGCGGCGCCGGTGGCGCAATACGCGCGCGCCGTGGTGCTGATCGGCCGTGCCGCCGCTGAGCTGCGCGAGGCCCTGCAGGGCAGCGGTGCCACCCTGGTCGATGCGGCCACGCTGGAAGACGCCGTGGCGAAATCGACCGAGCTGGCCGAATCCGGTGACGTGGTGCTGCTGTCGCCGGCCTGCGCCAGCCTGGACATGTTCCGCAACTACGTGCACCGCGCCGAAGTGTTCCGCGCCGCGGTGGAGGAACTGGCGCTGTCTCGGGGGATCTTGCCATGAGCGACTCGCAGGTCAAGCGCAGCGGATTCATCGGCGCCACCATCGGCAATGCCTGGGGTGGCCTGCGCGATGCGGTGTCTGGCGTCAAGCCGACCCGTTCGCGCATGATGGAGTACGACCAGCCCCTGCTGTGGGTGGCAATCGTACTGCTGGCGCTTGGCATGGTGATGGTCTACTCGGCATCGATCGCGCTGCCGGATTCCCCGCGCTACGCCAACTACCGCGAAAGCCACTTCCTGGTCCGCCATGCCTTTGCGCTGTTCATCGGCCTGTCGATGGGGCTGGTGGCGTTCCAGATTCCGGTGAAGGTGTGGGACCGCTACGCGCCCAAGCTGTTCATCATCGCACTGGTCCTGCTGGTGATCGTGCTGGTGCCGTTCGTCGGCAAGGGCGTGAACGGCGCGCGCCGCTGGATTCCGCTCGGCGTCATGAACTTCCAGCCGTCCGAGCTGATGAAGCTGGCGGTGGTGCTCTACGCCGCCAACTACACCGTGCGCAAGCAGGAGTGGATGCAGAACGTGTCCAAGGGCTTTCTGCCGATGGGCGTGGCAGTGGTGGTGGTCGGCATGCTGCTGCTGCTGGAGCCCGACATGGGCGCGTTCCTGGTGATCGCCGCGGTGGCCATGGGCATCCTGTTCCTGGGCGGCATCAACGGCAAGCTCTTCGCCGGTCTGGTCGGCGTTGCCGTGGGCGCCTTTGCGCTGCTGATCACGGCGTCGCCCTGGCGGCGCGAGCGGATCTTCGCTTACCTGAATCCGTGGGAAGAGAGCAACGCGCTGGGCAAGGCCTACCAGCTCACGCACTCGCTGATCGCGTTCGGCCGCGGTGAGTGGACCGGTGTCGGGCTGGGCGGCAGCATCGAAAAGCTGCACTACCTGCCCGAAGCCCATACCGACTTCATCCTCGCCGTGATCGGCGAGGAATTCGGCTTTGTGGGCGTGGTGGTCATGATCGTGCTGTTCTACTGGCTGGTGCGCCGCGCCTTCAATATCGGCCGCACCGCGCTGCAGCTCGACCGCACCTTTGCCGGGCTGGTCGCCAAGGGTATCGGCGTGTGGATCGGCTGGCAGACCTTCATCAACATGGGTGTGAACCTGGGCCTGCTGCCGACCAAGGGGCTGACGCTGCCGCTGGTCAGCTACGGTGGTTCGGGCATCCTGATGAACTGTGTGGCGCTGGCGATCCTGTTGCGGATCGATTACGAAAATCGAGTAATGATGCGCGGAGGGAAGGTATGACCGCCACGCGCACCCTGCTCGTAATGGCAGGCGGCACCGGGGGACATGTATTCCCGGGGCTGGCGGTCGCGCACGCGCTGCGCGAGCAGGGCTGGAAAGTGGTCTGGCTAGGCAATCGCACCGGCATGGAAGCCACGCTGGTGCCGAAGCACGACATCCCGATGGAGTTTATCCAATTCGGTGGGCTGCGCGGCAAGGGCCTGGTGACCAAGTTCCTGCTGCCGCTGAACCTGCTGCGCGCATTCTGGCAGAGCATCGGCGCGCTGCGCCGGGTGCGTCCGAGCGTGGTGCTGGGCATGGGCGGCTATATCACCTTCCCGGCCGGGATGATGGCATCGCTGCTCGGGCGCCCGCTGGTGCTGCACGAACAGAATTCGATCGCCGGGCTGGCCAACAAGGTGCTGGCGAAGGTGGCCGACCGCGTGCTGTGCGCCTTCCCGGACACGCTGCCCGACAGCGAATGGACCGGCAATCCGGTGCGCGAGGAACTCGCGCACATGGCCGAGCCCGAATCGCGCTACGACCAGCGCACCGGCCCGCTGCGCATCCTGGTGGTGGGCGGCAGCCTCGGCGCGGCGGCGCTCAACGAAGTCGTGCCGAAAGCCATTGCCCTGCTGCCCGAAGCGCAGCGCCCGCTGGTCACGCATCAGGCCGGCGCGAAGCAGATCGACACCTTGCGTGCGAACTATGACGCCGCGCAGGTGTCTGCACAGACCGTGCCTTTTATCGATGACATGGCGAAGGCGTATGCCGACGCCGACCTGGTGATCTGCCGTGCCGGCGCGATGACCGTCTCGGAAGTGGCCGCCGCGGGCGTGGCGGCGCTGTTCGTGCCGTTCCCGCACGCCGTGGACGATCACCAGACCACCAACGCGGAATTCCTGTCGAAGCAGGGCGCTGCCTTGCTCGTACAGCAAAAAGAACTGACGGCCGAGGGGCTGGCGCAGACCATCGCCGCCCTGACACGGCCGCAACTGAAGGACATGGCGCGCCTGGCGCGCGGACTGGCCAAACCTGAGGCGACCCGGCGCGTAGCCGAGATCTGCAGTCAGATGGCCAGGGACTGAAGCCAAATTCAAGCAGCAAACTAATGAAGCATATTGTCAAGAACATCCACTTCGTAGGCATCGGCGGCGCCGGCATGAGCGGCATCGCCGAGGTCCTGCTGAACCTGGGCTACAAGGTCTCGGGTTCCGACGTGGGCAGCAATGCCGCCACGCGGCGCCTGGCGTCGCTGGGCGCCACGGTCATGCATGGCCATGACGCGGCCAACGTGACGGGCGCCAACGCCGTGGTCGTATCCACCGCCGTGAGCGGCGATAACCCGGAAGTCCTGGCCGCCCGCAGCAAGCGCATCCCGGTGGTGCCGCGCGCGGTGATGCTGGCCGAACTGATGCGCCTGAAGCAGGGCGTGGCGATCGCCGGCACGCACGGCAAGACCACCACCACCAGCCTGGTGGCCTCGGTGCTGGCCGAAGGCGGGCTCGATCCGACCTTCGTGATCGGCGGCCGCCTGAACTCCGCCGGCGCCAACGCGCGCCTGGGCACGGGCGACTTCATCGTCGCCGAGGCGGACGAGTCGGATGCATCCTTCCTGAACCTGTTCCCGGTCATGGAGGTCATCACCAATATCGATGCCGACCACATGGACACCTACGGGCATGACTTTGCCCGGCTCAAGCAGGCGTTTATCGAGTTCACCCAGCGGCTGCCGTTCTATGGCATTGCCGTGCTGTGCGTCGATGACCCGAACGTGCGCGAGATCCTGCCGTTGGTGTCCAAGCCGGTGGTGCGCTACGGGTTTGCCGAAGACGCCCAGATCCGCGCCGTCAACGCGCGTGCCGTGGACGGGCAGATGCACTTCACCGTGCATCGCCAGCTCAATGGCCATGCCGAGCCGTCGCTGGACATCGTGCTGAACCTGCCGGGCATGCACAACGTGCAGAACGCGCTGGCGGCGATCGCCATCGCCACCGAGCTGGAGGTGCCCGACGCCGCCATCGTCAAGGCGCTGCGCGAGTTCCACGGCGTGGGCCGGCGCTTCCAGCGCTACGGCGAAGTGGCCACTGCAGACGGCTCTGGCACCTTCACGCTGGTGGACGACTATGGCCACCACCCGGTGGAAATGGCCGCCACGCTGGCCGCGGCGCGCGGCGCGTTCCCCGAACGACGCCTCGTGCTGGCCTTCCAGCCGCACCGTTTCACCCGGACCCGGGATTGCTTCGAAGACTTCGTCAAGGTGCTGGGCACGGTGGATGCCCTGTTGCTGGCCGAGGTCTATGCCGCCGGCGAGACGCCCATCGTGGCCGCCGACGGCCGTGCGCTGACCCGCGCGCTGCGCGTGGCCGGCAAGGTCGAACCTGTTTTTGTGGAGCAGATGGAAGAAATGCCCCAGGCCATCATGAGTGCCGTACGGCCCGGCGATGTGGTCGTGACGATGGGGGCCGGCTCGATCGGCGCCGTCCCCGGGCAGCTGGTCTCGCACCAGCAGCCGTTGCAAGCGGGAGGCCAGGCATGAGCTTCGTCGCCCATCCCAAAATCGATCCGAAATCGCTCGGCAAGGTCGGCGTGCTGCTGGGCGGCCGCTCGGCCGAGCGCGAGATCTCGCTGATGTCCGGGGCCGGCGTGCTGGCCGCGCTGCAGTCGCGCGGCGTCGATGCGCACGGCTTCGACCCGGGCAAGCAAAGCGTGGCCGAACTGGCCGCGGCCGGTTTCGACCGCGTCTTCATTGCGCTGCACGGCCGCTACGGCGAAGACGGCACCGTGCAGGGCCTGCTCGAGCAACTGGGCGTGCCCTACACCGGCAGCGGCGTGCTGGCGTCCGCGCTGGCCATGGACAAGGAGGCCACCAAGCGGCTGTGGATGACCCACAACCTGCCTACGCCGCGCTTTGCCATGCTGCATGCGGATACCGACTTTGCCGCCGTGGCGGCCGATCTCGGCCTGCCGCTGATCGTCAAGCCGGCCCGCGAAGGCTCGTCGATCGGGCTCACCAAGGTCACCGCCGCCGACCAGATGCGCGACGCGTTCGAGAAGGCGGCGGCGCTGGATAACGACGTCATCGCCGAGACTTTCATCGACGGCGCCGAGCTGACCTGCCCCATCGTAGGGGAGGGCGCCACCGCCGAAGCGCTGCCGGTGATCCAGATTGTCGCGCCCGGCGCGAACTATGACTATCAAAATAAGTACTTTACTGACGATACCCAATACTTGTGCCCGTCGGGCCTGGCTCCTGAAGTCGAGAAGGAAGTCCGGGAACTGGCGGTGCAGGCCTACCGTGTGCTGGGCTGCCGCGGCTGGGCGCGCGCCGACGTGATGCTGCGCGCCGACGGCAAGCCTTTCCTGCTTGAAATGAATACCTCGCCAGGCATGACCGGCCATTCGCTGGTGCCGATGGCCGCGCGCGCGGTCGGCATCAGCTACGAGGACTTCGTCATGCAGGTGGTGGCCTCCGCCACGCTGGACCTGCATCCGAACGAGCACTGGAAACCTGAATAACGCAGCAACCGTACCGGACCAACCTGGAACATGTGGCATAACGCACGCCTGCTCAACCTGATCGCCTCCACGCTCTACGCCGTGGTGGTGGTGATGGCGCTCGCGGCCGGCCTGCTGTGGCTGGCGCAGCGGCCGGTGTTTGCCATTACCCATGTCGTGCTGGCGCCGATGGATGGCGGCACGCTGCGCCACGTCAATGCGCCCAGCGTGCGGGCCAATGCGCTGGGCAAGCTGTCGGGCAATTTCTTCACGCTCGACCTGAATGCCGCGCGGCAGGCGTTCGAGTCGGTGCCCTGGGTGCGCCGCGCCAGCGTGCGCCGCGAATGGCCGAATGGCCTGACGGTCGAGGTCGAGGAGCACGAGGCGCTCGGGACCTGGGGCAGTGCCGACAGCGGCCGGCTGATCAATACGTATGGCGAGGTGTTCGTCGCCAACACCGCCGAGGCGGAAGAAGACGCACAGCTGCTGGCGCTTGACGGGCCGCCGGCCAGCGAGGCGGACGTGGTCGAGAAGCTCGAAGTCATGCGCGAATGGTTCAAGCCGCTCAAGGCCGAGCCGCTGGCAGTGGCCTTGTCAGGGCGTTACGCCTGGCGGGCGAAGCTGTCCAACGGCATGGTCATCGAGCTTGGCCGCGAGCAGAACGACGAAGAGCGCACGGCCATGGAGCAGCGGGTCAGGCGTTTCGTGGCGGCCTGGCCGCAGGTCACTGAGCAGTGGGGCAGGCAGATCGAGTACGCCGACCTGCGCTACCCCAACGGATTTGCTATCCGCGCCGCCAATTTCCGCTTCCTGACCGACGCGCAGGCAGCGGCGGCAGCCAAGGCGGCAAAAGCGGCACCAGCTACTGGTACTTCCAACAACAATCCGACGCGACTGAAGAGCAAGAACGCGGAGAAAACCCGATGAGCAAGGAATACAAGGACCTGTTGGTCGGTCTGGATATCGGCACCTCGAAGGTGGCGGCGGTGGTCGCGGAATTGCGCCCCGACGGCAGCTACGAAGTGATCGGGATGGGCCAGTCAGAGTCCAAGGGTCTGAAGAAAGGGGTCGTGGTCAATATCGAGGCCACCGTGCAGTCGATCCAGAAGGCGCTCGAAGAGGCGGAGCTGATGGCCGACTGCAAGATTGCCGAGGTGTTCACCGGCATTGCCGGCAGCCATATCCGCAGCTTCAACTCCAGCGGCATGGTGGCCATCAAGGACAAGGAGGTCACGCAGACCGACGTGGCGCGCGTGATCGAGACCGCCAAGGCGGTCAATATCCCGACCGACCAGCAGATCCTGCACATCCTGACGCAGGAATTCATCATCGACGGCCAGGAAGACGTGCGCGAGCCCATCGGCATGAGCGGCATCCGCCTGGAAGTGAAGGTGCATATCGTCACCGGCGCGGTCAGCGCGGCGCAGAACATCGTCAAGTGCGTGCGCCGCTGCGGCCTGGAAGTGCATGACCTGATCCTGCAGCCACTGGCCTCGAGCCTGGCGGTGCTGACCGAGGACGAGAAGGAACTGGGCGTGGTGCTGGTCGACATCGGCGGCGGCACCACCGATATCGCCATCTTCAGCGAAGGCGCGATCCGCCATACGGCCGTGATCCCCATCGCCGGCGACCAGATCACCAACGACATCGCGATGGCACTGCGCACGCCGACGCCCGATGCCGAGGACATCAAGATGCAGTACGGCATCGCCAAGCAGGCGATCGCCGACCCCGAAGACATGATCGAGGTGCCCGGCGTAGGCGACCGCGGCACGCGCACGCTGAGCCGCCAGGCGCTGGCGGCGGTGATCGAGCCGCGTATCGAAGAGCTGTATTCGCTGGTGCACCAGGTCGTGCGCGAGTCGGGCTACGAGGAGCTGCTGTCCTCGGGCGTGGTGATCACCGGCGGCACGGCGATGATGCCGGGCATGGTCGAGCTGGGCGAGGACATCTTCCTCAAGCCGGTTCGCGTGGGCGTGCCCGAGTACCGCGGCAACCTGCATGAAGTGGTCAAGAGCCCGCGCTACGCCACCGTGATGGGGCTGCTGCTCGAAGGCCGGGTGCAACGCATGCGCGGGCGCAAGGTGGCCGTGCAGAGCGGGTCGGTCAAGCAGGTGTGGACCCGCATGAAGGAATGGTTTGTCGGCAATTTCTGATGGATTGAGAAATTGCTGGGCATGAAATGCAACGGCGCGCCGCGCGTCTTGTCTACCGGACAGGCAACGGTGCGTTGAACGGAAAGTTTTTCTATTTATCGGTTTCTTGTTCAGGAACCAGGCGTTGCGGCGGGGAGGCTGCAAAGTTTGGGGACTGATTTTTCTCGGAGGCAGTGATGGACTTTGACATGATCGAAACGGAAGTGCAGGACGGCACCATCATCAAGGTGGTCGGCGTGGGCGGCGCGGGCGGCAATGCCGTGCAGCACATGATCAGCCGCGGCGTGCAAGGCGTCGAATTCATCTGCATGAACACCGACGCGCAGGCCCTGAAGCGCTCGAGCGCTTCGCGCGTGCTGCAGCTTGGCAACACGGGTCTGGGCGCCGGCGCCAAGCCGGAAGTCGGCCGCAACTGCGCGGATCAGGCGCGGGAGCAGATCGCCGATTCCCTGCGCGGCGCGCACATGGTCTTCATCACTGCCGGCATGGGCGGCGGCACCGGCACCGGTGCGGCCCCGATCGTGGCGCAGGTTGCCAAGGAAATGGGCATCCTGACCGTGGGCGTGGTCAGCAAGCCGTTCGAGTTCGAAGGCGCTCGCCGCGCCAAGGTGGCCGAACATGGTTCGAGCGAGCTGGAATCGTCGGTCGATTCGCTGATCGTTGTGCTCAACGAGAAGCTGTTCGAAGTGATGGGCGACGACGCCGAGATGGACGCGTGCTTCCAGTGCGCCGATGACGTGCTGCATAACGCTGTCGCCGGCATCGCTGAAATCATCAACGTGGACGGCCTGGTGAACGTCGACTTCGAAGACGTGAAGACCGTGATGGGCGAGCAGGGCAAGGCCATGATGGGCACGGCAACCGTGTCGGGCGTCGATCGCGCCCGCCTGGCGGCCGAGCAGGCCGTTGCCAGCCCGCTGCTGGAAGGCGTGGATCTGTCTGGTGCGCGCGGCGTGCTGGTCAACATCACGGCCAGCCGCTCGCTGAAGCTGTCGGAAACCAAGGAAGTCATGAACACCATCCGCAGCTACGCCGCGGAAGATGCGACCGTGATCTTCGGTACCGTGTACGACGATTCGATGAGCGACGCGCTGCGCGTGACAGTGGTGGCCACGGGCCTGGGCCGTTCGGCCAAGAAGCAACAGCCGATGACCCTGCTCAAGACGGGCACCGACAACATCCCGATGCAGATGATGAGCGGCATGACCGCGGCAGCGGCCACGCACCACTCGCCGGACTACAGCGGGCTGGATACGCCGGCCGTGTGGCGCAGCTCGCGCGAGTCGGCATCGGCTCACGTGGCGGCACTGCAAGAGAAGGGCGTGGATACCTACGATATCCCGGCTTTCCTGCGCAAGCAGGCAGACTGAGTTGGCCCGGCAGGGCGCCGGTACCAGGACCGGACTCCTGGCAGATCGCGCATCCTTGTCGCGACGCACGCAAGCGCTCCCTATCCGCTCGTGCTTCGCATGGACTGGCGTGGCCCTGACCAGGTTTCCGGCGGTACCGCGTCCGCGCTGAACCGCCTCCGCCCGCATCCCGTCGCCGGGACAGGCGTGCCGCTGGCCGCCTCCCCGGACTGGTTTCCCGCCTTCCCGGTCGGGATGTGTCGTCGTCCGCGCGGCGCGCCAACAGGCGCGTCGCGCGGAAGTCTTTTGTAGCAAGCTGTATTGTTTTGCCACCGGATGTGAACCGGCTTGGGCGCACGCGGTACGGCGCCTATGATGCTGTGATGGTCGTAAAAAGCCTGGGTGCGCGCATCGCATCACACGGTGTTCCTGATCGCCGGCCCCGAAGCCGGCCCTTTCACCCGTCATCTGGAAACAAATCCCATGATCGCTGTCGGCAACCACGTACCGGACGCTACGCTGCAGGAGTTCTTCGAAACCGAGGGCGGCGGCTGCTCGCTTGGCCCCAATGCTTTCCGCGTCGCGGACCTGACCCGCGGGCGCAAGATTGTGGTATTCGGCTTGCCGGGCGCCTTCACCCCGACCTGCTCCGCCAAGCATGTGCCCGGCTACGTGGCGCAGGCAGCGGCATTCCAGGCCGCGGGCGTGGACGAGATCTGGTGCGTCTCCGTCAACGACGCCTTCGTGATGGGCGCCTGGGCCCGCGATCAGCAGACCGGCGGCAAGGTGCGCATGATGGCGGACGGCAGCGCGGAGTGGACCCGCGCGCTGGGCCTGGACCAGGACCTGACCGCGCGAGGCATGGGCGTGCGTTCCAAGCGCTATGCGCTGGTCATCGACGACGGCGTGGTCACCCAGCTGCATGTGGAAGCGCCGGGCGAATTCCGCGTCAGTAGTGCGGAGGCTGTCCTTGCTGCGTTGCGCAACTGACACAACCAATCAGGCTAATATGCTTCACGCGACGCTTATTAACGGTGTCTTAACAGACCGAAACAAAGTGTCCCCGCACGGGCGACGAGGCGATGGTAAAATCGTCTTATCAATAAAAATGCCCAATAGATTTTAATAATACTGAGGCCGTCATGCTCAAACAGCGCACCATCAAGTCTCTGGTGAAGACGGTCGGCATCGGTTTGCATTCGGGTCGCAAAGTGACGCTGACACTGCGACCGGCTCCGGCCGATACCGGCATCGTATTCACCCGCGTCGACCTGCCCGAGGCCGTCGAGATTCCCGCGGCCGCATCGGCTATTGGCGACACGCGCCTGGCTTCGGTCCTGCAGAAGGATGGCGCGCGCGTTTCCACCGTCGAGCACCTGATGTCGGCCTGCGCCGGCCTGGGGATCGACAACCTCTACGTGGACGTCGACGCCGAGGAAATCCCGATCATGGATGGCAGTGCGGCATCGTTCGTGTTCCTGCTGCAGTCCGCCGGCATCGAAGAGCAGCCCGCGCTCAAGAAATTCATCCGCGTGAAGAAGGCGGTCGAGATCCGCGACGGCGACAAGCTGGCGCGCCTGGAGCCGTTCTTCGGCTTCAGGCTGTCGTTCACCATCGATTTCCGCCATCCGGCGGTCGACAAGACCGGCCAGACGTTCGCGATCGACTTTGCCGACACCAGCTATGTGCGCGAAATCGCCCGCGCCCGCACCTTCGGCTTTGCCCATGAAGTGGAAGCCCTGCGCGAAATGGGCCTGGCCCGCGGCGGCAGCCTGGACAACGCAATCGTGCTGGACGAGCATCGCATGCTCAATAACGAAGAGCTGCGCTACGGCGACGAGTTCGTGCGCCACAAGATCCTGGATGCGATCGGCGACCTCTACGTTGTCGGCCATCCGCTGATCGGCGCCTACGTGGCCCACAAGTCGGGCCACGGCCTGAACAACCAGTTGCTGCGCGCACTGCTGGCCGACCAGGAGGCCTACGAGGTGGTGACCTTCGACCGCGTCGAGGACGCGCCCGTCGCATTCCTGCCACAGGCGCAGCCTGCCTTCGCCTGATTCCGGTTCCCGCCGGTACGAAAAAGCCGACCTCGGGGTCGGCTTTTTTCATGTTCGTGGCGTCCCGGTTCCGTTAGCGGTGGTGAGACAGGAGCGTCTTCAGCGCATCGCGCAAGGGCGATTCCGGCAGGCTTTGCGCCAGTTGGTCGAGGCTAGCCAGCCCGGTGGCGGTCATGCGCCCGCTGGTGCGCGGGCGCTCGACCGGGCCGGTATCCCAGTCCGACTTGCGGCCGACTTCCGGCTGTACCCGTACCCGGATTGCGCTGATCTGCGATCCCCGCTGCTGCAGGCGGGACAGCAGGGTCGGCACGACCTGGCGCACGCGCGCCGCCGCCGCGCCATGCGCGGCCAGCAACAGCAGCACCTGCTCCTGCTGCGGCGTGCGGGCGTCGCGCTTGACGCCGGCCACGGCGATGCCGTCGCGCATGCCCGGGGGCAGCAGCGACAGCACTTCCGCTTCCAGCGTGGCCAGTTCCCGCGCCGTCTGCATCAGCGTGGAGACCGGGCCGGACTTCGCCAGCCAGTCGTTCAGCGGCTTGGCTGCCTGGGTCTGCAGGGCGTGGTGGGTGAACATGCGCATGCGTGCATTCTAGCAATCCCGGCGGGCTGTACGGCATCGGGTTGCCATGGATGCCGCGCAGCCGGCCACCTGCATGGGCAGTACAGGGCGCTCCGGCGGCATTCGCGTGCACGGCGGATTGAACCTGTGCCGGCTGCCCCGATCTCTCATGAATGCTGCAGCCGCGTCAAGGCCGGCCCGGCGCTGCCGAACCCCGCAGAAACGGGGCTCCGCGCGATCCGGCCGCGACCTCGGCACATGATAAACTCGGCGTTTTGCGCCAATCTATCCATTCCTCGCCCGGCCACCGGAGCAAAGCCCGCACTCAGGGGTATCAGCCCGGTTCCGCGCAGGTGAAAGCAATCGATGATCACGGGCCTTCTCAAGAAAGTCTTCGGCAGCCGCAATGAGCGGCTGATCAAACAATATCGCCGCACGGTGGCGCAGATTAATGCGCTCGAGCCGAAATACGAGCAACTCTCGGATGACGAGTTGCGCGGCATGACCGAGACCTTCCGGCAGCGCCACGCCGGTGGCGAGTCGCTCGAAGCCCTGCTGCCCGAGGCGTTTGCGGTCTGCCGCGAGGCCAGCAAGCGCATCATGAAGATGCGCCACTTCGACGTGCAGCTGATCGGCGGCATGGTGCTCAATGACAACAAGATCGCCGAAATGCGCACCGGCGAGGGCAAGACCCTGACCGCGACGCTGGCCGTGTACCTCAATGCCATCACCGGCAAGGGCGTGCACGTGGTGACGGTCAACGACTACCTGGCCCAGCGCGACGCCGAGTGGATGGGGCGCCTGTACAACTTCCTGGGCCTGTCGGTGGGTGTGAACCTCTCGCAGATGCCGCACGACGAGAAGCAGGCCGCGTACAACGCCGACATCACCTACGGCACCAACAACGAGTTCGGCTTCGACTACCTGCGCGACAACATGGTCTACGACCCGTCGCAGCGCGTGCAGCGGCCGCTGAACTACGCGATCGTCGACGAAGTGGACTCGATCCTGATCGACGAGGCGCGCACCCCGCTGATCATCTCCGGCCAGGCCGAGAACCAGACCGATCTCTACCAGCGCATGAACGGCATCCCCCGGCTGCTGGAGCGCCAGATCGGCGAAGAGAAGGCTGACGGCACCGGCGTGGAAAAGCCGGGCGACTACTATGTGGACGAAAAGGGCCACCAGGTCTACCTGACCGAGGCCGGCCACGAGAAGGCCGAGGAAATCCTGGTCCAGCAGGGCCTGATCGGCGAGGGCGAATCGCTCTACGCGCCGCAGAACATCACGCTGATGCATCACCTGTACGCCGCCCTGCGCGCGCACAGCCTGTTCCACCGCGACCAGCACTACGTGGTGCAGAACGATGAAGTCATCATCGTCGACGAGTTCACCGGCCGCCTGATGACCGGCCGCCGCTGGTCCGACGGCCTGCACCAGGCGGTGGAAGCCAAGGAAGGCGTGAGTGTCCAGCAGGAGAACCAGACGCTGGCGACGATCACATTCCAGAACTACTTCCGCATGTACACCAAGCTGGCCGGCATGACCGGTACGGCCGACACCGAAGCCTACGAATTCCAGGAGATCTACGGCCTGGAAGTGGTGGTGATCCCGACCAACCGCCAGGCTCAGCGCAAGGACTTGCAGGACCAGATCTACAAGACCTCGAAGGAGCGCTACGACGCCGTCGTGCGCGACATCCGCGACTGCTTCGAGCGCGGCCAGCCGGTGCTGGTCGGCACGACCTCGATCGAGACCTCCGAGTACCTGTCGGACCTGCTCAAGCGGGAAGACCTGCCCCACCAGGTGCTCAACGCCAAGCAGCACGCGCGTGAAGCCGAGATCGTGGCGCAGGCCGGCCGTCCCAAGATGATCACCATCGCCACCAACATGGCCGGTCGCGGTACCGACATCGTGCTGGGCGGCAATGTGGAGAAGCAGGCCGGCTTCATCGAGGCCGATGCAGCCATTCCGGACGCCGACAAGGCCGCGCGCATCAAGCAGCTCGAGGACGAATGGCACTCGCTGCACGAGCAGGTCAAGGCCGCTGGCGGCCTGCATATCGTCGGCACCGAGCGCCATGAGTCGCGCCGGATCGACAACCAGCTGCGCGGCCGCGCCGGCCGCCAGGGCGACCCGGGTTCGTCGCGCTTCTACCTGTCGCTGGACGACCAGCTGCTGCGCATCTTCGCCGGCGACCGTGTGCGCGCCATCATGGAACGCCTGAAGATGCCGGAAGGCGAGCCGATCGAGGCCGGCATCGTGACGCGCTCGATCGAGTCCGCGCAGCGCAAGGTGGAAGGCCGCAACTTCGATATCCGCAAGCAGCTGCTGCAGTACGACGACGTGGCCAACGACCAGCGCAAGGAAATCTACAAGCTGCGCAACGACGTGCTGGAATCGCACG
This sequence comes from Cupriavidus sp. IDO, assembly GCF_000812465.1. Lineage (GTDB taxonomy): Bacteria > Pseudomonadota > Gammaproteobacteria > Burkholderiales > Burkholderiaceae > Cupriavidus. Next base: position 7,005 of record NZ_JWMA01000090.1, on the reverse strand, counting down.
ATGTCGGCGAGATGGTGGGCAATCTGCGCGAGAGCGTGCTGGTCGAGCTGTTCCGCGACTACGTGCCCGCCGACACCATGGAAGAGCAGTGGGACATCGCTGGCCTGGAAAGCAGGCTGCGCGAGGACTGGGGCCTGGAAGTGCCGCTCGCCAGGACCATCGAAGGCGCGCAGAGCATCGAGGACGAAGAGCTCCTCAACATGATCATGACGGCGGCCAACGAGCGCTACGAAAGCAAGGTCGCGATGGTCGGCCGCGAATCGTTCGCCGGCTTCGAGCGCTCGGTCATGCTGCAGAGCATCGACACGCACTGGCGCGAACACCTGGCGGCGCTGGATCACCTGCGCCAGGGCATCCACCTGCGCGGCTATGCGCAGAAGGATCCCAAGCAGGAATACAAGCGCGAGTCGTTCGAACTGTTCGCCCGCCTGCTCGACGTGATCAAGAGCGAAGTCACGCGCGTGATCTTCAATGTGCAGATCCAGTCGCCGGAAGAGCTGGAGCAGGCTTCGGAGCAGATCGAGGAAGGCCTGTCGCACCTGGAGAACGTGCAGTACAAGCACGACGAATTCGCCGAAGGCCGGGAGCCGGTGGAAGACGCGCCGTCGTTGCGCACCGGCGCCGCGCTGGCCGCCGAGATGGCGGTGGCCGGCATGCCCAAGGTCGGCCGCAACGATCCTTGCCCGTGCGGTTCGGGCAAGAAGTTCAAGCAATGCCACGGCAGGCTCAGCTGAGTCTGCATCGCAGGTAACGAGACAAGCAGTAACGCAGCAACATGCCCGCGCAAGCGGGCATGTTCGTCAGGGGCCAGCGAAACAGCGGCCAATAGCGACGAACGCACCAACACGCAGTCAGCACGCACAGAGGAACAGAACATGGCCGTCAATCTTCCCCTCCCCCAGGCAGAGAACCTGAATCCCGTCGCCGGCGTCGAGCTCGGCTGGGCCGAAGCCGGCATCCGCAAGGCCAACCGCAAGGACGTGCTGGTGGTACGCGTGGCCGAAGGCAGCACGGTTGCCGGCGTGTTCACCCGCAACCGCTTCTGCGCCGCACCGGTCCAGGTGTGCCGTGAGCATCTGGCCGCCGGCAAGGGTATCCGCGCACTGGTGGTCAACACCGGCAACGCCAACGCCGGCACCGGCCAGCTGGGCCTGGCCAATGCCCGCGCCACCTGCGATGCACTGGCTGCCAAGCTGGGCATCACGACCGACCAGGTGCTGCCGTTCTCGACCGGCGTGATCCTGGAACAGCTGCCGGTGGACCGCCTGGTCGCGGCACTGCCCGCCGCCATTGCCAACGCCAGGCCGGACAACTGGCTGGCCGCCGCCGAATCGATCATGACCACCGACACGCAGCCCAAGGCGGCTTCGCGCACCGTGCAGATCGACGGCAAGACCGTGACGCTGTCGGGCATCAGCAAGGGCGCCGGCATGATCCGCCCGAACATGGCGACCATGCTCGGCTTCATCGCCACCGACGCCACCGTGGCGCAGCCCGTGCTGCAGGCGCTGGTGTCGCACGCGGCCGACCACTCGTTCAACAGCATCACGATCGACGGCGATACCTCGACCAATGACTCGTTCGTGCTGATCGCCACCGGCAAGTCCGGCGCCGCTACGATCGAGCGCACCGAAGGTGCGGCCTTCGAGGCCCTGCGCGATGCCGTCACGGCCCTGGCGCAGGAACTCGCGCAGATGATCGTGCGCGACGGCGAAGGCGCCACCAAGCTGATGACCATCCGGGTTGAAGGCGGCAAGGATGTGGCCGAATGCCGCCAGATCGCTTACGCCGTGGCGCACTCGCCGCTGGTCAAGACCGCGTTCTACGCATCGGACCCCAACCTGGGCCGTATCCTGGCAGCGGTCGGCTACGCCGGCGTGGACGACCTCGACGTAGACCGCGTCAACCTCTGGCTGGACGACGTCTGGGTGGCCCGCGACGGCGGCCGCAACCCCGACTACCTCGAGGAAGACGGCCAGCGCGTGATGAAGCAGGCCGAGATCACCGTGCGCATCGCACTGGGCCGCGGCCAGGCCGAGGCGACTGTGTGGACCTGCGACCTGTCGCACGACTACGTTTCGATTAACGCCGACTATCGCTCCTGACCTCGTCTGGCCGTTCCCGCGCAGGCGGAAATCCAGCGTCTTTGAAAGTCACTGGGTTCCCGCCTTCGCGGGAACGACGCCAAAACCCTCTGCTCAGCTATCCCTCCCGCCGCTGCCATGTCTGACCTCGCCTCCCGCCTCGATTCCCTTCTCGCCCGACTCGAACAATGGTTGCCGCCGCAGCTGAACGACGCGGACTGGCAGGAGGCGGTAGCGTTCCGCTGGCGCAAGCGGCAGAGCCTGTTCGGCAATATCGGCTACCTGCAGCCGGTGCGCCAGCTGCCGCCGATCCACCTGGACGACCTCAAGAACATCGAGCGCCAGAAGGATGCCATCGTCGCCAACACGCGGCAGTTCGTGAACCAGCTGCCGGCCAACAACGTGCTGCTGACCGGTGCGCGCGGCACCGGCAAGTCGTCGCTGATCAAGGCCTGTCTCAATGCGTTCGTGAAGGACGGCCTGCGGCTGGTCGAGGTGGACAAGGACGACCTGGGCGACCTCGGCGATATCGTCGAGCAGGTCTCGCAGCGTCCCGAGCGCTTCGTGATCTTCTGCGACGACCTGTCGTTCGAAGAAGGCGAGTCCGGCTACAAGTCGCTCAAGTCGGCGCTGGACGGCTCGGTCGCGGCGCAGTCGGACAACGTGCTGATCTACGCCACGTCCAACCGCCGCCACCTGCTGCCCGAGTACATGAAGGACAACGAGACCTATCGCCACACCGACGATGGCGAGATTCATCCCGGCGAAGTGGTCGAGGAAAAGATCTCGCTGTCGGAGCGGTTCGGCCTGTGGCTGTCGTTCTACCCGCCCAAGCAGGACGAGTACCTGGCAATCGTCGCCCACTGGCTCAGGCATTTCGGCTGCACCGAGGAAGACATTGCCGCCGCGCGCGGCGATGCGCTGGTGTGGGCACTGGAGCGCGGTTCGCGTTCGGGTCGCGTAGCGTGGCAGTTCGCGCGCGACTGGGGCGGCAAGCACGGCAAGCCGTATATCGCTGACGTGGATGGCGCCCAGGCATGAGTCAGTCAGACCAATCGCAGTCGCAGCAGGCGGGCAATCCGCCGCGCAAGGTCACCGAAGTCGCGGTCGGCGTGATGGTGCAGCCGGACGGCCGCTTCCTGCTGGCGCAGCGCCCGGCCGGCAAGCCCTATGAGGGCTACTGGGAATTCCCCGGCGGCAAGCTGGAGCCCGGTGAATCGGTCGAAGCCGCGCTGGCGCGCGAGCTGCATGAAGAGCTGGGCCTTGATGTAACGCAATGCGAGCGCTGGCACATCCTCGAACATGACTATCCGCACGCTTATGTGCGGCTGTACTTCTGCAAGGTCACGGCCTGGCGCGGCGAGCCCGTCGGCCGCGAAGGCCAGGCATTCTCGTGGCAGGCCACGCCGGTAACGGTGGGGCCGCTGCTGCCGGCCACCATCCCGGTGGTCGAATGGCTGGCAGAAGAGTCGCGCGCGGACTGACTCCCCCGGCGCGCCAGCGGTGACGGCGCCCGCAATTGCGCCGCCAATCCACAGGAAAGGATGACGCATGCTACGTCTCGACCGTATCGCCGACGACGTTTCCCTGCCTGAACTGACCCTGCGCGGCATTATCCTGGGCGCGCTCATCACGGTCGTGTTCACCGCCTCGAACATCTATCTGGGCCTCAAGGTCGGCCTGACCTTCTCGTCGGCGATACCGGCGGCCGTGATCTCGATGGCCGTGCTGCGGCTCTTCCCCGGCGCCAATATCCTCGAGAACAACATGGTGCAGACGCAGGCCTCGGCCGCGGGCACCTTGTCTTCCATCATCTTCATCCTGCCCGGCCTGGTCATGCTTGGCCACTGGCAGGGATTCCCGTTCTGGCAGACGCTGGCGATCTGCGCGGCCGGCGGCATGCTGGGCGTGGTGTTCAGCATCCCGCTGCGGCACGCGATGGTGGTGCAGAGCGACCTGCCATATCCAGAAGGCGTGGCGGCGGCGGAAATCCTGCGCGTCGGCAGCGCCGCGCAGGACGAGGCCGGGCCCGGGCAGCGCAAGCAGGCGACCGGGCTGGCCGACCTGCTGGCGGGCGGCGTCGCGGCCGGGCTGTTCAGTTTCGCCGCGGGCGGCCTGCGGGTGCTGGCCGAGGGGGCGAATCTTTGGCTGTCGGCGGGCGCTTCGGTGGTGCGGCTCTCGATGGGCTTCTCGCTGGCACTGGTGGGCGCGGGCTACCTGGTCGGCATCGTCGGCGGGCTCGCGATGCTGCTCGGCCTTGTGCTGACGTGGGGCATCGCGGTGCCGTGGCTGACCGCCATCACGCCGATGCCCGAGGGCGCCACGCTGGCCAGCTTCGGCACCATGGTGTGGAGCAAGCAGGCGCGTTTCATCGGCGCCGGCACCATCGGCATTGCAGCCATCTGGACCCTGCTGTCGCTGGCCAAGCCGATGCTGCATGGCATCCGCGCCTCATTCGGCGCGCTGCGCGGCGCGGGGCAGGGCGGCATGCCCCGCACGCAGCAGGACATGCGGGCACGCTGGATCGGACTGGTCACGCTGGTGCTGGTGGTGGTGCTTGCCATCACCTTCGGCCATTTCCTGGCGCCAGCCCCGATCGATGGTGGCGCCCGCTGGCGGCTGGTGGGCTATGCCGTGTTGTTTGCCTTCGTGTTCGGCTTCCTGGTGGCGGCTGCCTGCGGCTACATGGCCGGGCTGGTCGGCTCGTCCGCGAGCCCGATTTCGGGCATCGGCATCATCGCGGTAATCCTGGTATCGCTGGTGATCCTGGTTGCCGGCAATGCCGATGGCCTGCTGGATACGCCCGAAGGCAGCAAGTTCGCGATTGCGCTGGCGATCTTCACGACCTCGGCCGTAGTGGCCGTCGCATCGATCTCGAATGACAACCTGCAGGACCTGAAGACCGGCTGGCTGGTCGGCGCCACGCCGTGGCGCCAGCAGGTGGCGCTGCTGATCGGCTGCGTGGTCGGCGCGGCGGTGATCCCGCCGGTGCTCGAGCTGCTCTACAACGCTTACGGGTTTGCCGGGGCATTGCCGCGTGCCAGCATGGACCCGGGGCAGGCGCTGGCGGCCCCGCAGGCAACGCTGATGACCGCCATCGCCACCGGCATTTTTACCCACCAGCTCAACTGGACCATGATCCTGATCGGCGTGGCGCTGGGCGTGGTGCTGATCGTGATCGATGAAATCCTGCGCCTGCGCGGCGGCCCGGCGCGGTTGCCGGTGCTGGCGGTCGGCATCGGCATCTACCTGCCGCCGACCATCAGCTCGGCACTGGTGGTGGGTGCCGTGCTGTCCTGGGTGCTGCTGCGCGCCGAGCGGCGCCGCGCCGCGGCGCGTGGCGACGATGTGAAGCTCGCGCTCGAACATGCCGAGCGGCGTGGCACGCTGCTGGCCTCGGGCCTGATTGTCGGGGAGAGCCTGGTGGGCGTGATGCTGGCCGCGGTGATCGGCCTGTCAGGGGCGGAGGCGCCGCTGGCGCTGGTAGGTGAAGGCTTTGCCGCAACGGCCCAATGGCTTGGCCTGGCGGTCTTTGCGGTGGTGTGCGTGGCCTTCTATCGCCGCGTGCTGGCCGCGGCGCACTGATAAACCGGGGATCGGTGCGCGCGATGCGCTTCGGCCCGGCTTCAGTCTTCTTCTTCCTCGGGCAGGTCAGGAGACGGTGTTTCGCCGGGCTTGCCGCCGATCACGTACTTTTCCGACGCCCACGCACCAAGGTCGATCTGCTTGCAGCGCTCAGAACAGAACGGGCGGAACTTGTTTTCGGGTACCCAGGCGACATCGGTGCCGCAGGTGGGGCATTTGACGACGGCAGGCATTGCTTCAGAAATTGCAGAGTTTGAGCAGGAAGGGAATGTCGGCGTCGACCGAGCGCGGGCGCAGGTCACCGTCCTGCTGCGTAAAGCGCACCCACAGCATGTACTTGTTGGCGCTCATCTCGGGAATGAAGGCCAGTAGCGAGTCATCGAGGTGCACCTGCATCAGCTGGTAGCTGCGGCCCGACAGCATCTGCTGATAGCTGCCGCCGGTGGCGATGACCTTGCCGCTCTGGCCCGACTCGCGCAGCAGGCGCAGCACGGTCGAGGTGCCCATGCGCAGCGCCACCAGCGGACGTGCCCATTTGAGGATATCGGCGCGGCGTTCTTCCGCCGGGCGGTGCTGCCAGGCGTAATAAGCCGGCAGGTCGAATTCGCAGGTGCCGCCGGGGATGATGGCGCGGCTGCGGATGCTGGTCAGCCACTCGTTGTCGACCAGCAACTGGCCGGCCTTGCCCACGGTCTGGCCGAGCATGGCGATGCCTTGCTCGATCTCGCCGATGACCGCATCAAGCGCTTCCTGGTCGATCTGCGGACTGGCGCGCAGCGGCGACAGCGCCTGGCGCTGGCGCTCCAGTTCCTTGATCAGGTCGGTCTTGAGATCGGCGCGGCCGGCGACGTCGATGATCTCGAACAGCGTCGTCAGGGCGACATGATGCTGCAGGGCGTGATCCTGGCCGAGAAAGTAATCCAGCCGATCGAACAGGTCTTCCAGGCGCAGGAGTGTCCTGATGCGTTCGTTGAAAGGATATTCGTACAGAATCAAGTGCTATGTCCGTGCAGCGCGTCGGGCGGCGCTCGTGTCAGGAGCGTTCCTGGTGCGGGGCGAGGCCCGGTGAACGTCGTGAATGAGAGGATGCCGGCAGTATGCGGTCATTTCCCGCCGTGTTCCAGCGCATTCTATGCGAGACCCGGCGCGAGGACAATGCAATGTGCATCATGAGACGTAACTTACATTCGTGTGACACCGTTCCGTCAGACTTGCTCATTCCTGCTCAAACAGGAACGAAGCTGACTTTCTGCTTCACTAAGGCCGGTTTCGCCATCGTCTTGCGACGATGGCCAGCGCCTTCCTCTCCACAGACTGACACCGTGGAACTCACGGC
>NZ_JWMA01000089.1 GCF_000812465.1 Cupriavidus sp. IDO | reverse complement strand
GCAACGGCTCGCAGCGCACGCTCCGCTGCATTGTTGTCGATCTCAATGCGACCATCGCTGGCATACAGCGTTAGTGCCCTCCACTGATTCAACGAGTAATCGTCGTTTCAAAGTGTTCGCTGCCGCAGCGCTCAGGGAGGTATTGCCATGACTACTCCATCCCTCGGCTCATTGGTACAGTCATTTTTCATCGATCATCTGCCGGTGCAGAAAGGCCTGAGTCAAGGTTCAATTCGAAGTTATCGTGACACGATTCGCCTGCTCCTGTGCTTTGTTTCCGCACAACGTAGCGCTCCTATTGCATCTCTGGCGATCGAGGACCTGAGCTTCGAATGGGTTCTGGCATTCCTGAAGCACCTGGAGCAGCAGCGTGGGAATTCCGTACGTACCCGCAACCAGCGTCGGGCAGCGCTGAACACCTTCTTTGACTACCTCGCCTTGCGCGTACCTGAGATGCTGGCGACCTGTCAGCGAATCGCGGCGATCCCCGTCAAGCGCACATCACTGCCCGACACCCACTACCTCGAGCGCGAGGAAGTAACGGCGTTGTTTCGCTCTTTGCCACAAGAAGGGCGTTTCGCCCTTCGCGATCGCACACTATTGCTCTTTCTCTACAACACGGGCGCCCGGGTCCAGGAAGCTGCGGATCTTCGAGTCGAACATCTCGACCTCAACCCACCGGCCAAGGCGCGCCTGCACGGTAAAGGCGACAAGTGGCGCGCCTGCCCACTCTGGCAGGAGACGGTCAAGCTTCTTCAGCGGCTCCTTGCCGAGCGTCAGACCTCGCCGACCGCCCCTGTCTTTCAAGCAAGGCATAGCCAACCTCTGACGCGCTTCGGGATCTACAAGATTGTCCGGCGACATGCTGCGTTTTTGGATACGAGCGGTCCGCAACCTCGGCGAGTAAGCCCGCACCTATTTCGGCATACTGCGGCGGTCCACCTGCTGGAATCAGGTGTTGAGGTTAATGTCATTCGCGGCTGGCTCGGACACGTCAGTCTCGATACCACCAATCGCTATGCTGAACTGACGTTACGCGCCAAGGCTGAAGCACTACGTGCCTGCGAGGTGAGTTACGGAATTTCGGCGGCATCCCGCACTCGTGCTGCCTGGAAGGACGACAAATCGCTCCTCGAGTGGCTCAACTCTCTGTAGCCCGTTATGTGCCCACGTATCCGCAGTCCACCGCACAGGACTACCCAATACCGATCTATGGCGACATAACGGCGGTGGGCACAAAACATCGATTTTGTTCCCAGGAACAAAATCTGGGATGAGCCGCTCCGGCACTCCATGGAACCATTCAAAGGCATGCCGGTGACACTGCAGCCAGGTGGCAATGGTTTGGTCACGGACTAGCTCGACATACTGGTGCCGGGACCAGCACAGCGTCATGACGAAGTACCAAGTCTTGTGGATCTCGCCCGTGCGCACGTCGGTTAGCGTCGGACCGGCACCGAAGTCGATCTGGGCGGCCTCGCCTAATCGGAAGCACGTGGTAATAAGAAGGAAATGACCTGCCACCCAGAGTTTGCAGGGTGGCAGGCGGCACGACCTTCTCATTATGGGCGCGT
>NZ_JWMA01000088.1 GCF_000812465.1 Cupriavidus sp. IDO | reverse complement strand
TTCGGCATGCAGGTGCAGGCATGGAGCCAGAACCTGACGCCCGAAAAGGCGGCCGCACACGGCGTGCAGTGCGTATCCAAGGAAGCGTTGTTCTCGTCCGCCGATATCGTGTCGATTCACTTGATTCTCAGCCAGCGCACGCGTGGCCTGATTGGCGCACCGGAGCTTGCGCTCATGAAGCCGACCGCGCGGCTGGTTAACACTTCGCGCGGGCCCATCGTCGTGGAGAAGGATCCGGTCGATGTGCTCAGCCGCTGTGCGATAGCCGGCGCGGCGATCGACGTCTATGACCATGAGCCGCTGCCGCCCGATCATCCGTTCCGCGTCTTGCCAAACGTTCTGGCTACGCCGCATATCGGCTATGTGACAGAGGGGCTCTATCACACGTTCTATCAGGACACGGTCTCGAATATCGCCAACTGGCTCGATCGCCAGGCGGGCGCCCGTCGCGTAGCACCGGGGATTGCTGCATCAGCCGCGCAACCGTCTGGCATGTATATGATCCGGCACACGAAGGCTGGCGAAATCCTGGTGTCGTGCCGCTCGCGCAGCTTCGCGCAGGCCAGCGTCTGGCCGAAGTCGGCGTAGCTGTCGCGGATCAGGCCGCGCAGGTGGGATCCCAGGTCGGGCAGTAACTGACGGTGGCCTGCGACCGTCTCTGCCCGACCCACACCTGCCCTTCGGCCTGAAGCACGCGCTACGGCAGCTTCCGAAGTGAAACAGCCATCCCGGGTCGCCGTCTCGAACGCGAAGTCGGGAGGTGCGTCCCGATGCCGGAGGAAATGTCATACACCAACTGAGTGTCACGCTGGCAGCATTCCCGCGCTGTGTGGCGGCTGTGTGGCGGACCATCCGCCGCTGGGCGACGTCGTCCGCCCATTCAAGCAGGACGTTTCCCGTACCTCGCTCCCTTGCCAAGCCGATGGGCCGCTGGGTCGCCGCGCCATGACATCGCTCGAAGCGCCGATCCTTGCAATCGCCGGACGGCTATGTCCTCCGTCTTCTGACTGACGGCAATGGTCCGTTTCCGGAGTACAGGGTTCAGACGTGGGCAGACACACAAGTGTCTGGCCAAACGAAGCGCAGTTCCAGTTACGGGATCTTGCTTGGCTACACCAGAGGTCCGGTCGACGTAGGCGCCTTCTGGCAACAGGCCAATGCGTTGCAGACTCCCGAGGCGAGAAAGGTATGGGGACTGGGCGGCAACCATCAGTGGGGAATCGTCAAATTAACCTTTGGCTACCTAAACAACCGCTTTGACGTGAGCCCGACCCGCAATGACGTCTTTACAGGCGGCATCGCGGTATCTGCGACCCAAGCCTTAACACTATCGGTGACGTCACACTACGACCGCCAACGCAACACCGATGGCAGCCGAATTATGGTCACGGGTGTTGCCGACTACAACCTGTCGAAGCGCACCGATGTCTGCGCTGAGGTTGACTTCAACCGAATCAATGGCGGTTACGCGCTCCCTTCCTTTATGGGCGTCAAGGGCAGCAAGGTCGGTGGCGGTATCGGCTTGCGACACCGCTTCTAAAGAACCCGGACCTGCTGCACGGGCACTCGATTGATGCAACAGGCAGATCAATCCATAGGAACTATGCATTTCCCTCCCTTCAGCGGGGAGACCAAAATCAATTCGCGTGCATGTGCCGCTCTGGCACGGACAGCAAGGAGAGAGCAGTGAACGAACAGGCAATGGACCCGCGGACATGGATCGGACGCAGGGAGCAGCACGAAGATACGATTACCGCGGTGCCGGTGACTGCTTTGCGGGCCACGCTGGACTATCCGGTGGCACCGCAGCCGACTGGTACGCCATTGCCGCCGCTGTGGCATTGGCTTTACTTTCTTCCCATGCACCGACAGAGCGAGATTGATGCGGATGGTCATGCAAAGCGTGGTGGCTTCCTGCCTCCCGTGCCACTGCCACGTCGCATGTGGGCTGGTGGCCAGTTTGAATTTCGTGCTCCGCTTCGGGTGGGCGACCGCGTTGTGCGCACCTCGACCATCGATGACGTCTCGACCAAGGAGGGCAGGACCGGCAAATTGGTCTTCGTCAAGGTCCGTCACGAAGTGTGCGTCGAAGGGCTCCTTGAGCCCTCGCTCGTGGAGTTTCATGACATCGTCTATCGCGAGGCACAGCAATCGGGTGATGTTGCCGCCACACCCCAAGCGGCGCCTTCTGAAGCGGCCTGGCGGCGCCAAATCGTGCCGGACGATGTACTGCTGTTCCGCTATTCGGCGCTGACATTCAATGGCCACCGCATTCACTATGACCGCCGCTATGTGACGGAAGTAGAAGGATACCCAGGCCTCATCGTACACGGACCGCTTATCGCGACGCTGCTGCTGGACCTGCTTCGGCGCGAGCTGCCGCAAGCTGACGTGGTGAGCTTCCGCTTTCGCGCAGTGCGTCCGACATTCGACCTGCAACCCTTCCACGTCAATGGGCAGCCTCAGGCTGATGGCAAGACCATTCATCTTTGGGCGTCGGACCATGAAGGATGCCTGACCATGGACGCCACTGCCGTCTTGCGCTGATTTGCCTCCCGGATTCTCACGATGCAACCACTTAAAGACATCACCGTCGTTACGTTTGAGCATGCTATCGCGGCGCCGTTCGCGACCCGTCAGCTAGCCGATCTAGGCGCCCGTGTCATCAAAATCGAAAGGCCGGGCGTGGGCGACTTCGCTCGCGGATACGACGAACGGGTGCGCGGCTTGGCGTCGCATTTCGTTTGGACCAATCGTTCGAAGGAGAGCTTGACGCTGGACGTCAAGCATCCGGCGGCTGCTGGCGTGCTCGAGCGTCTCATCATGAATAAGGCGGACGTCGTGGTGCAGAATCTCGCGCCCGGGGCGGCCGCCCGCTTGGGACTGGGCTATGAGAGGCTCTCCGCAGTCAAGCCGGAATTGATTGTTTGCGACATTTCCGGCTACGGCGATGACCCGGTCAATCCAGGCCCCTATCGGGACAAGAAGGCCTATGATCTCCTGATTCAAAGCGAGGCCGGCTTCGTGTCGGTGACAGGGACCCCTGAGGAACCCTGCAAGGCTGGACCGTCCATCGCCGATATTGCCGCGGGCATGTATGCCTACACCAATATTCTGGCCGCGCTGCTCCAGCGCGGTCAGACCGGGCGCGGTCAGCGTATCGATATCTCGATGCTTGAATCGCTGGCGGAGTGGACAAGCTACCCGCTTTACTATGCGTTCGACGGCGCAGAGCCGCCGCCGCGCACTGGCGCAAGTCACGCCACTATCTATCCGTATGGTCCTTTCCCTGCAGGCGACGGCGTCACGGTGATGCTGGGTCTGCAGAACGAACGGGAGTGGGCGAGCTTCTGCCTGAAAGTGCTGCAGCAGCCCGAACTTGTCGAGGATCCGCGGTTTACCTCTAACTCGAAGCGGGTGGCTGCGCGCACAACCTTGCGGCAGATTATCGTGGACGCCTTCGCTTCCCTGACCGGCGCGCAGGTGGTGGAGCGGCTGGAAATCGCGCAGATTGCCAATGCCCGTGTCAACGATATGAACGGGGTCTGGGAACATCCGCAACTCAAAGCGCGGTGCCGCTGGACTGAGGTTGGGTCGCCCCAGGGCACGCTGCCGGCCCTGTTGCCGCCTGGCACTTGGAACGAAGGGCCGCGTATGGACCCGATCCCTGCCCTTGGTCAACACACCGACTCCATTCTTGCGGAACTCGGATACGCCTCCCACGAGATTACGGCACTGCGTTCGGACAATGCGGTGTGAATCCGACTCCATCCGTCGACTCATTCGACAAGATTAAGCAGAGGTAGAACATTATGGCTTCCACAATTATTGACTCGCGCATCTTTGGCGACATGTTCAGTGATGCACGCATGCGCGAGGTGTGGTCGGACGAGAACCGGACCGCCAAGTACCTTGACATCGAGCGCGCCTTGGCAAAGGTGCAGGGCGAACTCGGTATCATCCCGAAAGAGGCCGCCGACGAAATCGTGCGCAACTGCGAACTTTCGCAGATTGACTGGGTAAAGCTCAAAGCCAAAACTGAGCAAATCGGCTATCCAATCATCGCGGTGGTCAACCAGATTAACCAGAACTGCCGAGACGGCCTCGGTGAGTTCTGTCACTGGGGAGCCACGACCCAGGACATCACTGACACTGCGGCTGTGCTGCAAATGCGTGAGGGTCTCGCACTAATCGAGGCGGATCTGGACGACATTGCGGGGGCGCTCGCTAAGCTAGCGAAGACCTATCGGGACACCCCAGTCATCGGCCGTTCTAACTTGCAGCAAGCCACGCCGATTACGTTCGGCTACAAGATGGCCAGCATCCTGGCTGGCATTGACCGTCACCGCGAGCGGTTGCAGCAGCTTAAGCCGCGTGTACTGATGGGAGAGTTCGGCGGCGCCTCCGGTACGCTTTCTTCCCTGCAGACGGGCGCTATGGAGACGCAAGCCGCGCTGATGAAGGAGTTGGGTTTGGCGCAGCCGCTCATCTCCTGGCATACGGTACGCGACACCGTAGCCGAGGTTGGTGCCTTCCTGGGTCTCGTCGGTGGATCGCTTGGCAAGATTGCCATGGATGTAAAGCTGATGATGCAGACGGAGGTGGCGGAGGTGTTCGAGCCATTCGCGCCCGGGCGCGGCTCGTCGTCTACCATGCCGCAGAAGCGCAACCCCATTTCGTGCCTATACATCCACGCGAACATTTCAGTGGCGCGCCAGCACGCAGCGGCGCTGATGGATGCGATGGTCGCTGACCACGAGCGCTCCACCGGGCCGTGGGAGATTGAATGGGTGTCGTTGCCCGAAATCTTCTGCCTGATCTCCGGCGCATTGAAACAGGCGAAATTTGTCCTGCAAGGGCTTGAAGTAGACGCCGACCGCATGCGCGCCAACATCGATATGACCAACGGGCTTGTGATGTCCGAAGCGGTGATGATGGGGTTGGGACCGTACATCGGCCGGGAATATGCGCATGACCTGGTCTATGACCTGTGCCGCAAGGCCATCGAGGAAAACCGGCCATTGATCGACATACTCGCGGCTCACCCGGAAATCAGCGGACATGTCACACGATCTCAACTCGAGGCGATGTGCGACCCCGCCAATAGCTTGGGGCAGGCTGGCGTGATGGTCGACCGCGTGCTTGCAAGCCGGCGTTGAAAGATCAACCCGCTTGGCGAAAATTTCGGCAATTTTCATGCCGGTCGCAATAATATAAGGAGACACCGTTGTGAAACTACGGAGCCCATTCAAGCACTTATACGTCCAGGTGCTCATCGGACTGATGCTCGGCATCACTGTCGGGCACTACTGGCCAGATATCGGTGCATCCCTCAAACCGCTCGGCGATGGGTTCGTCAAGCTGGTCAAGATGATGATCGCGCCGGTCGTGTTCTGTACGATAGTGACCGGCATTACGTCGCTTAGCGATACCAAGGAGATCGGAAAGACTCTGCTGAAGTCGATGGGGTTATTTTATGTACTGACCATAATTGCCTTGCTAACCGGTCTCGCCACGGTGTTTCTGATGCAGCCCGGCGCAGGTATGCACATCGACCCGAAGCAGCTCGATGCGAGTGTTGCGGCGCGCTTTGCCAGCGACATCCATATCCACGGCTTTGCCGACTTTGCATTGCACATCATCCCTAATGCGTTCGTCGGGGCGTTCGCGCAAGGTGAGGTCCTTCCCGTCCTGTTGCTCGCGGTGTTGTGCGGTTTCGGGCTCTCGCGCATTGGGTCCGCGGCTCGTCCCGTACTGGACACCATCGATGGCTTCTCCCACATGCTTTTCGCCGTCTTTGGCGTCATCATGCGGGTGGCACCCATCGGGGCTTTCGGGGCGATGGCTTTCACGGTCGGACGCTATGGAATCAAGTCGATTGGTTCTTTGGGGCTCCTCATTGGGACCTTCTATGTTGCCTGTTCCTTCTTCGTCGTAGTGGTACTCGGTATCCTGTGTCGCCTGCATGGGTTCCGACTTTGGCAGTTGCTACGTTATATCAAGGAAGAACTACTTGTCGTCCTGGGTACATCGTCAAGCGAGCCGGTGCTGCCTCGGTTGTTGTTGAAACTCGAGCGCTTAGGCTGCAAGAAGGGCGTCGTCGGGTTGGTACTTCCGACAGGGTACTCCTTCAACCTGGATGGCACCGCTATCTATCTGACGCTTGCGTCGATGTTTATTGCCCAGGCGTGCGACATCCACCTGACCTGGCATCAGATTGCTGCCATGCTCGGCGTCATGTTGTTGACCTCAAAGGGCGCAGCGGGGGTAACCGGGAGCGGATTCGTGGCGCTGGTCGCTACGCTGACCGTCATGCCGGACCTTCCCGTTGCCGGCGTCGCTCTTATCGTGGGCATTGACCGCTTCATGTCCGAGGCCCGTGCCCTGACGAGTACGATTAGTAACGTCGTCGCCTGTATCGTGGTTTCGATGTGGGAAAAAGCTTGCGATCGTGAAGTACTGAAGCGCGAGTTGTCATCGAACTACCCATTCACGGAGGAAAAACTGGAGGCGGGCGATACGCCGTCCGTGGTCATGGCCGGTCCGTCGCCGCGCTGAATTATTGCCGCCGCTCGCAACTATGCGCGGCGGCTCCCGCGCTTGCCCCGGGTTGACTTCATTTCGCTGAGGAAATCATAGAGTTGTTGTGCCGCGGGCGGCAACGAACGCCCCTTGCGACGAATGAGTCCAATATTGCGCGTAATGACGGGATCGGTCAGCGGAACGCTTACGAGTAGCGGATGGTCCGGACCAGGCATGGCAATCGAAGGCACAGCCGCAACGCCGAGCCCAGCTTCGACTAGTCCCAGCGTTGTTGTGACGTGCTGAGTCTCATAGATGCTGTATGGGAGGCCGGATACGTTGGATAGCGCTTGGTCTAACAGCAGTCGGTTGCCGGATGCTTTGCTCACAGAAATATAGTCATACTCGGCCAAGTCTGCCCATTTGACGCGCCGATGCTTTGCGAGTGGGTGGTCGCGCCGGCATGCCGCCACGAATCTCTCTTCGAGAAGGGGGCGAAACTCGATTTCCGGCTCCTGGTTGCCCACGAAATTGAGTCCGAAGTCCGCTTCACCGCACGATACCGCGGACAAGACCTCGTTTGCGCTGGCGTCAAGTAGCTTGACGCGAATCTTCGGATAGCGCTCGTGATAGCGCGAGATGACCTGCGACAAAAAGTAATAGACCGTTGAAGGCACGCAGGCGATAGTCACTTCCCCCATGCGCGTGGTCGTTACCCCTCGTATGCCAAGCAGTGTCTGGTCCAGGTCATCCAGAATCTGTTGTAGCTTGCGGTCGAACTCCCGCCCCACCGATGTGAGGCTAACGCGTCGAGTGGTGCGATCCAGCAAGCGGACACCCAGTGCTTCTTCCAGTTTTTCGATTCGGCGACTGAAGGCCGGTTGCGAAATATGCAGTGCGTCGGCCGCCTTCCGGAAGTTGTTCAACTCGGCAACTGCACGGAATGCCTGTAAGTCGTTGAGGTTGAAATTGATGGTCATCGGTGTGCCTTGCGTCGTCGTCACTGATCCATAGTGTGCATCAACCGTTCTCAATTATGCAATTCCATAGGTGTCAGAAAAGTATGACGATACGTTTGCGGGCGGAGAGGCCCTAGATCGAACGATATCCAATGGGAGCAGACAGATGCGGATTACCCAACGACTTTTCCTCGGCAGTCTCGCCGTCGCGGCCGCCATGGCTAGCCCCGGTGCCTGGAGCGCCTTCCCGGACAAGCGAATCACGTTGGTCGTGCCCACTGCTGCAGGAGGTGCCAACGACGCCATTGCACGTGTGGTTGCGCAAGCCATGTCGTCAATTCTCAAGCAGACCGTTGTGGTGGACAACAAGGCCGGCGCCAACGGCGCAATTGCCAGCGAGTTCGTCATGCGAGCCCCGCCCGACGGTTATACGCTCCTGCTTGGATACGTCGCCACCCATGCGATGAATCCTGCACTGCAGCGCCTGCGCTACGACCCGGTTAAGGACTTCGTGCCGGTCGGAATGGTCGGGTCGTCGGCGACGGTGATGGTCCTCAATCCCGGGGTGAAGGCGAACGATGCGAAGGCTGTCGTGGCTCTGCTGAAGGCGACGCCAAGCAAGGTCAGCTACGCATCCGCTGGCAATGGGACCGCCCCACACTTTGCCGCCGAGATGTTCAAGCTCTCCACGGGCACCGACATGCTTCATGTTCCGTATAAGGGGTCTGCACCTGCTATCAACGACACCATAGCAGGCCAGACACAAGTGATGTTTCCAAGTCTTTTTACGGCCATTCCTTATGTAAAGGGTGGCAAGCTTAAGGTAGTTGGCGTCGCGGGCAGCAAGCGTTCTGCATTGATGCCGAACGTCCCCACACTAAAAGAACAGGGCATTAATGATGTCGACGTTTCGCAGTGGTATGGGATCTTCGCGCCTGCCAATACCCCAATGCCGGTCGTAGAAGCGTTAAACAAGGCTCTCAACCAAGCGCTGGCGGAGAAAAGCGTTGTTCAACGTCTGGAAGGCCAGGGCGCGGAGGTCGCGACGATGACGCCGAGTCAAATGCAAATTTTTATGCAACAGGAGCAAGTGAAATGGAAGGCGGTCGTGCAGGCGGCGAAGTTGAAGGCGGACTGAGATGAGTAAAACTATTCCCTGTGTCCTGATGCGCGCCGGCACCTCTCGCGGACCGTTTTTCCTGCGCGAATGGCTACCGGAAAGCGATGAGGAGCGTGACCAAGCGTTGATTGGCGCTATCGGAGCATCGGACCCCTTGCAACTTGACGGCGTTGGAGGCGGCAGCACGCTTAACAGCAAGGTGGCCATTGTGTCACGGTCCACGCAGCCCGATTGTGACTTGGACTATCTTTTTGTACAGGTGGGAGTCGGGAATTGCTCGGTGGATACACGCCCCAACTGCGGCAACATGCTGTCAGGAGTCGCGCCTTTTGCCATCGAGCAGGGTCTCGTCAAGGTCGAGCGCGACACGACTCGCGTACGCGTGCATAACGTCAATACTGGCGCTCGAATTGACGTGACCGTACGTACGCCGGATGGACGGATAGCCTATGACGGCGACACCCGCATCGACGGCGTCGCTGGAACCGGCGCTCCGATCTTGCTTGATTTTCTGGATGCCTGGGGTGCCGTGACAGGTCAAGTATTCCCAACGGGAAACCGCATCGATGTGATCGACGGCGTCGAGGTGACTTGCATCGACGCGGCCATGCCGCTGATGATTGTCCGGGCCTGCGACCTGGGCGTCAGCGGCCGTGAAGCACCGGCCACGCTTGACAGTGATGCAGCATTGCTGTCGCGACTGGAGACGCTGCGATTGCAAGCCGGCCTGCTGATGGGTCTCGGCGATGTGTCTGACAGCGTCATTCCGAAGCCAGTGTTGGTTAGCCCGGGCGACTCGCGGGATAGCATCACATCGCGTTACTTCACTCCGCGCAAGTGCCATGCCTCTCATGCCGTTACGGGAGCTATCGGCGTGGCCAGCGCCTTCGCATTGTCGGGTACCGTCGCGAGCCAAAACGCAAGGCACTCTGGCCGACATGCCCTCGTGGTGCTGCATCCTGCTGGGCGGATCGAAGTCGAAGTAGAACTGGAGGGGGAGGGTGATGCCACAAAAGTGACTCATGCAGCGCTTGTCAGAACGGCCCGAAAAATCATGGCTGGTGAACTTCATCTGCCCGACTACGTTTTCTCTCGGCCCGAGCCAATGGCAAAGCCTTCGGTGGGATCGCGAGCGAAGCCTTTGCAAATCATCCTTCCTACACGCGCAGGCGGTGGCAATGACGCTGTGGCTCACCTCATCGGTCCCCGCATCGGGCGGCTGCTAGGGCAAGAGGTGGTCATCGATAACCGGGCCGGTGCTAACGGAGGGATAGCCTGCGAGTATGTTGCGCAAGCGGTCCCCGATGGGCATACATTGCTACTTGGCTACGTGGGAACACATGCGATGAACCCCGCACTTCAGAAGGTTGGGTACGATCCCCTCCGCAGCTTCGCGCCGATAGGTCTCATTGGGTCATCTCCGATATTGTTGGTGGCAAATCCGTCGAACGTGCCGGCTGACGTGGAGGCTCTGATTGCCCGCTTGAAACAAGAGCCACATGGGCTGCGCTACGCGTCCGCAGGCGACGGCACACCGCCTCATTTCGGTGCGGAACTCTTCCAGCTTGCCACTGGCACCTCGATGCGCTCTCTCACCTTTGACGGCGCTGCGCCGGCAATTGCGTCCACCATCGAAGGGCGCACACAGGTGATGTTTTCTAGCCTGCTCACTGCGTATCGGCCGCTACGGGCCGGGCGCCTTCATGCGCTTTCGGTTGCCGGTCCGCAACGCCTCTCTTGTTTGCCGGATGTTCCTACCCTTGCTGAAGCGGGGGTTTCTGGCGTGCAATTGACACAGTGGTACGCGCTGTTCGCGCCTGCTGGCACTTCCGCCGCTAAGGTGGATGAGCTAAATCTGGTATTGAACGAAGTTTTGCGAGACCCAGACGTCATTGCAGGTTTTGAAAGTTATGGTGCGACGGCGGAGCCAAGCAGTCCGGCGGCGCTGATGGCAAAAGTAGAGTCCGAGCTGACGCGATGGCGGCGCGTCGTTACGGAGTCAAGGCTGGCGCCAGCACTTCCCGCTCCACATCCTCAATTAGCCGACTCGTGTTAACTGCGCTGTGATGAGCCGGCCAAGGACTACTACAGTCTTGCAACTGCATATCAGCCGGGTTCCGTGTCGGCTCGAAGGAAGTCGGCAATGATTTCGGCAGACCTGCGAGAGTTGATGAAGGGATTCCGGCCAGGCTCCCGCATTACGGGGCGGAGGCTTGCACTGACTCGGTCGTCGCAATGTGGGCATGGCGGCGAATCCGACGTTTAAGCCGATGTCGGCGGCAAATTGAAATCCGCTTTAGACCTTCTACGGATTCAGTAATAGGAGAAGTCATGACCATAGTCGAAGCTCACTTGGGCAGCGAAACGAGGCCGGAGCTGGTATCCCGGCCTTGCTACGCCGTCGCACCGGTTGCGGTTAAGGACCCCGATCCAATGGCCATTTCTTGGAGACGGACACCGACCGAGGTGCTGATGGAGAATTTGAATGACCGGCAAGACGTGACCGATATCGCGTTCTTGGGATACAACTAGTGTAGTGTTCCGTTCTTGATAGAACTTATATGAATTCGGCGTCTCCAATGCGCTACTGCGACACAGCGTGGAGAGAGCGAGTGCGAGTTGCCC
>NZ_JWMA01000087.1 GCF_000812465.1 Cupriavidus sp. IDO | reverse complement strand
ATTCGCTTTGAGCGTCGGGCCGACATTCACGAAGCATTCCTCAAACTCGGTTGCTCCCTCGTCTGCTGGAACATCTTCAGACGTACGGAGCAGTCTTTAGCGGGTAAGAGAGCAGCGTCACCGCTGCTCCCTCCCCAAAGAACTGTACGTGCGAGTTTCCCCGCATACAGCTCAGGCATGGCTAAAGTATCGCCAGGGGGATACCGGTCTTGCTGAACATCACAAGTCCTTCGCAAACGTCATATCGTTGGTCCATCCCATTGCTGAGACGAGGGCGCTGAGCTGCAGCCAAGCAGCCTCTTCCAAGCTTCCCTACGTCGAACCTCAAATGCTGGCCTGCGACAGCCACACCTCGCGGAAGTCTGCGCCCTTTCGGGCTAGGGCAAAGTTCGAACCCCTATGCGGACCATTACAGCCTGCCATTCGCTTTCTCCGCGTTCTCTTACCCGCTTCCCCAACAGCTTCCCTCGCGGAGCGCCTGCCATGGATTCGATGGTCTGAATCTGTGGCGGAAAATCGGGCTTACCACGTTCCCATCCCTGCCGACCCGAATGTTCCCGGGCCTGTCCGTTTAGCACCTGCCTATTCCCCGATGGCACCACGACGACGTACACCCATTTCAAAAGGATGCAACCGGCCATTTACCATTTTGGTCAGAGCCTTTCAGCAGCTTTGGCTCTCTGAGACTAACGAGGGTTCCACCGACAGTTCACTTATGTTGTGCATACGGAATTTGCCTAGCCTCCACGCCGCACGGCTGCTGGCAGCGTCGACTCCTGCCTCGTCGCCGAGGTGAGTCGTCTTTCGACAAGTACATTGTCCCTGGAGCTTCAGACCCAATGGTTACCCATTACGCCTGTCCAGGTAGGCAACCGCTGGTCGTACAGCGGGTCAAAGTTCAACCTCCTATGTTTCGGTTGTTGAATGTGACAAGACAGAGAGGAGCTTTGCCATCCATTACTTGCCGGGTAACGTCCGGCGGACGGCGACTCGTGTCGCACTTGAAACGGTCTCTTAGCAACCTCGGTGGACGTGTTCACTTTGCGCCAAGCGGCGATCCATCGGCGCGCAGTGTTTCGCCCTTGCGCTCGACGATCATGCCGTAGGCGTGCGGCTGCCGGTGCAGGTCGAAGTTGAAGGTGGTGCGCTTGTATAGCGCGCAGAAGTCCAGGTCGCAACGTGCGATTGCCACTTCGTCGCCCTTGGTGATGCAGCTCGCGACCACTTCGCCGGATGGCGCGATGATGCAGCTGCCGCCGATGCTGTCGACACCTTCCTCGATCCCAGCCTTTGCCACGCCGACCACCCAGGTGCCGTTCTGGTAGGCGCCCGCCTGCATCGAAAGCTGGTTGTGGAACAGCGACAGGTCGTCGTGCGCAGGTGCCGGCGCGTTGTGCACCGGCGTGTTGTACCCGATCAGCACCATCTCCACCCCTTGCAGGCCCATCACGCGATAGGTCTCGGCCCAGCGCCGGTCGTTGCAGATGGCCATGCCGATCTTGCCACCGAAGGCCTCGGTGACGCCAAAGTGGTCACCGGGCGTGAAGTAACGCTTCTCCAGATGCTGGAAGCGGCGCCATGGTTCGTGCTCGTAGTGGCCGGGCAGATGCACCTTGCGGTATTTGCCGACGATGGTGCCGCTGCGGTCAACCAGGATCGAGGTGTTGTAGCGAACCTGGCGCTCGTTCTCGCTGGCCAGTTCCGCATAGCCGAGATAGAAGCCCACCCCGAGCTCGTGCGACAGCGCGAACAGCGGCAGCGTGTCGGCACTCGGCATCTCGCGTTCAAAGAAGCTGTTGATTTCCCAATCGCTGTCCATATACCAGCGCGGGAAGAACGTGGTCAGCGCCAGTTCAGGGTAGACGATCAGGTGCGCGCCGCAGGCATGGGCTTCGCGCATCATTTCGCACAGCCGGGCGACCACCTGCACGCGTGTATCGGCGCGTGCGATCGGGCCCAGCTGGCCCAGTGCGACATGTATGAAACGGGTCACGATTGACTCCTGAAATTCGGGGAAGAAAGGGTGTTGGATCGGGCGGGCTGCGCCGGAGTCGTTCAGGGACGGTTGGCCAGGCTGACGACCACGCGCATCAGCAGCTGCGCGCCCCGCACCAGGTCGGCCGGCTCGGTGAACTCGCGCACGTTGTGGCTGAGTCCGCCGACGCTGGGAACGAAGATCATGCCGGCAGGGCAGACGCGCGCCAGCATCTGTGCGTCGTGGCCCGCTCCGCTCGGCATCCGCAGGGTCGACAGGCCGAGCGCATCGCTGTGCCGCTGCACCAGGCCGGTCACCAGCGGGTCGAACGCCACCGGTTCGAAGCGCGCCAGCGAACGCTGGCGCAGCGCGACACCTTCCGTCGCGCAGGTCTGGTGCGAGAAGGCGAGCACCTCGGCCTCCGCCTGCGAGAGCGCCGTGCCGTCGGTGTTGCGCAAGTCGACGGTAAAGGTCGCGCGGTTCGGAATCACGTTGACGAGGTTCGGCTCGAAGCGAATCGCGCCGACCGTGCCGATCTGGCGTCCGCCGTAGCGCAGCGCCAGGTCATGCACGAAGGTGGCGATGCGTGCGGCGCAGTAGCCAGCGTCGTGCCGCAGGGCCATCGGCGTGGTGCCGGCATGGTTGGACACGCCTTCGAGCACGAATTCGGTCCAGCTGATGCCCTGCACGCCTTCAACCACGCCGATCTCCACGCCCATGCGGTCCAGCACGGGGCCTTGTTCGATATGCAGCTCGACAAAGCTGTCAACCTCGGGCCGGCCGATCGGTGCATCGCCGCGATAGCCGATGCGCTCCAGTTCCGCGCCGACCGTGCTGCCGTCGATGCCGCCGGCCGCGAGCGCTTCGTCGAGCGACATGCCACCCACGTATACCAGCGAGCCCATCATGTCCGGCTGGAAGCGGGCGCCTTCCTCGTTGGTAAAGAAGGCGATCGCCAGCGGGCGGCGCAGCCGCACGCCGGCATCGCGCAGCGCGGCGACCACTTCCAGTCCAGCCATCACGCCATAGTTGCCGTCGTAGCTGCCGCCAGTGCGCACCGTATCGATGTGCGAGCCGACCATCACCGGCGGCAGGTTTTCATGGCCGGCAAGGATCGCGACGCCATTGCCGATGGCATCGATGGTGACCTCCATGCCGAGTGCGCGCATTTGCGCGACGGTCCAGTCGCGCCCCGCGCGGTCTGCGTCGGTCAGCGCCAGGCGGCAGACGCCGCCACCGTCGATGGCGCCATGCGCATTAAGTTCGTCGAGCCGGCGCAGCAGCCGCGCGCCGTCGATGCTCGGGAATTCGGTGTCGAGCCCCGTGCGGCCGCTGTCCGCGGTGAGGTTCGTCGTCATGCCTGCGCTCCCGCGCGCACAGCGTCCGCACTGCGCCCGACCAGTCGCGCGTACAACCCAGCATCGGTATCGGCCTCGCTGCCAACGAACAGCAGGTGGCTGTGCGCGCCGAGGCCCAGCGCTGCACGCGCTTGCGGATCTTGCGTGGCCGCAATGGCGGCTGCCAGGCCCGCTACCGCAGATTCGCCGGCGACGATGGCGGGATCGCCATCGTCGGGATTCGCGAGCAAGCGCATCGTCGCCACCGCCGCTCCGTCATCGATGGTGCAGAAGGCATCCGCGCCGTGGGCTAGCACTTCCCAGGCCAGCAGTGACACTTCTCCGCAGGCGAGGCCCGCCATCAGCGTATTGAGCGTGCCGGTCACCGCCGTCACGTGGCCGGCGCGCGCGCTGCGGTACAGGCAGTCGGCGGCGTCCGCCTCGACCACCACGAATACCGGGCGCTGCGCTGAGTTGCGTTCCCAGAAGTAGGCGCAGACGGCGGCGGCGAAACCGCCCACACCGGCCTGGATGAAGACGTGCGTTGGCCACTCGGGCAGCGCGTCGACGGCCTCGGCCACCATGACCTGGTAGCCCTGCATGACATCTCGCGGGACGTCCATGTATCCGGGATACGAGGTGTCGGAAATCACGTGCCAGCCGCGTTCGCGAGCGTCGCCGTCGGCCTGCTGGACCGCTTGGTCGTAGTTGCCCGTAGTCCGTACCACGGTCGCGCCGACCTGCTCGATCGCCGCCTTGCGTCCTTCGCTGACGGTGGCGTGGATGTAGATCACGCAGGCGCAGCCGAACCGCCGGGCGCCCCATGCGACCGAACGCCCGTGGTTGCCATCGGTGGCGCAGGTCACCGTGTAATCGGCGCACAGTGCGCGCAGTTCGGGCGCGGCGAGGTCGGCAGGGGTCAACGCGCGGGCGATTCGCTTGCCGATTTCGCGCGCCAGCAGGCGGCCCACCGCATAGGCGCCGCCCAGCGCCTTGAAGCTGCCGAGGCCGAAACGCGTGCCTTCGTCCTTGTAGTGGATCTTTCTGACGCCCAGCGCGGCGGCCAGCGCTGGCAGTGCATGCAGTGGCGTAGGCCGGTAGCCCTCCCAGGCGGAGATGGCGCGTTGCGCGGTGGCCAGCGCCGGCGCGCCGAGAATGGCCTCTCGCGTGCTGCCATAGCCTTCGCTGCGGGTGCGCGCAGGGTTGACGAAAAGATCAAGCTTGAGCTGCGGTAACGTGGACATGGGACTTCCGGTGTTGACAGGACAGGGGATTGCGCGAGCCGACTCGCGCTGTATTCGGGATGCGCGGGGATCACGCCTGCAGGTCGAGATCGTCGAGCAGGTCA
Organism: Cupriavidus sp. IDO; assembly: GCF_000812465.1. Classification (GTDB taxonomy): domain Bacteria; phylum Pseudomonadota; class Gammaproteobacteria; order Burkholderiales; family Burkholderiaceae; genus Cupriavidus. The sequence continues at coordinate 33,943 of NZ_JWMA01000087.1, read as the reverse complement.
TGCGCGCGTTCGACCCGCGCCATCCGCGCACGCGTGCGCTTGTGGGCGCGCCGCGCCATCGCGGTCGCGAGGTAATTGACGAGGCTGGTCGCGGCTACGTAGGAGTCGAACACCTGGTCGCCATGGTGCGAGCAGCGCAGCACAGCGGTGGCGTGCATGGTCAGTGCGGAGACCGGTGCATCGCTGAGCAGGATGATCTTCGCCCCGGCCTCGGCGGCCACCGTGACGATCGGTGCGAGCCGGCGCGCGCGGCGCCGGAAATCGACCGCGACCAGCACGTCCTTGCTGTCGATTTCTGCGATCAGTTCGGCATCCTTGCCGGCCTGCTCGTTGAGCAGGTAGACCTCCGGCCGTACCTGCGACAGCAAGGCATTGGCATAGAAGGCCAGCATGAAGCTGTTGCGATAGCCGACCACCCAGACCCGGCGCGCATCGGCCAGTTCGCGCAGGGTGGTGTCGAGTACCCGTTCACTGAGCTGCTCCGGCAGGGCGGCCAGTCGGTGCGCGTCGAGCTGAACATGTGCCTCCAGTCCGGCGAGCGCGGGTAAAGCCGCACCAGTGCGAGCGCCACGCGGGGTGGCGGCGCGATCCATCTTTGCCAGCGGAGACTGGCTTGCGCGCTGGTCGCGCAACGCCTGCCGGAACGCTCCGAAGTCGGCATAGCCGAGCCGCCGGAAGAAGCGCGCGGCGCTCGCCTTGGACACGCTCGCCAGGTCGGCGAGCTCGGTAGCGGAGTATCCGAGCAACTCGGATTTGCGGCTGAGCAGTACGTCGGCGAGCTTCTTGTCGGTGCCGGAGAACTCACCGTAGCACTGGATGATCTGCGCTTCGAGCGCGTCGTAAGTGGTCATGTTGGAGTGATCGATTGCGATACCTGGGTCTCGTCCCGGCTGCACCGGGTTGGCGCCGCCTTGCACAATTATGAAACCGGAGTTTCTATATTTGTGGCATGTGAAATGATTGTTCCACGCTTCGGGTCTCCCCTAAGCAAAGACGATGCCAACTGCGGTCGTGGCTTGCCTGATCTCGCGTAATCCGTTGAATCTAAAGAGAGTGTTATCTCTTCCTGGATCGGGGCGGCGCCTCAAGTGACCGTGGCATGCCTCTTGCTTATTGGTCCTTCGTTCTCCTCGACCGACTAAAGAAAGGGTGTTTTATGAAACGCAGACAGTTCACCGCCATTGCCACGGTCCTCGCCACTGCCGCCATGGTCGCCATGGCGCCTGCGCAGGCCGACGATTCGCTGACCGCGGTGATGGCGAAGAAGTCGATTGCAATCGGCATCCCGGTCGACTTCGCGCCATATGGCTTCATGGGCCCCGATCTGAAGCCGCAGGGTCTGGATGTGGCCGTGGCGCAGATGATTGCCGACAAGATGGGCGTCAAGGCCGACCTGGTGCCGGTCAGCACGCCTAACCGCATTCCCTATCTGCAAACGAAGAAGATCGACCTGATCGTGTCGGCGCTGGGCAAGAACGCCGAGCGTGCCAAGGTGATCGACTTCACGATCGCCTATGCGCCGTTCTACCAGGCCGTGTTCGGGCCGAAGAGCCTGAGCATCAAGAATTTTGCCGACCTCGGGGGCAAGACCATCGCTGTGACTCGCGGCACCATTCAGGACGACGTGCTGCAGCAGGTCGCGCCGCCCACGCTGAAGATCCAGCGCTTCGAGGATGACAACTCGACGGTGGCCGCCTTCGTGACGCAGCAGACCCAGCTGGTTGCCACCGGGGCCGCGGTCGCCGCCATGGCGATCCAGAAGTATCCGAAGGTGGACGCCGAATACAAGCTGCTGCTGAAGGACTCGCCTAACTTTATCGGCGTGCGCAAGGGCGAAACCGCGCTGTTGACCAAGGTCAACGAGATCCTGCGCCAGGCCAAGGCCGACGGCACGCTAGGTAACTATGCGCAACGCTGGCTCGGCCGCGGCACCGGCGAGCTGCCCGAATAAGACCCCTGCCAAGAACGCGGCGGCGCGCGCCGTCGCGGGTTCCACCTTCGCTTCTGTGTGGCTCTTCCGTATGATTTCCTTTGATTTCGCACCAGTGCTCTCGCAATGGCCGATGTTGCTGCAGGGCCTCTGCCTGACCGTTCTGCTGACCGCATTCTCGGCAATCGCCGGCACCGTGCTCGGCGTCGGCTGCGCCTGGTCGCGCCTGCATGCGCCGGCGAGGGTGCGCGCCATGGTCGGCGGCTATGTCGAGGCGATCCGCAATACCCCTTACATCATTCAGCTGTTCTTCGTCTTTTTCGGCCTACCGTCAATTGGCGTGCGGCTGACGCCCGAGGTGGCCTGCGTGTTGTCGATGACGCTTAACCTGGGTGCCTACGCCTGCGAGATCATCCGCGCCGGCCTCGAATCCACGCCGCGCGGGCAGATCGAAGCCGCGCAGAGCCTGGCGCTCGACCGCTGGCAGATCTTCACGCGCGTGGTGCTGCCGCCTGCGCTCAAGTGCGTCTGGCCGGCACTGGTCGGCCAGATCATCATCGTGATGCTGGGCTCGTCGGTCTGCAGCCAGATCTCCGCGGAGGAGATGTCCTATGCGGCAAACCTGATCGCCAGCCGCACCTTCCGGAACTTTGAAGCTTATATCGCCGTTGCCGTCGCGTACCTGGCGCTGGCCGTCGCGGTGCGCCAGGCGCTGAACTGGATCGGGCCGCGCTTTTTGTTCGGACGCTGACAGGAGACGGCCATGATCGAGTTTTCACTGTGGGACATCTTTCGCAACCTGCTTCTGGCGCTGCGCTGGACCGTCGGACTGTCGCTGATTGCTTTCGTCGGCGGCGGCATCCTCGGCCTGCTGCTGCTGGTGGCGCGCATTGCCAGGGTGCCGGGGGCGGTTCGCAGCATTGCGTTGTACGTCCAGCTGTTCCAGGGCACGCCGCTGCTGATGCAGCTTTTCCTGGCCTATTTCGGGCTGGCGCTGATCGGCATCGAAACCTCGGCGCTGTTCGCCGCCGCATTGTGTCTCACGCTCTATGCTAGTGCCTACCTGACTGAGATCTGGCGCGGCTGCGTCGATGCGATTCCACGCGGCCAGTGGGAGGCATCGGCCAGCCTTGCGCTGAACCTGCGCGAGCAATTGCGCTACGTGATCCTGCCGCAGGCGGCGCGCATCGCCGTGGCGCCGACGGTGGGCTTTATGGTGCAGGTCGTCAAGGGTACTGCGCTGGCTTCGGTGATCGGCTTCGTCGAAGTGACCAAGGCCGGGCAGATGATCTCAAATGCGACTTTCCAGCCCTTCCTGGTCTATAGCTGCGTCGCGTTGCTGTATTTCGCACTGTGCTTCCCGCTGTCGCTCTGGAGCCGCAGGCTCGAACGCGGATGGCAGGCGCATGCCTGAATCAGCAGACAGTACCGCGACGAAGTTTCGCACCGAGCCCCCACCCACGCCTACCAAGCCTTAGCAAGCCTCTCGAAGCTGCATATCCATGTCCACATCACACGCCACCACCCAGCCATTTGCTCTCGTCGATGTCGAGGGCCTGCATAAGCAGTATGGCGACAACGAAGTCCTGAAGGGCATCGACTTGCAGATCGGCCGGCGTGAGGTCGTCTGCATCATCGGCCGCAGCGGCTCCGGCAAGAGCACGCTGCTGCGCTGCCTGAACGGGCTCGAGACTTTCCAGCAAGGCAAGCTGTCGATCGACGGCCAGGTGCTGCGTCACGGCGACGCGAAGGCGATGCGCGAGCTGCGACAGAGCGTCGGCATGATTTTCCAGAATTTCAACTTGTTCCCACACCTGACCGCAGGCCAGAACGTGATGCTCGCGCCCTCGCTGGTCAAGGACGTGCCGAAGGCGGATGCGCGCCGGCGCGCGCAGGCACTGCTGCAGCGCGTCGGCCTCGGCGAGAAGTTCGACTGCTACCCCGACCAGCTCAGTGGCGGACAGCAGCAGCGCGTGGCGATCGCCCGCGCGCTGGCGATGGACCCGGCCGTGCTGCTGTGTGACGAAATCACTTCGGCGCTGGACCCGGAGCTGGTGGGAGAGGTGTTGAGTGTGGTCGAGTCGCTCGCCGCCGACGGCATGACGCTGATCATGGTCACGCACGAGATGAACTTTGCGCGCAAGGTCAGCGACCGCATCGTCTTCATGCACCAGGGCAAGGTGCACGAGACCGGCACCCCCGGGCAGGTGTTCGGCGACCCACGGACGCCGGAATTGCAGCAGTTCCTGTCGGCCATGCACGGCTGATCCGCGGCGCAGCTGCCCGAACTGCTGAACACCGGTGTGATCGAAGGCTTTCTTCCTTGAAGTCGGGCCGCCTTCCCCGGAGCTCCAAGATGAACCAGGTGGCGTTCGCCGCGTCGGGCCCCTCGTGGCCCGGACGTACAGCGTGTGTGGGCGACTGGAATGGCTGGCGACGTGAGGGTGCGGTTCAGGCGACGACGGCTTCCCGGCTGCCGGTAAAGCTGCGCAACCGCAGCTCCTCGGGTGTAAACTCCGGGCCGCGTATTGCCCCGAATGCCTGAGCCCCAGCCAGCGTCCGGGTCGCCGCTTCGTTCAGGCGGTCTGGGCCTTGCAAGCGGAGCGAGACCGGCGACAGGGGGCCGAACAACAGCGCGCGTTCGACCTCGGGCCAGCGAAGCCGCAAGATCATGTAGCACTGGCTGCTGCCCGCGCTGCCGCATCGCCCGGCACGCCGCCAGCCCCTGCGCCATCTGTGTCGGCGACGGCATGGGTGTCAGGCCGGCCAGCATGTAGGCAATCCAACGGGCGTGCAGTTGGGGAGCGTGAAGGCAGGGCACATAGGATTCCGGCAAATCGCGTCCGCCGGAGACCAAGATGAAAATCACCATTCGCGTTGAGGTCACCACGGATTGTGGCGAAACGTCCACATTTGAGATCTGCAAGATTGACCGCCCTTATCGCGAGCTTGAACCGGCGAAAGTCGGCCTGTCACTGGCTGAAGGGAAAGACATACTGCACGAGCTGCAAAAGATAATGGTGGCAATGCAGGCTGAAGAAGTCTGCATGCTGCGACGATTTTGCACTCGCTGTCACCGTTTCCTCGACCTCAAAGATCGACGGATTCGCAAGGTAGACACAGTTTTTGGTACCGTGCCGTTTCGCAGTGCTCGGATTATTTGCTGTCCGTGCGGGACACCCCTCCCAATGGAGTTCCCGTATAGCCCGATGACGGAGTACGTCCCGGAGCGCGCGGGTGATCGTGCCTGAAACGCCGGACGTTGCCGACAGCCTCGCACAGTTGGACTACCGGGCCCGAGAGCTTGTTGCATATGTCGATGCGAATGGCGGGGCGACAATCAATTACGGAGCACGACATCGTCAAAACAAGCCCATCTCAACCGCGCCGGCCGAATCTGCGGTCAATCAGGTGCTGAACCAACGCATGTGCAAGCGTCAACAAATGCGCTGGTCGCCGAACGGTGTCCATCTGTTTGCCCAGGTCCGTTGTGCCGTGAACAACGGTGACCTCGTCGAGAGACTCGCTAGGCATGAGCCACCAACGGAACCCAGGTCAAGGGAAGTTGTTGAGTTCTTGGAGCAACTCGGCCTCTCGGAGTTTGAACCCCAAGGTTTTTAACGCTCCCCCGCCGTGCTGACAAATTTTCTTCGCTGTGATTAAGTCATTGATTTCATTGATGTTGCGTGCGGTTTCGCTGCCGTTGTCACACGAGTTGACGACATTGCTTCGGAATCGGTGACGACTTTCCGGGTTTCCCGCACTTTGTGTGACGGCCGCGTTGGGGGCTTGATTTCGGGCCGATCTGGCTTTACGTTGATCGTTACCATGAGCCAAGTTCTCGGTGGGATCGATCGTGTTCTCGCCCGCGTGGGTAAGCGCTTCGTCTCCAGCGACGCGCGAGGGGAGACCATTACTGTCGAAGCCTGCAGTACGGTTCGCGCGGCACCGTGTCCTGCCTGCCATCGTTGGAGTAACCGACGCCACGGCAGCTATGTGCGCAGGCTGGAAGAACGTCCGATGCTCGACCAGCGGGTCGTTCTCGCCGTTGAGGTGCGTCGCTTCAAGTGTGCAAATGCCGGCTGCCCGCGTCGTACGTTTGCCGAGAGCATCCACGCCCTGGCCGGTCGGCATCAATGTCGTACGCAATCGCAGGCTCGGGCGTTGTATGCGCTGGGCCATGCCCTCGGTGGTGAGGCGGCAGCCAGGCTTGCTAACGTCCTGGGCTTGCGCACCAGTGCCGACACCGTGCTGCGGGAGTTGCGAAGAGCTCCTGAGCGCAAGCGCAAACCACGACCGCGGGTCGTCGGCATCGATGACTGGGCGATCGCGCGCGGTCACCAGTACGGAACGATCATCGTCGACCTGGAACGACGTGAGCCGATCGAAGTGTTCGCCGGCAGGGAAGGAACTGCGGTGGCCGCGTGGATGCGTGCGCACCCCTCGATCGAGATCGTCGCCAGGGACCGGGCCGGGGCCTACTCCGAGGCGGTCGACATCGCGCTGCCGGCAGCCACGCAGGTCTCGGATCGCTGGCATCTACTGTCCAACTTGCGCGACAACGTCGAGAGACTGCTGCGCCGACTCGGCCCGCAACTGCGCCAAGCCGCGCAGCAAGTCGAGGTCCGTGGCGTGACCCTGGGCCGGCAGCGGGAGCTGAGCCGCAACTCACTGTGGTCATGGCAGCGTCTGAGCGATCAGCGACGCGCCTCGCGGGTGGAGCTGTACGAGCGGGTTATGGCGCTACACGCCCAGGGCGGCACGATGAAAGGAATCGGGCAAGAGCTCTCAATCGACCATCGAACCGTGCGCAACTTCATCACCGCGGGGGCATTCCCCGAGCGCGCACCCAGGGCGCGGGGTCCGACGCTTTTAGATCCTTATCTCAGCTATATCGAGGAACAAATCGCACAGGGCTGTCGCTTCCCTGAACTAATCTGGCAGGAACTCAAGCAGCAAGGCTATACGGGCAGTCGCGCCACCGTTCGGAATTGCGTGATTCGCCTCCTCTTTCCGCAGGGCAAGGTGTCGCTTGTCCAGGCACCCGTGCGCACGATGCCGTGCCCGTCGGCCCGGGGCGTGTTCGGATGGCTTGTCGGATGGAGGAAGCTCGCCGTCGAGGAGCCCAGGAGTGCGGACCACGCGCTTCGTGCAGGGCGCTGTGCAAGATCGAACCCGTGGTGGGCGAGGTCCGCAGCCTCGCGCGGGAGTTTCTCGGGCTCATGCACCGGCGAAGTCCGCGGCAGTTCGATCGATGATTGAGGCGTCTGTCGCGCTGCGACGCTGCGGAAATGCGTAGTTTCGCGCAAAGCCTGCGCGCCGACTTACCGGCTGTGCGTGCGGCCTTCAAGCTGCCATGGAGCAATGGCCAGACCGAGGGTCACGTCAACCGGCTCAAGTTCCTCAAGCGCCAGATGTATGGGCGCGCGAACATCGAGCTTCTGCGGCTGCCGGTCTTGAAGCCAAGCTAAACCGGCCTGCCTTGTCCTACTGGACCCGCTAGTCCGGTCGCCATCGCAGGCGGGTGAGCACGTACGCCAGGACGAGGCTGGCGGGCTCGCCCACGTTTGTCAACAAGCAGAAGAATGGTGGTAGTGGGGCGGGGGAGACGACGGCAAGGTCCTCCACGCGAGTTTGCCGTCGTCACACAAATTGCGGAAGACCCACTTTTGCTGCGGTATACGGGCCAGGACGAGGCTGGCGGGCTCGCCCACGTTTGTCAACAAGCAGAAGTGGTGGTAGTGGGGCGGGGGAGACGACGGCAAGGTCCTACACGCGAGTTCGCCGTCGTCACACAAATTGCGGAAGACCCGACTTTCCTTTGTTCTACGTCAGGAGAGCCCAAAGGTCTTGCGCAGGCTTGAGTCTACGGGGCCCGCCGGCATGAAACGGCGCAGCTTGCTCAGCAGGGCGGCCTCGCCTTTGGGTGTACGGCGCATTTTCCACGCGCCCAAGGCGGCGTCGACGACCGTGCTGGCGATGCCGTCGGGCGCCGGTGCTTTTTTGGACATTTTCTTGAATTGCCTGCGAAACGACGCTGCGCTCGTCGTCGTAGGCGGATACCTTGGAAACCGCATGGGGCGCATTGATATCCAGGCTGGTCTTGGTGAATGAGGGTTCCACAAGCACCACACGGATGCCGAACTTGCGCACCTCATGGTCCAACGTCTCGGACATCCCCTCCACGGCGTGTTTGGACGCCGAATAGAGACCCATGTACGGCGCCGGCAGAAAGCCGAGCACCGAGCTGATGTTGATGATTCTTCCCGAACGTTGCGCGCGCATGTGCGGCAATACGACTTGCGTGGTGCGCAAGATGCCGAACACGTTGGTGTCGAACAGCGCCTGCGCTTCGGCGATCGACGTTTCCTCGGTTGCACCGAGCAGCGTCACGCCGGCACTATTGACCAGCACATCGATGCGCTTGGCCTGCGCGATGATGATCTGGATTCCATGCTGAACCGACGCTTGATCGCGGATATCCATCTCGACCAGTTCAACGCCCGGTATCGGCTGCGCTTTTGCGAGGTTGCGCACGGTGCCGAACACCCGACAGCCCCGCAACGCAAACTTCGCCGCGGTGGCACGGCCGATGCCCGAAGACACACCGGTAATCACGACAACTATGGAATTGGACATGACAGTTAATTTCTGTGGTGAATTGGCGCTGCGGGAAATCGGTGTTGCGATGAGCCGCGCCGGATGCGCAGCCTCTTCGCGGGTCGACTATTTGCTTGCAACGGCGGTCGATTCGTCCGGCTGCCAGCCACCGCCCAGCGCTTTGAATGCCGCGACTGCGGCGCGCGCGGATTCCGTTTGCGCCTGGGCGCGCGCGTCCGATGCACGCAACAGGCTTTCATCGGCTTGCAGAACTTCGATCAGGCTGACGACGCCTTTCTGGTAGGCGGCAAACGAAGCGTTTCGCGCGCGGCCGAGTGAATCCACCCCTTGTGTGAGCACGGCCGTTTGCTCCTCGCGCTTGACCAGGGCAGAGAAGGCGTCTTCCACGTCCTCCGTGGCGCGCAGCACGGCGAGCCGGTATGCGGCCAGCATCTCCGCCTCTTGCCCCTTGGCTTGATCGATTTGCGCATTGATGCGGCCGAAATCGAACAGACGCCAGCGCAGGCCCAGCACGCCGGCAAATTGACTGGCGCCGCTGCTAAACAGGCTTCCGGTGCCCACGGATGTGGCGCTGCCGAGCAGGCCGCCCAGCGAGAACTTCGGGTAGTACTCGGCAATGGCGACGCCGATGCGCGCATTGGAGGCCGCCAGGCGACGCTCGGCGACGATGAGGTCGGGGCGGCGCCTCAGCAGCTCGCCCGGCGATCCGTCGATCGCAATTTGCGGAACGGCCGGGATGTCACCGCCTTCTGTCAGTTCGGCCCGGTGCGTGCCCGGCAGCGAGCCAAGCATCACGTCCAGCGCGTTCATCGTCGCATCAAGACCTGTTTCAAGCTGAGGGATGGAAGCGCGTACCTGGGCGAGTGCACCTTCGGCCTGCCTGACCTGAAGCTCGGCCGCCAGTCCTTTGCCGTACAGCAGGTTAACGGTGGAGAGCAATTCTTCTTGCGTCTTTACCTGCTGGCGGGCCACCTTCAGGCGCGTCTGCAAGCCGCGGATGGTGATGTAAATATCGGCAGTCTGTGCGGCCACGGCCAGCCGTGTGGCGACCGCGCCTGCCTGGGAGGCCTGGTAGTCGGCGAGCGCTGCTTCCCGGCCACGGCGCAGGCCGCCGAATACGTCCAACTCCCAGCTTGCGGTGACGTCGGCCTCAAAAGCGTTGCCGTAGCGGTCGAAGCCGGGACTCGAATTCAAGACGCGGCCCAAAGGGGTTTCGACAGACTGGTACGCGCGCGCAGCCTGACCGGAGATATTGCCGGAGGGCAGCAACGCGGCATTGGCAGCGCCAAGGCCCGCACGCGCTTGTGTGACACGGGCGAAGGCCTGTGCAAGGTCCAGGTTCTGATCCAGCGCGAGACGCACGAACCGCGTGAGTTGCGGATCGCCAAAGCCGGCCCACCATGCGTAGCGATCGGCTGCCGCATGTGCAGTTCGCTGCTCGACGGCCGTCTGGCCCAGGAATCGTTCCGGAACCGGCACATCGGGCTTCACATAGTCGGGGCCGACGGCACAACCGGTTGCCAGGCTGGCAACGAAGAGGGCCGCAAGAGAGCGTTTTGGCAACATGGAGTCTTCCATCTGAATTGCAGTGACTATAGTACAAAACGGTCACACGTTGTTCAACTATCGCGACTCGCGTAAGCTGGAGCCTATGAAGACCACCCCTTACCCCGTTCCCGCCCGTGGCCCGGCCGACCATGACGTGCGAGATCAGATCGTTGCCGCCGCTACGGAGCACTTCAGCCGCTACGGTTACGAGAAGACCGCCGTTTCCGATCTGGCCAAGGCCATTGGTTTTTCCAAAGCCTATATTTACAAGTTCTTCGAATCCAAGCAGGCCATCGGCGAGATGATCTGCGCCAACTGCCTTCGCGAGATCGAGGCCGACGTCAACGCTGCCCTGGCCGAGGCGGGCTCCCCGCCAGAGAAGCTCCGGCGCTTGTTCAAAGCCTTGACTGACGCCAGCCTTCGGTTGTTTTCCCACGACCGCAAGCTGTACGAGATCGCCGCCTCGGCGGCGACAGAGCGCTGGCAGGCGGTGATCGCCTACGAAGAGCGCATCCAGAAGGTGCTGCGCGATGTGCTGCAGGAAGGCCGCGAGACCGGAGACTTCGAGCGTAAGACGCCGTTGGATGAGGCTACGACGGCCATCTACCTGGTCATGCGCCCGTACATGAATCCATTGCTTTTGCAGTACAGCTTTGACTACACGGAAAGTGCGCCCCGGCTGCTCTCCAGCCTTGTGCTTCGGAGTCTTTCCCCCTGATGCATAGATTTTTTGGTGTGACCATTGACTAAAACGGTCACACGAACCAGAATGAAAGCCGGATCATCTTGCCGATGGGGCTTTCATGCTTTCGCGTCGCTTTGTTACCTCTACCGTTATTTGTGCGTTGGCGCTCGCTTTGAGCGCTTGCGGCGGGAAAGCCCCTGCCGATCCGCGCACCGAGGCGCCTTTGGTGCGCGCCACGATCGTTCAGCCAGTCGCTTCCGCATCGCGCTCATTTACGGGGGTCGTCGCTGCCCGGGTGCAGAGTGACCTCGGCTTCCGTGTGTCAGGCAAGGTGCTGGAACGGCTCGTGGATGCGGGGCAAACCGTCAAGCGCGGGCAGCCGCTCATGCGCATCGACCCTGTCGATCTGAAGCTCGCCGCGCAGGCACAACAAGAAGCCGTGAGTGCCGCGCGGGCACGCGCGAAACAGACGGCGGAAGACGAAGCCCGCTACCGCGACCTGCGCGGAACGGGAGCAATTTCAGCCTCGGCCTATGACCAGGCCAAAGCTGCGGCGGACGCCGCCAAAGCCCAGTTGAGCGCGGCGGAAGCGCAGGCCGATGTCGCGCGTAACGCCAGCCATTACGCGGAGCTCGTTGCCGATGGCGACGGCGTGGTCATGGAAACGCTGGCCGAGCCCGGCCAAGTCGTCAATGCCGGGCAGGCCGTCGTGCGGCTGGCCCATGCCGGCCGTCGCGAGGCAATTGTCCAGTTGCCGGAAACGCTGCGGCCCGCGATCGGGTCTGTCGCACAGGCCACGCTTTTCGGTAATGACGGCGCCGGCGTACCTGCCACGCTGCGGCAACTGTCAGATGCCGCCGATCGGCTCACCCGCACCTTCGAAGCGCGCTATGTGCTCGATGGTGAACTGGCCAATGCGCCGCTTGGCGCCACGGTGACGATCCAGATTCCCGATCGGCTTGCCACGGCGCAAGGCGATCTGCAGGTGCCGCTGGGTGCCGTGTTCGATGCAGGCAAGGGCCCGGGCGTGTGGGTTATTCAGGGGGATCCGGCCAAGGTGTCGTGGCGATCCGTCACCATCGCACGCTTCGGCGACGAAAGCGCTCAGGTTACTGGCCCAGTCAAGCAAGGGGACCGAATCGTTGCGCTTGGCGCACAACTGCTGCGTGAAGGCCAGCAAGTTCGTGTGGCAGGTCAGGGCCCCAGTACCATCGCGGAGGTGCGCCGGTGAGCGAAGGTCGTTTCAACCTATCGGCGCTTGCCGTGCGCGAGCGCGCCGTCACGCTGTTCCTCATCTGCCTGATCTCTCTGGCGGGGCTCATTTCCTTCTTCAAGCTGGGCCGTGCGGAAGACCCGGCGTTTACGGTCAAGGTGATGACGATCATCACCGCTTGGCCGGGCGCGACCGCCCAGGAAATGCAAGACCAGGTGGCCGAGAAGATTGAAAAGCGCATGCAGGAGCTGCGCTGGTACGACCGTACGGAAACGTACACCAGGCCGGGCGTGGCGGTCACAACCTTGACCTTGCTCGACAGCACGCCGCCGTCGGAAGTCCAGGAGGAGTTCTATCAAGCGCGCAAGAAGGTCAGCGACGAGGTGGTCAATTTGCCCCCCGGCGTGATCGGACCGATGGTCAATGACGAATATGCGGACGTGACCTTTGCCCTGTTTGCGCTCAAGGCGCAGGGCGAGCCGCAACGCGTGCTTGTGCGTGACGCGGAGACGCTGCGTCAGCGCTTGCTGCACGTGCCTGGTGTGAAGAAGGTCAACGTCATCGGCGAACAGTCGGAGCACATTTATGTCGAGTTTTCACATGATCGACTGGCGACGCTTGGCGTGAGTCCGCAAGACGTCTTTGCCGCACTCAACAGCCAGAATGCCCTGACGGCTGCGGGTTCGGTAGAGACGAGGGGGCCGCAGGTATTCATCCGCCTGGACGGTGCGTTCGACGGGCTGCAGAAGATTCGCGATACACCGGTTGTGTCACAAGGGCGCACGCTGAAGCTGTCGGACATTGCCACGGTCAAGCGCGGCTATGAAGACCCTGCCACGTTCATGGTGCGCAATGGTGGGCAGCCTGCCTTGCTGCTCGGCATCGTCATGCGCGAAGGCTGGAACGGACTTGACCTGGGCAAGGCGCTCGACAAGGAGGTCGGCGCCATCAACGCTGACATGCCGCTCGGCATGAGCTTGACCAAGGTGACGGACCAGGCGGTCAACATCAGCGCTGCCGTCGATGAATTCATGCTCAAATTCTTCGCCGCGCTGCTGGTGGTCATGCTGGTGAGTTTCGTCAGCATGGGCTGGCGCGCGGGCCTGGTGGTGGCCGCAGCCGTTCCGCTGACGCTCGCCGTGGTGTTCGTGGTGATGGCCGCGACAGGAAAGAACTTTGACCGCATTACGCTTGGGTCTTTGATACTAGCGCTGGGCCTGCTGGTGGACGATGCCATCATCGCCATCGAAATGATGGTGGTGAAGATGGAAGAGGGATACAGCCGTGTAGCCGCTTCGGCCTATGCGTGGAGCCACACTGCGGCGCCCATGCTATCTGGCACGCTGGTGACCGCCGTCGGTTTCATGCCCAACGGCTTTGCCCGATCCACCGCGGGTGAATACACCAGCAACATGTTCTGGATCGTAGGCATTGCGTTGATCGCGTCGTGGGTGGTTGCGGTGGTGTTCACGCCTTATCTGGGGGTGAAGATGCTGCCGGACTTCAAGAAAGTCGAAGGCGGCCACGATGCGATTTACGACACGCCACGCTACAACCGCTTCCGGGCGCTGCTCGGGCGTGTGATTGCGCGCAAATGGCTGGTTGCGGGTTCAGTAGTCGGACTCTTTGCGCTGGCAATCCTCGGCATGGCGGTGGTCAAGAAACAGTTCTTCCCGATTTCGGATCGACCCGAAGTGCTGGTCGAGGTGCAGATGCCCTATGGAACATCGATCAACCAGACCAGCGCAGCCACTGCAAAGCTGGAAGCCTGGCTCGCCAAACAGAAGGAAGCCAGGATTGTGACAGCTTACGTTGGCCAGGGCGCGCCGCGCTTCTATCTCGCGATGGGGCCGGAACTGCCGGATCCATCGTTCGCCAAGATCGTGATACGCACCGATAGCCAGGAAGAGCGTGACGCGTTGAAGCAGCGCCTGCGCCAGGCCATTGCAGATGGTCTGGCCCCCGAGGCGCGCGTGCGTGTCACGCAACTCGTGTTCGGTCCGTATTCGCCGTTCCCGGTCGCCTACCGCGTGACCGGTCCGGATGCCCAGACGTTGCAGCGTATCGCGGCCGATGTCCGGCAAATCATGGACGCCAGCCCGATGATGCGCACCGTCAACACCGACTGGGGGATGCGCGTACCCACGCTGCACTTCACTTTGCAGCAAGATCGCTTGCAGGCCGTGGGATTGACCTCCAGCGCCGTCGCGCAACAACTCCAATTCCTGCTCAACGGCATTCCGGTGACGGCCGTGCGGGAGGACATCCGCACCGTGCAGGTGACCGCGCGCTCGGCGGGAGACGTTCGGCTCGACCCCTCCAAGATTGGCGACTTCACGCTGGCTGGCGCCAACGGGCAACGCATTCCGCTCTCGCAGGTCGGAAAGATCGACGTTCGCATGGAAGAGCCCATCATCCGCCGGCGCGACCGCATGCCGACCATCACGGTGCGCGGCGATATTGCCGATGGGCTGCAACCGCCTGATGTGTCGACAGCCATCAGCAAGCAGCTTCAGCCGATCATTGAGAAGCTGCCAAGCGGATATCGCATTGAACAAGCAGGATCGATCGAAGAGTCGGGCAAGGCAACGAAAGCCATGCTGCCGCTGTTCCCGATCATGCTTGCGGTGACCCTGCTGATTCTCATCTTTCAGGTGCGGTCCATCCCGGCGATGGTCATGGTGTTCCTGACCAGCCCGCTGGGGTTGATTGGCGTGGTGCCAACCTTGATTCTGTTCGGGCAGCCGTTCGGCATCAACGCGCTGGTCGGCTTGATCGCCCTGTCGGGAATCTTGATGCGCAACACGCTGATCCTGATCGGGCAGATTCAGCACAACAAAGACGAAGGACTGAATCCGTTCAGAGCCGTAGTTGAAGCGACCGTCCAGCGTGCGCGCCCCGTCATTCTCACCGCATTGGCCGCCATCCTTGCCTTCATTCCGCTGACCCATTCGGTGTTCTGGGGGGCGCTCGCTTACACCCTCATCGGCGGGACGTTTGCCGGGACGATCCTGACCCTGGTGTTCCTGCCGGCCATGTACTCCATCTGGTTCCGGATCCGGCCCGACAATGCGGCCGATGCCCAGCGCGATCGGCATGCGACTGCGCAGTCCGCTGGACAGCTGGTGCCCGAGTAAGGCTGATTTGCAAGGGCATGTGCCGACCACCGTTGCCCTTGATTCACTTCCCTTGTGCCGAACTTGTCGGCGGGACATCAAAAATCAACTTACTTGGCCTGACGTTGGCGCCTTCTACGTTAAGCGTGACCAAAACTTTTTTGCCCCGCCTGCCCATTTCTACCTCCGTGGTCTCTCTTCCTGCGGGCAGGCGGCTCTTTACACCAATGATGCTTTCTCCTCAACAATGGCATGGGCATACCGTGGTCAACGGTGCGAGCCTGTCTTGTGGCACGGAGCACAATGCTGTTGTTCGATAGACGCATCGGCCTGCGGTCCAGTCGGAGGTGTCGCCATCAACATAGGTCAGGATCCGGGGTTTTCGCATAGCGTACAAGCCACGAGTTCGTCTGCAATCTCATCAGGTGACAAAGGACCGTCCGGCCTGTACCAACGCACCGTGCCATGCAACGCGCTGAGGAAGAAGCGGCAGGCCATCGCGTCGGCACGTCCGACGTGGCCGGCATCCTTGAGTCGGACGAACGCTGCTTGCCACAATGCCTCGAAGCGATGGCGTATCGCCAGCACGGCTTCGAGATGCGGGCCTTCCAGGTAGCGCCATTCATCGACCACCATCGGAACCATCCCACCCTGCGTTTCAAGCAAGCGTCGAAGATGGGCGCGCGCCAGCGCGCGGAAGTAATCCCGTGCCGACATTGCCTGCGGATCGATCGCCTCAAGGTCGGCCAGGCATCCCAGCAGTCCTTGTTCCACGCCGGCGAACAGCAGGTCCTGCTTGCTGGCGAAATGATAGAAGGGGCTGCCCGCCTGCATGTTGATGGCCCGCGCGATATCGCGCATGGTCGTGCCGTGGTAGCCCTTCTCCTTGAACAGCAATGCCGCCGCGATGACGAGGTCATTGCGGCGATTGACGTCATTAATGTCTTCGCGTTTCGGTCGCGCCATATCTCTTGCTCGATGTCACTTGGTTGGGGGCGGGCGTCATTCTAGACGGGGCGCCTGACGTCATCGGTCTGGACAAGTTTTTGACCCAGCTCCCCTCGGTACCACGGTCTGAAGTGTAGACTACAAATAAACCAATCACTTGATTTTTTAATTCCGCGCTTCTAGACTGCCTCAGACCGCAGGCGGTGGCGCGCTACTCGCGCCAGAGCCGGCTACAAGGAGGAGACACGTGAACCAAAATTTCCGTGCGGAACGCAGTGAGCACGTGCTTACGGTGACGTTCGGGGCGCCTGGAGCACGCAACGTGATGAACGAGGCGTGGTTTTGCGAACTTGAGCAGCGCCTCTTTGAGGCGCAGCAGGACCAGCAGACTCGCGTGGTTGTGCTGCGCGCGCAGGGAGAAGCATTTTGTGCCGGCGGCGATCTGCACGGCTTTCAGGCCGGGCCGTTGCCAGAGGGCTATGTCCGCTCGGCCTTCGCTAGGCTGCTGATGCGCCTGGACGACTTCGACAAGCCCATCGTTGCCGCTGTGCATGGCAGTGCGATCGGCGGCGGCACGACGCTTCTGTTGCATTGCGACTTCGTTTTCGCAGCCGCCGGGACGACGTTCCAATTGCCATTTACAAAACTTGGCCTCATCCCGGAATTTGGGTCCAGTTACCTGCTGCCGCTGCATGCCGGCATGCGACTGGCGAACGAGCTGGTCCTGCTGGCCCAGCCTTTTGATGCCGAGAAGGCCTTGCGCGCCGGCATCGTGAATGAAGTCCTGCCTCCAGATGCATTGATGGCTCGGGCCAGTGCGACTGCCGCCGCACTGGCAGCGCTCCCGCCCGCCTCCATGCGGGCCAGCAAGCGCCTACTAAGGATGGGCCACCGTGCGGGCCTGGCCGCCGCCATGACGGCCGAGGGCAAAGCGCTCGAGACCTGCTTTGCCTCCGAGGAAATGCAGGAAGCCATCGCCGCCTTCTTCGCGCGGCGCGATCCCGATTTTTCGCGCTTTTCCTGATTGGAGAGAGTCGATGTCTGAATTCATTCTTGTCGAGCGCCGGGACAACGCGCTTTGGCTTACCCTGAACCGGCCCGATACCCACAACGCGCTGAATCGCGCCATGGCCGCGGAACTGGCCGAGGCGTTCGAAGCCGCGGCCCGCGACGACTCCATTCGCGCGGTGGTGCTGACGGCGGCGGGTGATCGCACCTTTTGCGCAGGGGCTGATCTGAAGGGCGATGCCGTGAGCACGTTCTCCACGGGGCGCGTGGAGAATCCGCTGGTACAGGTGTACCGGGCCATGCGCGCCTGCCACAAGCCAATCATCGGGCGCATCAATGGCAGCGCCCTGGGCGGCGGTCTGGGGCTGGTCTCGGCCTGCGACCTAGCGCTTGCCGCGGCGCATGCACGCTTCGGTACGCCTGAAGTCAAGGTAGGCGTGTTCCCGATGATGATTACTACCTACCTGATCCGCCAGTTGCCACGGCGCCGCTATTGGGAGATGGCCTTCCTGGGTGAGCCCCTGAGCGCCGAAGAGGCGGAGCGCTACCACCTGATCAATCGCGCCGTGCCAGCCGGGGAACTGGACCGCCATGTCGCGGACGTCATTGCACGGATCGAGGCTAACTCGCCCAATGCACTGCGACTGGGCAAGCAGGCGCTTGACCTGATGCAGGACATGTCAGTGGACCAGACCCTTGCCTACGCCGAACTGATGATCGAGCGGCTGGCCGGCACCGAAGAAGCGAGAGAGGGCATGGCCGCCTTCACCGAAAAGCGCAAGCCGCGCTGGGCGAGCGTGCAGGGGGGACGCCATGAGTGATCGCACGGTTGCTATCGGCTGCTCCTCCGGCTTTTGGGGGGACAGCGCACACGCTGCAGCTCAACTGGTTCATAGCGGCAAGATTGACTATCTGGTGTCCGACTACCTCGCCGAGATCACGATGTCGCTGCTCGCCCGGGCACGGGCGAAGAACCCGGCGCTCGGCTATCCCCCAGATTTCGTCGAGACCCTGGCTCCGCTGGTGCCTGCCATTGCGGCACGCGGCATTCGCGTGGTGTCGAATGCGGGCGGCGTCAATCCGCGCGCCTGCAGGCAGGCGCTTGCAGAGGCGGCAGCAGAGGCCGGCGTGGCGCTGCGCATCGCCGTGATCGAGGGCGATGACCTGATGCCGCGCATCGATGAGATCAAGACGCTTGCGCCGGCTGAAATGTTCACGGGGGCACGGTTCCCCGAGCGCCTGCAGAGCTGCAATGCCTATCTGGGTGCACGCGCCATTGCCACTGCGCTCGATGCCGGCGCCGATATTGTGCTGGCCGGCCGTTGCGTCGATTCAGCGGTAACGCTCGGCATCCTGATGCATGAATTCGGCTGGCGCGATACCGACTACGATCTGCTGGCCGCCGGCAGCCTGGCCGGCCACGTGATCGAATGCGGCCCGCAGTGCACGGGTGGCCTCTTCACCGACTGGGCCGAGGTGCCGGGCTGGGAAGACATGGGCTATCCCATCGTCGAGTGCTCGGCCGACGGCGCCTTTACGGTGACCAAGCCGGCTGGCACCGGCGGTCTGGTCATGCCCGCCACCGTGGCGGAGCAGATCGTCTACGAAATCGGCGATCCCGCCGCGTACATCCTGCCTGACGTGGTCTGTGATTTCACAAACGTAAAACTGGTGCAGGATGGCTCTGACCGCGTGCAAGTGAGCGGTGCCCGCGGGCGCGCCCCGACGCCGACCTACAAGGTCAGCGCCACCTACGCCGACGGCTGGCGCGTGATCGCCACCATCATGGTGGCCGGGCGCGACGCCGCGGCCAAGGCGCGCCGTATGGGCGAGGCCATTATCGAGCGCACGCGCCACCTGAACCAAGCGGCCGGACGCGCCGATTATCGCGAGACCTCGGTCGAGGTGATCGGCGCCGAGGATACCTATGGGGAAACCGGCCGCTTTGCCGCCTCCGCCCGCGAAGTGGTGCTGAAGATCGGCCTGCGCCACGACGACAAGGCCGCACTGGAGGTCTTCAGCCGCGAGATGACTCAGGCCGGCGTGGCCATGGCGCAGGGCACTACCGGACTGTTCGGCGGACGGCCGTCGCCGTCGCCGGTGGTGCGGCTGTTCTCCTTCCTGCTCGACAAGGGCCGGGTGCCGGTGCAGGTCGAGCTGGAGGGCACCGCGACCTCCGTGACGATCGCGGCCGGCCAGCCGCTGGAACCTCGGGAACCGGCGGCAGTAGCCGATGAACCTCCGCCCGCGGATGCCGCGGAAGTGCCGCTGATCGCCCTGGCGTGGGGCCGCAGTGGCGACAAAGGCAACGACGCCAATATCGGTGTCATCGCACGCCGCCCGGAATTCCTGCCGGTGCTACGCCGGGAACTGACCACGCAACGGGTCGTTGCGTTCTTCGGGCACTACGTCACCGGCGCCGTGCGCCGCTGGGAGCTGCCCGGCTTCCACGCATTGAATTTCCTGTTGACCGGGGCGTTGGGTGGCGGTGGTATCGCCTCGCTGCGCTATGACCCGCAGGGCAAGAGCTACGCGCAGATGCTGATGGACCTGCCTGTCCGCGTACCGGCCGTCTGGCTCACGGCGCAGGGGCCGCTCGCGCTGTACGCCGCGGGCGACAAACCAAAGAACGTCGAGAATAACGGAGCCTGACAGCCATGCCTGCCATCAACACGGTGCTGATCGCCAACCGCGGCGAGATCGCGGCGCGCATCATCCGCACTTGCCGGCGCCTGGGCAAGCGCGCGGTAATCATTTATCACGAGGCGGATCAGGACTCGCTTGCGGCGCGGCTGGCCGATGAGGCCTACCGCATCGATGGGCCGACGCCCGTGGCCGCCTACCTGTCGATCGACAATATCCTTGCCGCATGCCGCGCCACCGGCGCGGATGCGGTGCATCCCGGCTTTGGCTTCCTTTCCGAGAACGCGGAGTTCGCCCGCGCGCTCGACGCCGCGGGCATACGCTTCATCGGCCCGGGCGCCGATGCGATCGACGCCATGGGCGACAAGATCCGCTCCAAGCGACTCGCCACGCAGGCCGGGGTCAACACCATCCCCGGTTATGACGGCGAAATCCGCGATGCCGACCATGCACTCGACGTGGCAACCGGAATCGGCTTTCCGGTGATCCTCAAGGCCAGCGCCGGTGGCGGTGGCAAAGGTATGCGCGTCATCAATGACGCGGATCCAGCAGCCTGCCGTGCCGCCTTCGAGCGCACCACGAGCGAGGCGCAGGCCGCATTCGGCGATGCGCGGGTGTTTCTCGAGAAATACATCGAGCGCCCGCGCCATATCGAGATCCAGATCCTGAGCGACCGCCACGGCAATATCGTTCACCTCGGCGAGCGCGAGTGCTCGATCCAACGCCGCCACCAGAAGGTGATAGAGGAAGCGCCATCGCCGTTTGTCGACGAGCCGCTGCGGCAGGCAATGGGCGCCCAGGCGGTGGCGCTCGCCAAGGCCGTCGGCTACGCGTCGGCGGGTACCGTGGAGTTCGTGGTCGACACCTCGGGTGCGTTCTACTTCCTGGAAATGAACACCCGCATCCAGGTGGAGCATCCCGTCACGGAGATGATCACCGGGCTGGATATCGTTGCCGAGCAGATCCGCATTGCCGAAGACGAACCGCTGGGCTTTGGCCAGGATGAGGTCCGGTTAAAGGGACATGCCATTGAGTGCCGCCTGTGCGCCGAAGACGCCGAGCGCGATTTCATGCCGGCCACCGGCAAGCTGCGGGTATTCCGCCCACCTGAGGCAGACGAGTTCCGACTGGATGCCGGCGTGCAGGAGGGCGACACCGTGACTTCGGCGTTCGACCCGATGCTGGCCAAGCTGATCGTACGCGGCGCCACGCGTGCCGAGGCGATTGAACGCATGCGCGCCGTGCTGGAGCAGACCATTGCGCTAGGTGTCACCACCAACGCCGCCTACCTCGAACGCGTACTGGCCCATCCTGAGTTCGTCGCCGGCAATACCTACACCAGCTTCCTGGAAGAGCACAAGCCGGCGCTGCAGGTGCCGGCGCCTACGCAGGAACAGGTTGCCGTGGTTCTTGCCACGGCCTTGCTGACCAACCGCACGCTGACCGATTCACGCTTTGCGCCGCCTGCGATGCATGGCGCCATGCATGCCTGGAGAAACTGATGAAGCTGACAGCGGAAATTGGCGCGGGTGCGCGCCACCAGGTCGCGCTGGTGCGCGATGCACGTGGCGGCCGGGTCGAGGTCGACGGCGCAGTGTTTGACGTCGCGATGGAGAACAAGCCGGACGGCGCGCTGGGGCTCACGCTGGGCGGCCGCACCCATGCCGTGTGGGTCGCCCAGCATGGCGAGACCGCCTATGTGCATGCCTTCGGCCGTGCCTGGACCGTCACGCTGCGCGATCCGCTCCGGGGCGGTGGCGCCGATGCCGAAGAGGGCGATCGCTGCGTGGCTCCCATGCCGGGCACCGTGATCGAGGTCGCGGTCGCCGTGGGCGATCGCGTGAACGCGGGGCAAACCATGATCGTGATCGAGAGTATGAAGATGCAACTCAACCTGGAAGCGGCCCGTGATGGCGTGGTCGCGGAAATTCCCTGTGCAAAGGGTGACCTATTCGACCGGGACGCCTTGCTGGTGCGGCTCGAAGCAGGGAAGGAGTAAACATGCGCCGCATCGAATCCCGTATCAACACGCGCTCCGAGTCCTTCCAGGCCAACCGTGCGCACAACCTGCGCGTGCGCGAGGAATTCCTGGCGATAATGCACGACGTCCGCCACCACCGGGCAGAGCGCGACATCAAGCGCCTGCGTGACCAGGGCAAGCTGCTGGTGCGCGAGCGCCTGGACCTGCTGCTGGATCCCGGCACCCCGTTCCTGGAACTTTCACCGCTGGCGGCCAATCATGCCAAGTACGACGCGCACATCAAGGGCGCTGGCGTGGTCTCGGGCATCGGCGTGGTCAACGGCCGCGAAGTGATGGTGCTGGCCAATGACAGCACCATTAAGGGTGGTGCGGTCTATCCGCTCGGCGCAAAGAAGTCCATCCGAGCGCTCAAGATCGCACTGGAGAACCGTCTGCCGATCGTACATCTGGTCGATAGCGCGGGCGCGTACCTGCCTATGCAGATGGATATCTTCCATGAGGGCGGCCATATGTTCTACAGCCAGTGCCGCCTTTCGGCCGCCGGCGTGGAGCAGGTCGCCGTGGCCATGGGCCATTGCACTGCTGGTGGCGCCTACGTGCCCACGCTCTCCGACTACTCGATCATGGTGCGCGGCTCCAGCGGCGTCTTCCTGGGCGGCCCCCCGCTGGTCAAGGCCGCCACCGGCGAAGACATCAGCGCGGCCGAACTGGGCGGTGCGGATGTGCACACACGCATCTCGGGCACGGCCGACTACGCCGTGGACTCGGAAACCCAGGGCATCGCACTGGCGCGCGAGATCGTCGGGACCTTGCGCCGCCGCCCCAAGCAGGCGGTGGACATGCGCGAGCCGGAAGCGCCGTACTACGACCCGGAAGAGCTCTACGGCATCATCCCGGACGACATCAAAAAGCAGTTCGACATGCGCGAGGTCATCGCGCGCCTGGTCGACGGCAGCCTGTTCCACGAATACAAGCCCGACTACGGCACCACACTGGTGTGCGGCTACGCCTGGCTGTGGGGCTACAAGATCGGCATCCTCGCCAATAACGGCGTTCTGTTCAGCGAGGCGGCAGAGAAGGCCACCAACTTCATGGAGCTGTGCGACCGCGATGGCGTGCCGCTGCTGTTCCTGCACAACATTACCGGCTTCATGATCGGGCGAGACTACGAGCATCGCGGCATCACCAAGGATGGCGCCAAGATGATCATGGTCCAGAGCAATGTGCGCGTGCCCAAGTTCAGCGTCCTGTGCCATGCCTCCTTCGGTGCCGGCAACTACGGCATGGCCGGACGCGGCTACGATCCGCGTTTCCTGTTCGCCTGGCCGCATTCGCAGTGCGCGACCATGGGTGCAGAGCAGGCCGCCAAGACGCTGTCCCAGATCAAGATCGCCGCGCTGGCGCGGGAAGGCAAGCAGCCCGATCCCGCCGAGATCCAGGCTATCCATGACCAGATTCAGCAGGACTACACCCGCAGCAACAGCGTGTACTACCAGACCTCCGAGCTGCGCGACGACGGCGTGCTCGATATGGTCGATACGCGCAACGCGCTGGGAGTCGCGCTGTCAGCCTCGCTCAACGCGCCGTTCGGCGAGCGCCAGCAAGGCATTCTGCGCATCTGAGGCGAGTTCATCGAGACAGGAGACCTTATGACGCTTTCGACCGCGCAGTTCGATCTCTCTCCAGAGCAGCGTGAAGTCTACGACCAGGCATTTCGCTTCGCCAAGGCCGAACTGGCACCGCTGCTGCCGCGCATGGACGACGAGGACTGGTACCCGGAGCAATTGATGCCGAGGCTTGGCGCCGCTGGCTACCTTGGTATCACCGCACCGCCTGAATACGGCGGATCCGGCATGGACCTGTTTTCCGCCGGCATGGTGGCGGAGGCGTTTGGTTACTGGAACGCCAACGCCGGCTTCATCTGGGGGCCGCACGAGAACCTCTGCCTGAACAATATCCTGCGCAATGGCAACGACGAGCAGAGGCAACGCTACCTACCGCGGCTCTGTTCGGGCGAGTGGGTGGGGGCGCTGGCGTTGACCGAACCGGGGGCCGGCTCGGATGCGCTGGGCGGCATGCGCACCACGGCGCGGAAGGACGGCGACGACTACGTGCTCAACGGCCGCAAGATGTTCATCTCGAATGGGCCGGTAGCCGACGTGATTCTGGTCTACGCCAAGACCGATCCGGCGCAAGGTGCCAAGGGCATCTCGGCGTTCATCGTGGAAAGGGATTTCGCTGGCTTCAGCGTCGCGCAGAAACTGACCAAGATGGGCTGGCGGGGCGCCCCGACTGGCGAACTGGTGTTCGACGAGTGCCGGGTGCCGGCCCGCAACCTGATCGGCGGCGAGAACCGTGGCGTGGCGGTGGTGATGAGCGGGCTCGATATCGAGCGTGCCTTCCTGGCGCTGCCGTGCATCGGCGAGGCGCAGCGCTGCCTCGACCTGTCGCTCGAGTATGCCAATACGCGGCAGCAGTTCGGCAAGCCGATCGGTTCGTTCCAGATGGTGCAGGCGATGCTGGCCGACATGTACACGGAGCTGGAAGCGGCACGTTCGCTGGCCTATCGCGCGCTGATGGCGTGCAACGCGCTGGAGCAGGGCGGTGGCGGACTGGGCGATCTGCACAAGCTGTGCGCAGCCTCGATCCTGCGGGTGGGGGAGATGCTGCTGCACGTGACCGACAAGGCGGTGCAGATCCACGGCGGCACCGGCTTTATCTGGGAGACCGAGGTCAACCGGCACTACCGCAACGCCAAGCTCGCCACCATCGGCGGTGGCACCAGTGAGGTCCGCCGCATGATCATCGCCGAAGAATTGCTGCGCGCCGCCCACTGACCCGCACCCGTAACCAGCCGCTTTCGACAGGACATTGCCATGACCGTATCCTTTGACTTCGCCGGCCGCCACGTCTTCGTGTTCGGCGGGACAACTGGCATCAATCTCGGTATCGCCCATGTCTTCGCACGGCACGGCGCCAATGTGACTGTGGCCAGTCGCAAACAGGAAAACGTGGACGCCGCAGTCGCCGCGCTGGGGTCATATGGTGCCGGGGTGCTGGGCGCGACCGCCGATGTGCGCGACTTCGACGCGGTGGGCCGCGCCTTCGGCGCTGCGCACGACCGCTTTGGCAAGATTGACGTGCTGGTCTCCGGCGCCGCCGGCAACTTCCTGGCCGAGCTCAACCAGCTCTCGTCCAACGGCTTCAAGGTGGTGGTCGATATCGACCTCAACGGCACCTTCCACGTGATGCGACAGGCCTTCCCCTACCTGGCCACCCCAGGCGCCTCGGTCATCAATATCACCGCGCCGCAGGGCGCGATCCCGATTCGCTACCAGGCCCACGTCTGCGCGGCCAAGGCCGGGGTGGACCAGCTCACGCGCGTGCTCGCGATGGAGTGGGGCGCCGCCGGCGTGCGGGTCAATGCCATCTCGCCGGGGCCCATCGCCGACACCGAGGGCATGCGCCGGCTTTCGCCGCAGGGCACGGAAGGCGGGGCGCAGGTGCGGGCAATGGTTCCGCTTGGGCGGCTGGGCACCAGCGAAGACATCGCCAATCTCGCCATGTTCCTTGGTTCGCCGGCGGCATCATTTATCTCGGGCGCGATCATCCCGTGCGACGGCGGCGGCGCCATCGACAGTGTCAAACCGATGATCGAGGCCGCGGCCAGAGAGCAAGCGGCGCAGCGGGCGGGCTGATTCCGCCGGGAGAGCGGGACACTACAACATCAAGAGGAGACAAAGATGCAAGTGCCAGAAGCATCGGCAGTAAGCCGTCGCATTCGCCGCGTAGCACTCGGCGACATTGTGCATCGCACGGCCGTCAAGTACGCAGAGCGCACTGCCGTGGTCGATGGCGAGCAACGCCGGAGCTACCGCGAACTGGACGCACTCAGCTCGAAGTTCGCCCACTACCTGCTTGAGGCGCATGGCAGCGGGATCCAGGTCGCCACGCTGTGCGCCAATTCGATCGACATGCTGGTTGCGCTCAATGGCATCCACAAGTCAGCCAATGTCTGGGTGCCGGTCAATATCCAGCTCGACACGGCGCAGATCGGCTACATCCTGCGCCATGCCGAAGTCTCCTGCATCGTTGCAGACGAGGCCATTTGCCAGCAGCCGCAGATGGCGGCGTTACTGCAGGATCTGGGGCTGCCTGTCGTAGTCACCATGACGAGTGCGTCGAGCGCGTCCGGCTTGCCAGCGCTGGCAGCGCTAACACAGGGTCGCGCTGCCACGCTTCCGGAGGTGGACATCGACGGCGACCAGCCCGCGCTGATCATGTACACCAGCGGCACTACCGGTAACCCGAAGGGCGTGGTGCATTCGCATGCCTCGGTCTACAGCGCGGTGATCGGCAACCTCTCGACCTTCGGCTTTACCGAGCAGGACGTGGTGACGGGCATCCTGCCGCTGTTCCACTGCGGCCAGCATGTGGTGGCCGTCTCGGCCTGCGCCGCCGGCGCTTGCGTGGTGATTGGACGGGGCTTCCAGCCGGGCGTCGTCGTCGACAGTGTCGTCAAGGAGCGGATTTCCGTGCTGGTGGCGCTGCCGATGATGTACGCGGCCATCCTGTCCGATCCCAGGGCGGCCACGGCGGACTTCTCGTCGCTGCGGCTTTGCATCTACGCCATGGCGCCGATGCCGCGTCCGCTGGTGGACCGGATCGCATCGATACTAAGCCCCAACATCATGCTGGTCACAGGACAGACCGAGATCTACCCGGTCACGATGAGCTTCCGGCCGATAGAGCATCCAACGCGCGATGCGAACTATTGGGGCGTCTCCACGGTAGTTTCCGAAACCGCCATCATGGATGACGACGGCAGGCTTCTCATGCCCGGCGACGTGGGCGAGATCGTGCACCGCGGACCGAACGTCATGCTTGGCTACTTCAAGGATCCTGCGGCGACCGAAGCGGCGCAGCGGTACGGCTGGCACCATACGGGCGACCTTGGCACGATCGACGAGGGCGGGCAATTACTGTTCCTCGATCGCAAGAAGGACATGATCAAGACCGGCGGCGAGAACGTCGCCAGCATCAAGGTCGAGTCCGTTATCCTCGCGCACCCAGCCGTGGCGGCGGTAGCGGTGGTCGGTCTGCCCCACCCTCATTGGAGCGAGGCCATCTGCGCCTTCGTGGTGCTCAAGCCCGGCGCGGCCTGTAGCGAGGCCGAACTGACCGAGTACTGCCGCACCAGCCTCGGCAAGTTCGAGGTGCCGAAGGCAGTGAAGTTCATCGATGCGATGCCGTCTACCGCCACCGGCAAGATCCAGAAGCACATGCTGCGCAAGCGGTATGAAGACTGCTTCGGTATGAAGACTGCTTCGCGAATGAGGACCGCGAACCGCAGGTGGCTCCAGCAGGACGCATCTTCATTCAGGGACATACCCGCATATCAGGGAGCGAGCATGATTGAATCGACCGCCATCGATCGCGTCTGGATGGCACTCAAGCGGAATGTGGCCCTGCAACCGGACCGGGCCGCACTGATTTACCAGGGGCGTGCAGTCACGTTTGCGGACCTCGACCGGGATTCGGATCGTCTTGCGTGCGGCCTGCTCGAGCTGGGCTTTGGCAAAGGCGACAGGCTGGGGATGCTTGGTCTCAACCAACCGGAATGGCTGCTGGCGTACCTGGCGGCGGCGAAGATCGGGGCAATCCTGGTCGGGCTCAGTGTGCGGTACCGTGATAGCGAGATCGAATACATCATCAACCATGCGAAGGTGAGAGTGATCATAGCGCCAGCGATGGCGGGTGACATGGATTACGTCGCCTACTTCGCGAACATGGGCGAACGGCTACCTACCGTGCAGCACTACTTCTTCATGGGAAGTTCCGCCGTGCCGGCTGACCAGCGGTTTGACTCGCTACTCGCCACGGTGGTAGAGCAGACCAGGATTGACCGAGCTCAGTCCGGCATAGCTCCGGAAGATCCGCTGGTAATCATCTACACGTCCGGAACCACAGGCCGGCCAAAAGGGGCGTTGATTACGCACCGCAGTCAGCTTGCCTCGGCGGCAGCCCAATGCAACCACCTGGGGCTGAGTCCGGACGACCTGATGACGCTTGCCTTGCCGCTCAACCACGTCGGTGGCCTGACCTGCGGCTTCCTTGCCATGCTGTTGGGCGGAGGCACCAGCCTGCTGATTCCGGCCTTCAGTCCCAAGCAGGTCATTTCCGAGATGCTGTCATTTCCGCCCACCATCATCGTCGGTGTGCCAACCATGCACACTCTGCTGTTGCGGGAGGAAGCAATTGACCAGCTCGATCGGCAGCGAGTCAGGCTCGTGATAACGGGTGGCGCGAATGCGGACCCCAAACTCTTGCAGCAACTTCAGCAAACTTTTCCACAGGCAAAAGTGATGAATCTCTACGGCTTGTCGGAAACTTCCGGGGCCGCGTTGATGTCGCCATGGGACAGCGATTTCGAGGCGACTGTTCGCTCCGTCGGCAAGCCGCTGCCGGGCGTCGAATTGCGGATCGTGACCCCTGACGGGCGCGATGCGGGCGCAGGGGAACCGGGAGAACTGTGGATCCGTGGTGAGCTGACCGTTGTCGGGTATCTGGATTTGCCGGCCGAATCGGCCGCCACCTTGTCCGACAGGTGGCTACATACCGGAGATGTCGGTTGTCGTGATGACGATGGTCTCGTGACGCTGATGGGCCGAAGCAAGGAGATGTATGTGCAAGGCGGCTTCAATGTCTACCCAATCGAAGTCGAGAATGTGTTGTTGCGCCATCCGGATGTGCTCATGGTTGCCGGCATTGGCGTTCCCGATCCGGTGCTCGGAGAAGTAGGGCATTACTATGTTGTTCCTAAGCCGGGCGCGCGGCCATCAGAGGAATCTCTGATCGATTATTGCCGCACGCTGCTGGCCGACTACAAGGCACCACGACAAATCATATTCCGGGATTCCCTGCCAATGACACCAACGGGCAAAATCGCGAAGGCCAGGCTTTTGGAAGAACCGCCGGCAACGTCCTCCGGCAGTTAAGGCTGATGTAAGGACGGCACGCAGGGGATGGTGCTGTCGAGCTGGTGGGGAAGTCAAGCGAACGGAATGGGGCATGAACGCATTTTTTGCGGGCGCGAATGGCGCACGGTGTCGGCCAGGCTCACTCTGCAGTGATGTATCTGTTCGAGGCCCCCCGAGCGCGCCCAGCCAACGCCTAGTGCAAAGCCGTTCGAGGCAGGTGAATAGAGGACACCGTAGTAGGGAAAACCCGAAATTGTCACCGCGCGCGACATTCAGTGAAGAGAGATTTGAACTACCTTAACAGCGAAAGAAGCAGGAGCCAGCGATGCTGGATTTGTCGCACAACCTCACTGTCGGTGGGCAACCCATTCAGCACAGGACGAGCTGTAGAAAGCGGACGGCGAAAACATTCAGCGCTTCTTGCTCAAACAGCAAGCGACTGGTGGGGGTCACCCCCCTCAGGTACGACAAGCCCGCGCCGTACTCGGACAGCGAAGCGAAGTGCGGAGTAGTTATTACATGCTCAGGGAGAGATCATGCACATCCTTTTTTACCGTAACCTGATTGCCGCCTTTGCAGCGATCGTTGCCATCGTCTCAATGGTCATGCTGCCCACCCCGGTGCGGGCCACTGACCTGGGTGGCTTCTACGCCCCGCCATTGCCGCTGGCCTCCTATTGTTTGAATGATGGCGACGTCATCAAGGACGAGCCGTCGAACTTCGTACTCCCGACTCAAACACCATATTCGGCACGGCGCATCATGTACTGCAGCCGGGACACCAACGGCGCACGCATGGCGGTCACCGGGACAGTGATCACCCCCGTGCTGCCGTGGATCGGGTCCGGGCCACGACCGATCATTGGCTTTGCCGTCGGCACGCAGGGCATGGGCGACCAGTGCGCGCCCTCCTACCAAGTCTCCACAGCAAGCCCGATGGAATATGAAGTCACTGCGATTGCCACGCTCTTGACCGCAGGTTACGGAGTGACTATTCCCGACTATCAGGCGATGGGCACGCCAGGGGTACCGAGCTACCTCAATCGCAACGCCCTTGGCCATGCAGTGCTGGACTCTATCCGTGCGGCGCAGCGCCTGACTTCGGCTTTTCTGCCGGCTGCGGGGCCGGTTGCCTTTTGGGGCTATTCAGAAGGCGGCATGGCGTCGGGCGCTGCTGCTGAACTGCAGACGAGCTATGCCCCCGATCTACAGTTGAAAGGAGCCTATGTCGGCGCCGCCCCGGCTAACCTCCAACTATTGGCGCAATACCTCGATGGCAAGCCGGCCGCGGGTGTCCTGTTGTACATGCTCGACAGTATGAACGCAGCCTATCCGAAAGCCGGCTTCCTCGACATGCTCAACGCAGCCGGCCAGCAGGTCGCCTCGCAGGCGCTCAATGAATGCTGGGACCAGACGCTTGTTCAGCACGCCCTCTTGCAAACCTCGACGCTGACCAATGACGGTCGCCCGATTCCCGCGCACCTGGCCGAGCAACCGCTCGCTTCACCGGTGAACCAGCAACAATTGGGGCTCGTCCCGCCGACCGTTCCGGTTTTCGTCGTGCACTCCCAGTTCGACGATATCGTGCCGTACCAGGCAGGGCACGATATGGCCGTGAGCTGGTGCAACCGTGGTGCGACTGTACAGTTCACAGCGCTCACGGCACCCACGCACCTCGCCGCGCTTCTTGCGTCGATACCGCTGGCCCTCGCCTACATTCAGAACCGATTCGCCGGACTGCCAGCGCCGTATAACTGTGGCAATTTCTGAAGTTGGCGGTTCGAGTTTCAGGGCCAGTGCGTTCACGCCCTGGCCATCGCCGTGTGGATCACGGAGGTGAATCCCTTCAGCTGGCGCACAGAATTCCTTCGCACGGTTGCTCAGCGCCTGTGCTCTCGATGATCGACTCGAGTTCTTCGTTGGCTGCCAAACGGAATCGGTGCGTCGTCCGACGGCAGAACAGAAACGGGGACTTTGAATGGACGGTGGAGTATCGAGCCGCATGCGAATGCGGCCGATGCCTGGACGTTTGGCTTCGACCACCTCGACAACAGCATCCAAGGCGTGCGGAGAGCGCGGGCGGTGGCCATCACGCACCTTGTCAGCGGAGTGTTCATGTGATGGCTCCCGCAGGTGCCTTGCGAATACTGGATGCTAGAAGATGTGCTTCATTCCCACCATGGCGCCGAGTTGGTTCCCACCGGCATTGGTGTTGGTGCCGGCTTGGCCGGCATTGACGACAAGGTGAGGTTGCCGCAGTTATCGATATAGCCTGCCGTTGCGTACACGGAAGTGCGACTGCTGAAGGCGTATGTGCCACGTGCTGCGAACATCCACGCCTTATTGGCGCTGTCGTGGAACCGCTGGTGAAACCCTTCCGCATCAACGCTAAAGGCCGGCGTGATGGGAAAGGACGTGCCAAGATAGTAGAGGTGAGCTTGCCCCTGTTTCACGAATCCCATAGCCGAGGCCATCAGGCCGCTTTCCCTTGCTGAGCAGCGGCCCAATTCTTCTCGAACGTCATGGGGCTGACGTAGTTCAATGTCGAATGTAGCCGGCGAGCATTGTAGAAGCCAGCCAATCGACGCTTTCATCCATCGCCGCACGCCGCGTCGCGAAGTGCCGACTGTGCAGTCGTGCGACCTTCAGCGAACCCCATAGGCTTTCGGTTGACGCATTGACGCTCCTATGTCAAGCGGCACGCGTCGAATCGGCCAGATCGGCCAGGATGAGCGGGTACAGCTCGCGGACGATCTACCGCTTCAGGCAGCGATGGATTTCCTTGTTCGACATGCCTTCCTTCGTCCGACGATCGACATAGGCTCGGGTTCGAGGATCGCTGCGCATCCGAACCATGGCGATAGTCCATAGGGCGTTGTTTGCAGACCGGTCACCGCCCCTGTTTAGACGATGCCGGACCGTCTTGCCGGACGACGCCTGCAACGGACTTGTGCCGCAGAGTGCCGCCAGCGCGGCTTCGCTTTTCAGGCGCTCGGGATTGTCACCCGCTACAGCAACCAATACTGCAGCGGTCTGCGGGCCGACGCCGAATCTTTCGCGAAGCCGCCTGGCATGTTGGCTGGTCAGGCTATCAAGCATGGTATCGAGGGCTTTGAGTTCCTCTGCCAGCGTCAGCCAACGCTTCGCCAACAACCGCAGCGTGGCCGTGAGCGTTTGCAACATTGGGGTTTTGCCCAACGAGCGAAGACGGGCGTAACCCTCAACGCATTCTGCCGTCTTCCCTTTCAGAAGACGATCACGGATTTCTTGAGGTGCACTCACGAGCAAAGCGCGTGACTGGTTGATCGCCTGTGTCTTTGCCTTGACTGCACTGCGCCTGGCAACGGAGACGGCGCGCATTGCCTTGGCGGCACCGGACTGATCCTTTGGAATAGCCGTAGCCCTTCCGGCGAGCACCGCATGCGCGGCGTTTTCAGCATCAGTGGGATCGGACTTCCCTCTGGAGCGGCGCATCGCCCGATCGGGACGATTGACTTCAAGCACCTCGATCTCATGATCGCGCAGCACGCGGGCCAATCCCGCTCCGTATGTGCCAGTCCCTTCAACCCCGGCGCGGCGTAAATGGCCGAACGAACTCGCCCATGTCAGCAGATCTAGGTATCCTGCCGCGTCGGTCGAGACCGATAGCGTTCCGAGAAGCCTCCCTGTGTCGCTGATCAAAGCCCCGACATGCGTATCCAGATGCGTATGAGCCATGCTCACGGTAGGCGGGGCGACGCCCTTCATCGTCATTAACAGCAGGCCATGTGGGGGCAGCAGCAGGCCCATCTGCATGCAGACGAGAAACATGATTCCGAACCAAACAGTGTCGACGCCTAGTTGCTGCACAATCGGCATAAAAATGGGGATAGTGATGAGCATCATGCTTACTTGATCCACGAAAATACCCAGGAAGATCAGAATCAGCATCATGCCGGCAATGATCGCCATCGGTCTGAGGCCGATGGTCGTGATCGCCGCGACGATTCCGTTGGAAGCTCCCGAGAAAGTCAGGATCTGGGCGAACGTGGTTGCGCCCATGATAATCAGCAGAATCATCCCTAAGATTCCGATAGTTCCTCGCAAGGATTTCATCAGTGCCTGCAGCGACAGTGCTCGGTACGCAAGGGCGATCAGCAGCGTGGCGACCACGCCCAGTGCCGCGCTTTCCGTCGGGCTGATTCTTGACACGGTGGGCGCGCAAGGCGCCCCGGGGTGATTTATCCGGCCAGGCCCTTGTTCGGGTTGATCAAGTACTTCTCCCCCGTCGCGCGCTTGTTGTAGACGGCGATCACGTCCAGGTCCAGCAGCACCTCGGCCAGCGAGATCTCTTTCGAGTAGTGGCTGGCAAAGGTGGTCTTCAGCCCCGCCACCACGCGTTGCTTCAGCGCGTTGGCCCGCTCGCGCCCGATCTTCTGCAGGAACGAGAACAGCAGCCAGCCGCCCATGCCCCACGCCATGCCGAAGTTGCGGTTGAACTCGGTCGGGCTTGTGTCCAGGCCGCCGTAGAGGTAGACCTGCTTGTGGATGGTCGAGCCATAGCGGCTGTATTCGCGGGCCGATTTGTTCAAGGCCGCTTCCATGCAGGTGAGGATCTGGCCGCCGAGCTTGCCGCCGCCCGTTTTGTCCGGGTACGCCGCCACAGCGGACAGGCTGACAAGCAGCGTCGTTCCTGCCACCAGGCAGCCAATTGTTCGATAAAACATCCTCGCAGGCCAGATCCGCCAGGTTGAACCAGTGCTGCAAAAAGTGGATGCGCAGCGTCCGTTCCAGGCCGATGGGCAGCCGGCCGTTACCCGCCTTCGGATAGTACGGCTCGATCACGGCGCACAATGCGGCCCACGGCACGATCGTCTCCATCGTCGCCAGAATGTCTCCCGTCGCGTTGGCTTACGGTATTGCTCGAATCCCGCCCCTTGATGAGCAGGACAACAGTCAGTCGAACAGTCGAACTGAACCGTTACGTTAGCCGCTGAATTCCCGGGGGATTCTGGGATTCGTCACTGCGCTCGGCCGCGGTGGCACAGGTTGGCAACCACACTCAGGGCAAACGACGAGGTGTCCTCTTCTCGGGACGCAGCCTCGAACCAACAAAATTCGGTCGTCGGGTGGAATCTTGCGCGTGCCGGGATGATTAGCGCGCTATTGCCTCTACAGTCCACGTGCGACGCGCTGACTTAGAAGCCCTAACAAAATGAGCTTGCAGGGCTGTTAACTTCAAGTGACTTTTGTTAACCTTTGCGTTGTTTCCCTCGCGCAAAGGACATGGCC
>NZ_JWMA01000086.1 GCF_000812465.1 Cupriavidus sp. IDO | reverse complement strand
GCATGTTCGTCTTACCTTGCAAACCGGGGCGCGTTCATATAAGTAGGTCGCCCTTCAGGGCGAAACCGGGCCGTCGACCTACGACAGCGCCAAACCGCGGCCACCAACCTCAGGCCCGCCAGCAGCAGCGCCCCCTCCAAGACCCCAGCCCCACAAATAGGCGAAGAACCTTATTCTGCTGTCGCCGGCGAGGCGCCCGATGCCGATTGGAGCCGCGCCGGAATTGTGGGGAATTCTATGGGCCGCCGCGGCATCACCGCATCACCAGAAATGGTGATGCCTCGGAAGGCTTTAGAATCTGCGTCGACCATCCATTTCGAGATCGTGAAACCTTTCCCACCCACCCGATGAAGAAGATCACCCTGCTCTGCGCCGCCCTGCTGACGTCCGTTTCCGCCCACGCAGCCGCTCCCGCGACCCAGCCAGCGACGGCAGGCAACACCGCGGCGCCGCTCGGCCTCGAGCTTGGCAAGACCCGGTGCTCGCGCCTGGCGCCGGCTGAAAACCATGTCAGGAGCGGCAAATCGGAATGGGCCGGCGGCGACACAGTGGAGCTCAGGCATCTGGAGCGCTTCCACCTGCCGGGCCTCGCTCGCGTGACCGTGAACTGCGACGCGCAGGACACCGTGGCACTCATCACGATGACCTTTGACCGGTCGGCGCTGGACGAGGTGAGCAAGAAGCTCGACGCCCGCTATGAGTCGAAGCGAAAGACCGAGTCCACGGCCGAGAATGGCTACGCGGAGTGGGCGGCCGCCAACGGCAGCCTGGAGTTGCTCTACGGGCGCGACAGCAAGCAGTTCACGGTCGCGTACTGGGCCAGGAGTGCCAAGGCTAAATACTTCGCGTATAGCGGCACCGGCAGCCCGAAGCCCGCGGCAGCCGCGGCATCCACGCCTCCGGCCCAGCCCGCGCCGCTGTGACCGGCATAGCCGGCACGGCCTTGCCCGCTGACGGCTTGTCGACGCCCACTGGCAGGCCCGTGCCCGCGCTGCCTACACTTCCGGCATGCACGGCGGCAATCCTTATCAGACCCGTATGACGCGAACGGCCGGGCGGCTGGCCAGGCCGGCGCTCGCCCTCGCCCACGCCGCCGTCCTTGCCGCCTGCTCGGCCATCCCGCTCGCCCCGGCCAGCGGGCCGCCGGTGACGACCATCGACGTGGTCGAGCGCGGCTGGCATACCGATGTCTGCGTACAGGTGCAGGACGTGCCGGACCTGCAGGCCTGGCTGGCGCAGGGCTTCGCTGGCGCCACCCACCTGTGTTTCGGCTTCGGGGAACGGGACTATGTGTTGACGCGCGAGCACGGCGTCCTGGCGACGCTGTCGGCCCTGTGGCCCGGGCGCGGCGCGATCCTGATGACGGTGCTGCGCGACACCCCGGCCGCCGCCTATGGTGCCGACAAGGTGGTCACGCTGCAGGTGGGGGCGGCCGGCAAGGCGCACCTCGCCGCCTATCTCGCCGGGTCGGTGCAGCGCGACGACCTGGCGCGCCCCGTGCAGCTCGGTGACGGCCCCTATGCCGGCAGCCTGTACTTCGGCGCCACCCCGAACTACGCGGGCTACTACACGTGCAACACCTGGACCGCCGACGCCCTGCGCGCCGCGCAATTACCGGTGGACGGCTCGGTGCTGTTCGCCAGCGCCGTGCTGCGGCAGGCGCGCGAGGTAGCGGCCTGCCAGCGCTCCGACAAGCTCACTGGTTCTGGCACGGACCCGGTGTGCATATCACGGTAGAACCCGGCGGCACGACCACCGTGTGAGCGTTCGGCGGGGGCGAGGAGTCGCTGCTGCTGAGCGAGACGCAGCCGGCCAGCGCCAGCACGGGCAGCAATGCCAGCGAGCGCGCGAAAAATCTGAACGTTGCCATGGCAATCTCCCGGTCAGGTGAGGCGGTGCCGGTGCGGGCCTCCGGAACGTCGCCGTGGTGGGAGTATAGGTAACGGCAGATGCCGTTTGCATCACTATCGCATCGGAGCAACGGCCTCATTTGCGCCGCCGGTCGCCCCCGAGCGGATCAACGATGATCATCGTGCGATCCAGCACGCCCTGATCGTCGAAGTAGACACTGAAGTGGGCCGGCTGATAGCCGCTGGCATAGAGGCGGTACGACCACGCCTCGCGCTTCATGAGCGGGTAGTACTGGACGGGCTCGCGCGGCAGGCCGAAGCGTTCGGCTATATCGCGCTTGGTCCAGACGCCCGGCTTTGCCTCGTAGATCTCTTTCTCGGTCAACATCTGGCGGAAACCGACGAGCTTGCCGTTCGCGTCGAAATCGGCGGCGTAGACCTCATATCCCAGGGGCTGGTGCGAATAGATCCAGCGGATGGAGCCATCGGCGAGCCTGTAGGTCTCCGTTGGCGCGCCAAAAGTCTCGAGCACGGAGCTTTCCGGGCTGCCTATCATCTTCTGGGCAGTCTGGACGGGTTGCAGCGACGTACAGGCTGACAGCGCAACCGCGGTGCCCGCCAGCCAGTTGGCGAGGCGATATTGCATGATCATTCTCCATTGCCGGAAGGTACCGCTTCTCCCGGCCGGTAGTCGATTCAAAGATAGCCCACCTCTACATTCCGGACCCCGCCCCCGCACCGCCCGTGCCGCCCGTGCCGCCACCACCGCCCACAATGCCCGGCGCAGGCCGGAAGCCGGGAGCGCTTCCCGACGAAGCGCCGCCCGTCATGCCCGCCCCCGATCCGGACGTGGTGCCGGAATCGTCCTCGCCTCCGCCGCAAGCCGCAAGAAGGAATGTGGCAAGCAACGCCGCAAATATCCGAGTCGACATGATGTTCCCCTGTGCCGCACTAGTGCCTGGCGCCTGAGAACCCGTTTCAGAATGGGTTCTCAGGGCCCATGCACGAACTCCACCTGAATATTCATATGCACGACATCGCCCACAACGGCGGACCATGCCGACAGGCCAAACTCCCGGCGGCTGGCTTCTCCGATCGCCGAGAAGGCAAGCGTGCCGTCGCGCAGCGGATTCCCGGTGGCACTCCCAGGTGTCACACGAAGGCTGACCGGACGCGTAATGCCGCGGATCGTAAGGTCGCCGTTCAGCCACCCGCTCCCTTCTCCGGTCAGGACAAAGCGGGTGCTGACAAAGCGGATCTCCGGATAGTTGGCCACATCCAGCACGCCGGCACCCCGCATGATCCGGGACAGGAAGCCCGGACGCGCCTCGATGCTTCCGGCATCGATCGTCACCGTCACGCGGGCAGCATCGAGCCCGGCCTGCGCCCCTTCAAGCCGGGCATCCAGGCGATGAAAGCGCATCCTGATCCGCGAGTGCGAAAAGGCGTCGACGTCGAAGGTGACGCTCGAGCGCTGCGGCGCCAGCACGTACCGGTCCCGCCACCTGTCCGCGTCGGCTGGCTGGGCCTGGCTGAGGGCGGCCGCCAGCGATGCTAAGGCGGCCAGCCCAAGCCCGGCAATCGCGTGTCCGCGCGTGGCCCGCAAGCTGTGTGGCGAATCGCGCACGATGCCTCCTCGGCAAAAGCACGGTGGTCGATAGATCTAAACGCGTGGCGGTGCCGATTTATTCCATCGTGCGCCAGCACGAATGACGAAGGGCCGATGGCCGGCAATCGCCCTCTCCTCCCAATAAACCCTAGTCGGGGTCACGGCAAATTGCCGGTAAGATTCCGCACCTGTTTGCGCCATGGCGCGAACCGGCCGCCTGACCGGGCAACCGGGCAGGCGAGGCCAGGCCGCAACACAATTGCCGCCCGGCCGAATCACGATGGCTGCCGCCCTGGCCACCATCGCCACCGCACCGCCTTGCAACCCAGAGCGGTGTGCCAGGAAGGCAAAGTTACCCCTTTGCATTCCACCTCGTCATGGAGAAGACGCTTTGACCGACCGCATCACCCCTGAGGCCGCTGGCCACCTCGCTGGCCACCTGTTTGGTACTGGCGAAGGCCCATCCCACGAGCGCATCACGCTCGCCACCGATCCCGAGTCCGGCCTGCAGGCCATCATCGCCATCTACAACACCAGCCTCGGCCCTGCCTTCGGCGGCTGCCGCTACTGGACCTACCCCACCGAACACGACGCGCTGACCGATGCCCTGCGGCTTTCGCAAGGCATGGCCTACAAGAACGCCCTGGCCGACCTGCCCTTCGGCGGCGGCAAGGCGGTGATCCTGCGCACGCCGGCACAGACCGACCGTACCCGGCTGTTCCGGGCCTTCGGCCGCCTGGTCGAATCGCTCGATGGCCGCTACATCACCGCCGAAGATGTAGGCACCACCGTGGAAGACATGCACGCCGCGCAGAGCGAAACCCGCTACATCAGCGGCATGCCGCGCGCCGACGGCTTCGGCGGCAACCCCTCGCCCAGAACCGCCTACGGCGTCTTCGTCGGGATCGAAGCCGCCGTGCGCTATGCGCTGGACCGCAACAGCCTGGACGGCGTCTCGGTTGCCGTGCAAGGCCTGGGCTCGGTGGGCTGGGACCTGTGCCGCCTCCTGCACGAGGCCGGTGCGAAACTGATCGTGGCCGACATCAACGGCGCCAGGGCCGAGCAGGCACGCAAGCAGTTCGGCGCGCAGGCGGTGCCGTCCGGCGACATTACGGGTGTGGCCGCCGACGTGTTCGCGCCCTGCGCGCTGGGTGCGGTGATCACCCCGGCAGTGGCGCAACAGTGCAGGTTCAGGATCGTCGCAGGCGGCGCCAACAACCAGCTCGCCTCGCTCGACGAAGGCGACACCCTGCAGGCGCGCGGCATCTTCTACGCCCCCGACTTCCTGATCAACGCCGGCGGCATCATCAGTTGCGCGCGCGAATACCTCGGCGGCGCCGACGAGGCCGCGGTGCTTGCCGAAGTGGCACGCATCCGCGAGCGCGTGTTCGAACTGGCGCAGCGTGTGGAGAAAAGCGGTGAGGCACCGGCGCGCGCCGCCGTGAGCTGGGCACAGGAGAAAATCCTGCAGCCGGCCGGTCAGACCCGCAAGAATTGAGCGGAAGCGTCCGGGCCGGGTGCGGTCGACAGGCAGCACCCGGCCTGATGGCGAAGGCGAGATTCGTACGGAGCCACGACAGGCCAGCTCCTGCGGGCTTCCGGGCGCTCCGGGTCAGCCTGCGATGCCGGCCCAGCGCAGGTGCCTGCTCCAGTCCTCGGAACTGATCACGCCGGACACGCCCTGCCGCTGCCCGTCGGCGCGATAGAAATAGGTGCGTGGCATCTCGCCCATCCAGTCAGGGTCGACGGCGTAGCGCAGGCGTTCCTGCGGCTCGCGGCCGAACACCCATGCATTGCGCGTCAGGCTGACACGCTGGAGGAGTTGCCGCACCTGCGGCATCGCTTCGGGGTTGTCCATCGCCAGCGTGACGACGCGCAGCGCCGGATAGCGCGCCTGCAGCTTGCCGATCGCCTCGAAATTGCGCTTGCAATAGATGCAGTCAAGCGACCAGACCACCAGCACAAAAGGCTTGCCCTGCTGGCTGGCGGCAAGTTGCGCGGCGCTGCCGGAATCGAATACGGCCACGCGATCGGCGTGCGGGCCGCCTGCATTTGCGCTGCCCGCGCCAATCAGGACAAGCGCTGCGGCGGCCAGGAGTCTGCGGCGTGGCGTCATGCGGCCTCCTTCGCCAGCGGGAAGAGTTGGAAGCCCTCGGCTTCGGTACGCCACAGAACGTAGGCGCGGCCCGCGTGCTGCAGCAGGTGCGGCTGGTCGGAGTCGCGCCCGGTGCGGGCCACCTGCCGCGTCTGCCAGGTCTTGCCGCCATCGTGCGAGAGCATGGCGGACAGGCGCGTCTGCTGCCCGTCGAACGACTTCCACGCCACCACGATCTCGTTGTTGTCCAGCGCGATGATGTCGGCATGCTGCGCGCGCGGATCGTCGAGCGGGCGCTGCGCCAGCAGCTTGCCGTCCTTCCAGCGCCCCACCGAGACCGTCGGCTTGCCCTCGCGCACATTGAACCAGACCATGTGCAGGGTGCCGTCCGGTGCCACCGAGGCGCCCGGGCCGTGATGCGGGCAGGCATCGATGCGCCAGTCGTCGAAGGTGGCGCGCTGGAAGCCCGTGGCGGTACCGTCGGCGCCCAGCCAGGCCAGCGCATGGTCGCGCGCGTTGGGCGGGAACACGTGGCGCCACAGTGCCAGCATCTTGCCGTCGGGCGTGGCCGACATGGCGATGCGGCAGCATTCGCACGACTGGTCGGCGATCTTGTAATCGCCCCGGAACGTCGCGCCATGGTCCGTCGACACCGCGTAGTAGACGGCGGCGCCGGCGTATGGCTGCTTGCGCGCCTCGGCAGCTGCCACGTCGCGCTTGTCGATCCAGCTGACGAAAATCCGGCCCGCGCCGTCCACCGCGATGGCGTCGAAGCGGTGCGCGATCTCGTCGCGGTTGGCGTGCACCGTCAGCGGCGCGGCGAAGGACTTGCCGCCGTCGGTGGAGCGGGCGAAGCGGATAAAGCCGGTGTAGGGCCTGGCCAGCGGCTGGGTCCAGGTGACGAAGATCTCGCCATCGCGTCCAATGGCTACCTTGGGACGGCTTTCGTTGTCGGCCGCGACCTGCTCCGGCGCGCTGTTGACATGCCGCACCGGGCCGAAGCTGCGGCCGAAGTCGGCCGACGACTGCAGCGCGACATAGGGGCCGTCCTTGTAGGCAATCCACAGACGCCCTTCCCGGTCGAACGCGGCGCCGGTGCCGAGTTCGCTCATTTTCTGCATCTTCTCCATATGGGAGTGGGTCTGGGCCGTGGCCGTCAGGGTGGCGAAGGCCAGCAGGCCGGCGAGGATGAGGCGGAAGACCTTCATAGGGTTGTGGTCGCTCTTGTCAGGCGCTTAAAAGGAGACCTTGGCCTCGGCGTAGAACGTCCGGCCCGGATACGGGTGGTAGACGTAGTAGCGCTGGTCGGTCAGGTTATCGATGCCAAGGCCCAGACGCACGTTTTTGGCGGGCCGGTAGGTCAGCTTGACGTCGAAGGTCAGGAAACTGCTGGTGCCGCCGAAGGTGTCGGGATTGACGTCCGAATTGTCGAGCGTATTGTACTGCCGCCCGGAATAGGTCATGGCCAGCGTGCCCGCCCAGGCCGGCGTGATGCGATACGTGCCGACCAGGTTGGCGCGCCACTTCGGGATACGGTAGAAATACTTGCCCACCGAGGCCGGGTTGTTGGCATTCTCCAGCGTCTTCGAAT
Source organism: Cupriavidus sp. IDO (assembly GCF_000812465.1). GTDB lineage: Bacteria > Pseudomonadota > Gammaproteobacteria > Burkholderiales > Burkholderiaceae > Cupriavidus. The sequence continues at coordinate 19,967 of NZ_JWMA01000086.1, read as the reverse complement.
TGTTGTAGGCGCCGCTGGCGGCAAGGTCGAAGCCGTTGATGAAGAGGTCGTGCGCGTCGTAGGCCAGCTCGATGCCGCGGGTGCGCACGCGATCGACGTTCTGGAAGCTGGTTACGGTCGGGAACACGGTGGTATTGGTCTGGCTCACCAGCGCGTCGTGGATGTCGTCCTCGTACAGCGACACCCGGAAATGCGATGCGTCCAGCGTGCGCTCGAAGGTCAGGTCCTTGGAGAACGAGCGCTCGGGCTTCAGGTTCGGATCGTTGTTGATCAGCGAGGTGCCGGTAATCCTGCCCTGGAACAGCTCGCTGACGGTCGGGTAGCGATAGGCCTGGCCCAGCGAGAGACGGCCCAGCCAGTCCTGGCCGAACGCCTTCTCCAGCGCCAGCTTGGGCGACCAGTTGGATTCCCTGCGGTCGGGGTAGCCCACGTTCGCGCCGGGCTGGCTGCGGCTGCCGTCGTAGGCGCGCCATTGCTCGTAGCGTACGCCGGGGATCAGCTTCCAGTCCTCGGCGAAATACCAGGCGTCCTGGGCATAGAGCGCCTGGGTCTCGGTCTTGCCGCCAAAGGCATTGTTGAAGGCAGCAATGGTGGCGGCCTGCCAGTCCGAGGTGTTGTAGGTCGTATTGCTCAGCCGGTAGTTGTCATAGTGGTAGCCGAAGGTGACCCAGTGCCCGCCTTGCAGCCGTTCGGGGCGGTAGTCGGCCTTCAGGTCCAGGGTGCGCCAGCCGGTGCCATCCCCGAAGGTCACGGTACCCGGTCCGCTGCCGGCGGTATTGGCGGTGCGGCTGATGTCCTTGCTCACGTCGAACAGCGAAGCCACGCCGGAGAAGTTCCAGCCGGTTTCATTGCGCGTGCGCAGCGACAGGCCGTAGAGCCAGCGCGCGTCCTCGCCATTGCTCGGGGCAAACGCGTTGGCGGGGATCACATAGCGGTAGCCGCCGATATTCACGTTGCCGTTCGAGACCACATTGCCAGCGGCATCGCGCAGGTAGCTGCCGGTTGCGCTGGAGCGGTCCTGCTGCCAGTAGGCGGCGGTGAACTGGGCCTGCAGGGTGTTGGTGATGTCATAGCCGAGCTTGACCTTGAGCTGGTCCTGGACGGTGTGCGTGACGCCCTCGCTGTTCACGCCCATCACCACGCGGTCGGCACCGGTCTGGTCTTTATCGAAAAAGGCGCCGGTGACCGGCTTGTCGGCCGAGCCGGCGCGGGTGGTCGAGCGCGCCGCGGTATAGAAGCTCAGCGGCTGGCTCTTGCTGTCCTGCCGGTCCACGCTCATCAGGTAGGAGAACGCGCCGACGCGGTCACCCACGTAGGCATTGGCGTGAACCCCGTTGAAGTTATCGTGCGTGCCATACAGGCTGAAACGCTGGGTAAACAGCTGGACGCTGGCATCGCCCTCGAACCGCTCAGGCGTGCGCGTGGAAATCAGTACCGTCGCACCCAGCGAGTTGCCCGGATACAGCGCCGAATACGGACCATACAGCACGTCGACGCGCTCGATCTCCGAGGCGTTGACCAGCGACCAGCGCGGCGGAAAGGTGAAGTCCGAACCCAGCAGGTTGGACAGCAGCAGCCCGTCCGCATAGACCAGGCCCCGCGCCGACTGGCGCGAGCTGGTGCTGCGCACCGAGATGATCGAGTTGATATCGCCGATAAAGCGCTTGCGCACCGCGAGATTGGGCGCGTATTTCAGTGCGTCCTCGGTGTTCACCACATTGAAGTCCGCCATCCGGGCGCTGCTGATGCCGTAGGCCGGCGACGGCGTGTTCGGCGGTATGGCCGGCGTTTCGCTGCGGTCGGCCCTGCCCGACACCACCACTTCTTGCAGCGGCTCCGGAGCGGCGACCTGCGCGCCGGCAAAGCCAGGGCCCATCAGCGCTGCCGAGGCGGCGAGCGCAATGCGATTTCTCTTCACTGGAAAGCCTTCTTGTCGTCTTTATGGCTCGTGCCCTGCGCGTCCGGCATCCGGCGCTTTCCTCGTGAGCGCGAGCGCCGCCATTCTAATGGCCCACCACTGCCGGCGGGTGCGACATAGCGACGCGGCGCGCGGAAATGCAGGGGCAGCAACAGTCACCTGGCCACCCGTTCCCCCGCATTTCCCCGTCACGGTGCAGGGCTCCCTCTCTCGCCGCCCGGCTTCCCAAGGCGTCAGGTCTATTGAGCGGCCCTCACATCAGGCTTGCGTGGTATTGCGCGTCGCCTAGAGTGTCAACAGGCAGCGCGCCCTGACTCTTCCACACATCCAGGCCAGTCCGATATGAAACGTACCGCGAGCGCAAGGCTGGCCCTTTCATTGCTGATGCTGGCGGGCGCCGGCGGGTTGTCCAGCGCCCCTGCCCAGGCTCACGGCGTCATCGGCAAGCGCTTCCTGCCCGCGACCATCACGGTTGATGACCCGTTCGTGTCCGACGAAGCGAGCCTTGTGGTCGGCCACCGCAAGCTGCCGCAAGAGGAAAGCGCCGGCGCAGCGGAGATCGATATGACAACGTTTTCCACCGAACTGAGCAAGCGCATCACGCCTGACCTTGGCCTATCGCTGGGGGCCACTTACCAGCGTGTCCGGCCGGACGACGGAACAGGTGCCCAATATGGATTCGATAACCTCGGGCTCGGGCTCAAGTACCAGGTGATCAAGAATGCCGAGCATGAAGCGATCGTCTCCGTAGGCGTCGATGCCGACCTCGGCGGGACCGGCAGCAGCCGGGTCGGGGCCGAGTCCTTCTCCACCCTCTCACCGTCCCTCTTTTACGGCAAAGGCTTCGGCGATCTGCCGGATGCGGTGAAATACTTGCGCCCGCTGGCGATCACCGGAATTGTCTCGCCCGAACTGCCCACGCGACGCTCGGAGCCAGACCGGCTGAACTGGGGCTTTACGGTCCAGTACAGCCTGCAGTATCTCCAGACCTATGTCAGGGATGTCGGCCTGGGCGCGCCGTTCAACCGCATGATCGCGCTGATCGAGGTTCCGGTGAAAACCTGCCTGAGTGGCGATTGCTCGGGCCAGACGACCGGTACCGTGAATCCGGGTGTGATGTGGTTCGGCAAGTATGTGCAGGTCGCCCTCGAAGCGGCTATTCCGCTTAACCGGCGCTCCGGTCACGACGTCGGTGCGTTCCTGCAATTTCACTGGTTCCTGGACGACATGTTTCCCAAGGGAATCGGAAAGCCGATCTTCCCCTGACCTGAATGAAACCCGGACAAATGCGTGCATGCCTGGCGATTGCCGCGCTCCTGGGGCTGCTTGGGTCCCAGGCGGCCGCCGCGCATGCGTTTCCCGAGCAGACGGAACCGCGAGTCGGTGCCGTCATCGACCACGTCCCCAACCAGGTTCGCATCTGGTTTGACGCCGACCTGGAGCCGGCCTTCAGCACGCTGCGCGTGCTCGATGCCCAGGGACGGCAAGTCAACCGAGACTCCGGGCAGGTCAGTGCCGAGCATGCGCGCCTGCTCGAAGCACGGCTGCCGCCGCTGGCGCCAGGCGTCTACCATGTCTTCTGGCGCGTGATCGCGCGCGACGGGCACGCCACGGAAGGCGACTACGCCTTCACCGTGGGGCGATAGGGAATCATGGACCACGCAATGATGGCACCAGCTATCGGCAGCATGGCTGTCACTGCCGCCGACCTGCTCGCGCTCGCCACATGCATCGGCGTGCTGGGGTTCCGCGTCTGGGTGGTCTCGTTCAGAGACGAAATGTCCCGGCATAGCGCCGCCCTCCTGTTGCCACTCTGGCGGCTCCTTGGCATCTGCCTGGCCGTGCTCACCCTGAGCAGCCTCGGCGAACTGCTCCGGCGCGCCATGGAAATGAGTGCGCAGCCGCTGTCGGGAATTGCGCCGATGTTGCCGGCGGTCTTGCTCAAGACCCACTTCGGGCGCGTGTGGTGGCTACGACCGGTTGCCTTGCTGGTGCTCTGGCTGGGTTGGCGAACCAGGCCTCGCCTCGGCTCACCGGGCGTCTCGGCCACGATGCTTGCCGCCGCCTGCCTGATCGCTGCCAGCAGAAGCTTGTCCGGCCATGCCGCCGACTGGGGCGATATCACGCTGCATGAGCTGATGGACTGGTCGCACCTGCTGGCCGTCTCGCTCTGGGGCGGCAGCCTGATCGGGCTCACGCTCGCCGGCTTCGGTGCCTTCACTGCCGGCACAGCCGAGCGGCGCCAGCTGGTCGTCGCCATGGCGCGCCGGTGGTCGGCACTCGCAGGCGCCATGCTGGCGGTGGTTGTATTGACGGGCATCTACAACGCCTGGCTGGAGCTGCAGCGCATCGCTGCATTCTGGGAGACCGCCTATGGCAGGGTGCTGCTGGTCAAGCTGTCACTGGCGCTGATCATCGTCGCGCTGGGCACCATGAACCGCTATCTTGGCATTCCTTCCTTGCGGGCCTGGGCAAGCGGCTCGCCGCCGGGCGACATCAGGCCCTCCGGCCTGCCGGCGATCGTGCTGTCCTGGCTGACGCGCGAGCAGACCAGGCGAAGTAGGCTCGATCCCCTCTTGCGCTTCGTGCGAAGAGCACGACTGGAAGGTGTACTGATGATCGCGGCGCTGCTCTGCGTGGCGGTTCTCCTCAGCCAGATGCCTCCCCGCCATCTCGGCCGGGTGCCGGGCCACGCCGCGCACGGCATGGCTCATTGAGCCGCCGCAGGTGCGTATTCGGCCGGGTGACAGGATGCTCATCGATTCCCGTTGACGGTGCGTCCTTTAGCGCTGCACTTCCGGTCAAGGCTGAACCTCGTAAGGCGCAGACGTCGACAAGCGCTGATCGACCATCGCGCTGCCGACGGTGAAGTGATAAAGGCTTTGCCAGGCGCGAGCCGTGATGCCGAGCAAGGCATGCATCTCATCGTCGAAGAAGCAGCCGATCCCCGTGGCGCGCTCTCCGGCAGCTTCGGCTTCAAGATAGAGCACCTGGCCGAGCACGCCGCATTCCCAGAAGAGATGGCGATAACGCCATGGCTGCTTCAGCGCGATTTCGAAGTCGGCAAGCATCCCCAGCGCAAAAAAGGAATCGGCGGCGATATCCTGATGACAACAGATCAGCCTTGCCACTGCGCGCAGATCGTAAGGCAGCAGCAGATAGAGTGGCAGATCGTCCGGCCCGGTTCTTTGCCACAGCCATTCCGGGCGCATGGCCTGCCTGAGGCCTGGCAGTGCCGCGGCATCTCTCACCAGGACATACAGGCCCGGCTCCAGTTCGTCCACGCGGTGGACCAATAGCGCCGGATGCACGGCAACAGGATGCATCAGCGCATTCCATGGCGGCGTATCGCGACGCACCAGGAGACTTGCCAGCATGGTGTAGAAAGCCGCGGCGCTAATGCGCGCCCTACCGTCGAAGCCCGTGGCGCTGCGGCGCTGCCGGGCGATCCGGGCAAAGCTCAGGTCGAGGGCTGGCATCGCGGGCCACGGGTGCGGTGCCGGATTCAGCGGGATTAGCTCGCGAGTGAGAGGCTTGTGCGTGGCGCGATGGATCGCATCGATGTCCGGCCAGCTTTCATGTCCCGCGCTCAGCCGATTCGCTTGTCCGTACCAGTGCGCCTTGCCGAGAGCCAGCCGCATGCGCTCAAGGTCGGGCGGCGCTTCCGGATTGCCGATCCAGAGCAGGACATCCGGCACCTCTCGCTCGGCAACGCCGAAATCTTCGCCGCGGTCCAGTCCAAGCAATGCTGCCAGGTCATCATCCGCGGCCGCCGCCATCAGCCGCGTCTGCCAGCCGAGAGCCGCCGCGGCATAACTCACCGCAGCGATGGCATGGCCGCAGTCATGCTGGCAGTAGCGCCAGGCGCGCATTCCGTATTTCCACGCCTCGCGCCAGTGGATCGAGCTCAGGCCCACCAGGATACCGCTGCCCGGGAATGCCTCGGGCCATCGTGGATCATCCACGGCAGCGCGCTGTTCGAGCACATGGTCGCGGCTCAGGTAATGGTAGACGCCACCGGATATGCCGGGCAGTACAGGACAAAGCAGATAGCCCTCGGTCGGATGCAGGTTTCCGCTCGATGGGTTGCAGCGCAGTGCCCACCGCTGCGTGCCATACGATTTCCACGCTGACAGGCCGAGCGAAAGCTCGAGCAGGATGGCGAGGGTACGGAGGCTGAAACGCTGCGCGGGCGGCAGGGCGCCACGCCGCAAGTCGTTGTAGCTTGCGGACAAGGTGTCTGCCGCCAGCGGCAATGCGATCCGCGGTGAGCCCTGGAAGACGCGGAACGGATCTGGCTGGGTTGCCCAGTCGAGTCCGGCGGGGCCAGGCGCGTAGCGGTCGACACGGTGCTTGCTGCGTTCGTGATATTCAAGCAACGCTTGTGTGGATCCGCCCATCTTCCTCCAGCACTCCTGCCTGCCGCCCTGCCCCGGGCCTGCCCGGCAATTCCGGAAGGCTTTCGCGGGGCTCAATTCGCACTTTAGGCGGTTTTTCAGGCGTTTGGGAACCGCCGCCGGAAGCCTCGCGAGAATGCAGTCTGCCTTTCTTTCAGCGCTCGCCGACTGGGGGACCCCGGCGGCATTCCCGTGCCCGCACTGCCTCCATTTGTGCCCGCGCAGGCGCCTGATTGAATTTGCTCGCGATGTGCACTAGGTTGTGATGTTTACTGAATACGACACCACCATGAGCCCGCCGCTATGGGGCGCCGATTCATAAGGAAGAAGGGACCGCCATGCGCACACTTGCTCTTACGGTTGCACTCGCTGCCTGCGTTCTGTCCGGAGCCAGCCCGCCAGCTGGTGCCCAGGGCGCCGCGTCGGTGCGCATCCAGAGCTATGCGGTGCCGGCCGGCGCGCATCCGCACGACGTGGCGCCGGCCCCGGACGGTTCGGTGTGGTACACGGCGCAGCCGCTTGGCGCGTTGGGGCGGCTCGATCCCGCAACCGGCAAGACCACCCACATTCCACTCGGAAAGGACGCGGCGCCGCACGGCGTCATCGTCGGTCCGGACGGTGCGGCCTGGGTCACTGACGGTGGCCAGAACGCGATCTTACGCATCGACCCCGCCACGCACGCGCTGAAGCGTTTCCCGCTCCCGCCCGGACAGCCGAATGCCAACCTGAACACCGCCGTGTTCGACGCACGGCAGCACCTGTGGTTTACCGGACAGAACGGCGTCTACGGCGAAGTCGATCCCGCCAGCGGCCGCATTCGCATGTTCGATGCGCCGAATGGGGCCGGGCCTTACGGCATCGCTGTGACACCTGGCGGGGACATCTACTACGCTTCGCTCGCCGGCAACTACATTGCCCGCATCAATACGGCGACCGGCGCCGCGCATGTCATCGTGCCGCCCACGGCGAACGGCGGCCCACGCCGCATCTGGTCGGATTCCAAGGGCACCTTGTGGGTCAGCGAATGGACCGCCGGCAAGCTGGGCGCGTACGATCCGGCCGCGGGCCGCTGGCGCGAGTGGCGCCTGCCCGGCGACAGCCCCCACGCCTATGCCGTATATGTCGATGAGCGCGACAAAGTCTGGTTAAGCGACTGGGGTGCGAATGCCATCCTGCGCTTTGACCCGCAGACCGGCCGCTTCGAAGCGTTCACCAGTCCGCGTCCGCACGCCAACGTGCGCCAGATGCTCGGCCGCCCGGGCGAAGCCTGGGCAGCCGAGTCGGGCACTGACCAGCTAGTCGTCTATCGCTTCGGAGCACGGACGCCGGAGTAGCGCTCGCAGTTGGTGTGCGTTCCCCGGCAGTGCTTCATGCCATCTCCCCCCGGCATGCATTCGGGAATCCATGAGTACCGCCGACACCACAAAGCCCGCTTTTCCGTTGCGGGACGCGAAGCCACCAAAGCGACTGCCTTGCTACAAGCGCCGATTGTGCATCTAATAGTCTGTGAGTCCGAGGTGGATGAAGGCAGTCAGGAGGCGAGATGCGCTGCACGAATTGCGGCTTCGCGAACGTCGCAGGGGCAAACTTCTGCGAGGAGTGCGGGGCGAAGCTTGCGCGCGTGTGCCCGCAGTGCGGCGAGGAGGCCACCCCTGTCGCCAGGTTCTGCCGCGCCTGCGGGTTTGCGCTGGCCGACTCCCCTGCCGCCTCCGGGCCTGCGGCTTCCGCGCCCGTTCACTACACGCCTCCCCACCTCGCCGAACGCATCCTCGCCGAGCAGGCCGCCATGGAGGCCAGGGGCGAGACCGCCGGCGAGCGCAAGACCATCACGGCCCTGTTCGCCGACATGGCCGGCTCGACGGCCCTGACCCAGGACCTGGACCCCGAGGAAGCGCGCCACCTTATCGACCCCGTCGTCACGCTGATGATGGAGGCCGTCCACCACTACGAAGGCTATGTGGCCAAGTTCCTCGGCGACGGCATCCTGGCGCTGTTCGGCGCCCCCATCGCGCATGAAGACCATGCCCTGCGTGCCTTGTACGCCGCGCTGCGCATGCAGGAAGCGATGCGCCGTCACGGCGACCGCATCCGCCTGGAGCAAGGCATACCGCTGCAGATCCGGATCGGCATCCACACCGGCGAGGTCGTGGTGCGCTCGATTCGCAAGGATGACCTGCACACCGATTACGATCCGGTCGGGCACACGATCCACATTGCCTCGCGCATGGAAGGCATCGCCACGCCGGCGTCCATCCTTGTCAGCGAATCCACCCACAGGCTGACCGAGGGGTATTTCGAGTTCAAAGCGCTGGGATCCACCCATGTGAAGGGCGTCCGGGATGCGTTTGCGGTGTACGAGGTGCTGGGCCTCGGGGCACTGCGCACACGCCTGCAGGTCGCGGCGCACCGCGGGCTGGCGAGGTTCGTGGGCCGCCAGGCCGAGCTGGAGCAATTGCACGGCGCGCTGGAGCTGGCCAAGGCGGGGCAAGGGCAAGTCGTCGCCGTGATGGGTGAGGCCGGCGTCGGCAAATCGCGGCTGTTCCACGAATTCAAGGCGAGATCGCAGCAAGGCTGCATGGTGCTGGAAACCTTTTCCGTTTCGCACGGCAAGGCCTTCGCCTACCTGCCATTGATCGAGCTGCTGAAGAACTACTTCCAGATCACCGCGCAGGACGGCGACCGAAGCTGCCGCGAGAAGGTGACCGGCAGGCTGCTGACCCTGGAGCGCTCGCTGGAAGATCACCTGCCCTACCTGCTCTACCTGCTCGGCTCCAGCGAACCGGGCTCGGCACTGCCGACCATGGACCCCGCGATCCGCCGCCAGCGCACCTTTGAAGCCATCGCGCGCCTGCTGGTCCGCGAAAGCCTCAACCAGCCGCTCGAGGTCATTTTCGAAGACCTGCAATGGCTCGACAGCGAGACCGAGGCCTTCCTCCACATGCTCGTCGACTATGTGCCGCACGCGCGGATCCTCCTCCTGGTCAACTACCGCCCGGAGTACTCCCATGACCGGGGCCCCGAAGGTTATTACACCCGGCTGGCCCTGCAGCCACTGGGCCCGGCCGAAGCCCAGGGACTGCTCACCGCGCTGCTCGGGGACGACCGCAGCCTGGCGCCGCTGAAGCGGCTGATCCTGGACAAGACCGAAGGCAACCCGTTCTTTATGGAGGAAGTGGTCCAGACCCTGGTCGAGGAAGCGGCCTTGCTGGGCCAGCCTGGCTGCTACCGCATCGAGAAAGCGCCCGCCCTGCTGCACATCCCGACCACCGTCCAGGGCGTGCTCGCGGCCCGTATCGACCGCCTCCCGCTTGCCCAGAAAGAACTGCTGCAGACCCTGGCCGTGATCGGCAAGGAATTTCCCCTTAGTCTCATCGTGCACGTCACCATGCTGGCGGAAGACAAGCTGCGCGTGCTGCTGGCCGCCCTGCAGGCGGCGGACTTCATTTACGAGCGGCCCGCGTTCCCGGAGGTCGAGTATGCCTTCAAGCACGCGCTGACTCAGGAGGTTGCCGGCAATTCACTGCTTTCCGAGCGGCGCAGCACCCTGCACGAGAGCACCGCGCGGGCTATCGAGACCCTCTTCCAGGGGCGGCTGAAGGACTACTGCAGCGAGCTTGCTCACCACTACAGCCTTAGCGGCAATATCCCGAAGGCTGTCGAGTACCTCCACTGCGCCGGCCAGCAGGCCCTCCAGCGATCGGCCCAGACAGAAGCGATCCGGCACCTGAGCACCGCCGTCGAACTGCTCAAGCGCCTGCCCGACAGCCCCGAGCGGGCGCGCCAGGAACTCACCCTGCTGCTCACCCTGGGCCCGGCGCTGATGGTCACCCGGGGCCAGGCATCGCCGGAAGTGGAAGCCAACTACCGGCGCGCACTGGCATTGTGCGAGCAGGGCAAGCAGACGCCTTACGTCTTTTCGGCACAGCTGGGGCTGTGGGCCCACTATCAGCTAAGCGCACAGTACGAGACCGCACTGCCCCTCGGCGAACGGCTGCTGGCACTCGCGCTCGAAACGCAGAAGCCCAAGCAGCTCGCGGAGGCACATCGCGCGCTCGCCGCCACGACGTTCCGTCTCGGCAGGCTGGACGTGGCCCGCAACCATGCCGAACAGGTGCTGGCATTGCAATGCCAGGAGCCGATGAACTATGACTTTCTCCAGGGCTACGGGCGGGATCCGGCGGTGCATGCCACCAGCACCCTGGGCTGGATCCTGTGGTACCTGGGCTTTCCAGACCAGGCCCGCGCGCGCAGCCAGGAGGCCCTGGTCATGGCCAGGGCACGCCCGGACGCCTACAACCTCGCCCTCTGCCTTATCTTTGCTGCCGAAGTGCACCGGTGCCGCAGGGAAGCCCACCTGACCCGCGAATATGCAGAGGCTGCCATTGAGGTGTCGCGCGAGCAGGGGTTCCCGATCTACCTGGCGTGGGGAACGGCGCTGCAGGGCTGGGTGCTGGCCGGACAGGGGCATCATGATGAGGGGATCGGCCGTATACAGCAGGGCATGGCCGCCTATGCGGCGACCGGCTCGGCGCTGGGAAGGCCCGATTTCCTGGGCCTGCTCGCTGATACCTACGCCATGGCAGGGCAGGTTCATGCAGGCCTGGAGTCGCTGGCCGAGGCCCTGGCGCTTGCACAGGCCAGCGGCGAACAGCTTGACAGCGCGGCGCTGTATCGCCTCAAGGGGGAGCTGATTCTGCGGCAGTCCGGCGAGGCGCGCCGCCCGCGCGCCGGACATGAGGAGGCCGAGGCCTGCTTCCGCGAAGCGATCGCCATCGCCCGCCACCAGGGCGCCAGGTCGCTGGAACTGAAGGCCGCACTCAGCCTCGCCGGCCTGTTGCGCCAGCAAGGAAGGCTGGCGGAGGCGCGCGATGCCCTGGCCGGGATCCATGGCACCTTCACCGAGGGCACCGATACCGCCGACTGGCAAGAGGCCAAAGCCCTGCTGGACGACCTGGCCCGGCAGGACGGCACCGCTGCGGCACGGACGCCAGAATGACCCGGATGCAAGCCCGCTTCCTCGCGCTGTGGTCGCGCTCGGGCGGCACTGACGCGGAACAGGCCTATGCCGACCTGGCCCGCTGCTACGCCGAACCGACGCGGCATTACCACACGCTCCAGCATGTCCGCCGCTGTCTGCGCGACCTGGACTGGGCACGCGCCGAGATACCCGACATCGATGCCGTGGAACTGGCGCTCTGGTGCCACGACGTGATCTACGTCCCGGGCGCGGAAGACAACGAACCACGCAGCGCCGGGTGGCTGCGGCACTGGTCCGGGAACCGGATCGCCGCAACGGAGCGCATCGCCGGCCTGATCCTCGACACCGCGCACGCCGGCATTCCGGCCAGTCTCGCCGGCCGCTATACCGTCGATATCGACCTGGCGGTGCTGGGCTGCACCCGCACGCGCTTTCGCCGCAACGGGGTGCTGCTGCGGGCCGAGCGTCCCGACCTCGATGAAGTTGCCTATGACGCCGCCGAGCGCGCTTTCCTGGGCGCCCTGCTGGCCCGGCCCCGGATCTACCATACCGACCTGTTCCACAACCGCTATGAAGCGCACGCCCGCGCCAACCTGGCATGGCGGCTCGCGCAGCCGGCGCCGGGCCTCAGAGAAACTCGCCCTTGATGTCGATACTCGAACGCTGGCCAATGTTGTCGTAGTTTCCCTTCAACCACGCTTCGGCCTCGGCCCTTCCCTTGTCGCGCAGGAAGCTGAGAAAAGCCCAGTCGGCGTTGTACTTGCTCGACACGCCAAGCGCGGCCATCGTCTCGTCGGAGCGGATCGAATGGATCATCATCTCCTTCATCTCGCCCCGGCCGATCTTGCCTTGCTGGATCAGCGAGGTGACGAAAGCGATGGCGCGCATCTCGCGCATGAGGGACGAATTGAAGCTCAGTTCGCTCACGCGATTGAGGATGTCCGCGGCGGAGGTCGGCACCCCGTGGCGCACGATCGGATTGATGTGGACAATCACGACGTCCTGGGTGTTGCAGTGATAGATCAGCGGAAAGATTGCCGGGTTGCCGACGTAGCCGCCATCCCAGTAATGCTGGCCGTCGATCGTCACGGCCTGGAACAGGGTTGGCACGCACGCGGAAGCCATGACCGCCTCTGCACACATTTCCTCCGCTGAGAAAATGCGAATCCTTCCGGTCTCGATATTGGTCGCACACAGGTAGAGCAGGATCGGGCAATGCTCGCGCAACGCCTCGAAATCGACCTGCTTCTCCAGCACGTCCCGCAGCGGGTTCATGTTGTTGGGATTGAACTGGTATGGCGACAGGATGCGCAGGACGATGTCCGCCATGGCATGCATCGGGGAATGATCGAGCCCAAGCGTATGCGCCCCTTTCAGCCAGGGTACCCAGCGCAAGGGGTTGTAGCGCTCGGCCGATTGCGCAATGGAGAGCCAGAAATCGTGCAGCGCCTGGCGCGCGCCGTCAGGGCCGCCCTGCAGCAACCCACAGGCCAGCACGACGGCATTCATCGCCCCGGCACTGGTTGCGCTCACGCCTTCGATACCGAGCCTGCCATCCTCGAGCAGGCGATCGAGCACGCCCCAGGTGAACGCGCCATGCATGCCGCCGCCCTGCAGGGCGAGCGCGACAGGCTTCTGCTCCCGGTTGTCAGTACCGGTGTGTCCATCCATCCCTGAGCTCCCGGTGGCGTTTCCGGCACAGTCCGAACGTCTTCTTCAGCGCAACGCCGCCAGCGGCCTTCCGGCGGGCCGGCTGGCGTGTCCCGCTACGGAGAAGTGTAGTGAAGAAGAAGCGCTTTGGGAGTACCGGTCGTCAGTCAGGCCTGCCTGGCTTGCGCCACAGACGCCTTCCCGGTCCGCTCCTGCAACGCGAGGATGCGCATCATCGCGGGCCGGTCTGCCACCGTGCGCTCGTACAGGGCGTTCAGGTCCTTCTTCAGCGCCGTGCGCGATCCGGCGTCCAGGTAGACCATGTGGCCGGACGGATAGAAGCGCGCGCTCAGGTTGTTGCGCACGGCCTGGCTTACCAGCGGCATCTGCTGCAGGTCGATCACGGTCTGGTAGAACGGCGTGACGAAGTCAAAGTAGCCGTTGGCGGACAGGACCTTCAGGTCGGGGTTCAGCGCCATCACGGCGGCAAGATCCCCGCCCGTGTAGAGCACCACGTTGCCGCGCGCATCGATGCCGCGCTGCGCGCCGGTGGGATCGATATGGCCGAAATCCCAGTGCCTGAACGCCTGGTCGTTCAGGTCGGTGAAGGCGGAGTTGGAGGTGAACTTCAGGTCCTCGTTCAGGTACTTGTTCCACATTGCCGTGTACTCGCCGCTGATCGCCGTCATGGTCGGATCGTTGCCGCCGGAATTGGGATCGATCTTGCCGGCAATGCCGGTGTTGATGGCGGTGACCCGCCCGTCGTAGGCACCCAGCGCCACGCCCTTCGATGCCAGCAGCGTGCGCAGGAACAGCGAGTTGCCCTGGCTGTCGTAGGCGGCAATATCCAGGCCCCAGGCACTCAGCGTGGCGGTATCGATGCCGGTATAGCCGGAGAGCTTGCGGATCGTGGCCTGGCTGGCCTTGGGGAAGTGTTGCAGGGCGCTGGCGTAGTCGGTGCGCGCGAACTGTGCCACCGCGGCGGCGAAGCTCCCCAGGTCGGCGGGCGCCGGCTTCACGCCGAGCCGCTTGTGATACCAGGCGTCCGCCGCCGCGGTCGGCAATGCGCCCACCGGGTTGCCGGCCTGCGTGTAGTCCAGGATGGACGACTGCAGCGTGATGCCGTTCAGGTCAACGCCGTCCTCATGCAGCAGGTACGCCAGCACGCAGCTGCGGGCGGTGCCGTATGACTCGCCGAACAGGTACTTCGGCGATCCCCAGCGCTGGTTGGCGGTCAGATAGCGCTTGATGAACTGGGCAATCGAACGGGCATCCTGGTCCACGCCCCAGAAATCGGCATTCTTGTTCGGCGCCAGCGCCGCCGAATAGCCGGTGCCGACGGGATTGATGAAGACAAGGTCGCTCTTGTCGAGCAGGCTGTCGGGGTTGTCTTCGATCTGGTACTGCCCGGGCGGCGTGAACCTGGGCATCAGGGTCCTGATCCGCTTCGGCGCGAACGAGCCGAGCAGCACGAACACCGACGACGAACCCGGCCCGCCGTTATAGAAGAAGGTGACTGGCCACTCGCCCGCCTGCGCGCCGGCGCCACGGTCAACGGTGAAGGCAACATAGAACATCCTGGCGTTGGGCAGCGAACTGCTCGCGTCAACCGTCACCAGGTGGCCGGCGGTAGCGGTATAGGCCAGGCGCCGCCCGCCCAGCACGATGCCGTGATGGGTGATGGCGCCATTCTCGGTGGCATCGGTAACGGCATCCTGCGGCCCGTTGCCATAGGCAACCGGGTCGAAGAACGGCTGGTCATGGCTGCCACGCAGTGCCACGGTGGTTGGTTTCGCCTTCCTGGCGGGACTCATGGTTTGCCTCCCAATGCCTGCACCAGCTTCGCGCCATCCGGCACGCCCCAGCCGGTGCAGGCATCCCAGCCAGCCTTGGCGGCAAAGCGCCCGTCGAGCAGGCCTTCGGTGTCGTTGTTGCCGGTCACGATATCCCGCAGCACGCCCGCGGGGCCGAACTTCTGGTAAAGCAGCGCGTTGAAATTGCCGACACGCGCGCCGAGCCGCGCATTGGCGCGCGCCAGCAGGGCAGCCCACAGCGGCGCGGCGGCGCTGGTGCCGCCGACCACACCGTAGCGGCCGCCGGACATGACGAAATAGCCGGTCTGCGGATCGGCATTGGCCGCCACGTCAGGAATGCCGCGGCCGGCAAAATTCCCCGGATTGATGGACAGCGGCACGACCCCGTCCTGCCATGCCGGGCGCGGCGTAACGTCGCTGATGCCACCGCCGGTGCCGCTGCCGGGGCCGTTGTTCCAGACCACCTCGGTCACGTGCGTGGCGCCGCGCGCGCTGGCGGCGACATGCAGCGTGGTGCCGCCCACGGCGAGCACATACGGACTGGTGGCCGGGAAATTGACGTGCGCCCTGCCGTCCCGGAGCTGCGCCTCGGCGCCATCGTCGCCGGTTGCCACGCATACACTGATGCCCAGCTGCGCCGCGGCAAGCAGGCTCTGGTTGACGTGCACGATGGCTGCCGGCGACCACAGGATGCCATTCGAGAACGGCTGGTTTTCATCCCAGCCCCAGCTGATCGACACCACCGATGGCCGATGCGTGGTGTCATTGATCACGGCGTTGATGGCGTCGATCACGCCCTTCTCGTCGAAGGTGGAGAAGTACACGGCAATCCTGGCCCCGCCCGCGAGCGCGCCGGCAACCTCGACATCGAGCATGACTTCGCCGGTCGCTTCCGGCTCGGCCAGCGGATCGGTCGCGACACCACCGAGGGCGATGACGCTCACATCCGGCTTTGGCATGCCGATGCGCCGGAAATACTCGGAGAGCGCTTCCTCTTCCACGCCGCCGCCGAATTCGAGCAGTGCGATGCATTGCCCATGCGCATCGGCATCGGGAAAGCTGTAGATCGGTGCCAGGTCCGAGGGAACGAACCACGGGTGGCTGGCCTGCGCCAGGCTCGCACGCGTGGCAGTGCCCAGGCGCGGCCGGCGCGACAGCACCGCATGGTTGTTCAGGCCGAACACTCCCGTGATATCGCCCTGCAATTCCGCGGGCACCGACACTTCCTGCGTGCGCGCGTGGAAGCTGCCCAGCTGCGCCTGCGTATAGTCAAGCAGGCTCACGCCGAACGCCGCGTTGATATTGGCAACCGTGCCCGCCAGCTCCAGCGTGGCCGTGGCGCGATCGTCGCGCACCACCACGAGGTGATGCGAGGTGGCAAAGAACTCGATGCGCGTGATCGCAGCCGGGTCCGAGCCGTAGTTGTCCTGCAGATCCTTGAGGGTGAGGTAGTGGCGCCGGGCAGGCAGCTGCGGGTCAAGGGCCGTCAGCCCGGGCAGGGCACGCTTGCGGCGCACGCCGATGGTCAGTGCCAGCCACTGATGCGGATTGGTCGCGCGCAACGCGCGCGAGCCGGGTGGCAGGTGATGAATGCTGTCGGGCAGCAGCGCGCGGTCTGGCGCCATGTGCAGGATCTCCCCCGCCGGCCTCGTGACGAGTGCCGCAGCCGGCCTGAATCCGATAGTTCATCGTAGGTGAGGAGCCCTGTACGCGCCGGTAAATCCGGTGCATATCTCAGTTGCGATTTACGCAGCCCAGGCGCCGCATGTGGACCTCGAGGCATCCAACCCGGCGGCAGGCGGCGAGGCTCCGCACGCTGCCTGTCTGCGTGTCCGGACATCTCGTCATGGTTTTCCCCACTGATGTGAATCTGCCGCGCATCGGATAAATCGGTACCGCTGAAACTGCCGGCCGCCTTTCGTTGAGGCTGGCAGGCGCAGGTAGCCCGTCACTGTGGAGATAACCGATGATCAAGTCGTTGGCAGCAACCCTGTTTTTCGCGTGCTGCAGTCTGTGCGCCATGGCGGCGGACGCGCCGTACCCGGCCAGGCCGATCACCTTTATCGTGCCTTATCCGGCCGGCGGCGCGCTCGACACCGTCGCCCGCGCCATGGGCGAGGAAATGGGCAGGCAGATGGGGCAACCGGTCGTGGTCGACAATCGGCCGGGCGCGGCCGGGATCATTGGCACCAACGCCGTGGCAAAGGCACAGGGTGACGGCTACACCGTGCTGGTCACCATTACGCAGTCGATCCTGAACAACCAGTTCCTCTTCTCCCGGCTGCTCTACGACACGCGCAAGGAGCTGGCGTTTCTCGGAGAAATCGCCACCGGCAGGCTCGTGCTGGTCACCAGTCCCGGCGTTCCCGTGCACAACGTCAGGGAACTGCTGGCCTGGTCGGAGAATCGCAACAATAAGCCGGCCTATGGCTCATGGGGTATCGGCTCGTACGGCCACCTGACCGGCGCCTACCTTGGCAAGTCGCACAACCTGAACCTGACGCATGTGCCGTACAAGGGCGAGGCGCCGATGGTGCAGGACCTGATCGGGGGCCAGATCACCTTCGCATTCGCGTCCTATGCCACGGTGCTGCCCTTCATCGAATCCGGCAAGCTGCGCGCGCTGGCGGTCACAGGCGACCAGCGCGCCGAGAAACTGCCGGGCGTGCCCACCCTTGCGCAGGCAGGCCTGAGCGAACCGGAATACAAGGTGACCGGCACCATCCAGATGCTGGTGCCGATCGGCACGCCGGCACCGGTCCAGGCGCGGCTGGAGAAAGAAGCGCGCACCGCGCTGCAAGCCACGCGGGTGCGCGCGCGCATGCAGGTGCTGGGCGTGGAGCCGCTTGGGGTGGATGCAAAGGTGGCCCGCCAGAACTTCGATGCGATGTACCCGGTGCAGCAGAAGCTGATTGCGATGACCGGCGCGAAGCTGGACTGAATGGGAGGCCGGGCCGCTGCCACAACGCACAGGCAGGCGGCCCTGAACATTGGCAGCGTCTCAGGCGCCGTCGGTGAACGGATCGCGCGGGTCCGTGACCTTCTGGCCGTCCGTATAGACATCGGCCTTGCCCGACTTCGCGCCATCGGTAAAGGGATCGCGAGGCCCGGCAACGTGGGTACTGCAGTCGGCGCAGGTATTCTCGGTGCGGCCGGCGAATGCGTAGGATTGGGCTGCGAACGATGCCAGCGCGGCGGCGGCCAGGGGGATGAGGAATTTCATGACAATCTCCGGTTGCTTCAGGTGTCAGGCCCCGAGCCTGTCGCCACGAAGGCAGGGCTCTGGTCCGCACGACGCCCGGGACTCCGTGCCGGTTCGGGATCCGGAGGAGCGGGTGCGCCGTGCACTAGTAAAACGCTGGCGGCACGGTGTTTATTCCCGCCCTATTCACCTTGCTCGCCCCGAAGCGCCTGCACGAAGGCTTGCAGGTGTTCGGGCTCTGCGTCGGTGATGGCCCAGAAGGTCATGCCGTTGTGGTGCCAGCGGGCGTTCGCGTAGCCGTCTGCGGAATAGGCGGCGGGCGCCAGTTCCCCGTGCGCCGCGGGAAGGATGTACAGATCGATCGGATGCTTCTGGTAGCGGTAGATCAGCACACCAACCGTGCGGCGGTCGATATAGTCGACCCGCCCGCCTTCCAGCGGAAAACCTTGCGCCGCGAGGTCGATTACCGGCGGCGCATAGTCGAGCCGGCCGTTGAACCACGGCTTCACGGTGTGCTGGTCGGTCGATACCACATCGATCGGGTGCTGCGACAACAGTGCGCGCACGTGGCTCGACACGATCGACTGCCCCAACATATCGGCTTGCGGCGGATGCGCCAGCATCAGCACGCCAAACACCAGCGCAGAGGCCGCCATCCCGGCAAGGCCGCCGCCGGCCCACGCCAGCGCGCCGCCCGCGGGAAGCGCAGGCCATGCGAAGCGGGCCCATGCGAAGCGGGCCCATGCGAAGCGGGCCACGCGGGCGCGAGGCTCGCGCGGCAGTCCGGCCAGCACGCGCGCAGGCAGATGAGGCGGCGCGCGATGATAAAGCGATCCGTCATGCAGCATGCCTTGCAGCGAGTTCTCCATCGCATCATTGTCCATGGTTCGCTCCTGACGAATGACCGGCTACCGGCATCTGGCGCAGTCCGATGCCGTTGATGTCCCCGCGTGCGCGATCCTGTTCGGCGCGCACCGCGGCACAAAGCAGATGGCGCGCACGTGCCAGGCGCGACATCACGGTGCCGATCGGCACGTCGGCAACTATGGCGATATCGCGATAGCTCATGTCCTCAAGCTCGCGCAGGACAAGCACTTCCCGATAGACCACCGGCAAGCGCCCGAGCGCGCCGTGCACCAGCTGCACGTCATCGCGCCGCACCGCGAGCGTCTCGGGGTTGCAGCCGATATCGTCGACCCACCCCGGCAATCGTTCGTCGCCGTGCAATGCTTCGTCATACGGCGTGCCATCGCCTGCGTCGCGCCGTCTGCGCCATTCGCTGAACCAGGTGTTCCTGACGATGGCCAGCAGCCATGCGCGCGCGTTGTCGCCGTGGAAGCTATCGAAGAAGCGGAATGCACGCAGGTACGCGTCCTGCACGATATCGTCCGCGTCGCTTGCGCTGCCGCTCAGCCAGCGGGCCAGGTTATAGGCCGCGTCCAGGTGCGGCAGCGCCACTTCTTCAAAGCGGCTGGACTTCTCGGTCGCGATCACGGTGCTCTCCTGTTCCTGGCACAGGTAGAACTGGTTGGGGGCGGGATTTATTCCCGAGATTTTGGGTTTTTATTGGGTCTGTGGCGGATTGCGGATTTGGTTCTTGGCAGGCGTGGCCGTTTCGCCGGCGTAGCCGGCGACCTACTTTCGGTCGCGCCCGAAAGTAGGCAAAGGGCGCTTTCTTGCCTGCCAGGCGGGAGTCTTATCGTAGTCTGCCTGCGTTTTTGTACGGGTATACGCTTCAGGGCAGAACTAGACTGCCTGCCGCGCAGATCGCCAGGGGCAACGCCGGGAACAGCGCTGTCCTCCCGACCTCGTGAGAGCGGAGTGGCTCCGTGATCGAGCGGCGTGCCTGCGGCAAGCGTTTTTAGCCCACAACCGTGGTGCGCGATTCGCGCTGCATATCCTGACGGACATCAAGCTGCGTGCCACTCCGCTCTCACGAGGTCGGGAGGACGGCCTGTCAATGCCTCGCGCCGTCTCGTCCCAACGCGGCAGGCATCGTAGCTATGCC
>NZ_JWMA01000085.1 GCF_000812465.1 Cupriavidus sp. IDO | reverse complement strand
CTCGCCTGCACCGCAAGGCCGGATATAAGTCTGCAACCAGTCCTGCTCAAGCCAGCATGTTCGTCTTACCTTGCAAACCGGGGCGCGTTCATATAAGGCAGACGCCGGATCCGCTTTCAGAAAATGCTCAGAGGAATTCTGGGTTGATTACGGCGCGCAGCACTGTCTGTGCCTCGCTTTCGCGGGTGCGGCTGGTCAGCCACCAGATGCCGCTCTTGCGCACGCTCCAGTTCATTTCCGTTCCGGCCAGCAGCAGGCTGACCAGCCGGCCGATCCAGGGCTGGTGACCGACCACGACGATGTTCTCGTCGCCCTGGGGCCAGCCAACAGCGGCAAGGACCGCGCTGACATCCGCTCCGGGCGCAAGATCGGCCATGACTTCGGGATGACTGCTCAATGCCGCGGCGGTTTCGCGCGTGCGCAGGGCCGGGCTGCAGATGATGCGGGTGTCGGCCGGCAGGTGGGCGCGCAGCCAGACTGCGGAACTGTCGGCCTGCTTGCGGCCGCGCTGGGTGAGAGGGCGTTGCAGGTCGGCGTTGCGGCTGAGGCTGAGCGGGTCTGGTAATTCCTCGGCTTCGGCGTGGCGCCACAGGATCAGATTCATGTCGGAGGCAGGCCAGTGATTGTGTTTCGAGTATGGAGAAGCTGCCCGACGGGTGCAAGCCGCGGCCTTAGGAGCCGCCGCGACCGTGACCGGAAACGAAAAACGGGCTGCCTGTCAGGCAGCCCGCAAGTGTCTCCAAGCGCGGTGTCAGTTGCGTGACAGCGCGCTGGTGTCCACGGATTCGCCCGCAGGCGGGAGGATGCCCGTCCCGTCTGCGACGCGATAAAAACTCAGGACTTGTGGCGGAAATTAATGCGGCCCTTGGTCAGGTCGTAAGGCGACATTTCCAGGGTGACGCGGTCGCCGGCCAGGATGCGGATGCGGTGCTTCTGCATCTTGCCCGAAGCGTATGCCCAGATTTCCACACCGTTTTCCAGCGTCACGCGATAGCGGTTATCGGGCAGGGCTTCCGAAACCACGCCGCCAAATTCAATGAGTTCTTCCTTAGCCAATCTGTCTTCCTTTTTGGCAGCTCACAGGCTGCATGGTTGAGTTTAAATCTTGTGTAACGTGCCTTCTGGTGGGTGCCATCCAGGTCGCACGGGCACAAGGTCCGCCGTCTTGCGGCGAGCCGCGCGTTCGGGTTGCTCAGGGCAAGCTGACGAGGGCCGGCGGCGCGCAAGACGCCAAGTCTGATTCGGTCCAGGTTAGGGAATCGTCCAGGGGCGCGGAATTGCCAGGGCGATTGCCTTGCCGGTTACGGCCAAGGGAAATCCGGCCGTGCGAGTCGCGGGATGAGCGGGCAACGTGTTTCCGGTGGCTCGCCAGGTCGTATGCCGTCGCTTGAAGCGCTTCGAAGGGCTTGCCTTCGCTGGTGAGAACGCCCGGTTACAGGGATGCACAAACACCCCGGGGCTAACGAACGATTATACCACGTACGCAACTGCAGCATTTAGGGCTTCCCGCCTTTGCCAAGCGGCGTACGCCGATTGTTGCGTTGCGACATCACTAAATCATGGTGCGTTTTTATGCACTTCCGATGGCGGGCCGCGAGTTTGGTATTTGCCGCAAATGGGCTAGAACTATCACATGGGCCCGTTCCCGGGTGCCAATCAGGCAAGGAGGTTTCCATGGAACTCCATATGCAAAGTCACCACTATGTGCGCTGCAAGCCGGACTGGCGGGCGGCAGTGGTGGCAGGTCTCATAGCCGGAGTTGTATATATGGTGCTAGAGCTGCTGACGGCGCGCTTCCTGCTCTACCAGGGGGCGTGGGGCACGGTGAAAATGGTTGCGGCCCTTATTCTTGGTCGTGAAGCCTTGGCTTCGGCTGACGCCTTCAGCTGGACGATCGTCCTGGCGGCAGGCACCGTGCACTTTGCGCTGTCGATTATCTTCGCGGCAATCCTGGCGCTGGTCCTGGCATCGTTCCGCTTAGATTCCAGCATGGCGCTGGCCTCGCTGGTAGGGGTGCTGTTCGGCGCGATAGTTTATTTCGTGAATTTCTATGCGCTGGGGCGTTACTTCAACTGGTTTGATGAAGCTCGCAGTTGGGAAAGCCTGTTCGCCCACGCCTTGTTCGGCCTGATTGCTGCCGCTGGCTATTATCATTTCGAGCGACGGCGGGCGGAAGCTGCCCAGGGTGGCTGATTCGTGCCGCAATGAAAAACGGCTTACGTCCTGCGACGTAAGCCGTTCCTTTTGCTGCCAAGTTCTTTTGCTGCAAATACTGGTCGGAGCGATAGGATTCGAACCTACGACCCTCTGATCCCAAATCAGATGCGCTACCAGGCTGCGCTACGCTCCGAAGCCGGCGATTGTAGCCCGGTTGCATGAGCGCGGTCAATGGCGCAATGCGCGCGACTTGCCGCGCACCTGATGGCCAGTCGTGGTGCTCATGCGGCACCCTGCTTCGGACGGGCAAGCTTCGGCTTGACTTGGTCTCGGGCGCTGAGATAATCCGCAGACCGCTTCAGTCCGAACCGGCGCCCTTGGGGGACGCCGGGTTGTATGGCTTCCAATCGGACTGGCCTGACAATGAGAACAATGATGCCCCGGGTCCTGGCGGCATCACAGGCAGCATCCGCCTGCCCGCTTTCTGGCGGCAGTCGCCGGATCGGCCAGAACAGGAATCTGCGGCAATCGACAACACCGGTCCCAAAGCAGGACCGAAATCAAGAGGGAAGGCGGCGCCGTGCGGAGCGCTGCTGGTCGCCTTGGACGGGAATGAAGATGTTTCAGTCGCACGTAGTTGTGCTGATCGCGGGTTTGTTCGCCTTGCAGATGGCAATTGTCTGCCTTGTTTTGCGGCGTTCGCCTGGCATGGATCGCAGTGGCCTGACGTCATTTGCGCTGGGCGACCTGGCCGCGACGCTGGGCGCTTGCCTGCTGGCCGCGCAAGGATTCTGGCCGGACCGGGTGAGCGCCGGTGCGGCGGATCTGGCGCTGCTCCTGGCGCTCTCCGCCATGGCTCGGGGCACACGCCACTTTGTCGCTGCTCCGGGACGCGTGCTTGCGCTGGTCGTCCTCAATCTTGCGGCGGGAGTCCTGGTGATTTCAGGCGCGCTGCCACCGTCAATGGCTCTGGTCCCACTACCGATGCACTGGATCGTCGTGGTGCTGGCGGGCTGCCAGGCTGCCCTGTTGCTGGACCTCGCGATCAGTATCGGCCCATTGTTGCCGACCCAGCGTGGGACAGGCCGGCTGGCGGCGCTGTCGCTGGTGATGATTGCGCTGACCAGCGCGGGCATCAACGCGTGGGTGGTCGCTGGCCCGCTCGTGGAACTGGTTGACGGCAAGCCGCTGCCTATCCTCGAGACGACGGTGCCGTATGGCGCGCTGACGATCCTGAATGTGTTCGCAGTGGTTGGATTGTCGGTCAGCTTTGCGCTGATGGCGCATGACCGGTTGCGGCGCATGCTGGAGCGTCGAGCGCGGCATGACGACCTGACCGACGTGCTGTCCCGCGGCGCCTTCTGGGAAGAGCTCGAGGCAGCCTGCACAAATGCGGAGCGGCAGCGTCAGCCCCTGACCGTGGCCTTTGTCGATCTGGACCACTTCAAGGCGATCAATGACGTTTACGGCCACATGGCGGGCGACAGCGTGCTGCGTCATTTCGCCGGCCTGCTGCGCAAGACCTCGGGGCTGAATGACATCATCGGCCGGCTCGGGGGCGAGGAGTTCGCCATTGTCATGCCAGACACCACGCTCGAGAGCGGGCGCGCGGCGAGCATCCGGCTCAATACGGCAGTGCGTGCCGCGCCTTGTCCTTCCGAGCCGGACGCCATTTCCTACACGGTCAGCATCGGCATGGCCTTGCGACAGCCGGGCGAGGATGCCGATACGCTGATGCGTCGCGCCGACCGCGCGCTTTACGATGCAAAGCTGAAAGGGCGTAACTGCGTGTCGATGCATTCAGCCGGCCAGGAAGTGCAGGAGGGCGGGGTGGCAAAGTTCGTGACTCGCCAACGCCAGCGCCTGGCGTCCTGACAGAATTTGCGGCATCACCGTCGCATCGCACTGCGGTAGAATGCTGGCCTTCGCGTCCTTAGCTCAGTTGGATAGAGCACTCGCCTTCTAAGCGAGCGGTCAGAGGTTCGAGTCCTCTAGGACGCGCCAGAATCGAGGCTGATGCAGCCCCTGCGAGCCCCGGCATCGGGAACTACGCCGGCGAAATGCCGGGCGAGCTCGATTCGGCAACTGGCTTGCTGGTGGCGCAAAAGGCACTGCATATCCCGCCCGTGGCACGCCTCCCACGGTTTGCCTGCGCCGGCGGACGGCCTTACGCCTGGCGACTGTTCAAGCCGCCGCGTTTGCCTTATCGTGGCAGGCTTCCCGCACGCATGGAAGCCGGCGCCGGACCGCGGCCGCCTCTGCCGCCCCTGCACGGCGATTCCATTGTCCTTCTGCCTCGTTATGTACCGCTTGAATTTACGCCGGGCCACGCCCCGGCGCTGGCTGCTGCATGTCTGGCTGCTCTTGCTGGCGCTGTCTTCTGCCTTGCCGGCGGGTGCCGCACAGCCGGAGTCCGCCACCCCGGCGGCCGGACCCAGGCGTCCCCGTATCGGCCTGGTCTTGTCAGGCGGCGGCGCGCGCGGCTACGCCCATATTGGCGTGCTGAAGGCACTGGAGGAGATGCATATCCCGGTGGATTGCATCGCCGCCACCAGCATGGGGGCAGTGGTTGGCGGACTGTATGCCAGTGGCCTGTCGGCGGGCGAGCTGGAGGCGCGGCTTTCGCACACCAACCTCAGCGACATCGTGTTCGATCGCAACGAGCGGGCACAGCTGCCACAGTCGCTGCGGGAGGATGACATCCAGTACCCCATCAGCATCTCTGCCGGGTACGGCGACGGCAAGCTGAAATTGCCAAGCGGGCTGGTGCAGGGTAACCGCCTGCTGGCCCTGCTGCAGAACTGGACCGGGCAGCTGCCGGCCGACGTTGCCTTTGACCGGCTCCCGATCCCGTTCCGCGCGGTGGCGACCGACCTTGGCAATGGCGAGCCCGTGGTGCTCGATCACGGCTCGCTGCCGCTGGCGATCCGTGCCAGCGTGGCGGTCCCCGGCCTGTTTGCACCGGTCAAGGTAGGCGGGCGCACCCTGGTCGACGGCGGCCTGGTCAGCAACCTGCCGGTGCAGCTTGCGCGCGACATGGGCGCCGACATCATCATCGCCGTCAATATCGCCTCGCCGCTGGATGACCCTGCCAGCCTGGACTCGCCGGCAGCGGTGACGCAGCAGATGATCACGATCCTGACCAACCAGAACGTGACTTCGCAGAAGGCCCTGCTGCGGAGCCAGGACATCCTGCTCGAGCCACAACTGGGCCAGCTCTCGTTCACGGATTTCTCGCGTGCCAACGATGGCGTGCAGGGCGGCTGGGCCGCTGCACATGCTGCCGGCTCCCGGCTGGCCGCGATGTCGCTGCCGTCCGCGGCGTGGCAGGACTATCTTGCGGCGCGCAAGCCGGGCCCCGTGCTGGCGGCACATGCGCGCATCGACGTGATCGAGATTCACACCCATGGGCGCGTGCCGCCCGAGTACGTGCGCCAGTACCTGGGGGTGCGCGAAGGCGATACATACGATGGCAGTGCGCTCAACCGGGACCTGGCGCAGTTGTCCACGACGGGCGATTTCGAGAGCGTGACCCAGGAAATCGTCAATGAGAACGGGCGCAATGTGCTCAGGGTCGATGCGCAGGAGAAATCCTGGGGGCCACATTTCCTGCTGGCGGGCTTTGGCGTTTCCACGACCTTCAACGGGCAGGGGGGCTTCAACCTGCAGCTGGGCCACCGGTATCCGTGGATCACGCAAAGCGGGCTGGAGTGGCGCAATGACATCGTGCTTGGGAGCAATCAGGCAAAGTGGCATACCGAACTGCGCCAGCCGGTGTTCGACCGGCAGGGATTCTATATCGCGCCCTATGCCGAATATGGCCGCAAGCGCGTCGACCTGTTTTCGGACACCGCCTCGCCAAGCAGTACGGTGCCGCTCACGGCGTTCCGGGTCGAAACGGCCATGGCGGGGATGGACCTGGGGGTGCCGATCGGCAGGCTGGGCGAGTTTCGGGCCGGCATGAACTACCAGCAGGTCAGGTACACCCCGGCCTACAGCCTGTCGACTTCGCGCGAACGCCTGTTTCCCAACGGCTATGTCCGCCAGCCCACGGTGCGGGCGCAACTGACGATCGACCAGCTGGACGACCCCCTGTTTCCGCGCAATGGCTACTACCTCTTCGCCACCAACCAGCTCGCTTTCGGCGGCGCCGACAATCGCTATAACGACGCACGTGCCAAGACGCTGTGGGCCACCAGCTACGGCCGCCATACGCTCAACCTTGCCGCCGAAGCGGCAGTGACCTACGGCGACCACCGCAGCGACAACAGCTTCAGCGGCGGTCTCGGCTTCACCCTGGGCGGCTTCCAGCATTTGTCGGCTTATGCGCCCGATCAGTTCTCCGGCAACTACCTGCTCTATGGCCGCGTGACCTATCTCAATGAACTGCGCGAATTCATCCTGCCGGGCCTGCGCACCACCGTGGTAGGTGCCAGCCTGGAAGGCGGTGATGTATGGCTGCGGCGCCGGAACTTCGGCTCTGGCCCATACAAGTCCAGCGCGAGCCTGTTCATCGGCGGCAACAGCGTCATCGGGCCGCTGTATTTCGGCTTTGCGGCGGCCCCGCAGGGCGTGTGGAACCTCTATCTGCAGCTGGGCCGGGTGTTTTAGCCCCTTACGCGGGTACAGGCTCGACATCCGCGCCGGCCGCGGGGCGGTACTCGACGGCCGTGATCCTGCCATTACTGCATTGCAGGCGTTGCGTGCCGCGCCACTCGACAGCCTGGCCGTCCGCCACGAACGAGCCTGCCAGGCTGATTTCGGCGGTCTGGCCTTCAATGCGGGGCGCGCTCGTCGCGGCAATCTGGACTGACTCGCCGGCGAGCTTGCCCAGCCGCGCGAACATCGCGATGACTGCGTCGCGGTCATCGTAAGCGCCTGCCAGCGGATGGCTGCCCAGGTGCCGCCATCGCACCGTGGGTGCCAGCAGCGGGAACACCGCCTCGAAGTGTTGCGTGGTAAGCGCGGCGATGTATTCATCGATCAGCGTGTTGACGGCTTCTGCCACCATCGGCACTTCGACGGTTCTCCGGGCTTGCCGGCGTGCGCGGGCGGGGTCGAAGCCGAGGAAGTCCAGCACGCTGCTGACGACCTGCTCGCGGTCATTGTCGACGCAGATCATGTGATAGCTGTCTTCCAGCACGACCTTGCGCACATCGGGTACCGCAGCTTCGAGAAAATCGGCCGAGCGCAGGCTGGTCAGCTCGTCTTCGCGCGCATGTACCACCAGGGTAGGGCAGGCAATACGGCGGGCCCCGGCCTGCACCCAGCGGCGCAGGCGGTCGACCTGCCGGACGCAGGCCAGCGGGACCCAGCGATAGTGGAAGTTGTCCCCGCGCTCGAACTTGGCCTTGACGACCGCGCGCACCAGGTCGTTCTTGATGCCGTACGGCTCGTCCTCATCCACCCTGATCCGCGCGGGCAGGCCGGGAATGTGATAGACCGGATAGCGCAGCCAGCGGTACCAGGGCGTCGACCAGCCATCGATGAATACCGGCGCTGCCAGCGCCACCAACCGGCCCTTGCGATGCTGCTTGCGCTCGCAGAGCGCAAGCGCCAGCAGCGCGCCCATGCACATCCCCATCACATGGAAGGTTTCATACTGGTCGACCAGCTCCTCGTAGGCCCGCGTGACCGATTCCAGCCAGTCCTCGGCGAGCACGGGCACCAGATCTTCCGGCTGGCCGCCGTGGCCGGGCAGCGTGATCGCGTGGGTTTGCACGCCGACACGGCGCAAGGCCTTGTGCATCGGTCCTAGGTCAAACTGCGTGCCGCCCAGCCCGTGAATCAGTAGCGCTCCGGTGCCGGTGCCCTTCGGGCCAGTCATGCCGCACTCCGCCCCTCGAGCTGCGCGGGCTCCTGCAAGCGCCAGGCGCCGGCAATGACTGCAACCGATTCGTCGCCATCCAGCAGCGGGCCGCTCATGTCCAATACCGTGGTCGTGCTGCCGGGCGGCAACTGCAGGCGGAAGCGAAGGTCGCTGCGGGATTCGCCATCGCTCTCGCGCAGCCAGCGGCTTCTTACCTGCGCGCGATCGTCCGGATGAACACGGGCGAGCACCTGGTCGAGGTCGGCAAAAGCGGTTTCCGGCACGCCGAGGGCGCGCTGCAGGTTGCCGCTCCAGCGTATCCTGCCGCTATGGGGGTCCAGGCGGTAAACCAGCTGGGAGCTGGCGGCCAGTGCCAGTTCCATATCGTTCTGGCGGCTGGCCGACTGCTCATGCAGTTGCTCGCGGCTGGTCTTCAGCGTGTTGATCAGCAGGGTGAGCAGTGCTGCCACGGCGAGGTAGAGCTGCGCCTCCAGCAGCGAACGGCCGTGATGCGCGGCGCTCTCCGCGAAGGGTCCATCGCCCTGGCTGGTGTTGAGCAGGACGAAGCTTGCGAGAATCGCGACCGCCACCGACCCGCTGCGCCCGCCCCAAAACAGGGTGACCACGGTGATGAAGAAAAGCGGGATATAGGTCAGCGCGAATACGATGCCCGGCGGCAGCAAGGGCAGGCCCGCGCCGTCGAAGATGACGAGGGTGGTCGCCACCAGTGCGGTGAAGGCCGCCAGCCCGAACAGGAAGTCGCTGCGGCTCATGCCGCCGGAACGCATGGCGCGGAAGTGCGACCAGCCTGCCAGCACCGGTGTCATGATCAGTATGCCGACCAGGTCGGCGGCGGCCCAGATGCGGGCGGTTGGCCAGAACGGCACGTCCATGACCAGCTTGAACCAGCCAGCCCCGAAGGCGGCGCTGGCGGTGCTGCATATCACCCCGGCGATCAGCAGTCCGCGCACGAAGGCAAGGCCTACGGTGGAGAACCCGGTAAGACGCACCAGGGCCACCGCGACCGCCGCGAACCCGATTTCGTCGAGGGAAAACAGGACCATGCGCATCGCCTCGCGGCCTTCGACCCAGCCCAGCAGCATCTGCGCGACGAAGAAGGCCACGCCAAGGAGCAGCCAGCGCGAGGCTGGTGCGAGCATGAACGCCGCCACGGTGACGCCTGCGGGCAGCCAGATATACCCTGTGGCAGCAAAGGGCCCGTTGATCTGGTGGGAGACATACCCCGAGCAGAAATACAGCGCCGCCCATAGCAGCAGCGCGGCGGCTCGACTGGTTGGCTTCACGATGGTGCTCCCTGGCTGGCGTCCGCCCTGCGCCGGGGTTCCGGTGGCAAGGCGGTGATTGATTTTCCCCGGAGGCACTGTCAGAGTGATTCTCGCGTCATTTCGTGGCAAGCGTCCGCACCGGTCCCCGTGGGAGAACGTGCGGCCAGCCACGCGGGCGAAGGACGTCAGACGGCCATTCCGGCTTCAAAAAGAACCGTACTTTGCCAGAACGGGCCATTGGCGTCGATGTGCGGGTAGCCCGGACACTAGCGCCGGACGTTTGCGGGCAGGACCGAATTGCGGTTGTCCGGGGCGGCGGGCTTTGCCCCCTGCCGGGTGCCTTGCTTCTGGCCAGTCCTGGCGGGCGAGGCGGCGGCCAGGCCGACTGCCAGCCAAAGCGCCGCCGTCAGCGAAATCCGAATGACACCTTTCCTGATCATGGCAAGCTCCCATTTGTGGTCGGCACGTACATGCACTAAACGCCTTCGGCCGGAGTCAGCGAGACCGCATCCGGTCCTCCCGGGCGGGCGCGATGACGGTTGACCCAGGCGAACACGACCGGCAGCACCAGCAGCGTCAGCAAGGTGGTGGTCACCATGCCGCCGACGATGACCAGCGCCAGCGGGCGCTGCGCTTCCGAGCCGATGCCGTGCGACAAGGCCGCCGGCAACAGGCCCAGGCCGGCAAGCATCGCCGTCATCACCACCGGACGCAGCCGCAGGGCGGCGCCCTCGACCACGGCCTCGTGCAGTTGGTCCTCGCGCGCCAGCCGGTTGATGTAGGAGATCAGGATCACGCCGTCCTGGATCGCGATGCCGAACAGCGAGAGGAAGCCGATCCCTGCCGAGATGCTCAGCGTTTCGCCTGCGATATGCAGCGACAGCAGGCCGCCGATGGCCGCGAACGGCACGTTCAGCACGACCATCAATGCATCCTTGAAATTGCCGAAGGTGCTGTACAGCAGCAGGAAGATGACAAGGATGGTCAGCGGCACGATCACCGCCAGCTTCTTCTGCGCGACTTTCATCTGGTTGAACTGGCCGTCCCAGAACATGGTGTAGCCGGCCGGCAGCGAAACCACCCTGGCAACCTTGTCCTGTGCCTCTGCCACCGCGCTGCCCAGGTCGCGCCCGCGCACGCCGAACTTGATCGCGATATAGCGCTTGCCGGATTCCCGGTAGACAAAGAACGGCCCGTCGGTCGCCTCCACCTTTGCCACCATCGACAATGGAATGCGCTGGCCGTCGGGCGTATCGACCAGCAGGCGGCCGATCACGTCCGGATTATTGCGGGCAGCATCGTTCAATCGCACCGACAGCCCGAAGGTCTTCTCGCCTTCCAGGATCTGCGTCACCGCATCGCCGCCGATGGCAAATTGCACGGCCGACTGGATGTCGTTGACGTTCATGCCGAAGCGCGCGCTCTTTTCACGGTCCACGGTGATATTGAGCGTGGGCTGGCCCAGTTCCTTGAAGATGCCGACGTCGGCCAGTCCCGGCACCTTCTTCAGGATCGATTCCACTTCCTTCGCCTTGTCCTGCAGCGTGAGGAGGTCGGCACCGTAGATCTTGACCGAGTTCTCGCCCTTGACCCCCGACAGCGCTTCATTGACGTTGTCCTGGATGTACTGCGAGAAGTTGTACTCGATGCCCGGGATCCGATCCAGATGCTTTGACAGCCGATCCACCACCTGCTGCTTGGTAGCGCCCTTCGGCCAGTCGGCTGGCGGCCTGAAGTAGAGCGCGTATTCCTGGTTGAACACGCCGGTCGAATCGGTGCCGTCGTCGGGGCGGCCGATCTGCACCGATACCGTCTGCACTTCGGGCTGCTGGCGGAAATAGCCACGCAGGTCGCGCGCAATCGAAGCCGAATAGTCGAGGTCGACGGTATTGGGCAACGTGACCCGCAGCCACAGGTTGTTCTCTTCCAGTGTCGGCAGGAACTCGGTGCCGAGATAGCGCGAGCTGTAGAGCGTGGCGGCCAGGCCGAGGAAGGCTGTCAGGAACACCAGGCCCGGCTTTTGCAGCAGCTTGCGCAGCAGCGGCTTGTAGCCGCGCAGGATGACTTCGATGAAGCGCGGCGAGTGTGGCCGCAGCGCGCCGCTGAAGACAAACGAGGTCACCCCGGGCACGAAGGTCAGCGCCAGCACGATCGAGGCCAGCAGGGCGAAGCCCATGGTGAACGCCATCGGCTTGAAGATGATGCCTTCCACCCCGCCCATGAAGAACAGCGGCGAATACGCCACGATAATGATGCCGGTGGAGAAGATCATGGCCCGCTGCACTTCGCTGGTGGCCCTGACGATGGCGTCCTCCACATTCGTGTTCCCTTCCTCCAGGTGGCGCATGATGTTTTCCATCACGATCACCGCGGCATCCACGATCAGCCCGAAGTCGATCGCCCCGAGCGAGATCAGGTTGGCCGGCACCTTGAAGTGGTCCATGTTGATGAAGGACACGCATAGCGCCAGGGGGATCACCGCCGCCACCACTGCCGCCGCGCGGAAGCTGCCAAGGAAGATGAACAGCACGACCAGCACCAGCGAAATGCCGACGAACAGCGCATGCTCGACGGTACCCATGGTGATGTCGAGCAGGTTCTGGCGGTCGTAGAAGGTCTTGACACGGATACTGGCGGGCAGCACGTGCTGGTTGACTTCCGCGATCTTGTCGCGCACGCGTGCCAGCACTTCGGTGGCGTTCTCGTCGCGCTTCATCAGCACGATGCCCTCGACGATGTCGTCGTGCTGGTCGAACTGCACCATGCCCAGGCGCGGATTGTTGCCGATGCGCACCTCGGCGATATCGCGCACGCGCACCGGCACGCCATTGACTTCCGAAACGGTGACGTTGCGGATGTCATCGAGCGTCTGCAACAGCCCCACGCCGCGCACCACGAACTGCTGTTCGCCGGCCTTCATCAGCCCGCCGCCCGTATTGGCGTTGGCGTTCGAGACGGCATCCACCACCTGCTTGAGCGACAGGCCGTAAGCCTGCAGCTTCTCCGGCGTGGGCACGATCTGGTACTGCTTGACCATGCCGCCGAAAGCGGTGATGTCCGCCACGCCGGGGACGTGCTTGATTTCCTTGTAGACGCTGTAGTCCTGGTAGGTCTTCAGCGTGGTCACGTCGACGCCGTTGGCCTCGATACGGTAGCGCAGGATCTCGCCGGTGGCGTCGCCGTCAGGGGAAAGGCTCGGCTGCACGCCTTGCGGGAGGTTTGCCTGCGACAGGTAGGTCACGAAGTTCTGGCGTGCCTTGAAGCTGTCCACGCCTTCCTTGAACTTGACCGTGACCACCGACAGCCCGAACAGCGACACCGAGCGGAACGATTGCACGTCGGGCACGCTGGCGAGTGCGTTTTCCACGGGGATGGTGATCTGCTGCTCGACCTCGACCGTGCTGCGGCCGGGCCATTGCGTGATGGCCTGCACCGTCACCGGCGCTACCCCGGGATACGCTTGCAGCGGCAGGCGCAGGAAGCTCAGCACGCCGGCGGCAAGCAGCCCGGCGGCCAGGAACACGATAAGCAGACGGCGTTTCAGGATGCCGCGGATCGGCGAGAAGACCATCTCAGGACTCCTGCTTGAGCAGCATTTCGTTGAGCAGCATGCCACCCTGGGTGACAACCCTGAGCGGTGCGCCGAACGGAACGCCTCCGGTAACGGCAAACGAGCCGTCGCTGCGCGGCGTGCCCTGCACCAGCAGACGCTCGACGTGCTTCTCGTCGGGCATGGTCATCAGCACCAGCTTGCCCTCGTCCTTGACGATGGCTGACTGCGGCACCACCAGTGCCTGCGCATTGCCGGTGACGATGCGCGCGGTGGCATACATCTCCGGCTTGAGCATGCCATCCGGGTTCGGCACGTCGCAGCGCACTTGCAGCGTGTGGGTATCGGCGTCGACATTCGGCGCAATGAAGCTGACGCGGCCGGCGTAGCGGCGCCCCGGATATGCGGGGGTTTCGACCTCGATGGGCTGACCCAGCCGCACGCCCCTGATGTCACTCTCATACAGGTTGCCCGTGAACCAGATCACGCGTGTGTCGATAATGCTCATCAGCGAATCGCCGACGTTGAGATAGGAGCCCTGGTCCATATCCCGCTTGACGATGGTGCCGGTGATCGGCGCGCGGATGGTGAGTGTCTCGGAGATGGCGCCGCGTTCGCGGATGCGGGCGATGTCAGCCGCCGTGGCACCCAGCACGCGCAGCTTGTTCTCCGACGACTGCATGGTCAGCCTGGCATCGTCCAGCAGTTCCTTCAGGTCGCTGCTGCTCAGGGTGTGGAAAGCGTTGTGCGAGAGCAGGAATTCATTCTGCGCGGCGATATATTCGGGCGAATACAGTTCCGCCAGCGGCTGGCCGGCGGTCACCTTTGCGCCCTCGTAGACCAGGATGCGCTCGACGCGGCCGGCGACGCGCGCAGAGGCCAGCTTGGCCTGCTGTACGTTGTAGGCGAGCTTGCCGGGCGTGGGGGTGTCGAGCGTGACGGTCTGCGCGTTGAAGACGGCGGTCTTGACCACGTTCGGATCGAACCCTCCCTGCGGCACGGCCAGCACGGTGGGGGTAGGGCGAGCCTTGGCCGGCTCGGCCTTGCCATAGGGTTGGGCGGCCGGGACTGCGGCCGGCGCTACGGTCCGGGCTTGTTGCTGCGCCCAGTATTTTCCACCCCAGATACCGCCCGCCAAAGCCACCACGAAGCCGGCGCCGACCATCAGATTCTTGTTCATAAGCTCAATGTCTTGCGACCGTTATAGTTTGTCGCGCCCGACTGCCGCGGCCAGCGTGTAGTAAGCCTGGCGTGCCTGCGATTCAGCCTGCGTCACCGCCAGTTCGGCGGTCTTCAGGGCAGAGCTGGCAGCCAGGAGATCGGCAAAATTCGCGCTGTTGTTGGCGTAGTTGGTGAACGCCATCTTGTAGGCGGCCATCGCCTCCGGCACCTGGCGGTCGCGCAGGAACTCGGCCTGCTTGACCGCCTGGCGCAGGTTGTTGTGCGCGGTATCCACCGCCAGCAGGGTCTGCTGCCGCACCGACTGGTCATTGGCGTCGGACGCCACCTTGTTGGCTACAGCTTCGTCCACGCCATATTTCTCCTTCGTGAAGAAGAACAGCGGGATGATGACGTCGAACTCGATGCCGTAGCTGGCCGGCTTGAAGCCAAGCGGCGGGTTGCTGCCGTTGAAGGTGCCGATAATCTGGAAGTCAGGCAGGTAAGCCTTGCGGGCCAGGCGGACGCCTTTCTCTGCCGCTTCCACCTGGAAGCGGGATGCGCGCACATTGGGATGCTCGCGCAGGGCCGTGTCTTCCAGTTCGGGCAGCGGCACAGGCGGCAGGCGCACGGCGCTGGCGTCGGGGCGCAGCTCGAGCGGGAACTCCGGGTTCTTGCCGATCAGGGCATTGATGTTCTTGAGCGCGTTGTCATACTGGCGCTCGAGCCCGAACACATCATTCTGTGCGCTGCTCTGCGCGACTTGAGCGTTGAGGTAATCCACATAGCCCGCCGCGTTGTTGGCATAGCGGATGCGAGCCACCTGCTTGACCTGCTCCAGGCGCTTGAGATTCAGGCGCAGTACGTCAAGCTGGGCCTTTTGCGACAAGGCCTGGAAATAGCTCGTACTCAGCTCGGCATAAAGCTGCAGAAAGAGCGCGTCACGTTGGGCGTCCAGCGATTCGGCCTGGGTGTTGGCGATGTCGGCGGCGAGCGCCTTCTTGCCGGGGAACGGGAACGATTGCGTCAGGGTGTAGCTGAACGACTCGGCGCGGGCAAGCGCCAGCGGGCTGTTCTTGGGCAGGTTTCCCCAGATCAGGCCCACCTGCGGATTGTTGGGCGCGGCAATCTGCGGCACCGTGGCCTTGGCCGCCTGATAGAGCGCGCGAGCCTGAATCAACTGCGGATTGTTGGCGCGCAATTCTTCCGACAGCTCCCACAGAGAGAAGCCGGGGCCCACCAGGCCTTTGAGCTTTTCCTGGTCGCTGGGAGCGGCGGGCGGCGCCACAGGCACGCTGGCGCCGGCAGGCGGGGGGCTGGTCACCCGATTCCATCCGCTACCGGCTTCGCCGTCTGGCGGGAGTGCCTTCTTTGCTGCCGGCACCAGCGGTATCAGGTTGGTGTCCCCGGTGAGTTCCACGCCCCATGCGGCCTGGGTTGCCCAGAGTAGCAGGGCCGCCGCGCCGGCGCTTCTGCGGGTTGGTCGTTGAAACATGAAACGCTCACCAACGATGGGCGCATGGATGACGGCTTGTAATTTCAATTCGCTTTCCAATGCATTGCGGAGAAGCTTCCGGTCGGCCCGGAGCGATTGCGGGTGTCGCATTCACTTGACGCGAGCTGGCTGGATACGCATGAGGAGCCGGCTTCCCGGATCGCAGGGACACAACGGGGCGCGCTTGAACGCCGCGCCGCAGGATCACCGGAACAACGGACCGGTTAGCCCGTGCTCAACTGCGATGGATGCCTGCCTTGCTCGCATAGCGGGCAGACTCGCAGCAGGGCCGGCATATCGTTCGCAGCGCTTGCGCTGCGAACCGGAGAGCATCTGCAGCCAAGCCCGCCCGAAGGTGCGTTGCCCTGTTGATCCTCGGGGATCACGGCATAGTGAACGGCAAGGTGCACGTGCCGCTCCCAACTGCCTGACGGATCCAGTTCCAGTAGCCACAGGCGGGACTGGACAGACCAGCGCACCACGGTCTCCGCGTTGATGCCGAGTCTGCGCGACGCTTCGGCAACGGACATGTGTTGCGAAGCCAGACCGAAGAACGCGTGCAGGGTGCCTTCATCCGGCCGGAGCCGCGCCATCGGGGTCCCACTCAGGCGATTGAATCGCCGGTGGCACTGGTCGCAAACGAACTGCGGCAAGCCCTTGTAATCCGCGCCGTTATTCGTTGCTCCGCCACTATGGCAGCGAGGACAGCGAGGCGGGCGGCGGCTGGTCGCATGAAGCTTGCGCCATGCCGATGCCAGATAGGCGGTCAGATCGGTATCTTCCTCGCCCAGGGCGCTGGCCGGCCAGATATGAATCAGCGTCGTTGCTGCTGGCCGGCCCCCCGGAAAGCGGTTTCCGTCCCCGCTGTAAGGCTCGGGCGAAGAAGAAGTGTCCGACTGCATCGCAAATTGCTGCTCAGATGAATACATGGCACGAGGCGACGCCGGCGCCGGACAAATGCGGCGCCGCCTGACGGCCGGCACACTGCTTCCCGCCAATTTCCGTGTCGAAAATGAATCTGTCGAATCTTTACATCGTGCACCGCGAGCGCATGACTATCGGCGCCCGTCATCTGTCAGCGATGAATTTGCGGTGATTCTATTTGCCGGCAGGTTTTTTGCGTACTGTGATTGATCACAGTAGGCCGGCCTCGAGGAGGGGCTGCACTATGCGGCGCTGCCGGGATGGTTTCCGGCGACGGGGGCCGGATCAGAGCTTGATAATGCCGGCCGAAGCGGCTTTGACGACGGCCTCGATGCGGGTTGCCACGCCCAGCTTCTGGCGTGCGTTGTCGATATGGAAATCGACCGTGCGCTTGGACAGCCCCAGAATGGTTGCGATTTCGCCCGAGGTCTTGCCGCGCGCGGACCACAGCAGTGCGGCGATTTCACGTTCGCTCAGGCTGACGCCCGGCTGGCCGGGGCGCGCCCTGGCGACGCGGGCCAGCCGGGTTTCGATAATGCTCTCGAGGATGTCAAAATCCACAGGCTTGGTGACATAGTCGTCGGCCCCGAGGCGGCGGCCTTTGAGCTCGGCATCCCGCTGCGCCAGCGCTGTAAGGAAAACGAAAGGCAAGTCGGCGAAGCGTGGTGTCAATGCGCTAATCTTCTCGAGCAGTTCGAAGCCCGTCATCACCGGCATGCTGACATCGCACAGAACCAGATCGGGGGTCTCGCGCAGGATGGCAGCGAAGCCTTGTTCGCCGTTGTGTGCGATGCTGACGTCGAATCCCCGTTCAACCAGTTCTTCCGCGATCAGTTCCGCCGTCTCGGAGTCATCCTCGATGCAGAGAATTCTTCCACTGGTTTGCTTCATGGCTGCCCCGCCTGCAACTTTGTGTTGGTGCCGTACTCGTCTGAACCGCGCCTGGTTGCGCGTGGCGAGCCTCAGGATTATCTCCCATGACGCACACGACTCGCTCTCC
The DNA here is from genome assembly GCF_000812465.1 of Cupriavidus sp. IDO. Classification (GTDB taxonomy): domain Bacteria; phylum Pseudomonadota; class Gammaproteobacteria; order Burkholderiales; family Burkholderiaceae; genus Cupriavidus. The sequence goes on along the minus strand of NZ_JWMA01000085.1, from coordinate 9,670 downwards.
GCTGCATGATGCGCCGGGGCAGCCCCTGCTGCGCCGGAAGCTGGCCCGCCTTTCCGGGTCGATGCCGATGCTGCGGCCGATCCGCGTTCGCCTGTCGCTGGTGTTTGTGCTGTTCCTGCTGCTGGTGATCGGCGTCGGTGCTTTCAGCATTGACCGGCTCAGCAGCTTTCACAGGGTGTCAGCCCAGATCAGTGGGCGCTGGCTGCAGAGCAACCGCATTCTGGGCGACCTCAACAATTATATTTCCGATTATCGTGCCACCGAGGGCGATATGCTGATCGCGACTTCGCGCGTCGATCAGCGCGCCGCCGAGCGGCAGGCCACGGCGCTGGACGAGATCATTGCAATGGGCGAGAGCCGTTACGGCAAGATCGAGCATGATCCCGCCGATCTTGCGCTCTACCAGCGGTTCATCAATCAATGGGCCGAATACCGGCGGCTTGCCACGCGCGTCATGGCGCTGGCGCGGAGCAACGACAAGGCCGCGGCAATTGAGCTGTACCACGGCGACTCGCGGCATGCATTTGACCAGGCCAACGGCACGCTGGGCATCCTGACCGAGCGCAATGTGGCTGGCGCCGCTGGCGCGACCGAGCGCGAAGCCGAGGCTTATCGGGACGCATGGCGCCTGATTGCGGCAGCCATCCTGGTCTCGGGCTGCCTCGTGATTGCCGCGGTTGGCTATCTGCTCAAGGCAGTATCGAATCCGATTGCCGGGCTGGTCGAACGCATGAACCGCATTGCCGACAACGACGCACATGTCGAGATTCCCGGTGCCGGCCGGCAGGACGAGATCGGCGATATTGCCCGCGCGGTGGTCCGTTTCCGCGACAACACGCTGGAGCTGGAACGCAGCCAGGCAGCGCTCGCCGCGCAGGCGGCGGTGCTGCAGGACACGCTGGAGAACGAGCGGCGCATGGCGGAGCTCCAGCGCAATTTCGTCTCGATGGCGTCGCATGAATTCCGCACGCCGCTGAACGTCATTGACGGGCACGCGCAGCGGCTGGTGCGGATGAAGGAGGTCCCAGGCGCGGAGGTGCTCGGCGAACGCTGTGCAAGGATTCGCGCGGCGGTGCTGCGCATGACCAACCTGATCGACCACCTGCTCGATTCTTCGCAACTGCTTGACGGCAGCAAGCTGAGCTCGCTGCACTGCACCGACTTCTCGCTCAGCCTGCTGCTCCATGAGGTCTGCGAGATGCATCGCGACAGCTCGCCGGCCGCGGTCATTGAAGAAGTCGTGGATGCCGGCGTTCCGGAAGTTTTCCATGGCGATGCTAGGCTACTCTTCCAGGCCTTCAGCAATCTGGTCGGCAATGCGATCAAGTACTCGCCGGAACGGACTCCGGTCACGGTCCATGTATCCGGCGACGCGGAGGCGGTCTGCGTTGCCGTGACCGACCACGGCATCGGCATCCCCAGGAAGGACGTCGATCATCTCTTCGAGCGCTACGTCCGGGGCGGCAACGTGGCCGGCACGGCGGGCGCCGGCGTCGGGCTGTATCTGGTCAAGCTGGCGGTGGAGCTGCATCAGGGAGAAGTTTCCGTGACGAGCACCGAAGGGCGGGGCTCCTGCTTCACGGTTCGGCTGATGCGTCGGAACGGTTCTGCTTGATGGCGCGTTCGGCGGAGGGGGCGGGGGGGGGATGTGATGCGGGAGTAACGTCGGCTGTCCGGGCGGAGCCGCCGCCCGGGCCGGCGCAGAAACAAGAAAGGGTGCCAGCGCGAGCTGGCACCCTTTCTGTCTGGCGGCGCAGAATTACTCTTCGCCGGGCACGCTGGCGCCGACAACGTTGAAGCCGCCGTCGACATACGTGATTTCGCCGGTGACGCCGCTGGCCAGGTCGGACAGCAGGAAGGCGGCCACGTTGCCGACTTCTTCGATGGTCACGTTGCGGCGCAGCGGGGCGGCGTCTTCAAAGTGGCTCAGCAGCTTGCCGAAACCCTTGATGCCCGAGGCAGCCAGGGTCTTGATCGGGCCAGCCGAGATGCCGTTGGCGCGGATGCCGCGCGGGCCGACCGAAGCGGCCAGGTAGCGCACGCTGGCTTCGAGCGAGGCCTTGGCCAGGCCCATGGTGTTGTAATTGGGAACCACGCGCTCGGAGCCCAGGTATGTCAGCGTCAGCAGCGAGGCCTTGTCCGACAGCATCGGCAGGGCAGCCTTGGCCAGTGCCGGGAAACTGTATGCCGAGATATCGTGGGCGATGCGGAAGCCTTCGCGCGACAGGCCATCGAGGAAGTCGCCGGCAATGGCTTCGCGCGGCGCAAAGCCGATCGAGTGCACCAGGCCGTCAAATTTTTCCCAGCGCTGTCCCAGGGCGGCGAAGGTTGCGGCGATCTGCTCGTCGCTGCCGACGTCGCATTCGAAGATCAGGTCGCTGCCGAATTCCTTGGCGAAGTCGCTGATCCGGTCCTTGAACCGTTCGCCGACATAGGTGAAGGCCAGTTCGGCGCCTTCGCGTTTGCACGCCGATGCGATGCCGTAGGCAATCGAGCGGTTCGAAAGCAAGCCGGTGATGAGGATCCGCTTACCTGCCAGAAATCCCATAAGTTCTCCAAGGTGGTGTATTGGGCACGCTTCGTGCGTCGGCCCGCGGGCCGACGCGCTCCCGGGTGTCTCCCGGCCGTTTTATTGCGCCGTGTAGAGGGAATGTCCGGATGGCTGGAGCCTACCCGAACGCATGTAAAATTGTCTCATAACTTGGCCCGGCCGCAGAACGCCGGGTCCCACAGGTCTAAGTGGAGGAATCCAACGGGATGCCTATTCAAGCACGTTGGCCGCTGCAGGCGGCATGGCAGTGCTTCCGTCGGGGCGCGGTACTGCAGTTTGGGCTGGCATTGGTGCTGGCTGCGGGAGTTCCCTCCATAGCGAATGCGGCGCATGGTTTCGCGTTACACGGCGATCTCAAGTATGCGTCGGATTTCACGCATTTCGACTATGCCAATCCCGATGCGCCGGCTGGCGGCACCCTTACGCTCGCCAATCCCGACCGCCGCACCAGCTTCGACAAGTTCAATCCGTTTACGCTGAAGGGCACCTCGGCCCCCGGGCTGAATGCGCTGATGTTCGAGTCCCTGCTGATCAGCAGCGCCGACGAATCCGCGAGCGCCTATGGCCTGCTGGCCGGCGATGTGACGGTCGCGCCCGATGAGCTCTCGGTCAGCTTCACGATCCGGCCAGAGGCGCGTTTCTCCAACGGGGACCCGGTGCTGGCGTCGGACGTCAAGTATTCCTATGACATGCTCATGAGCAAGGCCTCGAGCCCCGGCTACCGCAGCATGTGCACGGACGTGAAGGCGGTGGTGGTGACCGGGGAGCGCAGCGTGCGCTTCGATTTCAAGCAGCGCAACCGCGAGTTGCCGCTGATCGTCGGCTCGCTGCCGGTTTTCTCCAAGAAATGGACCGAGAAGGTTTCATTCGACAAACTGACCTTTGAAGAGCCGATTACCAGCGGGCCTTACCTCATCGAGCGCTACGATGCTGGCCGCGGCATCATCTTCAAGCGCGATCCCAAGTACTGGGGCAAGGATCTGGCCGTGCGGCGCGGCACCTTCAATTTCGCGCGCGTGGTCTACCGGCTGTACAAGGACGAGACCGCCAAGCTGGAGGCTTTCAAGGCCGGGGAGTTCGATGCCATTGTCGAGTACCGCGCCAAGAACTGGGCCAAGAGCTATCAGGGCACGCGCTTCCGCACCGGCGAACTGCTGAAGACCGAGTTCCCGCACCGCAACGGTGCCGGTATGCAGGGCTTCGTCATGAACATGCGCAAGCCGATGTTCCAGGACGTGCGAGTCCGGCAGGCGCTGATTCTGGCGCTGGATTTCGAATGGCTGAACCGGCAGCTCTTCTATGGCGCCTACAAGCGGTTGGACAGCTGGTTCTCCAACAGCGAGCTGGCCGCCAGCGCCACCTTTGACAGCCGCCCTGGGCCGGGCGAGCTGATGCTGCTGGAGCCGATGCGCGCACAGCTGCCGCCCGAGGTGTTCGGCCCGGACGTTACGCAGCCGAGCACCAATGCGCCGCGTTCGCTGCGCGATAACCTGCGCGAAGCGCGCCGCCTGCTGGCGCAAGCCGGGTGGACCTACACCGATGATGCATTGCGCAACGCCAAGGGCGAGCCGCTGGTGTTCGAGTTCCTGGATGACGGTGGTGCCATGAGCCGGGTGATCACCACCTACGTGCGCAACCTCGAGAAGCTCGGCATCCAGGTCCATCAGCGCACCACGGATTTCGCGCTATACCAGAAGCGGCTGGAGGACTTCGACTTCGATATGGTGTCGATCCGTTACCCCGATTCGCAAAGCCCGGGTAACGAGCTGCGCGACCGTTTCTCCACCGAGGCGGCCGGCACGCCGGGCTCGGACAACCTGTTCGGCCTGAAATCTCCGGTCGTGGACCGCCTCGTGGACAATGTCCTGCACGCCCATACGCGAGAGGAGCTGGTCATCGCCGGACGCGCGCTGGACCGCGTGCTGATGCACGGCTATTACATTGTGCCGAACTGGTACAGTGCATCGCATCGGGTCTCGTACCGCAAGGAACTGGCCTATCCCGAACGCCTGCCTTATTTCTACACGGCCGAGGGCTGGATTCTGAGCAACTGGTGGCGCAGGGACGCGCGGCCGGAAGCCCGCTGAGCGACAAAGGAACCGGCCAATGCTTGCCTACCTTTTCAAGCGCATCCTGCTGATGATCCCGACCCTGATCGGGGTGATCACGCTGACATTCGTCGTCATCCAGTTTGTCCCGGGCGGACCGGTCGAGCAGATGATGATGGAACTCAAGGGCCGCGGTGGCGGTGGCGAAGCCAGCGGTGGCGGCGCCGAGTACCGGGGTCGCCGTGGCGTCGACCCCGAGAAGATCAAGGAAATCCAGGCGCTCTATGGCTTCGACAAGCCGCCGCTGGAGCGCTATTTCCTGATGCTGAAGCGCTTCGCCCGTTTTGATCTTGGCGAGAGTTATTTCCAGCACCGCAGCGTGTGGGAACTGGTCAAGTCAAAGCTGCCGGTATCGGTCAGCATAGGGCTGTGGACCTTTTTCCTGACCTATCTCATATCGGTGCCGCTCGGCATTTCCAAGGCCATCCGGGCCGGCAGCCGGTTCGACGTGGTGACCAGCATGGTCGTGCTGGTGGGTTACGCAATTCCGGGATTCGTCCTCGGCGTGCTGCTGCTGGTGCTGTTCGGCGGCGGCACCTTTGTCCAGTGGTTCCCGCTGCGCGGCCTGACGTCGGATAACTGGGACCAGCTCACGCTGATGGGCAAGGTCATGGATTACCTCTGGCACCTGGTGTTGCCGATCACGGCCTCCGTGGTGGGCAGCTTTGCCGTGGTGACGATGCTGACCAAGAACGCCTTCCTCGAGGAAATCCGCAAGCAGTATGTGCTGACGGCCCGCGCCAAGGGCCTGGCCGAGCGTCGTGTGCTGTGGAAGCACGTATTCCGCAACGCGCTGATTCCGCTGGTGACCGGGTTCCCGGCGGCGTTCATCGGCGCGTTCTTTACCGGATCGCTCCTGATCGAGACGCTGTTCTCGCTGGACGGCCTCGGCTTGCTGTCCTACGAGGCCGTGCTGCGGCGCGATTACCCGGTGGTGCTGGGCACGCTCTACCTGTTCACGCTGATCGGCCTGGTTACCCGGCTGATCTCGGATGTCTGCTACGTGATGGTCGACCCGCGTATCCACTTCGAGGCGTTGCACCGATGAAATTCCTCTCGCATGCAGCGCCCAACGGCCTGCCGCATTCGCCGTCACCCCGCCAGCGCGCCTGGCAGCGCTTTCGCCGCAACCGGCTGGGCTACTGGAGCCTGGTTCTGTTTGTCGCGATCTTCGTCCTCAGCATGTGCGCGGAGGTGTTGTCGAGCAACCGGCCGCTGGTGGTTCGCTACAAGGGGGAATGGTATTTCCCGATCGTCAAGACCTATTCCGAGACGACCTTCGGTGGCGATTTCGCCACACCGGCCGATTATCTCGATCCTTACATCCGCGACCGGATCACGACGAACGGCAATTTTGCGGTGTTCCCGCTGAACCACTATTCGTACGATTCGCTCAATTACTTCGCCAAGGAGCCCAACCCGGCGCCGCCCTCGGCCGAAAACTGGCTGGGCACCGACGATCGCGGCCGCGACGTGCTGGCGCGTCTGCTATATGGCTTTCGGGTATCGGTGCTGTTCGGGCTCGCGCTGACCATCCTCGGCGTGCTGATCGGCACGCTGACCGGGGCGCTGATGGGCTTCTTCGGCGGGAGGTTCGACCTGTTCTCGCAGCGGGCCATCGAGATCTGGAGCTCGATGCCGGAACTCTACCTGCTAATCATCTTTGCTTCGATCTTCGAGCCAAGCCTGGCGCTGCTGATCATCCTGCTGTCGCTGTTCGGGTGGATGGGCCTGTCCGACTACGTGCGTGCCGAGTTCTACCGCAACCGCTCGCTCGACTACGTCAAGGCGGCGAGGGCGCTGGGCCTGTCCAACGTGCAGATCATGTGGCGGCATATCCTGCCGAACAGCCTGACGCCCGTCATCACTTTCCTGCCGTTTCGCATGAGCGCAGCCATCCTGGCCCTGACCAGCCTCGACTTCCTGGGCCTGGGCGTTCCGCCCACCACGCCAAGCCTGGGGGAGTTGCTGGCGCAGGGCAAGGCCAACCTGGATGCATGGTGGATCTCGCTGTCGACCTTTGCCGTACTGGTGATTACCTTGTTGCTGCTGACGTTCATGGGTGACGCGCTGCGCGATGCCTTCGACACCCGTCTCGGCCTGGCCGCGCTGCGCGGCCGCGTGGCACCCAAGGTGCCGCCGGCCCCCGGTGCGCCGGCAGGAGTGACGCAATGAGCGTCATGCCGCAGATCAAGGAGGCTGCAGAGTTTCCACCGGCGCCGGATCCGGTGCCGGGCACCACGCTGATGTGTGTGGAAAAGTTGTCCGTCACCTTCGGTCACGGCGATGATGTCACGCGCGCGGTGCGCGAAGTCAGCTTCGACCTGCGCGCCGGCGAACGCTACGCCCTGGTGGGGGAGTCGGGTTCAGGCAAGACCGTGACGGCGCTGGCGATGTTGCGCCTGGTCGAAGACGCGCATTACGAGGGTGCAGTCCGCTTCGAGGGCAAGAACCTGATGGAGGTGTCCGACCGCGAGATGCGTGCTATCCGCGGCGCCGATATCGCGATGATCTTCCAGGAGCCGATGACGGCGCTGAACCCGCTGTATACGATCGGCAACCAGATCGTCGAGACGCTGGCGCTGCACGAAGGCCTGGACCGCCGTGCCGCCCGCGAGCGCGCCATCGCCTTGCTGGAGCGCACCGGCATCAGCGACGCGGCGCACCGGTTCGACAGCTTCCCGCACCAGCTATCCGGCGGGCAGCGCCAGCGCGCCATGATCGCCATGGCGCTGGCCTGCCGCCCCAAGCTGCTGCTCGCCGATGAGCCGACAACCGCGCTGGACGTCACCATCCGCGCGCAGATCCTGGATCTGCTGCGCGACCTGCAGGCTGAATTCGGCATGGCCGTGATGCTGATCACCCATGACCTGAACCTCGTGCGTGCCTTCGCGCAGCGCGTCGGCGTGATGGAGAAGGGCGTACTGGTCGAGTCCGGGGAGACCGCCCAGGTATTTGCCTCGCCCCAGCATCCCTATACCCGCAAGCTGATCGACAGCCGGCCGCGGCGCGAAGTGCTGCCGCTGGTGCCGCTCGCGCCGGTCCTGCTTGAGTCGCGCGGGCTTTGCGTCAACTATGCACGCAAGCGCGCGGGCATCGCGGGATGGTTCGGCAAGGACCAGTTTGCCGCGGTCAAGGGCGTCGATTTCCAGCTGCGCGAGGGCGAGACCATCGGCATCGTCGGCGAGTCCGGCTCCGGCAAGACCACGCTGGCCCATACGGTGCTGGCCTTGCAGCGCAAGAGCGAAGGGACCATCCACTTCCTGGGCCGCAGCTTTGACGGTGCGACCCGCAAGGACCGTTGCAAGCTGCGCTCGCGCATGCAGGTGGTGTTCCAGGATCCGTTCGGCTCGCTGTCGCCCCGCATGACGATCGAGCAGATCGTGGGTGAGGGCCTGGCCCTGCATCAGCCGGGTCTTTCGGGCGAAGCCACGCGCCAGCGCGTCATTGAAGCCCTGCGCGAAGTCGGCATGGACCGCACTGCGCTGGGGCGCTATCCGCACGAGTTCTCGGGGGGGCAGCGGCAGCGCATCGCCATTGCCCGGGTGCTGATCCTGAAGCCGCAGGTGCTGGTGCTGGATGAGCCGACTTCGGCACTTGATGTCTCGATCCAGCAGCAGGTGCTGGCGCTGCTTTCGCAACTTCAGCATAAATATAACCTCAGCTACCTCTTTATTAGCCACGATCTTGCCGTTATACGTGCCATGGCCCATCGCGTCATCGTGATGAAGGCCGGGGAAGTGGTGGAAACCGGGGAAACCGAGACGGTTTTGGGAGCGCCGCAACATCCGTATACGCGCAAGCTGATGGCCGCTGCCCAGATTGGTGCAGCCTGAAACCGGTGCTCCGCAGCAATGACGCCTCCCCGTGGGAGGCGTCATTTGTTTGTCATGCGGAAACCAATAAAATAGATGCGAAAACTGAGCTAGATCGTTGATTGCTATGTCATTTTCGCCGAATTTGTAACGAACTTTGACATGTCGATGACAACCCTTTACCATCCCGCGAGAACTATTTTTGGGGGTGGTCTGCCCTTCGCATTGATTCGGGAGCAGCACGTTCGAGGTGCAATGTGACTGGCGCGCTTATTGCGTAGCCGACCCCAAGGCAACGAATCCCCGTAATACCTTGCCCGCCCCGGAGTGCATCCCGGGGCTTGGTCATTAACGAATCATCAGGAGAACCAATGCAGAGATCGGTGCTTCATTCCCTGGCGCGCGCCGCCGTTGGAATTTGCATTGCCTGCGGTGCGACTGTCTCGAATGGAGTGCTGGCGGATACGGTGTTCAAGGACCCTGACGCCCGTCTCGATGCCACCGCCCAGATGGGCGCGGACGCACATGTGGAAGGCAAGCGCGGCTTGCTGTCGTCGGTCGTGAGCTCCACCAGCCGCGTTGCCAGCAAGGCTGGCGACGTCGTCATGAATGCGCTGGGGCTGATTGGCGTGCGTTACCGCTTTGGTGGCAACAGCCCGGAATCCGGCCTGGACTGCAGCGGCTTTGTCCGCTACGTGTTCAATGACACGTTCGGCTTCATGTTGCCGCGCCGCTCCGTCGAAATCAGCCAGGTGGGCACTACGGTAGCCGCCAACGACCTGCGTCCGGGCGACCTGGTGTTCTTCAACACCATGCGCCAGACGTTCTCGCACGTCGGCATCTATATCGGCGACAACAAGTTCGTGCATGCCCCGTCCACGGGCAGCAAGATCCGCGTCGACGATATGCGCGCAGCCTACTGGGTGACGCGCTACAACGGCGCGCGCCGTATCGAGGACGGTCAGGACGGCGCTGGCCGCGCCGAGGGCATGGGCAGCATGGTCGAAACGCTCAAGCGCCTCGATCCCAACGCCAGCGGCCGTTCGCTCTACGGCGGCTGATACTGGCCCAGTTAAACAAAAAAGGACTGCTTCGGCAGTAATGCCGTTCAGTTAAGCGCTGAACGGCATTTTTCGTTGTTAGCCGCAGAAGCAGTTGTAAACCGTGAGCCGCAATGTTAACTTTGCGGCGCCGTG
>NZ_JWMA01000084.1 GCF_000812465.1 Cupriavidus sp. IDO | reverse complement strand
GCGGGGGGGGGCGTTTCCCGCCGCTGTGCTGGCACTGGTGGTGCAGGCGGGATTCGAGGCTATTGAATGGGCGCTGAGGCGCCAGCGGGGTGGCCGTGACTGACGGTCACGCCGCGGATTGCGCCCGCGCCAGTTCGCCGAGCTTGCCGATCGCCGCTTCCGCCTCGTCGTTCCACAAGTGCCCGTAGTTCAGGCGGATGCAGTTGCGATAGCCCTGCCGTGCCGAGAACATCGGTCCCGGCGCGATGCCGATGCCATGCGCCAGCGCGGCCCGGTGCAGCGCGAGCGCGTCGAAGCCAGTGGCGAACTCCACCCAGAGGAAGTAGCCGCCGTCCGGCCTTGAGACGCGCACGTCTTCGGGAAAATGCCGACCGATGGCGTCGATCATCTGGCCCTGCTGCATCTCCAGCACATGGCGCAGGCGGCGCAGGTGCTTGTCATAGCCGCCGTGTTGCAGGTATTCGGCCAGCGCCAGCTGCGTGGGCACGCCCGCCGAAAGCGTGGTCATCAGCTTGAGGCGCTGGATGGCCTCGCCGAAGCGGCCCGGCGCCACCCAGCCGATGCGGAATCCGGGCGAGAGCGTTTTCGAGAACGAGCTGCAATGCATCACCAGCCCCTGCGTGTCGAAGGCCTTGGCCGGCAGCGGGCAGCGGCTGCCGAAGTACAGCTCGCCATAGACATCGTCTTCGATCAGCGGCACCTGATGGCGCGCCAGCAGGGCGACCAGCGCCTTCTTCTTGTCCTCCGGCATGCTCGCGCCCATCGGGTTCTGGAACTGCGTCATGAACCAGCAGGCCTTGACCGGATGACGGGCGAGGGCAGCATCGAGCGCGCCGAGGTCGATGCCTTCGACGGGGTCCACGGGAATTTCCACTGCCTTCAGGCGCAGCCGCTCCAGTGCCTGCAGCGCGGCGTAGAAGCCGGGGGATTCGATTGCGACCACATCGCCAGGCTGGGTGACGGCCATCAGGCAGAGATTCAGGGCTTCGAGCGCGCCATTGGTGACGATCAGGTCGTCGGTCGGCTGCGGGGCGCCGGCGCCCAGGTAGCGCAGGCCGATCTGCCGGCGCAGCGCGGTATTGCCGGGCGGCAGGTCGTTGACCGAGTACCAGGGATCGAGCGCGCGCCCGGCCCTGGCCAGCGACTTGCCCAGCCGGTCCCACGGAAACAGCTCGGGCGACGGAAAGGCGGAGCCGAACTGCACCAGCTGGCGGTCGCGGGCACCTTCCAGCACGGAGAACACCAGATTCGAGATGTCCACCTCGGTCGAGACCTGGCGCGACGGCCGCACCTGCGGCTGCGGCAAAGTCCGCCGCGCCGGGCCGGCGACGTAGTAGCCCGAACGCTCGCGCGCACGTACCAGCCCGCGTTCTTCCAGCCGGTAGTAGGCCTGGAACGCCGTGGACGGGCTCACGCCGTACTGCGCCACGGTCTTGCGGATGGAGGGCATGCGGGTACCGGGCGGCAGGCTGCCGTTGCGGATGTCGGTGGCCAGGGTTTCGGCCAGTTCTTCGTAGCGTTTCATGGCGGGGAGTCCTTTGCCCGGGATTATCGCCCGGACCGGCAAACTGATACGCAAAATTCTCCGGTATCTGATGCTGTTATGTCTTGCCGGCGCGGCCGATAATCCCTTTCAGGTGAAAAGGGCTTGCCCGGAAGGCGACGCCTGCCAGACAAAGGAGTGTGACGATGAATCCGTTAAGGCTGATCCGAACCGTGCTGTGGGGCTTCCTCGGGCTGCGCAAGGGCCAGGAGCATGAGCGCGACCTGGAAAGCGCGCGGCCGGTCCCACTGATCCTGACCGGCGTGATGCTGGCCGCGGGGCTGGTGCTGTGCCTGGTGGTGCTGGCAAACTGGGCGGTGACGCACGCCTGACCGGGTCGCCTGGTTGTCCGAACACGCCTGATAACAACAAGCCCCATGCATCTTCTGAAAAGGCGGCATCCTGCCGCTGTCTTGTGGCTGGCCTGCCTGTTCATGGCGCTGGCCGCCTTGGTCATCGCCATTCCGCAGGCCCGGGCCCAGTCGGCCCCACAGTCTGCCGTCACGCCTGCGCAGCAACTGGAACGTGGGCGCTATCTTGCCAAGATCGCCAACTGCGCCGCCTGCCATACGCGCGAGGGCGGCAAGCCCTTCGCGGGCGGCCTGCCAATCCGCACGGCGGTGGGGACCATCTATTCGACCAACATCACGCCGGACAAGGGCAGCGGCATCGGTGCCTACACACTGGCCGACTTCGACCGCGCGGTGCGGCAGGGCGTGGCACTGCACGGCAAGCGGCTCTATCCGGCCATGCCGTATCCGTCCTACGCGCGCATGCGCACGGAGGACGTGGCGGCGCTATACGCCTATCTCCGCGCCGAAGTGGCGCCGGTATCGCAGCGGAACCCGGCAGCGCAGATGCGCTGGCCGTTCAGCATGCGCTGGCTGTTGGCCGTGTGGAACGGCTTCTTCCTTGACGATGCGCCGGTGCGCACGGATACCGCCAAGGGCGCCGAATGGAACCGTGGCGCCTATCTCGTGCAGGCCGTGGCCCACTGCGGCGCCTGCCATACGCCGCGCGGCATGCTGTTTGCCGAGAAGGGGCTCGACGAGCGCAGCAAGCGGTTCCTGTCAGGCGCCATCGTCGAAGGCTGGTCGGCCACCAACCTGACCAGTGACCAGATCACGGGGCTGGGCGCGTGGTCGCGCGCGGAGATAGCCGAGTTCCTGCGCACCGGGCGCAATGCGCACGCGACTTCGTTCGGGCCGATGTCGACCGTCATTTCTACGTCGACGCAATACATGAACGCGACCGACCTCGACGCCGTGGCCGCCTACCTCAAATCGATCCCCGGCGCGCGCGGCGAAGACAAGCCGTTCCGCCACGACCCATCCGCTGCCGCGCAACTGGCACAGGGCCGGTTCGACAGCACCGGCTCGCGCCAGTACGCGCAGTTCTGCATGCCCTGCCACGGCGCCGACGGCAAGGGGTTTGCCCGCGTCTTCCCGCCGCTGGCCGGCAACCCCACCGTGGCGGACCCTGACCCGTCGTCGCTGGTGAACCTGCTGCTGGACGGCGCCGTGACCGCACGCGTGAATACCGCGCCCACCGACTATCACATGCCCGGCTATGGCTGGACGCTGGACAACCAGGAACTGGCCAACGTGCTGAGCTTCATCCGTGGCAACTGGGGCAACCGCGCCGCGGTAGTGACGGAACGCACCGTGGCCGAGCGCCGTCAGGTGCTGGGCGGACAAGAACCGAAAACTGACCGATGACGATTTCGCGCAGAGATTTCCTCAATGGCACGGCGCTGACGATTGCGGCGGGCCTGGCGCCCGCGCAGTGGCTGCACGCCGCACAAGCTGCGGGCAGTGCCACGTATCCGCCCGCGCTGACCGGCCTGCGCGGCAACCACGCGGGCACGTTCACGCTGGCGCACAGCCTGGCGCGCGAAGGCGCGAAGTACCCGACCGTGCTGGCGCACGAGGCGTTCGACCTGGTGGTGGTCGGCGGTGGCCTGAGCGGCCTGGCCGCGGCCTGGTTCTACCGGCGCAAGTTCGGCGCCGGCAAGCGCATCCTGATCCTCGACAATCACGACGATTTCGGCGGCCACGCCAAGCGCAATGAATTCACCGTACGCGGCAAGCGGCTGGTGACCTACGGCGGCAGCGCCGAGATGCCTGCCACGGCCGCCACGGACGCCGCCGTGCGCGAGCTGCTGGCCGGACTCGGGCTGGACGCTGCGCGCGCTCCGGCTGGTGAAGCCCCGGATCCATACGCCGCTCTCGGCATGGGCCGGGCCGTCTTCTTCGATGCCGATCATTTCGGCCGCGACCAGTGGCTGGCAGGCGATCCCTTCGGCGAGCTGATCGATGCCCGCAGTGGCCAGCGTGCCAGCGAGCCGGCTTCGGGTCTGGCGCAGCGCTTTCTTGACGGGGCGCCATTGCCGCCGCAGGACCGCCTTGCCCTGGCGAAGCTTGCCGAAGGCAATGTGGACTACCTCGCTGGCATGCCGGCCGGCGAGCGCGCCACCTATCTGCCCCGCACGCGCTATGCCGCGTTCCTGCGGGACAAGGCCGGCATCGGCCTGGCCGGCCAGCGCTTCCTGCGCAGCCGCAGCAACGACGCCTATGCATTGGACGCGGACGGCATTTCGGTGGCCGATGCGATTTCGATTGGCCTGCCTGCGGGCGCCGGCATGCCTGCTCCCGCGCCGAATCCGCGGCTGGGCAAGTCGCCCACATCGCGGCTCTGGTTCCCGGACGGCAATGCCTCGCTGGCGCGTCTGCTGGTGAACAGCCTGATCCCGGGCGTCGCCACGATTGGCAAGCCGGCGGACGTGGTGACGGCCGCGTTCGACTACAGCCGCCTGGACCGCGACGACGCGCGCGTGCGCCTGCGGCTGAACAGCACCGCCATTGCCGTCGAGCCCGACGGCAATATCACGCGCGTGACCTATGGCTGGCAAGGCAACCTGCATCGGGTCGAGGCGCGGCACGTGGTGCTGGCCGGCTACAACATGATGATCCCGTACCTGATGCCATCGCTGCCGGCCGCGCAGAAGGAGGCGCTGCGCGCCGACGTCAAGGCGCCGCTGATCTATACCAAGGTCGCGCTCGATCACTGGCAGGCGTTCGCGGCGCTCAAGACCCGCCGCATCCACGCGCCAGCCATGGCCTATACCGACCTCTGGCTGGAACCGCCCGCCGGCACGGGTCCGGCCGATCCGGCGGTGCTGCATATGCTCTACGTGCCGACCGTGCCGGACAGCGGCATGAGCGCGCGCGAGCGCTTCCGCGCCGGGCGTGCGTTCCTGCTCGGCACGCCGTTCAGCGAACTGGAGCTGGGCATCCGCACCCAGCTTGACCGCATGCTCGGGCCGGCCGGCTTTGCCTCGAAAGACGTTATCCGCGGCATTACCCTGAACCGCTGGGCGCACGGCTACAGCTATATGCCGGACAGCCTGGCCGGGGAAGATGCCGCTACCTGGCCGGTGCTGCCGGGCATGGGCAGCGTCAGCTTCGCCAACAGCGACAGCGCGGGCAGCCCGTCGCTGACTGCGGCGATCGGGCAGGGGATGCGGGCAGTGGACAGGCTGACAGCCTGAGTCCCTTACAACTGTTCGCGCCCGTGCGGCGCCGTAAAGTCCTGCACCGGACCGAGCGGCACGATGCCGGCCGGGTTCAGCGTGCGGTGGCTTTCGTAGTAGTGCCGCTTGATGTGCTCGAAGTTCACCGTGCCGGCAATGCCCGGCTGCTGATAGATGTCGCGCACATACGCTGACAAGGCAGGGTAGTCCGCGATCCGGCGCAGGTTGCATTTGAAGTGGCCGACGTACACCGCGTCGAAGCGGATCAGCGTTGTGAACAGCCGGATATCCGCTTCGGTGAACCGGTTGCCCGCCAGGTAACGCTGCGTCGACAGCCGTGCTTCGAGCCAGTCTAGCGTCTCGAACAGCGGCACCACGCCTTCCTCGTAGGCCTGCTGCGTGGTGGCGAAGCCCGATTTGTAGACGCCGTTGTTGACGGTGTCGTAGACGCGGCTATTGATCGCATCGATCTCGGCGCGCAGTGTCAACGGGTAGTAGTCGCCGGGTGTGGCGCCCACGCCATCGAAGGCCGAATTCATCATGCGGATGATTTCCGATGACTCGTTGCAGACGATGGTGGCGCGCTGCTTGTCCCACAGCACCGGCACGGTGACGCGGCCGGTGTAGTCCGGGCTGGCGGCGGTATAGACCTGGTGCAGCACGCGCGCGTTGTTGACCGCGTCGGGCACCACGCCTGGGCCGTCGGCAAAGGTCCAGCCTTCCTCGCGCATCAGCCAGTGCACCGACGAAACGCCGATCATGTCCTGCAATCCCTTGATTTCACGCAGGATCAGCGTGCGGTGCGCCCACGGGCAGGCCAGGCTCACGTACAGGTGGTAGCGCCCCGGTTCGGCGCGGAAGCCGCCGGAGCCGCTGGGGCCGGCGCTGCCGTCGGGCGTTACCCAGTTGCGGAAGGCGGCGTCCTTGCGCACGAAGCGCCCGCCCGTGGAGGCGGTGTCATACCACTTGTCCTGCCAGCGGCCATTCACCAGAAGTCCCATGTCTTGCTCCTTGCGCTTTTCTCCTGCCCGCATAGTGGACTGATTTACCCGCCTTGCCGTACGATTTTCCCGACTGACTCGTTCGACGGGATTGAACATGCTGACAGAAGACGAACTGGCGCTGCTGGAAGCGATCCGCGAGAGCGGCAGCCTGTCGCGCGCGGCGGCCAGGCTCGGCAAGGCGCCGTCCACGGTGTCGCATGCCGCACGTCAGCTGGAGGCGCGCTTTGACGCCCTGCTGTTCGACCGCCGCCGCTACCGTCTCCAGCTCACGCCCGCGGGCCGGCTGCTGGCGCAGGAAGCCGAGCGGCTGATGCAGGATGTCGCGCGCATGACGCAGCGCGTGCGGCAGGTCGCCAGCGGCTGGGAAGACCGCCTGTGGATCGTCAGCGACGAGATCCTGGAGTTCGAGCTGCTGATGCCGGTCATCCGCACCTTCGACGCGCTGAAGTCCGGCGTGGCGCTGCGCTTGACCAGCGAAGTGCTGGGCGGTACCTGGGAAGCCCTGCGCGACGGCCGCGCCGACCTGGTCATCGGCGCCACCAACGAACCGCCTTCGATTCCTAACCTGCGCTGGGCGGAACTTGGCGTGATGGAGTGGGTGTTTGCCGTATCGCCGCGGCATCCGCTGGCGAAGGTGAAGGAGCCGCTCACGCGCGAAATCATCGCCGGGCACCGCGCCGTGGTAGTGGCAGACACTTCGCGCACGACGGCCGGGAGGGGCTACGGCGTGCTCGGTGGACAGGCCGCACTGGCCGTGCCCAGCATGCGCGCCAAGATCCTGGCCCAGCGCGACGCCCTGGGCGCAGGCTGGCTGCCTCGCTACCGCGTGGCGGCGCTGCTCAAGCGCGGGGAACTGGTGGAGATGCACACCGCCGATCCGCGCGAGCCCAACGTGCTGTACGTGGGCTGGCGTGGCGACCACGATGGGCGGGCGTTGCAATGGTGGCTGGAGCAACTCAGCCAGCCGCGACTGGCCAAGAGGCTGGTGCAGGGCGTGGATACGTTCGCCTGACCGCATGCCTTTCTCGGATGAGACAGCATTGCGCTCATCCTCCGTAAGCCAGGCTCGGAGGCGATGCCGCCGCAAGGTGCCGCCCGAACCAGTCCGCCGAGAGTGTCGCGATGTCTTCCAGGGCCTCGCGGTCTTCGAATCCGCGGCCGTTGGTCGGAATCAGCCGCAGTTGCCGGGGGCAATGCATCTGTTCGAATGCAAGGTCGTTGATCTGTATGCTCTGCGGATCGCCGCTGGCACAAATCAGCACGGCAGGGATCTCGAGCTGCTGCAGGCTGGCGCTGCCCGCGAGATCCGCTCGCCCCGCAACGCAGACCACGGCGCCGAGCTGCGCCGCGTTGCGTGCGGCCAATCGCAGGGCTGCCGCTGCGGCGGTGCCGGTACTTAGCAAGCCCGCCGGCAGCCTTGCGCAGGGTGTCCTGGCGCGCAGGAAGTTCAGGGCATGGTCCAGCCTTGCCACCAGGTCATCGACCTCGGTATCCGGTGCGTCATTGACGTGGCTGTCGGGCCGCAGGTCCACGAGCATGGTGGCGAAACCCTTCGCCCGCAGCTTGCGCGCCAGGTAGTGGCTGCGCGCGGCGCGGCGCTGCGCGCCACCGGCATGCACCATCATCACGACGCCCACCGGGTTCGGCGCCGTTTCGAGCATGGCCCGGAGGCAGGTGGTCTCGTACGGAATCTGCAGGGCCATGCTCAGCGATGGCACGCTTGCCCTGGCGCCCGGCCGTGAACGGATCTGAGATTGGGCTGCCGTTGTGCCTGTCAACTGCCGGACCCGGTCGTCGCTGACCAGCTGGAACTCGTGATAGTAGTGCGCGAGGTTCTCGATGCGATCCGGCGCATCCAGGCAGATGACCTCGTCGGCCAGGGCGCGGAGCCGGTCCAGCCCGGCCCTGGCGGCAATCGGGAGCGCGCAGATGAGCCGGGCGGGCTGCCGCTTGCGCAGGCTGGCGAGCGCGGCATACATGGTTGCTCCGCTGACCAGGCCATCATCCACGACGATCACCACGCGCCCTTTGGGGTCCGCCATCTTGCGAACCGGCGTATAGACCGCCCGCTGCCTGCGAAGCTGGTCGAACTGGGCGTCACGCTGGCCGTCGGCTTCGCCGCCCGGGTTGGCTTGGAACGTGCACCATGTCGCGCCGGAGTCGTCCACCGCTAAACCCGGAACAATCCTGCGCGCCATCACCAGGTCGAAATCAGCGTCCAGCGCATCGGCCACGACGCGCCCGACCGGCACGCCGCCGCGCGGAATTGCCAGGACCAGGGCGCCGGTGCCCTGATATGCGTGCAACGCCCAGGCCAGCTCCGTGCCGGCTTGCTCGCGGGTCTGAAAGCGTGTCTGGTAACGGCTCATGGAGATATCGGATTGGGGGCTTTAGTGTCGGACTTCCAGGACGGCGGCACCGGAAAGACGGCCGTCGCGCAGGTCGGCGAGCGCCGCGTTGGCCTGCTCCAGGGGGTAGGCGGTTGTGTGCGTGCGCAGCGGCGTCCGGGCTGCAAAGTCCATCAGGGCGATGCCGTCGGCGCGCGTGAGGTTGGCCACGGAACACAGCCGTCTTTCTCCCCAAAGCAGCTGGTAGGGCATGGCCGGAATATCGCTCATATGGATGCCGCCACAGACGACGATGCCACCCTTGTCCACGGCGCGCAGCGCCCACGGCACCAGCGCACCCACCGGGGCGAAGATCAGCGCCGCACCCAGCGGCACCGGGGACTGGAGATCGCTGGCGCCTGCCCAGCATGCACCGGTCTGGTAGGCCAGTTGCTGGGCGCCCGTGTCGCCGGCGCGGGTAAAGGCGTATACCTCGCGGCCTTGCGCCACCGCAATCTGCGTCACCAGATGCGCGGCGGCGCCGAAGCCGTAGATGCCGATTCGCTTTGCCTCGCCGGCCATGCGTAGCGTCCGGTAGCCGATCAGGCCGGCGCAGAGCAGCGGCGCGGCATGCTCATCGTCATAGGCGGGTGGAATCCTGAAGCAGTAGCTGCTGTCGGCAATGACATACTCGGCATAGCCGCCATCGCGGGTGTAGCCGGTGAATTGCGGTGCATCGCAGAGGTTTTCGTGATGGTGCAGGCAGTAGCTGCAATTGCCACAGGTATGTCCGAGCCATGGCACGCCCACGCGGTCGCCTGGCGCGAAGGTGGTGACACCGGCGCCGCACGATTCGACCCTGCCGACGATCTCATGCCCAGGGATGAGAGCGGGCTTCGGGCGGGGCAGGTCGCCGTCGGCGATATGCAGGTCGGTCCGGCACACGCCGCATGCCGCCACGGCAATACGCAGCTCGCCCGGCCCGGGTTTGGGAACCGGTACGTCCTGCAGGCGCAGCGGCTTGCCTGCGCCCTCGAAGATCATTGCACGCATGGTTTGCGGCATGGCGTGATGTCTGGTCACCGCAGGCGCCGCGGCGCACCTAGCCTTCGGCTTCGCTGCGGACCAGGAGCACCGGTTTGTTGGTCTTGGCAAGCACGCCTTCGGAGACGCTGCCCATCAGCAGGCGCCTGACGCCGCGGCGGCCGTGGGTGCCGAGCACGATCAGGTCGGCATTCCATGCGTCGGCTTCGGCGACGATGGTGAGCGAGATCCGGCCGGGTGACACCGGTTTTTCATCCAGTTGCACCGAGTTCCGCACGCCTGCCTCGCTGAGCCTGGCCGAGGCGGCATCGAGCGCCTTGCGGCCGTACGTGATGATGCTGTCAACCAGCTCCTTGGGGTTGAAGTAGCTTGCCTCGAAGTAGACATCGCTGTCGTCCACCACGAACAGCGCCTTGACCTCGGCTCCGGTCGCCGTGGCGATGATGATGGCCTGGCTCAGCGCCAGCTCGGAAGAACGGCTGCCGTCGACAGCGAGCAGGATGCGCTGGTACATGATGAGTCTCCTGACAGGCACGGATGTGCAAAATCGTTCTTGTAGTTTGTTACATTCAGCCTACACGCCGGCGGCGATCCGCGCTTGATATGTATCAACCCGGAGCACCGGGCGTGACGGAGTTGCTGATCGCGGCCATACGGAGTGACGGCCTCAAGACGTCGATGGCCGTCCCGGCGCGCTTTTTCTATCAGTCTGCGGCGTACTGCGAGGGCAATACGCCAGCCGTGCCGCCGACAGCACCGGCCCGTTGATCTGGATCAAGGGTCGGATGGCCTCGCTGCCTAGACTGGTTTGTAGCTTGAGCGAGAGGGCGATCATGGCTTACGACAGTATCCTGGTGCATCTGGACAGCAATCCGCAGGCACTGCAGCGGCTGGAGGTGGCGGGGCATATCGCCGCCGCCAACGAGTGCCCGTTGACCGGCATTTACGCCGGCTTCATTCCCGATCCCGCCTGGTTCTACCTGATGGAGGGCGCCCAGCAGTATGTGGCGGAAGATCAGGCCCGGCGCAGGCAGGTCAGGGAGAACGTCCGCGGGCAGTTTCTTGCGGCCACCCAGGCACTGCCGGTGCGCACCGAATGGCGGGCCGCGGAACGGGAGTCCGTGATGACAGTGCTGCGCGAGGCTCGCGAGGCCGGACTGGTCGTTGCCGGCCAGTACGACGCCGGCAATAGCGAAGGTCCGGTGGCCCGGCAACTGCTGGAATCGTTGTTGCTGGAGAGCGGCCGCCCGACCCTTGTCGTGCCATGCGCGGGCGAATTTCCCACCGTTGGCACGCGAGTTATCGTCGCATGGAATGGAAGCCGGGAGGCGGCGCGGGCGCTGCACGATGCATTGCCGCTGATAGCCGGCGCGCAGGCGCGCATTCTTTGCGCGCAGACCGCGGCCAAGGAGGCCCGGGCCGATGCCACGCCGGTCAGCCACGCCGCGCGCGTGCTGGAACGTCATGGTGTTGCAGTGGAAATCGAACACGGTCCCGGCGGCGCTGACCTGACCATCGGTGAACTCGTTCTTTCGCGCGCGGCGGATTTCGATGCCGACCTGATCGTGATGGGCGCTTACGGACACGGCCGCATGCGCGAACTGGTGCTCGGCGGCGTGACGCGCACGCTGCTGGTGTCGATGACGGTACCGGTGCTGTTCTCCCGCTGAGGCGAGAACAGGACCGGAACCGGGGCGGGACGCTGTCATGAAAGCGCTCCAGCGGTGGCCCCGGCGCCTGACTGAGGCGGTCTGATTTCAACTGGACAGGATGACTCGATGACCTTCAGGACAATCCTCGTCGACCTCCGGGAAGACAGCGCGAGAGCGGCTCGCATTGAAGCAGCGGCAAGGCTTGCCTTGCTGTTCGACGGCAGCATCATCGGGCTGACGGCGACAGGCGCCCAACTGGAGCCTTTCCGCGGCGCTGGCGAGGAGACGGGGAAATATGCGGCGCTCGCAGCCGAACAGATCCGCCGGCTGGCGGCCGGGCATGACGCCGTCCTGCAAAAGCTGGTAAAGCAGGTGGCGCCGTCAATACCTGCCAGGCAGATTGTGATGGAAGCAGAAGCGGGTTGGGCACTGGCCAGGGAAGGCCGCTTTGCCGACCTTATCCTGGCGGCGCCGCCGTTGGCGGATGAAAGCGTGCCGGCCCCGATGGCCAAGGCCGCCGAGTATGCGTTGCTGAATGCCGGCCGGCCTGTGCTGCTGGTGCCAGCCAGGGCCAGGCCGCAGTTGCCGGGCCGCGTCGTGATCGCATGGAACGCCAGTCGGGAGGCGGCGCGGGCGGTTGCGGATTCGCTTCCGCTTCTCCGGCTCGCGTCCAGCGTTTCCATCGTTGTCGTCGCGACCGGTGACGGTGGGCCGGACGATGATGGCGCGCGCCTGAAAACCTGGCTGGCCAGCCATGGCGTGGGAGCCACGCTGCACGTAGAAGAGGGGGGCGATCCCGACAATGTGCTGCTTCGGGTCGCCAGGTCGCTGCAGGCCGATCTGCTCGTCGCCGGAGGCTATGGCCGGTCCCGGCTGAGCGAGCTGGTCCTGGGCGGAACGACACGCGCACTGACCCGGCAAGCCGAAGTGCCCTTGTTCGTGTCGCATTGAAAGCCGGCTGGCAAGGTATCTGCGGGACAGGACACTAGAGCCGGCTTTCAATCGCTCCCATCTGCCGCGCAAACCAGATGCGCAGCAAGGCATTCGAGCCGACCAGCAACAGGGAGTACATGACGATCCGGTAGACCCTCCCACGCGGCAGCCTGGACGCCTTCTCCGGATTCAGCCAGTCGTCGTTGCCAAGCAGCAGCTGCAGGGTCTCCAGCCCGATGACGATGGGCCATACGCAGGCCAGCCGCAGCCGCACGAAGCAGGTCGGCAGGGCAAGCGCGTAGGCCACTGCCTCGCGGAAATGATCCAGTGTCGCGCGCAGGAGCTCCAACATCACCGGTCGTGCGCGGCGGGAGGCGTCCGGCAGCAGGAGATCCTCGGGACGCAGTCCATGGCGATCCAGCATCGCGGAGGGGAGATAGCAGCGGCCGATCCGCAGGTCCTTGCCACAATCCCGCAGGACATTGGTCATCTGCAGCGCCTTCCCGAAACGAACGCCCCGGCGCAGCATCGCGTCCGGGTCGCCCGTGAGGGCACCGGGCACGTGCTCGCCAGTCATTCTGGTCCAGAATTCCCCGACGCATCCCGCGACCAGGTAGGTATAGCGGTCAAGGTCCGCGGGCTCGCGCAGCGCGACGATGCGCCCGGCGCGTTCGTCCGGAAAAGTACGAAGATCGAACTCCATGCCCTCGGTCAGCGTCGAGACGATTCCGCGTACTGCTTCCCGATCGGAGTCGCTCAGCCGGGACAGCAGCGAGAGCGCAGGGCCGAGCGATTCCAGCAGGATCTTTTCATCGGACTGCGTCTGCTGGCCGGCCAGATCGCCAGCCAGGCGCTGCAGCGTTGCGTGGCCCGCTGCGCCGTTGACCTGTTCACGCAACGACAGGAGCCATTCCAGGCGCTGCTCCGGCGGCACCAGCGAGGTGTCTGCGATCGTGTCCGCGGCGCGCGCCAGCAGATAGGCCAGTCCAACCGGATCGCGCATCCCGGCAGGCAGCACGCGCAGTGTGAGATAGAAGGAACGTGAGACGCTTTTGAGCAGAGGACCGAGAAGGAACGCCTGGCTGGAGTCGCGCATGGCAGGGGCAGGTCGGCATTGGACGGATTGGACAGCGCGCATTGTAGCCGGAAAAAAAGGGGCGCCAGTCTTCATGGCGAACCGGCGTGCCGGTCTCGACCATCATGCCGAGGTATTCCCGTTCGCCCATTGCTGGTGCCGCCAGGCAAAGCCATCGCCCGGCGGCAGGGTGCCGGCTGGCGCGCCACCTCCGCGGTAGGCAAAGGTGTACAGCAGCAGCGCCGTGCGCCGAGATGAGTACCGGTCGCGCACGGGCATGGCCTCCCTGACGGGCCACCAGCGCGGCGGGAGCAGCGCGCCGGTGACATAGGCCAGCCCGCAATGCCCCCAGCCTGCGGCCGACAGCTGCCACAGCCAGCGGAAGCCTGCGTCAGGGGGGCGTGAGCGAGCGCGCATGCAGCTCCTTGTTTTGATTCCAATCCGGTCCGGCTCTGATCCGATCCACTTTTGCGTTGCCAAACGATTGGCCGACAAGTGACGGCGATCGGCTAAGGCGACAGTCGCAAAAAAGGCCGCCCGGAGCAATACAAGTTATAGAGCGGAACGCGGCAAGGCGCGAAGCGCAGGCCCGCCAAATCTGCCGCAAGCCCTCGCCAAGTCCCGCCTGGTCTACCATTAGAAGGGGCAGATGCGGCGGCTGCTTGCCAGGATGATTTTCACGCCACGATCTTCCGAGCCAATGGGAGAAAGAAATGGCAACCTACGAGTTCAGGGACAAGGACCTCCAATTCCTGGCCCAGGGCGCTGACGCTTGTTTTCCGTCGCCTGATACGGCTTTTGTTGAGTGCGCCGACAGCGGTCCGGCGTTTCTGGTGACATGGCCGGAGAGCGGGCCGGCGGCGATGAGTCTCAAGGTGCAAATTCGGACAAGCCAGTACGCAAGCTACTTGACGGATCCGTTCAGGGGGCGGGAACTCCTGCGCAAGGCAATCGAGGATCGCCTTGCGATGATCCATACAGTGAAAAGTGGTGTCCTGGTCGTTCCGGACATCTAGGCGTCTTGTTCTCGCTGTCTCCTTCGGCCCGCGGACGCTCGCTGCCCACGCTTGCCGCCGGAATCACTTTCCTTCCACAAAGAACTCGATACCCTCGTCGACGTATTCCTTCGGCTGCGCAAATGTAATCCAGCCATGACCCCTGAGCGTGATTTCGTCACGGCGGAGAATGAGTGCGTCTTCTCCGTCGATCTTCACGTGAGTGCCGTTCGAACTTCGGTCGATCAGTACAAAGCGACCGCCGCGAGGCTCGACGGTTGCCTGGAATCTCGATACCTGCCGATCCGTCACAACAATGCTCATGGTGACGTCCCGGCCGATGGTGACTGGCGCAGAGGCGGTGTTCATTTCGAAGACGGTCTCCCGATACCGTAGCGAGAGCAACGCCGAGCGGGAGAATGCCAGTTCCACTGGGGCCACGAGGGTCAGGTCAGGGTTCTGCTGCCAGATCGCTTCGTACAGCTCGATCATCTGGTGCTTGCCGCGCACCTGAATCGGGTACAGGTGGCGTGTCATCTGGCGCAGCCTTGCGGACAGCTGCTCCACCGCGTTCTTGCTAGTGATGATCTGGCCGCGCGATGCAAGCTTGGCGAGCCGGGCGGCCAGATTTACGGTGTCGCCAAACACGTCGCCGGACTCGTCCGACAGGATCGGGCCATGGTGGAAGCCGATATGGATCGACAAGGTCGCGCCAGCTACCGGAGCAAGCCCGGCGACAGCCTCTTGCATGTCGAGTGCAGCCCGCATCGCGTTTTCCGCGGCGGGAAACAGCACCATGATTTCGTCACCGATCGTCTTGACCACCCGGCCTTGCGCAGCCGCGGAGCGGGACTTCATCAGCGCGATGCATTGGCGGATGGCGCCAAGAGCAACCGTATCGCCGGCCCTTTCATAGAGCCTCGTGCTGTCGCAAACGTCCGCGAACAACACCGATCCATCAGACGGGTCCGGTAGCGATTCCTGGTCCATATGCATCACAGGCCATTTCGTCTGGCGCTACGACGCGAGCGCCCTGCAAACTTCACCCGCGCCATTCCTTCCATCGGCAGAGCGCTCCGTCTGCATGATAGGACGTCGCTCCGGCATTGCGGGCCCGAGACGCCCCGAGGCCGGATGCACGTGCCGGATGCGCTGCCGCAGCGTCGATATTTCCCGTCGCACGCGACCCGCGGGTCATGGATACCAGCTTAGCCGCCGTGGACAGCCCTGAAACTGGCGCGGCATGCCTCGGCCAGTTCCCGGGCGAGCGCCTCGCGCCGCACGGGCCCGGTCGCCATGGCTTCCTCGATGCCGGCGGCAAGCTCCTGCACGGCCACTGCCGCGGGCGCGCCTGCCGTGCCCCAGGTCATGCCGAAGGCGGCCTGCTTGCTGGCCGCCGGCGCCTGTCCGGGCCGCAGCAGCCCAACCCACGGCATGGCAAAGGCGCCGGCGACGATGCCGCCATGCAGGCTGCTGCCGGCGAAGCCGCGACTGCAGGCGATCAGGGCGCAGATATCCCACAGGTTGAGTGAGCGGAACAGCGCAACCGGCGTGCCGCTCAACTTCGCGGCCAGACGCCGGTAGCTATCCAGGTCGTCGTGCCAGGGCGCGGCGCCGGCGCGGAACAGCACCACGCCGAGCTTACTCGCCCGAGCGACACGCCTGAGCTGGGCGCCCAGCTGTGCCAGCGTTTCATCGTCGCCGAAGTCGGCGCTAAATTGCATGGCGAGATACCCGTGCGGAAAACCCGACATCAGGCCGGCCACCTCGCCGTGGCGCGAGCGTCTGCGAATGCCATCGCCAAAGAGTGCCGCCACCATCACGGCCGGATCAGGCTCCAGGCGGGCGTCTATGCCGCTCGCCGCCAGTGCGGCCCGGGTCTGCTGATCCCTCACGCCGACGTACGTGGCCGCTCCAAGCTTGGCCACCACCTCGGCCCGCATGGCGGGCTCGACCTGTTCAAGCCCGATGCCGCCCGCGGCGTGGTAGATCACGCGCCGCACATTGCCGAACAAGCCGGCCGCAAGGAGATAGGGCGCGCAGTCCTGCAGCCCCAGCAGCTCGCGCGCCCAGGCCACGCGCTCTGCCGGCCGGCTGTCGAGCTGTGCCACGACGGCCCGGGCCCGTGCGGTTGGCAGCAACATGACAGCCGCTTCCCAGGCGTTGCAGGTCAGGATCTCGCCGCCGGTATGCACGATCTCGACGGGAGTGTCGCCCAGGCTGGCGGCCAGCCTGGTCAGCGCGTGCACGCGAAAGCCGCCCAGGGTTGTCAGATTGCGTGCGCGCAGGCCGCCATACCGGAGGCTGGCCGGCGCGATCAGGCGCTTGATGACATGTGGCAGCAGCAGGTCGCCAAGGTTGTGCCGGTCAAAGGCACCAAACAGGATCGTGGGACAGTCGGCGGTCCGGAGCGCCTTCTCGGGGACTTTCACGCCTTCTCCAGCCGCGAGCCTGACGTAGGCGGCGGTCTATCGACTATAGATTTGCGGGGGAGGAATCGATGGAAGGAAAAGAGCCGGTTGCAGCGCAGTGGTCGGGGTGCAGACGCGGTTGCCGGTCACCCGGGGCCTGGCTCTGCTCCGGACCCATCCCGAATCCGGCCAAAGGGGCCCGGTGTTTCAACCATGAATCAGTCTCGCCACTGCCTGACTAGCCTCTTTGAACGATGGGTTTGCGCGTTCCTGTGCACTACACTCGATGCAAAGATCACGCCACTGAGACCGGGGGGAATCATGGGTGAGCGGAGTCCGTGCGGACGGGACGAACCGGCCGACCTTGCGCTATGCGAGGCGCCGGAACAAGAGATCAAGGGCGCCTCGACGCCATGGCGGTGGGCCCCGCAAATCAAGACGACGCCTGCCGCCATGAACCAGCTGACGGGTGCGGACGATCCGATGCTGGGCAGCCTGCTGTTGCTGAACCGGGCCTTGCGCCGGTCGGTTCCAACGACAGTGCTGCTGGAAGGGCTGCCGCTGGAAGGGCATGGCCTGACGTTGCCGCTGCTTCTGGCCGCGGCGGCGCGCGCCGGATTGTCGGCCAGACTGGTGGAGCGCCACCTCGACGATATCCCCGACACCTCGCTGCCGGCCATCCTGTTCCTGGACAAGAAAAGACCGTGCGTGCTGCTGCAGCGCCGTGAGCACGGACGGCTTGTCGTCGCACTGCCGGGTTGGGGCGGCGGGGAGCAGGAAGTCAGCCGCGAGGAACTGCTGGCCCTGTACAGCGGGCACGCCCTCTTTGCGCAACCCGCGCTGCAAGCGGAAGTTTCGATCGATACGGAGCCGGTGCAGCCGTGCCGCTCGCCCGGCGCCGCGACGCGGCCATCATGGCGGCGCCATTGGGATCGGCTGCTGGCTTCGACGCTCAGGGTGCTGTGCCTGCGTGGCAGGCAGCCGGCCGAAGACGTGGCGTAGTCAGTACTGATTGTGGTTGCCTGCTATTGAATCGGCGGCACAAGGCGTCGAGCGCAATCGTAGGCGTGGATGGCTGAAGCTGGCCCTGGCCGATGCCGGCCAGCCTGCCGTCCTCTTACTTGCGCTGCATGTCCACCACGGTCGGCTTGCCGTCGACCTTGTCGAACGTGACCGACACCGATTCGCCCTCCTTGAAGTTCGTCAACGATGCGCGGTCCTTGACCGGGAACGCCATCGTCATGGCGGACATACCGAGGTTTTCGATCGGGCCGTGCTTGAGCGTGACCTTGCCGGCCTTCGCATCGATCTTCTTGATTTCCGCGGCAACGGGGCGCGGCGCCTGCTGCGATGCGGCCGACGGCTTCATGTCCATGCCGTCCATGGATCCCGCCGCGAATGCGGCGGGGGCTGCAACGATGGCAAGCGTGAGTGCGAGAGCCTTGATGCGTTTCATTGTGCTTCCTCCTGAAGCGAGGGGTGGGTGGAAAGTGGGACAGGCTTTGTCTGACGGCTGCGTATCAGCAGGTACACCGCCGGTACAACAAACAGGGAAAGCAATGGCGCGGTCACCATGCCGCCGACCATCGGGGCGGCAATGCGTTGCATGAGTTCTGAGCCGGTGCCATGCGACCACATGATGGGTATCAGGCCGGCGAGAATCACCGCAACCGTCATGGCCTTTGGGCGCACGCGCAGCACCGCGCCTTCCTGGATGGCTTCCAGCAGCGCGGGCAGGGTGTTTTCACCGCGGTCCTCGCGCTCGCTCCAGGCTTGTTTCAGGTAGAGCAGCATGATGACGCCAAACTCGGCCGCCACGCCGGCCAGCGCGATGAAGCCGACGACGCCGGCTACCGAAAGGTTGTAGCCAAGCACATAGAGCAGCCAGAATCCGCCAATGAGGGCAAGCGGCAGCGTGCCCATGATCAGCAGTGCCTCATCCAGGCGGCCGAATACAAGGTAGAGCAGCACAAAGATGATCAGCAGCGTGAACGGCACCACCATCTTCAACTTCGCGGTGGCCCGCTCCAGGTACTCGAACTGCCCTGACCAGCTGAGGGAATAGCCTGCTGGCATCGGCACGGCCTTGGCCACCACCGCTTGCATGTCCTGGACGGCCGAGCGCAGGTCGCGCCCACGGATGTCCACGTAGACCCAGCCGGACAGCCGGGCGTTTTCGCTGCGCAGCATCGGCGGGCCCTGCACCACCTGGATGCGCGCCACGTCGGACAGCGTGATCTGCTGGCCCCTGTCGGTGACGATGGGGAGGGCACGCAGCTGCTCCACCGAGTCGCGGTAGTCGCGTGGATATCGAACATTGATCGGGAAGCGTGCCAGCCCGTCAACCACGTCCCCTACGTTATCGCCTCCGATGGCCGAGGACACGATGCCCTGGACATCCTCGATATTGAGTCCATACCGTCCGGTCGCGATGCGGTCGATGTCGATATCGACGTAGCGCCCGCCGGTCAGGCGTTCGGCCAGTGCCGAGGTGACGCCCGGCACCGTCCTGACGGCCTCCTCGATCCGCGTGGCCAGCCGGTCGATCTCCTTCAGGTCCGTGCCCGCCACCTTGATGCCGACCGGGCTCTTGATGCCGGTGGCGAGCATGTCGATCCGGTTGCGGATCGGCGGCACCCAGATATTGGACAGGCCCGGTACCTTCACCACGCGGTCGAGTTCCTCCACCAGCTTGTCGGTCGTCATGCCGGCACGCCACTGGTCGCGCGGCTTGAACTGGATGGTGGTCTCGAACATCTCGACTGGCGCCGGGTCGGTCGCGGTATCGGCGCGGCCTGCCTTGCCGAACACGGTGGCCACCTCTGGCACAGTCTTGATCAGGCGGTCGGTCTGCTGCAGCAACTGCGCCGCCTTGCCGGCGGACAGCCCCGGGAGTGCCGAAGGCATATACAGCAGGTCGCCCTCGTCAAGGGGCGGCATGAACTCGCCGCCGATCCGCATCATCGGCCAGGCGGTCGCGACCAGCAGGATCGCGGCAATGGCCACGGTGGTCCTGGGGTAGGCGAGCACCCTGGCCAGCACCGGCTGATAGGCACGGATCAGCCACCGACTCAGTGGGTTGGACTGCTCCGTGGGGATCTTGCCGCGGATCATGTAGCCCATCAGGACCGGCACCAGGGTCACGGAAAGCCCCGCCGCCGCGGCCATGGAGTAGGTCTTGGTAAAGGCCAGCGGCGAGAACAGCCGGCCCTCCTGCGCCTCGAGCGTAAATACCGGGATGAACGACAGCGTGATGATCAGCAGCGAGAAGAACAGCGCGGGCCCCACCTCGGCGGCCGACTCGCCAATCACGCTCCAGCGCTCGTGCCCGGTCAGTTCCCGTCCGGGGTTGTCCGCATGCCAGTGTTCCAGATGCTTGTGCGCATTCTCGATCATGACGACCGCGGCATCGACCATGGCGCCGATGGCAATGGCGATGCCGCCCAGCGACATGATGTTGGCGTTGACGCCCTGATACCGCATGACCAGGAAGGCGGCCAGCACACCCAGCGGCAGCGAAACAATGGCCACCAGCGCAGAGCGCAGGTGGAACAGGAAGACCATGCAGACCAGCGCGACGACGATGAACTCTTCGATCAGCTTGTGCGTCAGGTTTTCAACCGCCCGGTTGATCAGCGCGGAGCGGTCGTAGGTGGGCACGATCTCGACGCCAGCCGGCAGGCTCTTCTGCAGCGTAGCAAGCCTGGCCTTGACCGCCTTGATGGTCTCCAGCGCGTTCTTGCCCGAGCGCATCACGATGACACCGCCGGCGACCTCTCCCTGGCCGTCCAGCTCGGCGATGCCGCGCCGCATCTCTGGACCAAGCTGGATCGTGGCGACGTCGCCCAGCCGCACCGGGATACCGGCATTGCTGGTCACCAGCGGAATCTGCCGGAAATCATCGAGGGTCTTGAGATACCCGCTGGCGCGGACCATGTACTCCGCCTCGCCCATTTCCAGCACCGAGCCGCCGGTTTCCTGATTGGCGCCCTTGAGCGCCGCCAGCACCCTGGCCTGCGACAGGTTGTAGGCACGCAAGCGGTCCGGCATCAGGACGACCTGGTACTGCTTCACCATCCCGCCGAGGGAGGCGACTTCTGCGACATTGGGCAGCGATTTCAGCTCGAAGCGCAGGAACCAGTCCTGCAGCGCGCGCAGTTGACTGAGGTCATGCTGGCCGGTCTTGTCCACCAGCGCGTACTCGTAGATCCAGCCAACGCCGGTGGCGTCCGGGCCCAGCGCTGGCCTGGCTGCGGCCGGCAGGCGGGATTGCACCTGGTTCAGGTATTCCAGCACGCGCGAGCGCGCCCAGTACAGGTCGGTGCCATCCTCGAACAGCACATAGACGAACGAGTCACCGAAGAACGAATAGCCCCGCACTGTCCTGGCGCCCGGCACCGACAGCATGGTGGTGGTCAGCGGATAGGTGACCTGGTTTTCGACAATCTGCGGCGCCTGGCCGGGAAACGGCGTACGGATGATGACTTGCACATCGGACAGGTCCGGCAACGCGTCGAGCGGTATGCTGTGCACCGCCCATAGTCCCCACGCGGTCAGCATGACCGTGGCCAGCAGAACCAGGAAGCGGTTGCGGATGGACGCGAGGATCAGCCGCGCGATCATGGCCTGGCTCCCTGCGCGCTGGTGACCGGCTCGACCGAGGACAGGATCGCCACGCCGTCGCTGTCCAGATGGAAGCGGAAGCGGACGCGATCTCCGGGCTTGAATCCCTTGGGCAAGCCGGCGGGCGGCGCCGCAAAATCCATCGTCATCGCGCCCCACTGTGCCGACGGGATTGGCCCATGCGAGATGGTCAGGCCCTCGTCCGTCACCGCCTCGATACGCCCGATGCCTTCATGTTCGGAGGCTGGCGCAGCCGGCGCGGAGGCCGCTGGCGTGGCGCTCATGCGTTCGGCGGTGCCGCGCAGGCTGGCTTCCGAGTCGATGAGAAACTGCCCGGATGTGACCACTTTCTGCCCAGCCTTCAGCCCATCCAGCACCTCGACCATGCCCGCTGCCTCGCGCCCGGTCTTGACTTCCGTTGCCACAAAGCCTGCCTTGTCGGCATCCACCATGACAATGCTGCGTTGGCCAGTGTGGATGACGGACTCCAACGGAATCATCAGCGCCTCCTTCTGGTCACCGCTATCAAACCGGACCGTCACGAACATGCCTGGCAACAGGTGCCTGCCCTTGTTGGGCAGGACAATGCGCACTTTGATGGTTCGCGTGGCCGGATTGACGTCGGGCAGTACGGTATCGACCTTGCCAACCAGTGCCTCGGATGCTCCGGTCGGCGACACCTTGACCGCCAGGCCGGGAGCGACGGCGCGGGCCTGTCCCTCCGGTACCTCGGCAATTACCCAGACCTGACTCAGGTCGGCCAGACGAAACAGGGTCATGCCAGGGGTGACGGTCATGCCCTCGCGGACGGCAACTTCGGTCGCGAGGCCATCGACCGGGCTCGCGATGGCAAGGTTGGGCTGGAGCTTGCCGGATGTCTCGACGGCGCTGACCTGGCCCGGTGTCATGCCTGCCTGCAGCATGCGGGCCCTGGCCGCGTCACGCAGGTCGGATGGTTCACCCGCTGCCATGCGTGACACGGCGAGATATTCCTCTTGCGCGGCCACCCAGTCCGGCGAGTACAGCGTCACCAGCGCTTGCCCGCGCCGGACTGGGTCAAGGGTCGCCTTGACCGCAAGATGCTGGACGAAGGCGTTCGTTCGTGCCTGGATCACCTGGACGCTGCGCTCGTCGATGGCGACATTGCCGGGTGCCTCGAGTACCGTGCTCATGCGGCTGGCCTTGACCTCGGCCGTGCGGATGCCGAGGTTCTGCGCGACACGGGGGTCGACCGTGACGCCATTGCCTCCACCATCCCCGTCCGCGTAGACCGGAACAAGTTGCATGTCCATGAACGGAGACTTGCCCGGCTTGTCGAAGCGCTGTCCGGGCACCATGGGATCATGCCAGTACAGAATCCTTTTACCCGTCTTCGGATCCGTGTCGCCCGCCCTGAGAGCGGATTCCGCGCCAGGCGAAGCCAACGGTTGGGCCGATCGGGTGCCCCGCGTGACGCCGAACTGGTAGGCGCCATAGATGGCGGCGCCAGCCAGAGCGAGACCCACCGCCGTTGCAATGACCTGCTTTTTCATTTGGATTCCTTGATGGCGGGCTCGGTCTGTGCGGTAGGCAAAGGGACCAGGTAGGTCAGGTCGGCCCATAGCTTCGCGGTTTTGGCTTCGAGTACCAGCCGCTCCATTGCCGTGTCGATGGCACGATGGTTCGCCTCCGCGACGGCGAGCAGCGATCCGGTGTTGGCGCGGTAGGCGGTCAGGGCGGCATCCGCCTGGCTGGTGGCGAGCGGCAAGGTCTTTTCGTCGTAGCGTCGCAGGCGGCCAAGATTGCGCTGCAGTTCGGCCAGCTTGATTCCGACCATCGCTCGGGTATTGCGTCGGATGATTTCGGATCGGGCGCGCGCGTCGTTTGCCTGAGCCAGCCTGGCAGCGATGTCGCGGTCCTGGCGATTGCCCCGATCCCACGGCACCGGGAAGCTGACGTTGACCGATCCCATATTGGAGTAGGCCGAGCCGCGCTGGCTGTACATCAGTTCGACGGTCACATCCGGCTTCCTGGCCTGCGTTGCGACCTGAACCTCGGATTCCGCCAGGGCCACTTCGCGCTGCGCAGCCGCCATCTCTGGCACCGCGTCAAATTCGGTGTTCGCCAATTGCCGGGCGCGCTCCGGCACGTCCAGCGGCGGACGATCTGACAGCGGGCGGTTGGCCGCGGTGCCAATCCACCGTTCCAGATTCACAGTGGCGGTCGCCACGGCGGCCCGGTTTTCGTCCTGGCGGTCATGCAGCTTCTGGATCTCCAGTTCCATCGCAAGGACATCGGCGCGCGAGCCGCGCCCGCTGCGATAGGCAGCCGTTGCCGCCTGGAGTGCCAGTTCGAGAGGGTGGCCGTGATGGCCGAGCAGGACGCTGGTCTGTTCGGCGTACCACCGGTCCAGCCAGGCGCCGACCGCATTGCGCTGCACGTTGGCCAGCCCGACCGCACGTTGCGCCTCGCCGGCGGCCGCTTCGGCCTCGAAGCGTGCTGCCTTGGCGCGGCGCTTGTCCGGACGCGTGAATTCCTGCATCACGCTGATGGACCGCATCGTCATGAAATCCCGGCTTAGCGAGAACTGGTCCGGACCGTTCACCGGGACGTTGTTGAGTCCGAGCTTAAGCACAGGGTCCGGCAACTGGCCGGCGGCGACCGCCATTTGCACAGCCGCCTCTGCGGCACCTCGCGAGGATTCGGCATCGCTGGCATAGGTGGTCGCGAGCGCGACGGCTTCCTCAACGGAAAGAGAAGGGGCGGACGGCGCAGGCGCGGCGTGCGACACCGCCAGGCCGAATGCAGGCGCGCAGAACAGCGCCAGCGTCAGGCGACGCAGGAAAAGCATAAAACCTCCAAGAGCGACGATTGCTACCCGGGTTTAGAGGGGCAGCACGAAATTGACGTCGGTCCGGAGGCTAGGTTTGGAAACTGCAGTGAAGGATATTCAGCGGCGGCGGTCCGCGCGCGCCCACGTCGGCGCGCAGCGCGACGCGGACCTCGGCAAGCGCCACGCGCGTGGGCTCAATGACGCTCATCAACACCGGCAGGAATGCCGGCAGTTGTGGCGACACGTGGTCTGCACTCTTGGAATCCGCCTGGCAGTGCGCGAGGCACAGCGCACTCTGGTCAGCGCCCTGGTTGCTACTGTCAGCCGCCATGTCGGGGCAGGATTCGGTCATCGCCGCGGTCGTGCCGCTGCTTTCCATCTGGAAGCGGCTGCCGGTACAGGCGTACGCAGCCGCTGCCAGTTGAGCTGTCAGGAAAACGATAAGCAGGAGGCCGGCGAACAAGGGATGCCGGCGGGCGGAGTGACGCAAGAGTTCTGAGCCGTGGCGTGATAGGCGCAAGGATACTGCTTTTTCAGGGGCATGCAACCTGACTGCCCGGTGATTGTGGCAGCCCGGACTCAGGGGAACCGCGTCCTTGACCTTCCAATGGGAGCAAGCGCTGTCGCCAGGGCATCGCTTGCCCGCTGCTTCATTCTGCCTTCGGCGGCTGTGCCGTTTGCTGGCGGGCGCGTCGCGCCTGGCTGGCTTGCAGATACTGCGCCCGTTTCGCCTCGGCCTGGGTGACCTGTCCTGCCTCCTGGCCGGCCAGGTCCACGCGCGCCGCGCCTTCCACCATGCAAGCCTGGTAGCGTTGCCCACGGCACCATGTGCGGATCGCTGCGCGCAATTCCGCCTCGTTCAAGGCAAGCGCTGCCGCGTGCGGGAGCAGGTCCTCGAAGATGCCGATCTTGAGCGGAACCTTGGCCGCGGGCTTCTTCGGGAAAGCCAGCGGGAAGCGCGCTTGCAGCTTGCCAATGGCTAGTACCACCGGGTCCACGGGCGGCGTGGTGGCGGCCTTTGTTGCAGGTTGCGGCCGTGGCTTGCGGGTACGTGATTCAGCCGGCGCCTGCTTTGCTTGTTTTTCCTGCTTTGCCTGCTTTGCCAGTTGCGCCTTCAGTGCCGCCAGTTGTTCGAAGCCCATTATGTCCAGCCAGATTTTCAGTGGCGCGATTGTAGCAGCCCATGCTTTTCTCCGTGCCCCGATGGTGCGAGGCAGCAGGAACGCCGTCAGCCATCAAACTGTCTATACAGGTATATCGCATATGGGGGACACGCCAGATGGATCCCACGCAAACAGGGGCAATGCCCCTATCTGAGACGGAAGCACGGCGCCAGCTGCGTCGCGCCGTGATCGCCAGCACTGTCGGCACCACGATCGAGTGGTACGACTTTTTCCTGTACAGCACCGTAACCGGCCTGGTGTTCGCCAAGCTGTACTTCCCGGAATCCGATCCGCTCGTCGGGACGCTTCAGGCGTTCCTGATCTATGCGGTCGGCTTTATCGCCCGGCCGGTCGGCGCAGCGATCTTCGGGCATTACGGCGATCGCATCGGCCGCAAGGCCACGCTGGTTGCCACGCTGCTGCTGATGGGGCTGGCCACATTTGCCGTTGCGTTCGTGCCTTCCTACGCACAAATCGGCATCTGGGGCGCGGTCGTGCTGACGGTGCTGCGCTTTATCCAGGGCGTAGGCGTCGGCGGGGAATGGGGCGGCTCGGTGCTGATGTCAATGGAATGGGCGCGCTCCGATAAGCATCGCGGCCTGGTCGCGTCCTGGCCGCAGTTCGGGGTGCCGGCCGGCTTGTTCCTGGCCAACCTTGCGGTGCTGGCGATGAGCTGGCTGGCTGGCGACCAGTTCCTGACCTGGGGCTGGCGCGTACCGTTCTTCCTCAGCATCGCGCTGGTCGCGATCGGGCTCTATATCCGGCTGAATATCCTCGAGACCCCAGTCTTCGCGCGGCTGCTGGCCGAGCACAAGGTCGAGAAGACCCCGATGCTTGAAGTGATCCGGCGCCAGCCGAAGGACATCTTGCTGTCGGCCCTTGTCCGCATGGCCGAGCAAGCGCCGTTCTACATCTTCACGGCCTTCGTGTTCACCTATGGCGTGACGACGCTGGGCATGTCGCGGGACTTGCTGCTGACTGCCGTGCTCGCCGCCGCGGTGCTCGAGTTCTTCACCATTCCGTTCTTTGGCCATTTGTCCGACGTCTGGGGGCGCCGCCGCATGTACATCGCGGGCGCAGTGGCGGTGGGAGTGTTCGGCTTCCTCTATTTCGCGATGGTCGACTCCCGCAACCCGATGTGGGTATTCGCCGCGATCGTGCTCTCGCTGGTGCCGCACTCGATGATGTACGGCCCGCAGGCGGCGTTGATCGCGGAGACATTCACCGGACGCCTGCGCTACAGCGGCGCGTCGATGGGCTACCAGCTCGCCTCGGTGATCGCCGGCGGCCCCGCGCCGCTGATTGCGACGGCGCTGTTCGCCAGGTACCACTCCGGGTACGCCATTGCCATCTATGTCCTGGTGTGCGCGGGGCTCAGCGTGTTTGCCGCCTCGCAACTGCGTGACTACACCAACAAGGACATCTCGCGCGAGTACGACGACGTGGGAGCCACGCATGGCAGCGGGGACACCAGGCACGCGGTCTGACCGGTCAGGACGTTGCCGTGACGGAAGGGGCGCAGCGGCCGGCAAGGGATGTCCTGCCGGCCGCGCGTGCATCTGGGGCATGCAATTGCCATGACCGTTTCGACGGCTGACATTGCATTTGTCCGCCCTATGGCAAGACATGTTGATTGGATCCACGTTGCCTGCAATGAGCGTGCGCTGATCTGTTCAGCGGTGAATCGACGCTTATGCTTCGCCCGGCAAGGTGACGAGCTTATCGGCCGGCATCGTTCTGTGAGGGATTTATCTTCACTTCGCCCAGTTTCTCCGCAAGAAATTCGGCGAAGACCGCGACTGCCGGCGGCACTGGCGGGCGGCTCGTGTAGACGAGCTGCAGGCCGAGGCCGGTGCTCGCGCGCCGATAGGTCGACAGCACGCGCACCAGTTTCCCCTGCGCGATGACTGGCTCGACCATCAACTGCGGCAGTAACGCAATACCCAGTCCAGCAATGCAAGCCTGCGCCAGCACTCGCATGTCGTTGACCGCGAACCGGCTGTTGATCGACACCTCCTGACTTCCGCGCGGACCCTGCAGACGCCACGTGTTTCGACCCTGGCGGCTGGAAATCGCCAGGCAGTCGTGTTCGGCCAGTTCACGCAGCGTGCGTGGTGCAGGGCGCCGTTCCAGATAGGCCGGACTCGCCGCGAGGATCATTGCACTCGGCCCCAGCCGACGTACTTTATAGCCGCTACCGGTCTCGATGCCCATGCGCACGGCAAGATCGATGCGCTCGGCGATCAGATCGGTCGGCGTATCGTCGAGCAGGAATTCGAGGCTGATGTGCGGATAGCGCGTGTAGAACTCAGCCAGCCATTCCATGCCGATAAGTTCGAACAGGCCTGCCATCGCGGCGACGCGAACCGAGCCGGACGGTGCCTGCTCATCTGCATGGAGCCGCCCGATCTCGAGGATCTGGTCAAGCGCCGGCGCATAGCGCTCGAACAGCGCCTGACCTTCCGTGCTTGGCGCGAGTTTGCGTGTCGAGCGATGCAGCAGGCGTGTCCCGAGTTGTCCTTCGAGTTGATCGATGCGCCGGCTCAGCGTATTCGCCGGCATGCGCAGACGGCGCGCCGCCTCGGAGAAGCTGCCGGCGCGGACCACCTGGACGAACATCGCCAGATCATTCAGATCGAGCACGATATCTCTCCATAAATGGATTAATCAAATCCTATTTCACTATCTAGTGATAAACGATTTTACTCCCCATACTTGAGACGCCGCCCAGCAGGCAGCCCTTTCCAGACTGCAGGCAGGGCAAGTCAATTCGCGATCGATCTCGCCGGCGCGCCCCATCAGGGCGAACGGATCGCCAGGAGCGCCGCCCCAACGAGATACTCAC
The DNA here is from genome assembly GCF_000812465.1 of Cupriavidus sp. IDO. Lineage (GTDB taxonomy): Bacteria > Pseudomonadota > Gammaproteobacteria > Burkholderiales > Burkholderiaceae > Cupriavidus. Next base: position 4,134 of record NZ_JWMA01000084.1, on the reverse strand, counting down.
TGGAGAGCAACCATGTCGAACACCCAGAAGCTTATTGCCGTCGTCGGCGCAACCGGTCAGCAGGGTGGCGCCGTTGTGCGCGCGCTGCAGGCGAGCGGTCAATTCAAAGTGCGCGCATTGACGCGCCATCCGGCCAGGCATCCGAAGCTGGGTGACGAAGTCGTCCTGGCGGATTTCGATCGTCCGGAAACGCTTAAGGCCGCGTTTGCCGGAGCACACGGCGTTTTCCTGGTGACCAATGCCTGGGAAGCAGGCGCGGACGAACCCAGGCAGGCGCTCGCCGCCATCAATGCGGCGAAAGACGCCGGCGTGCAGCACTTTATCTGGTCGACGCTCCCGGACGTGGAGACGATCAGCCGCGGCAAGATCAATGTCCCGCATTTCACGGGCAAGGCAAAGGTCGAGCGTCTCGTGAGCGAAGCCGGATTCACCTACCACACGTTTGTGATCGCTTCGTTCTACTACCAGAACCTGGTCGGTGTAATGGCCCCGCAGAAACAAGCGGATGGCAGCACGGGTTGGGCGCTGCCGCTTGATCCCGAGCGGCGGGTCATCCACATGGGCGACATCACTGAACTCGGCCGCATCGTGGCTGGTGCGTTCGCGCAACCGGGACTCGCGGGGCATGGTGAACATTTGCCGCTTGTCGGCGATTTCCTGAGCTTCAACGAGATCATCGCCACCCTGAATCGCCAAGGAAACAAGCTCTCGTTCAGGCAAGTCCCGCGCGAGGTGTTTGCTGGCTGGTTCCCGGGCGCCGAAGACGTTGCAGCGATGCTCGCCTACTTCGAAGCGCACACGTATCTCGGCCCGGATTCGCGCGACGCGATCGCGCTCGCCAACAAAGTCGCCGGCCAGCAGCCGACGGCGTTTGCCGCATGGGCCAAAGCGAACTTCACGATTCCGGCAGCCGCCTGACCTGTTCGAAGCGCACTCATCAAACCATACCTGGAGAGCACCCCATGAATGCCGTCATCCAAACTCCGCCCACTCCCCTCGCCAATGTCGGCCGCCACGTCATCTTCCGCACGCGCGGCGACGCGCACGGTCCGATCGTCCGCATGGTCAGCCCCTCCGATGTCGGCAAGATGATCAAGCCCTTTGTTTTTCTTGATCTCCTCGATACGCAAGAGGCGCTTGGCCAGCAGGGTTTCGGCTGGCATCCGCATTCGGGCATTGCTACTTTGACCCTGGCGATCGAAGGGCAAGGTCGCTATGTCGAATCCACCGGTCACGAAGGAACGATGGTGGCGGGCGACATCGAATGGATGAGCGCCGGTCGTGGCGTCTGGCATTCCGGCTCCATCGTGCCTCCGATCAAGGCCTTCCAGCTGTGGGTCGCTCTGCCGCCGGAGCGCGAACTGGCTCCCGCGTTCAGCCAGCATCTTTCGGTTAACGAGATCCCGTCGGACGGCCCGGCGCGCGTGCTGCTCGGCCGTAGCGGCGAGGCGGTCAGCCCGATTGACGCACCTCCGGGCATCAACTACTTCGTTGTGCAGCTCAAGGCTGGCCAGCGCTGGACCTACCAGCCGCCGCGGGACTACCGGGTCGGCTGGATCGCAGTGATGGACGGTAGCCTGCGCACGCCCGATCCGGTCGACAAAGGCGAACTGGCCGTATTTGACCAGGGCAATGCCGCGATCGAATTTGAAGCCGTGACCGACGCGCGCTTCGTGCTCGGTACGGCCACCCCGCATCCGCATGATCTCCACACTGGCCACTACTCGGTGCACACCAGCCCCTCAGCGCTGATCGAGGGCGAGCGCGAAATCGCGCGGATCGGTCGCGAGTTGCGCGCCAGCGGCGTGGTGCGCTGATCCGCCCTTTCGCAGACCGATGCCATTCCACTCAACCGGAGCACATCATGGCCGCTATTTCCGTCATCATTGGTAGCGTCCGTCAGGGACGTTTCGCCGAGAAACCCGCCCGCTGGATTCTCGACCATCTGAAGAAGCGCGAAGGCGTTGACGCGCGTCTGCTCGACCTCGAAGACTATCCGATGCCGTTCTTCGACGCGCCGGTACCGCCCGCGATGCCGGGCCGGCCGGCGTACGAGCACGAGGTCGTGAAGCGCTGGACCCAGGCCATCGCGGCGTCCGACGGTTTCGTCATTGTTTCGCCTGAGTACAACCACGGACCGTCGGCGGTGCTCAAGAACGCGATCGACTGGGTGTATCCGGAATGGGGCCGCAAGGCGGTCACCTTTGTCGGCTACGGTAGTGTCGGCGGCGCGCGCGCCATCGAGCAGCTACGCGAGATCGCAGTCGAGATGCAGCTTGTACCGATCCGGTCGGCGGTCCACGTTCCGCCCGCGGCGATATACGCCCATTTTCAGGGCCAGGACATCGCCCCGCACCTGGCCGAACTGGATGCTGTCGCCGAACAGACGATCGACGACCTGCTGTGGTGGACCAAGGCGCTGAAGGCGGCGCGGGCGAGCTGACGATGCCCGAAGGATGCAAACGAGTCGGCCCAGGCAACAGGGGTTCGATCAGCGTCCAGCGCTCGTCGTCAATGCGGCGGTAGTGACCTTCGCGCTGGCCGTTGGCGTTCGTGCGTACGCGCACTGCCTGCCGCTCAAATGAGCGCTGGCACGCCGGCCAGCCATCCGTGAAGCATGAATGCGACCAGCGCCCAACTCGCGAGCCCGATGACAACCACAGCAGCATCGCGCGCGAGTGTTCCAGCTTGGTAGCGCGTCCCTGCCAGCCTGTCGCGGCGGCGCGCCGACGCGAAATCCGCCACCGCCCAGGCCAGGAAGGCGCCGAACAGCACAACCGCAGCCAGAGTTCCATTCGCAAACAGGTGTCCCAACGCCCAGATCTGGACGCCTGCGACCATGGGATGGCCGAGCACGGCCTTGATGCGGTTACCAGGCACGTACGCTGCCGCGACCAGAACGAAGGCCAGTACGGTAAATAACGCTGTGACGTGACGACCCCACATCGGCGGTGTCCAGAGGACCACGGGCTGCCCGCGAGCCAGCCCGAATCCCCAGGCGATCAGGACCAGTCCGACGATCGAAGCCAGGGAGTACAGGCCTTTCCAGCCGTTCGGACCCACGCGGGCAATCTGCGCCGCGCGCCAGGGCTCCGCGATAATGCGGACCGAGTGCACGGTCAGAAAGATCAACAATCCTAGTATCAGTACCGTCATGTTGACGCCCGCCTATGCCAACGTACTCCATTGATCGCGGTGCCATCGGAGAAAAGAACAGCTTCTTTCAATGTTCGCCTCGCGACTCTCCAATTCCTACGCCGGGGGGCGCTGGACGATCCCGCCGAGCACCTTCCAGGATGACTCTTGCAATGTAGATTGTCCGTCCGATTGGGCAGTATACTTTCGGCCTTTGCCACGCAACCAAGAATTATTCATGAGCGCATTACCCTCCTGCCCGAAATGTCATTCCGAGTTCACCTATGAAGATGGGGGTCTCTATATCTGCCCGGAATGCGCTCATGAATGGTCGGCACGGCCATCGGCACCGGCCGAGGCGGAAGCCAGGGTTTATCGCGATTCCGCGGGCAACGTATTGCAGGATGGGGATACCGTCACCGTCATCAAGGATCTCAAACTGAAGGGATCGGCCGGTGTGATCAAGATGGGCACCAAGGTAAAGAACATTCGGCTGGTCGACGGTGACCACGATATCGATTGCAAGATTGATGGCTTTGGTGCCATGAGCCTGAAATCGGAGTTCGTCAGAAAGGTGTGATGACGAGATTCGCGGGCCAGGGCGTCAGTGTGTATTTCGCCATGATCCACTTTGGCCCAAGCTATCCGGAAGTCAGTCCGTTGAACAGGAACGGGCAGGGAGTCAAGCAACTTGGTCTCTTCGTCGACGACCAGATCTCGCTGGAACTTGGCCAGCAGGTTACTGAACCGCTCATCATCGCATCGTGCCAGCGTGTTCTTTGGTACCGACTTGCAGGTACGGCTTTCTGGTCATCTCCCGGCCCCGCTTGGGGGGCGTCCCTTGCGGTGCCGGCGGAGCATGACACGGTCCGAGTCCTGGGTTCGTGCATCTGGCTCAATCCTAAGAGCCCGTTTGAAAATTCGCCGTAGATGTGATCTAACGTTCGGATGTGGAAAGAAGAACATCGAGAGCGGCAGGCAAGCATGGCGGCCAAGACA
>NZ_JWMA01000083.1 GCF_000812465.1 Cupriavidus sp. IDO | reverse complement strand
GCGAGCACCGCCTGCGTGAGCGGTTTCGATATGGCGGACCATCGTTTGGCGATCTTCCAGGCCGATCATGCGTCCTCGTCCTTGTCCTTCGGGAAGATCCCCTCGAGCTTTTTTGAGAGTATCAACAGGGCGGCGGCTTCGGCCAGGGCCTTCTCCTTGCGGCGCAGCTCGCGCTCGAGTTCCTTGATGCGGCGCCGATCGGCCTTTGTCTCACGATGGGTGGCGCGCGCATCCTCGGGCTCAGCCAGCGCCTGCGTGGCGGCAGTGCGCCACTGCTCCAACTCCTGCGGATACACACCGTTCTCACGGCACCAGGCGTTCTTGCTGGCCACGTCCATCGCAGCCGTCGCCAGCACCGCCTCAAACCTGGCCGCCGCTGTCCATGCCCGCTCGCGAGCGGGCATGGACATAGCGTCTGCGCGCCAGCGCTCAAGCGTGGCCACTGCCACACCCAATTCCCTTGAAACCACTTCCACCGCCGCACTCTCCGGCGGTAACAACCGTGCTACCGCCCGGTCCTTGAATTCTTGTCCGTAACGAGCCAGGTGAGTAGGCCGGAGGAATTTCACCTCCAGCCTCTCGCAGAACGGTGCGTGAGCCTCTCAACTCACACCGCTCCCATCAAGCGAACGCGCCTTTCATGCCTCGTTGCCAGTGTACGAATAACTGCGGTTGCCGCTTCGCGATGCCTTCTACGAAGCGAGCCGCCCGCGTTCTCTGTCCTTTCAGGCGCTTATACTTCCGCATCGCCCAAGCGATCAATGTCCTGTTGAAGTGCCGAAGCACCGGATACATCGCTGACGGACTGACCCGCCCGTAATAGCTCAACCAGCCTCGCAGGACTGGATTGTGCAAGCGGGCGATGTCAGCCACGCTGAGATACGTCCGCGTGCCGAAGCGTGCCTCGCGAGTTCTCTGCCGCATGGACTTCAGGGCGACCGCACTGACCGCAGGGGTGAAGTTCACAAACAGGCTGTTCCGTTTGCGATTCTTCACAACCCGCGGCCGAAAGGTGTATCCGAGAAAATCAAACTTCGTATTCGGATATTTTCCCTTGCGACTGCCATCTTTGCAGTAAACGATCTTGGTCTTGTCCGGATGCATTTCTAGATGGCACTCTGCCAACCGAGCCTGAAGCGCTGCCTTGACAGCTTGCGCCTCTTGTTCGGTGCGGCAGTGAACCAATCCATCATCTGCATACCGGCACCAGGGAAGCTGAGGGAACGTGCGAGCCATCCAAACATCGAACGTATAGTGCAGAAACAAATTTGCCAACACTGGGCTGACGACACCACCTTGTGGAGTTCCCCGAGTGCGTTCCACTCGAGTTCCATCCTTCAACTGCATCGGTGCCTTCAGCCATCGGTCGATGTACAGCATGGCCCAGTCGCTCTTCACGTGCTTTTGAAGCGCTCGCTGTAGCAAGTCATGGTCGATGTTGTCAAACAGGCCTTTGATATCAAACTCGAGAACCCAGTCGTATTTCCAGCACCGCTCTCGCGTTACCCCCACAGCGTCCAGCGCCGATTTCCCGGGCCGGTAGCCGTATGAGTCAGGCAAGAAGATCGACTCGATTCCAGGTTCAATGACCTGCTTGACTACCATCTGCGCAACACGATCCGCCACAGTGGGCACCCCTAAAATGCGCTCCCCGCCATTCTTCTTTGGAATGGCAACCGCTTTGACCGGATCGGGAAAGTAGCTGCCCGAGGACATGCGATTCCAGACCTTATACAGATTGCCTTTCAGGTCCGCTTCGAAGTCCTCGAGCGACTGCCGATCCACGCCCGCCGATCCTGCGTTGGCTTTGACTGCCTTGAACGCGTCATACACTAGCCACTTGTCGATGACAAACGGTTTTGTTGCACTCATGGTTTCCTCCTGTTCCCAGTTGAACGCAGAATGCAACTCGCTTGACCCAACCCCTTTGCTCCGGCCGCATTACCAGCCTTCATCGCTCGTACGGGTTGGTCCGTCCCAGTGCTCCGCATCGGTACTCTCACCTCGTGGCTTCAACCACTTGAGTTTCTCCCTTCACATCGGAACGACTGGTTCCCGCAGTTCCACACAAGAGCCTGGATCAGCTTCACGCCCCCTTTACGCCGGTCGCCGCCCGCCCAGTAATCAGGCTTCCGGCTGGCTTGTCCCAGAGGATAGAAGCGCCCCTGGTTTTGACGACAGATCTATAAATTACGACGCGTCATCGGAAGGTTCACTTTCGTTCGTCTCTCTGATCCCTACCTGTTCGAGGTATAGCCTCGACACTTTGCCCCAACGCTCACCACCACGGCTCTTTACCGCAGCAGCTTGGGGTGGTTTGACGCCCGCTCCTGAAAACCGACGCCGGAGGGCCTACCTCCATCTCTCATGCAGCTTGTACACAGTCCGTCAGTCCGTTCGAACCTCCGTTCCATGTGGCTGCGGCACACCTTCTATCTCTTATCGCCCCCGGGGTTCAAATTCTATCGGGGCGACATCTATTCTGCCGTGGGGGGATCTCTTTTCGGTCACGCTGCGAGATGCCGGCGAGGTTGCGCTCATCGATGGCGACAGCAAGAAGATCATCAACATCGTCAAGACCGGCTACGCAGTGCATATCTCGCGGATGTCGGCATCGGGCCGCTACCTGTACGTGATCGGGCGCGACGCGCGGCTGGACCTGATCGACCTGTGGCTGCCCAAACCCGACATCGTCGCCGAGGTCAAGATCGGCATGGAAGCGCGCTCGGTCGAAACTTCCAAGTACAAGGGCTACGAGGACAAGTACGCGGTGGCTGGCTCCTACTGGCCGCCGCAGTACGTGATCATGGAAGGCGACACGCTCAAGCCGCTCAAGGTGGTGTCCACGCGCGGCATGACGGTCGACAACGAATACCACCCCGAGCCGCGCGTGGCCTCGATCGTGGCCAGCCACTTCCATCCGGAGTTCGTGATCAACGCCAAGGAGACCGGCAAGATCCTGATGGTCAATGTCCTCTACGAACAGAATCGCATAACACCTAGATTCGCATAACGATAGACATTCATAACTCATTGTTTTCAGCGAACTTTTCGTTTCCCCAGCATGCCGCGAGTGCACCTTCGCCCACCTGCGTAACAAAAAAGCCCACCGAAAATTTTTGGCGGGCTTTGTTCTGGAACAGAATCACATAACCAAGTCTTTAGGCGAGCTAGTGCTGCGTGACTCTCTGCCGAAGCTTGCCCATGAATGAGCCGAGGACACTGTTGGACTCTGTGTCGACTGCTACACCAGGCTCCTCCACAAGTTCTGCATCGCTTGTGTGAACGGTATCGGGGTCGTCCCGTCTTTGCCGCTCAGGAGGAATGCCAAAATCAGCTTCCCTTTTCCGGACTTCGCCCGGCTCGAGACCGAGAATGTCCCGCTCCGTCGCCGCCCGAGCCAACGACTCTTCTTTGGCCAAGTCCCTTCGAGCTTCCCTCACAGTTGCGCCGGTCTTGTATGTCCCCGGCCTCTTCGCCTGCTTGGCCGCCGATTCTTGCATCATTGCAGCCTTCCAGTTCGCGAGTCGATTGCGCGCTGCATTTTTAGCCGCCTGAACGCGTCTCTGCGCCGCACGATAGAGATTAGACAGCTTGCGGTCAAACCGAAGAGCGCGTCCAAAGCGCGCCGTGGTCCTTTGAGTTTCAGGCAGTTCGACGAACGTCCCATCCTCACGCTCCCACAACAGATACGTCGCATCATCCATGGGAACGCGAATATTGATGACGGGATTGTCCGGCTGTCGGGGCCGTTGCATTTCAGCATTGTAGAAGTCCACGAGTTCTTGGCTCGTATAGAATCCTTTACCGTATTGAACCCGACCACGCCGTACCGTTCGAGTGTCCGGTTCGAGCAGACGGAAATAAATCTCTCGCTCCGTCCACTCCTTCGACGCCCCGCCCAACCTCAGCAAACGGTACCATTGAAAAATTCCAGCCGGATTTGGCTTCGCCTTACCAAGCATTTCATTTGTCAGGATTTGGTCAACATCTGCCGTCAGGTTGTATTCATTGATTGCATAAACCAAAATTTTCTCGAAATCGAGAGTAGTCATCGTCGCTTCGGCTTGAGCTTCATCCTGCCGCTCCTTGTCCGCCCGCTCGCCAGTCCGCTTGAACGCCCCTGGCAAATCAGCCGTTCTTCGCTGAAAAATCCCGTTTACCCCCTCCACCACCCCCTTCAAATCAGCCCGCTTCGGCGGCGCAATAGCTTGGTCAAGCTTAAGTTCGTTCACAACAGCATGGGAAGCATATTGAGAACATCTCGACTAAGGCTAGCGCCGAGACAGTCTTGTAAACGCCCATAGTGCAGGCTGGATTCGCTTCGTACGCCAAGGCTACCGAGTTTGTCGCCAACGGCTTCGGAAAAGCGCTCACCATTCAGGTGCTCGAACTCGGCGCTATTCATGAACTCAAAGACGAACACCGAAAAGCCGTGGTCTGCCCTCAGCTCGTCATGTGAGGATGGCGGTCGCCTTGCGACCAAGGAACTCGTTCCGCAAACGCATACCTCGCCTGGCACAGGCAACTGCCTTGTGCGTCGCATGCGATGGAAGCATGTTTCGCAATGCTCGTAGATTGGGTCACCGTGTAGCGCACAAATGTTAGAGAGTGGAAGAAGATGCTCTCGGTGCCATACTGCCGAAGCATGCTTCTCACTATCTTCCTTGATACAACTGGCGCACATCCCTAATGCCCAAGTTGGGCCATTCTTTCGCCGGGCGAAGTGAAGCTGGTCGCCTCCCCGCTGGCCATTCAAGGTCCTCTCGTCTACTCTTCCGCGAGCAGCACCGTCGCCGGCAAGCTTAGAGAGCGGATATAGGGTGTGGAGCCACAGAGATTCCCATACCGGTGGGACTGCTTCCCCGAGGAGCCGGACAAGCGCCGGGATGTTCGCAGGCATGCATAGATTGACCCTCCCACCTAGATAACCGCCTTTGATGAGCTGCCACGATATGGATAGGACAATTCGGACTTCAGGGTGCGGGTCCAACGCCGCATCCAACACGGGGGCGTGTTCGAACAGGCTATGCCCTGGATGATGAAGAGGTTCGATACCGTGGCGCGTGCGATATACGGCCTCTGGGTGTAGCAGTCTGTCGAAATCGAGATAGAGAGCGCGCAACGGATTGGTGGCGGAGTCTGCGACCATGGCCCGCTCTCGTTCAGCCCTTTCTCACGCACGATGCTCTGAACATTCGGCGCCGAACGCATCGAGATTTCCGCGTGTCCAGCCCACCGAAGAGTACCCCTAGGCGGTGTGTTGTGCTTAGGGCATCGGGAAAGCACGATTCCCAGCCGTTCGAGCCGCAAAAGACGGGCCTTATGCGACTCCAACGGGCCGCCGCACTCGACATAAGTGCACTTTTATACACTTCCAAGCATCTTCCATTCCGCCGAGGGTTCGCTATACTGGCACTGTATATCCATACAGTACCGCGTTTGAAATCATGCTTCCAGAACCAGCGAATTGCCCGCTGTGCGGCGCTGCCTCGGAGCGGATTCGGTCGCCTTTGTTGAAGGGATGCCGATACACCTGCCCGAAGTGCGGTTCGTTCGGCATCGAGTCCTCAGCGTTGTCAGCGCTGGCAGTGCCGTCGTCTACTCGCCAAGATTTGGCACGACTTCGAGCCTACGGGCATATGCCCTTCATCCAGCGAGACAAACAAGGGGTCCATATCGGACCAGGTCGTACGTAGCGAAGCAACAGGTTGCATCATGGGAAACAGTCGATTGGCTGCGAAATGTCATCTACGGGAAGCGGGAGTCAGGTCCGCCCCTGCGCCTGGCGCGAACGGGATACTGGGACGCATCCAGAGTCAGTACGTTGTGGCCGCCCTGCAGCTTCTTCCTCCCGCGGCTTCCACAGTTGAGTCCCATCGCCAGGTAGACCTTGAGGCCGGTACAGATGGCAAGGTGAGGTTCTTCGCTGAAAAGAAACTCGCCAAACACCATCGACACTCACATTACTACTGGTCGGTGTACAGGGCAGAGCCGGTACGCGACGACGGCTTGCTTTGAGAATTTGAACTAATAGCGCAGGCACTCGGAGCGAGCGTGCGTCATACTACTGGTGCGGTATTCGGGCCGTTGCCCAATGCCGTGCAGCTTCGCGATGGGCGGAAGGCATTCCCAGTACGGCTGGTCGGACTGGCCGCTTCGCGACGTGTGGGGAGGGCCCAGCGACCCTCCCCGTAGTCCACCAACCCTCCGAACACGCCTATGCCTGGTGGGAGACACCAACTCTCTGCAGCTAGACCCTTTTTATCCCGGTGTTGGCTTCAATCTCTCCTGTCCCATCGAGGTAGCCATACTTGGCTAAATTCGGCATCACGGCCGAGGCGATGAAGGTGATTGCGGACAGCGCTGCGACATAGTAGAAAAAGTATGACTCCACATGCGCAGCTCGTATCGCCAGAGCTGCATACTCGGCGGTACCTCCGAACAGAGCATTGGCTAGCGCATAAGGCAAACCAACGCCGAGCGCACGGACTGTAGCCGGGAACAAATGGTCCTAGCGGCTGGGAACGCTCTGGCATCCCTAGCCGGAAACCGGCGCGAAGCACTATGGCATGCCATCGGTGCCGTTCCGGACAAGGACTTGTTGCGTCCGGCAGGCCTTGCGGAAGTGGCGCCGCGCCTCACGGCACCGTCCGAGGGGGAGGAAATTGTTGGGGATTACCGGTCGATGGGGCTGACCCTGAACCGTCACCCACTTGCGCTGCTGCGTCCACAATTGGCGGCAAAGCGATTCGTCCCTGCCACTACATTGGCGACATATAAAAATGGGCAGCTGGCGCGAGGCTGCGGCATTGTTACGGTTCGCCAACGCCCCGGCACGGCCAAGGGCGTTGTGTTCATGACGCTGGAAGATGAAACCGGGCCCATCAACGTCATCGTGTGGCCCTCTGTCCTGGAGAGGCAGCGCCGCGAGGTACTGAGTGCCACGCTGGTCGGCGTCTATGGGAAATGGCAGTGCGAGGGCGAGGTTCGGCATCTCATAGCGCAGCACCTCATCGACCTATCACCCATGCTGGGCACCCTGCCTACGCGGAGCCGAAATTTCCGCCTATTCATTTCCGCCATCGGCCCCAGTGACACGACGCCTTCGCGTGACCGCGACAGGCACATCTGACTCGCTGCCCAAGCTCGTGCGCGCTTCGGGACGAGCGCCTGAACCCGGTTGCCGGACGCCTGTCGGCACTTGTATGGTCGATATTGCTCGCTTGTAGACAATTTGCGTGCCGCCGGGCCCGCTGAGCATCACCACGAACTGGTCGAATGACTCGATTGAACCGGTCAGCTTGATGCCGTTGACGAGGTACACCTCGACACGCTTCCGCTCTTTGCGCGCTGTGTTCAGAAAGCCGTTCTGCGAATTGGGGTCTTCGAGCTGCATTGGATAACAATAAAAATGTAGGCAGATGGGGCGTCGCGGCGGGATGTCAGCTGTTGGGGCGCTGCTTTGCAGTGGAGCCGCGACGCACAACATTGGTGCTCGCACAAGAGCTCGACGTGCGCTCCTACGTCACGCGACACGCGCCATAAGCCGCCCTCTCAGTGGAGTTGCGCATCGCGATAATTGATGCAGTCATTCTATCGTTCTATCGGCAAGTGCGAGCACCGTGCGCAGCCAAACTTGGCACGCGGCCGGGACTGTCCGCAAACGGCCAGCTGTTCACATGCCTGTTTGCCTCTCATAGCCTGGACATCCGCGCGCCATTGCGAGGAGGTGAATCTGACGACGCGTTGCGCCGACGAGTGGCCGACCTTTGGCTGCATCGAACTGACCGCTATTCGGAGCAGCGCGCTGCAAACACTATCGCACCCAACCAGCCCAAAGTCGAAATGTCGTTCATCGGCGGTTGATAGTTGACTCTCGGGCAGTGCCACACAACCGAGACGCCAGGGCCATCAGCCATGTCCGCAATGCCAACGCGATTTATCTGCACGCATCCAATAGTAGGCTCGTCGCCGACAGGTAGGGGTGTCCTCAGGGCTCAAAGGCTAACTCCGCCATAATGGCCGCCAGACACGCGGAAGGCCCGCCGGCAAAGGGATGCCAAGGTAGGGGGACGTCACGTGTTTGATTAAGCACATACAAGGGATGCTCGTAGACTACGTGCAACTTGTTCTCACGCCGCAATTCCAGAGAGTCTGTATGCCGAGCCAAGGAGCTGTACTGCTGTTCCCCGTTAGCCTAGGGGCGTACACGCTGCGGGTCGAGCTGTGTTCTAAGGTGGAGTTCGGCCGGAAGAATTGGAGGTGACCCGCTTTTTTGGACAGTGCCTATCTTGAGTAAACAGGAGGTGCACCATGCCGAAAACGCGCCCACCGTACAGCACTGTCTTCCGTCAGCAAATGGTTGATCTGGTCCACGCAGGTCGCCGCCCCGAGGATCTGGCCAAGGAATTCGAACCCACGGCCCAGACCATTTACAACTGGGTCGCCCAGGCCGAGCGTGACGCAGGCACACGTCATGACGGCCTGACCAGTGCCGAGCGCCAGGAGCTCACACGGCTACGCCGTGAGAACCGGCAGCTCAAAAT
>NZ_JWMA01000008.1 GCF_000812465.1 Cupriavidus sp. IDO | reverse complement strand
CAGTCCTGCTCAAGCCAGCATGTTCGTCTTACCTTGCAAACCGGGGCGCGTTCATATAAGTAGGTCGCCCCTTCAGGGGCGAAACCTGGGGCCGTCGAACCATCGACAACGCCCAACCGCAGCTCCCACCCTCAGCCGGATCCTAAAGCACCCGCATAACCAACAACGCAGTGTCCTGCAAAACCTGCAGCACCCGATCAAGCGCCTCCTGCGCGGTCTCATCGCCAATCGGCATATTCACAGAGAGCGCGGCAATCACCTTGCCGTGGCGGTCACGCAGCGGTACCGCGATGCCGCGCACGCCGGTCTGCAACTGCTGCTCCAGCATGGCATAGCCCTGAGCGCCTGCCTTGCGGATCTCGTCGAGCAGGCGGTCGCGCTGCAGGATGGTGTACGGCGTGTAAGGTGCGAGCACGCAGGTCTCAAGCCATTCGCGCACCTGCTCCTCGGGCCGCGAGGCCAGCATCATCACGCCGGCCGAGCCCAGTGGGGCCGGCACCCGCGCCCCCAGCACGAAGCCGGTGCTCATGACGCGGCTGGTGCCGGTGCGGGCGATGAACACCAGTTCCCAGCCATCGAGCACGCTCAGGTAGGCCGCCTCGCCGACCTGGGCGGTGATCTGCTGCAGGAACGGCTGCACCGTGCGCGGCAGCCGTGCCGAATCGAAATACGACCAGCCCACCTTGAGCACGCGCGGCGTCAGGCTGAAGAGCGTGCCGTCGCTGGTGGTGTAGCCGAGGTGCTCCAGCGTCAGCAGGTAGCGTCGCGCGGCGGTGCGCGTCAGGCCGGTCAGTTGCGCCGCCTGCGTGGGCGTGAGGCGCGGATGGTCGTTGTCGAAGGCCTCCAGGATGGCCAGGCCTTTCTCCAGCCCGGCGATCCAGTCGCGCCGGTTCAGCGGTTCCTTTTCCATGGTTAACCCGAGTTTTGCGCGACCGACGATCGCAATGGAGCGATTGTCGCACGCCTGCGCGCGAATCTTGGTTGTTGACGGCCAGGATGGCTCCTAACCTATGGGCACATCGCCGCCAACTATCCATCGCCATGACTGCAGCGCCCAAGCCCCTTCCGAAATCGATCGCCACCGTCTCGCTCTCCGGCACGCTGCCGGAAAAGCTGGAAGCCGCCGCGGCTGCCGGCTTCGACGGCGTGGAGATTTTCGAGAACGACCTGCTGAACTTCGACGGCTCGCCGGCGGCAGTTCGCCGCATGGCGGCCGGCCTCGGCCTGCAGATCATGCTCTACCAGCCGCTGCGCGACTTCGAGGCCATGCCAGGCGACCTGTTCGCCCGCAACATGGCACGCGCCGAACGCAAGTTCGATGTGATGGAACAGCTCGGGGCGGAGATGGTGCTGGTCTGCAGCAATGTGCAGGACGTGGCCATCGACGACCCGGCCCGCGCCGCCGCCGACCTGCGCCAGATGGCCGAGGCCGCCGCCCGGCGCGGGCTGCGCGTGGGTTACGAGGCGCTCGCCTGGGGCCGCCACACGCGCCGCTGGCAGCAGGCCTGGGACATCGTGCAGCGCGCCGACCACCCCGCGCTGGGGCTGGTGCTGGATAGTTTCCATACGCTGTCGCTCGGTGACTCGCTGCAAGGCCTCGACGCCGTGCCGGCCGGCAAGATCTTCTTCGTCCAGCTTGCCGACGCGCCGCGCCTGTCGATGGACGTGCTGTCGTGGAGCCGACATTACCGCAACTTTCCCGGCCAGGGCGACCTGCCCGTGACAGACTTCGCCCGCGCTGTTCTGCAGGCCGGCTATACCGGGCCGTTGTCATTGGAAGTCTTCAACGACGACTTCCGCGCGGCGCCGGCACGGCTGACGGCACAGGATGGGCTGCGCTCGCTGATCTGGCTGGAGTCCGAGGCTGGCGGCACGCCGCTGCCCGCGCCGCCGGTGCTTGCCGGCGTGGATTTCGTCGAGTTCGCCGTCGATTACGTGGCTGGCCGCGAACTCGCGCAACGGCTGGAATCGCTGGGCTTTGCCCACGCCGGCCGCCACCGCTCCAAGGCGGTCGACCTGTACCGCCAGGGCGGCATCAACCTGATCCTGAATGCGGAGCAGGACACCGCCGCCGCCGAGCATTTCCAGTTGCACGGGCCGTCGGTCTGCGCCATCGGCCTGAGGGTGGACGACGCCCGGTGCGCCGTGGCGCGCGCCCGGGCATTGCTGTGCAAGGAGTGGCGCGAGCCGGTAGGCCCCGACGAGCGGGCGATTCCGGCGTTGCGCTCGCCCGACGGCATGCTGTTCCACCTGATCGACGACCACGACGCCGACCGCAGCATCTACGAAAGCGACTTCACGCTAGACGCGCCTGCAGAGGCCGCCCACCCCGGCGCCGGGCTGTCCGCCATCGACCATATCGCCCAGGCGCTGCCCGCCAACCGGCTCGACAGCTTCGTGCTGTTCTACCGCTCGGTGTTCGGCATGCAGCCAGAAGCCGTGCACGAGATCGCCGACCCGTATGGCCTCGTGAAAAGCCGCGCCATGGTCAGCCCCGAACAGCACGTGCGCATCCCCCTCAATGTGTCCGAGAGCGGCCGCACGGCCACCGGACGCTTTGTTGCCGCCTACGCGGGCTCGGGCGTGCATCACATCGCCTTCCGGTCGGACCATATCGAACAGACGCTGGAAGCGATCGACCGCACCCGCGCCGCAATGCTCCACGTGCCGGACAACTACTACGACGACGTGGCCGCGCGGCTGGCACTCGACGATGCGCTGCTCGGGCGCCTGCAACGCCTCGGCCTGCTCTACGACCGGGACGCCCACGGCGAATTCCTGCACGCCTATACCGAGCCGTTCCACGAACGGTTCTTCTTCGAACTCGTGCAGCGCGCCGGCTATCTCGGCTACGGCGCGGCCAACGCGTCGGTGCGCATGGCCGCGCAGGCGCAGCTGCGGCACGGGTGAACACCCTCGTCATCCCATCACAACATTCCCTACTGGAGACAGTCCATGCAAGACCCTTGCATCATTTCCGTGGCCATCACCGGTTCCGTGCCGCGCAAGAAAGACAACCCGGCCGTGCCCATTTCGGTGGCGGAACAGATCGAAAGCACGCACGCCAGCTATGAGGCCGGCGCCACGCTGGTGCACCTGCACGTACGCGACGAGCAGGAGAACTCGAGCTCCGACCCGGCGCGATTCGCCGCGCTGCAGGAAGGCATCCGCAAGCACTGCCCGGGCATGATCGTGCAATTCTCCACGGGCGGACGCGGCCGCGAGGCCAGCCAGCGCGGCGCCATGCTGGACTTGCGGCCGGACATGGCATCGCTGGCCACCGGCTCGGTCAACTTTCCCACCAGCGTCTACGAGAATCCGCCCGACTTCGTACGTGCGCTGGCCCGTACCATGCAGGAGTTCAACGTCAAGCCGGAGATCGAGATCTTTGACCTGTCGATGCTCTACAACACGGCGGAACTGGTGAAGGAAGGACTGCTCGCCGCACCGCCGCACGTGCAGTTCGTGTTTGGCATCCGCAATGCGCTGCCCGCGCGGCGCGAGATCCTGGCGTTCCAGGTCGAGCAACTGCGGCAGCTGTTGCCGGGCGCGACATGGACGGCCGCCGGCATCGGCCGGCACCAGCTGGAGGTCAATCACTGGACGCTGGAACTCGGCGGACACTGCCGCACCGGCCTGGAAGACAACATCCGCTGGGACAAGGACACGCTGGCGGCCAGCAATGCGCAACTGGTTGGCCGCGTGGCGCAGCTCTGCGGCCAGTATGGCCGGGCGGTGGCAACGCCGGCACAGGCGCGGGCATTGCTGGGGCTGGGCTGACGGTGAGGCCGGGGCGGTTACGTTGCCCCGACCGCCCGCCCCGGCAGCTCCCGCTCGCGGGCAGCCGCCACCGTGCCCCCCACGCCGCTGGCGGCGATCACGGCAACGCCGAGCACCGACCACGCATCGGGCAGATAGGCAAACGCCAGCCAGCCGCCAAGCATTGCAAACGCGATCTGCAGGTAGAGATAAGGCGTAAGCAGGCTGACCGGCGCGCGGGCATAGGCCAGGACCAGGAACAGGTGGCCGGCGGTGCCGGCGAGCGCCATGCCTGCGAGCAGGCCCCAATGCAACACCGTGAGCTGCGAGGTCCATGCGAACGGCAGTGCGGCCGACAGCAGCACGGTGGCAACGCAGCCTGTATAGAAGTGCGTGGTCCCGGCGCCGTCGGCGCGGGTCAGCACGCCGGTCAGCAACTGATAGGTGGCATTGCACAGCACCGTTCCCAGCGGCAGCAGCATCGCGGGCTGCAGGCTGCTGCCGGGCCGGATCACCACCAGCGCACCGGCGAATCCCGCCAGCAGGAAGAGCCACCGCACGGCCGACACACGTTCGCCGAGCATGGCCGCGGCGGCCAGCGCCATGACCAGCGGCGTCAGACTCACCACGGCGGTGAACTCGCCCACGGGCAAGACCTGCAGGCTGAAGAACGCGCACACGCTGGACAGCAGCATCGCTATGGCGCGTGCGCATTGCAGCAGCGGCCGGCGCGTGCGCAGCAGGGCCCGGCCGCGCGCGGGCAGCAGGACCGCGCCGGTCAGCGCCGCCTGCACGAGATAGCGCAGCCACAGTGCCATGACGACCGGCACCGCCGCGCCGGCGATCTTTGTCTGGGTGTCGAGAGCGGCGAAACATGCTACCGCCGCAATCATCAGCGCAATGCCTTGCAGTGGCCGGGTACCTGCCACGGCCATCCTCATTTGCTCCATGTCACAGGTTTTCCGTTGGCGTTGCACTCGATGAACAGGTTACTGATGCGACAGGAAACAATAATCGCATTGGCTGGAAAGTCAGAATGCGCTGCCAGCGAACAATCCGGGAATGGTGGCGTGCGTCAAGCCGTCGAGCGTGGTGCGGACGGCGATCGGGCGCCGACCATCCAGCAGGCCGCATTGAAGCGGACTTCAGCGCCGTGCACATAGGGATCGAAGGCAGCGCGGACCGTTTCCATGACCTGGTTGCGCGTCCGCTCGTCCACATCTTGAAGGACCCGGCCAACGGGACCGAGCCGGGTCAGGTAACGGACCAGCGCCGTCTCGGGAAAGGTGCAGGCGACGTCGATCGGCCGGATGTCGATCCCGGTCCAGCCGCTCTCTTCGAGAAGGCGACTGACACGGCCGCGGTCCGCGAAGGCGAACTGGCCCGGGGCGTCGGGCAGGCGGGCGGGGATGTTCGGCAGGAGCGGTGCCGCGGCGCGCTCGGCGGTGGTCATGAACGGATTTTCCTCCGGGCTGCGCCAGGCGATGAACCGTAGTCCGGCGCCATCCCTTGCCGCGCGCCGCAGGTTCGCAAAGGCCTGGACGGAGTCCTCGAAGAACATGACGCCGAAGCGCGAGACGATCATGTCGAAGCTCGCCGGCTCGAAGGCGTGGCGCTGCGCATCGGCGCGTATAAAGCTCGCCGGCGCGCCTTCCCGCTCGGCGCGAGCCCGCGCGGCTGTGACCATCGGCTCGGAAATGTCGATGCCAACGCAGCAGCCCTGCGCGCCGAGCCGCCGCGCGACGGCGCGGGTTGTGCTCCCCGTGCCGCAGCCGACATCGAGCACCCGGCGCACGGGGCCGGTGTGGACCGCATCGGCGAGCAGGTCTTCAAGCGGCTGGAACATCTGATCGAGCACTTCCTGCGCGTCGACCCACGCGCATCCGGCGATGCCGTTCCAGAGTGCCGACTGCTCGCTGACGGTACGGGGCGTGATATCCATGATCATCTCCTTTTGCTTGCCTTAAGGCATCCAGAGCTGCACTATGCATCTTCAAGTCGACTTGAGGTCAAGAGGGTGACAAACCTGGACATAGCCGAGGTGGCGCAGCAATCCGGCCTTCCCGCATCGACGCTGCGTTTCTATGAGGAAAAGGGGCTGATTGCCTCGACCGGCAGGCGAGGGCTGCGCCGCGTGTTCGATGCGAGAGTGCTGGAGCGGCTGGCGCTGATCGCGCTGGGACGCGCCGCCGGCTTCTCGCTCGATGAGATTGCGCTGATCTTCGCGTCGGACGGACAGCCGCGCATCGACCGGCAGATGCTTGCGGCCAGAGCGGACGAGCTGGACACCACAATCCGCAGACTGAGCGCCATGCGCGACGGCCTGCGGCATGCCGCTGCCTGTCCCGCGCCGAGCCACATGGAATGCCCCACCTTCCGCCGCATCCTGGAGGCTGCTGCGTCCGGTGCAGTTGGAGCGCGGAGGAAGAGGGCCGCGCCGCCACCGCGGAACTAGTTCCGGGTGCCCTGGCAGTGAACTGCGGCGCGGGGATTCTGCATGCTCCCGGAGAGCTGCTATGTTTAAAATCGGCCCGGGCACAATCAGAGCGAATGCATTCAGGAGACCTCATATGAGCGAAACCTCCATACAACCCGGGTCGCTGGCGCCGCTGCGTGAGTTCATCACCGCGCTGTCCGCCTTGCTC
Organism: Cupriavidus sp. IDO; assembly: GCF_000812465.1. Taxonomy (GTDB): domain Bacteria; phylum Pseudomonadota; class Gammaproteobacteria; order Burkholderiales; family Burkholderiaceae; genus Cupriavidus. Next base: position 26,770 of record NZ_JWMA01000008.1, on the reverse strand, counting down.
GACCAGAAGCCCGATGAGCCGCGCATCCTCGAAGAGGGCGGGGCGCTGCTCGCGCGCCTGGTCGCGCGCGACGATTGGCTGCCCGATGCGTATGCGCAGCCGCATCCCGAGTATTACCAGCAGGTGCTGCTGCACTGCGATTCCGCGGAACGCTTCTCGATCGTGAGCTTTGTCTGGGGGCCGGGCCAGCGCACGCCAATCCACGACCACACGGTGTGGGGCCTGATCGGCATGTTGCGTGGCGCCGAGTACTCGCAGCCGTTCGCGCTCGATGCGGCGGGCCGGCCCGTGCCGCAGGGCGAGGGCGTCCGGCTGGAGCCGGGCCAGGTGGAGGCGGTGTCTCCCACGGTCGGCGACGTTCATCGCGTGCACAACGCCTACGACGACCGCGTCTCGGTCAGCATTCACGTGTATGGCGCCAATATTGGCGCAGTGCGCCGTTCAGTCTATGCCGAAGATGGCACGCGCAAGGCATTTATCTCCGGCTATTCCAACCAGACCCTGCCCAATCCGTGGGACCGGTCCCGCGAGCCTGTTCAGTCATGACCTCCACCGAAAAGCAAGCCAATCCCATTTTCCCCACCTACACTCGCGAGGCGGTTCGCCAGGCGCTGCAGAACCGCGAGGAGATCGCGCTGATCGATGTGCGCGAGGAAGATCCGTACGCGCAGGAGCATCCGCTGTGGGCCGCCAACTTTCCGCTGTCGAAGCTGGAACTGGAGGCATGGGGACGCATTCCGCGCCGCGATACGCTGATTGTTGTCTATGGCGAGCATGAGGGAACCGACCTCGCGCCACGCGCTGCCGCAGTGCTGCGCGAGCTTGGCTACACGCGCGTGCATCTGCTCGAGGGCGGCCTTGCCGCCTGGATCGCGGGCGGCGGCGAGGTGTTCCGCGACGTGAACGTACCCAGCAAGTCCTTCGGCGAACTGGTGGAATCAAAGCGCCACACGCCGTCACTGCCGGCGCCGGAAGTGCAGGCCCTGATCGATGCGCATGCCGACGTGGTCATCGTGGATGCACGCCGCTTCGACGAATACCAGACCATGAGCATTCCCACTGCCACCAGCGTGCCCGGCGCGGAACTGGTGTTGCGCGTGCGGGAACTGGCGCCCGATCCGCGCACGCAGGTCATCGTCAACTGCGCGGGGCGCACGCGCAGCATCATCGGCACGCAGTCGCTGATCAACGCGGGCCTTCCCAATCCGGTGGCGGCGCTGCGCAACGGCACCATCGGCTGGACGCTGGCCGGGCAGCAGCTTGACCACGGCGCGAACCGGCGCGCTCCCGCAGCGGTCAGCGAGGCCAACCGCGAAAGCGCCCGCAACGGCGCCAGCGATATCGCTGCGCGTGCCGGCGTTCGCCGCATTCCGCACGACGCGGTCGCAGGCTTGCGGGAGCCGGGCCGCACCGTCTACTGCTTCGACGTGCGCACGCCGGAAGAATTTGCAGAGGGCCATCTGCCAAGCTTTGTCAGCGCGCCCGGCGGGCAGCTGGTGCAGGAGACCGATCACCATGCGCCGGTGCGCGGCGCGCGCATCGTGCTGGCCGATGATGATGACGTACGCGCCAGCATGACCGGCTCATGGCTGGCGCAGATGGGTTGGGAGACGTATGTGGTGGAAGCGGTCGATGCGTCGGCCCGTAGTGAGACCGGTGCCGTGCCCGCACCCGCGCCATCTCCCGCCGCGGTGCCATCGGTCTCGCCGTCGGAGCTCGCCGCCTGGCTCGAAGGCGGGGATGCCGTCGTGCTGGATTTCACTGCCAGTGCCAACTACGTCAGGCGGCATATCCCCGGCGCCTACTTCGTCATTCGTGCTCAGCTGGCGGACGCGCTGTCGCGCATTCCGCGTGCGCGCAGGTACGTGCTGACGTGCGGCACCAGCCAGCTCGCTCGCTTCGCCGCGGCGGACCTGCGGCGCGAGTCCGATGCGGAGGTGTTCGTGCTCGAAGGCGGCACGCTGGCGTGGATCGCGGCGGGGTTACCTCTGGAGTTAGGCGAGACGCGGCTGGCTTCGGCAAGGACCGACCGCTATCGCCGGCCTTATGAGGGCACCGATAACGCGCAGCAAGCCATGCAGGCCTACCTGGACTGGGAGTTCGGGCTGATTGCGCAGCTCGAGCGGGACGGGACGCATGGGTTTCGGGTGGCGTAGGGGGTGATTCAGGAGCCGGACCATGCCCAACTCCCACCTTCAGCCAGGCACGCTATGGCCGGCCGTCATGCGGCAAACCGCACATGCCTTGCGGATCGGGGCGTTGTGCCCGATCGAGACGGTCCAGTCGACGATCGAAGACGGCGGCGTGCGGTTCCTTGTGCGGCAGGTCTCCAGCCTGGCCCGCAAGGACAAGGCGCGCCGGGGCGGCAGTGCAGGGGGAAATCCGTTCCTGCCGTATGACCCCAAACTGTTTGTCGCGGAGATCTCCGATACCCACGTGGCATTGCTCAACAAGTTCAATGTCATCGACCACCACCTGCTTGTCATCACCCGACTCTTCGAAGCGCAGGAATCCTTGCTGACCGTGGCGGACTTCGGTGCGCTGCTGGCGTGCATGGGGGAATTCGCGAGCGTCGGCTTCTACAACGGCGGGCAGGCGGCAGGGGCGAGCCAGAGCCACAAGCATCTGCAGATCGTGCCGCTGCCGCTCGCGGAGGACGGGCCGCCAATGCCGATCAGCCCGTTGCTGGCATCGGCGCGTATCGCCGGCAGTACCGGTACCGTAGCTGGCCTGGCATTTCCGCATGCATTCGCGCCACTGGATCTGTCCGTGGCGCCGATGGACCAGATGGCACGCATGGCATGGGAGCGCTATCGGTCGCTGCTTGCGGCTGTCGGTGTCGATGCGGTCGACCTCGATGGCGAACTGCGCCAGTCGGCACCCTACAACCTGCTGGTCATGTCCGAGGGGCTGCTGCTGGTGCCGAGATCCAGGGAATGCGTCGAAGGCATTTCGGTCAATGCGCTGGGATATGCCGGCTCGCTGTTCGCTCGCGACGCAGCGCAGATGCGGACCATCGGCAGCATTGGTCCGATGAACATCCTCGGGCGTGCCGCGGAGTATGGCCCGTTCAAACGGGGGCCGTAAGGCGCCAAACGGCTGCCTGGCGAGGGAAGTGGCGAGCTACGCGTTGCGCGTGCCTCCAGGCTTCGGAAGGGAGATGCGTCTCGAGCGTCCGTCATTGATCCGTCCATGTCGCCGCGCGCCGCGCGGGGGTCTTGCCGCCGAGCGCTTTGATCAGATAATCGACGAACGACGCAATCCGCGACGAAATCGCCGTGTTCCGGTAATAGACGGCTTGAATGGGTTGCCGCACGTCCTGCGTGTGGCGCGCGAGGATCTGCACCAGACGCCCGGATTCGCGGTCCTGCGCGGTCATGAAATCCGACAGGCAGACGATACCGGCCCCTTCGAGCGCGAGCTGCCTGAGCGTCTCTCCGCTCGATGACCACACGGCCGGCGCGATCCGGTACGGCTCGCCGTCTGTGTCGAGTATCGGCCACACGTTCAGCGACTCGGGCTGATTGAAGCCGAGCAGCGCATGCTTGCCGAGATCCTCGACCTTGCGCGGCTGACCGTGCGCGTCGAGATATTCGGGACTGGCGAGAATGCGCAGCCGGCTGTTGCCGATCAACCGGCTGTGCAGCGTCGAATCCTTCAGGCGGCCGATCCGGATCGCGACATCGGTGCGCCGCTCGAGCAGATCGATGATGCCTTCATTGCTGTTCAGCTCCAGCTCCACCTGGGGAAACTGTTCGCGATAGCCGCGCACGAGCGGCACGATCACGTGCAGCATGAACGGCGACGCGCCGTCGATTCGCAAGCGCCCTGATGGCTTCTCGCGCCGCGCGAGCATCTGCTCTTCCGCACTTTCGACCGAATTGATGATCGCCCGCGCATTCTGCAGGAATGCCTGCCCTTCCTCGGTTAACGCCAGGCGGCGGGTGGTCCGGCGCAGCAGCGTAGTCTTCAGCTTTTCCTCGAGCCGCGCGAGCGTGCGGCTCGTCGCGGACACGGTGAGATCGAGCTGCTCCGCGGCCGCGGTGATCGAACCCGTGTCGACCACCGTCGCGAATGCCTGGAGTTCGTCGAGCGTGACTTTCATTGTTGATTTGAAATCAAAATAATTTCGTTTATAGACCGGTTTTTCTGCAAAAGTAAAGCGGGCAGACTGCGGTCCATTCTCACCGGACCCACGGATGCCCATCATGCCACTCGCCCTGCTTGCGCTGACGATCAGCGCATTCGCCATCGGGACCACCGAATTCGTGATCGTCGGGCTGATCCCGACGATCGCGTCCGATCTCGGCGTGAGCCTGCCCTCCGCGGGCCTGCTCGTCAGTCTCTATGCGCTCAGCGTCGCCGTCGGCGCGCCGCTCCTCACCGCGCTCACCGGCCGCGTGCCGCGCAAGACGCTGCTCGCCGCACTGATGGCGCTCTTCACCGTCGGCAACCTCGTCGCATGGCAAGCGCCCAGCTACGAATCGCTGATCGTCGCCCGCATTCTCACCGGCCTGGCGCACGGCGTGTTCTTCTCTGTCGGCTCGATCATCGCGACGACGCTCGTTCCGAAAGACAAGGCGGCGAGTGCGATCGCGACCATGTTCAGCGGCATGACCGTCGCGTTCGTTGCGGGCATTCCGCTCGGCACCTTCATCGGCCAGCACTTTGGCTGGCGTGCGACGTTCCTGATCGTCGCGCTGTTCGGTCTCGTTGCCTTTGTCGGCGCGCTCGCCTTCGTGCCCCGCCGCCTGGCGCTCACCGAGCCCGCGCCGCTCGCCCGGCAGTTCCGTGTGCTGGCGCAGCCGCGCCTGCTGCTCGTGTTCGCAATGACGGCAGTCGGCTACGGCGGCTCGCTGATCGCTTTCACCTACATGGCGCCGTTGCTCGAGCAGATCGCCGGTTTCACGCCGTCGCAGGTCAGCCTCGTGCTCGTCGGCTACGGCGTGTCGGTCGCGTTCGGCAACGTCTGGGGCGGCAGGCTCGCGGATCGCGTCGGCCCCGTCAAGGCCCTCAAGCGGATCTTCCTGCTGCTCGCCGTGGTGCTGCTCGCGCTGACGTACACCATCCACCACGCATGGCTCGCGGTGCTGACGATGCTCGCATGGGGCGCAGTCGCATTCGGCAACGTACCGGGCCTGCAGGTCTACGTCGTCAAGCAGGCGCGGCATTTCGCGCCGGACGCCACCGACGTCGCATCGGGCTTCAACATCGCCGCCTTTAACCTCGGCGTCGCAGGCGGCTCGTCGCTCGGCGGGCTGATCGTCGCGCACGTCGGCCTTGGCCACACGCCGTGGATCGCGGCAGCCGTGACGCTCGGCGCGTTCGCGCTGACCGGGCTGAGCGGCACGCTTGACCAGCGCCAGGGCCTGCCCCGACGCACGGCAGAACCCGTCGAACTTGCCCACTGAACGCTGTCCCATTTACCCCGGAGATCACCATCATGAACGCACCGATCCATCGTCCGCCGTTTGCCGGCAAGCGCTTCGAGGTCCGCTACGACGGGCTCACCGCGATCAACGCGTACGCCGACGACGGCATCCATATGCGCTACGAGATTACCGAAGGCGCTTTCGCGGGCGCGAAGGGCGAAGTCGCCTGCACCTGGCAGCATGTTGCTGGCGAGATCTATGCGATTTCGTGGCAGGAGGCCGACCGGGCCACCGTCGTGCATCTTGATGATTTCGCGGCCGGTACGTCGCGCTCGTTCTTCACTGCGCCGTCGCTCGACTTCTATCGGCTCGAAGGCAGCCTGCGCGCGCTCTGAGCGGACGTCGATCAAGCCGACCCCACTCGAAAACCTGACGCGCGGGGGCTTCAGCATCGTCATCGAGCTGCCGGGACCGGTGCGTTTCCATACTTGATCTCAAATCACATATGTTTGTCCGCTAGCGGCGTTTATTTCATCAGTCTAAAAACCCAGAATGCCTGACAGATCGAACCGATCCATCCACACCAAGGAGCACATGATGAGCAAGATTCCCGCTTTCGGCCTCGGCACGTTCCGCCTGCAAGGCCAGGTTGTCATCGACTCGGTCCGCAACGGCCTCGAGGTCGGCTACCGTGCGATCGATACGGCCCAGATCTACGGCAACGAGGCCGAAGTGGGCGAGGCGATCGCTGCTTCCGGCGTGCGCCGCGACGACCTGTTCCTGACGACGAAGATCTGGGTCGACCACTATGCGCAGGACAAGCTCGTACCGAGCCTCGAGGAAAGCCTCGCGAAGCTGCGCACCGACTACGTCGACCTGGCGCTGATCCACTGGCCTGCGCCCGGCAACGGCGTGTCCGTCGAGGAATTCATGACCGCGCTGGCGGACGCGAAGGCGAAGGGCCTGGCGCGGCAGATCGGTATCTCGAACTTCAACATCGAACTGACGCGGCAGGCGATGGCCGCCGTCGGCAAGGACGCGATTGCGACCAACCAGATCGAGCTGAGCCCGTATCTGCAGAACCACAAGCTGGTCGACTTCCTGCAGAGCGAAGGCATCCACGTCACGTCGTACATGACGCTGGCCTACGGCAAGGTGCTGGGCGACCCGGTGATCGGCGCGATCGCGCAACGCCATCAGGCGACCCCTGCGCAAGTGGTGCTCGCCTGGGCGCTGCAGCGCGGCTTCTCGGTGATCCCGTCATCCACCAAGCGCGAAAACCTCGCCAGCAACCTGCTCGCCCAAACGCTGCGCCTGACCGACGACAATATGGCGCAGATTGCCGCGCTGGAACGCAACGGCCGCGAAGTCAGCCCGGACGGCCTTGCCGCCCAGTGGGATTGAACGCGCGGCTCAGACAGGACACACATCATGATCCAAGACCCTCTGTTTCAACCGCTGCGACTCGGCGCGCTGACGCTGCCGAACCGCATCGTGATGCCGCCGATGACGCGTTCGCGCGCCAGCCAGCCCGGCGATGTTGCCAACGACCTGATGGCCGCGTATTACGCACAGCGTGCGAGCGCCGGCCTCATCGTCAGCGAAGGCACCACCATCGCGCCGCTCGGCAAGGGCTATGCGTGGACGCCCGGCATCTATACGCCTGACCAGGTAGCCGGCTGGCGCAAGGTCACCGACGCCGTGCACGCTGTCGGCGGCCGCATCTTTGCGCAGCTCTGGCACGTCGGCCGGCTGAGCCACACGAGCCTGCTTGGTGGCCAGCAGCCGGTGTCGTCGTCGCCCGTGCAGGCCAAGGGCGTGAACGTGTTCATCGCGGGTGAGGGCGATGGCGTGCCCGGGTTTGTCGAGACATCGGAACCGCGCGCACTGACCATCGACGAGATCCGCGATGTCGTGGATCAGTACCGCGCCGCGGCCCGCAACGCTATCGAAGCGGGCTTTGACGGCGTCGAGCTACATGGCGCCAACGGCTACCTCGTGAACCAGTTCATCGACTCGCAGGCCAACACGCGCACGGATGCCTACGGCGGCTCGCTGGAGAACCGGCTGCGCTTTCTCGACGACGTCACGCAGGCGCTGATCGAAGGCGCCGGCGATGCGTCCCGCGTCGGCATCCGGCTGGCACCACTGACCACGCTCAACGGTTGCGTCGACGACGATCCGGAAACCACGTACCTCGCCGCTGCCAGGCTGCTCGCCGGTCTCGGCGTCGGCTACATCCACATTGCCGAAGCGGACTGGGACGATGCGCCGCTGATGCCGGTGGAATTCAAGCAGAAGCTGCGCGCGGCGTACCCCGGCGTGCTGATCTATGCCGGCAGGTACACGGCCGAACGCGCCCGCGAAGCGATTGCCGCGGGCTGGGCCGATCTGGTTGCCTTCGGCCGTCCGTTCGTTGCGAACCCCGACCTGCCTGAGCGACTGCGCACCGGTGCACCGCTCGCGCTGCACGACCGCAACACGCTGTTCGGCGGCGGCGCACGTGGCCTGACCGATTACCCGACGCTGGCCGCGGCGGCTGCCTGAACCCAACAACAGCCGATGACGGCGTTCGCCGTTCATCGACCGATCCCTTGAGAATTCCCATGAGAATCACACTTCCATCCCGCCTGGGCTTTGGCACCGCGCCGCTCGGCAATATGTACCGGGACATTCCGCAAGAAGAAGCACTGGCCACTGTGGACGCCGCCTGGCAAAACGGCATCCGCTATTTTGACGCCGCGCCGCTGTATGGAGCCGGTCTGGCCGAGCTTCGGCTCGGTGAAGCGCTCGCGGGCCGCCCGCGCGATGCATATGCAATCGGCACGAAAGTCGGCCGCCTGATCCTCGACGAACACGAAGACGCCTCGCAACGCGATCTGGGCGAGAAGGGTGGCCTGTTCCAGCACGGCCTGCCGAACAAGATCGTCTACGACTACACCGAAGACGGCACGCTGCGCTCGATCGAAGCAAGCCTCAAGCGGCTGCGCACCGACCGGCTCGACACCGTGTGGATTCACGACCCGGCCGTCGACTTCCACGGCGAGCAGTGGCGCGACGTGTTTGAAGTCGCCATGTCGGGCGCCGCCAAGGCCCTGACGCGCTTGCGCGATGAAAAGGTCATCAAGGGCTGGGGGCTCGGCGTGAACCGCATCGAGCCGTGCGAACTCACGCTCGACCGCGCCGATCCGGATGGATTCCTGCTCGCGGGACGCTACACGCTGCTGGATCACGCCGACGCGCTCGCGCGACTGATGCCGGCCAGCGAAGCGCGCGGACTCGGCATCATCGTCGGCGGCCCCTACAACTCCGGCGTGCTTGCCGGTGGCCAGCACTTCGAGTATCAGCCTGCGTCGCCGGAAATGCTCGAACGCGTCGCGCGCATCCGGCAGATCTGCGATCGGTTCGGCGTCGACATCAAGGCGGTCGCGCTGCAGTTCTCGCTTGCGCATCCGGCCGTCGCTGGCGCGATTCCCGGCGCGAGCCGGCCCGATCGCATCAGCGAGAACCTGCAACTGGCAGCGGCGCCGATCCCCGCGGAGCTGTGGGATACGCTCAAGGCAGAAGGCCTGATCGCCGGGAATGCACCGACGCCGTCCGGCGCCGAGGCAACGTCTGCGACGAAGGCATCCATGACGCCTTCGTCGATGCTGTGAAGGCGCGCCTGCAGAGACTGAAGATCGACCACGCGCTAAAGGCGGGCACCGACATCGGCCCCGTGGTGGACGAACGGCAACCGGCCCATGGCCTGGCGTATATCGGCATCGGTCGTGTGCAATCCGAAACCCTGCTCCTCCCTGGCGCTGTATCCCGCATGACAGGTCCTTCACCTCCATTTCAATGAATCGGCGGACTAGGCCATATCGTGGAGGGCGTGCATCTTTGCCTGAAGCCATTGCAGGATGCCCACCTTCTGCGCGTCCGGCGGGACGCGCATCCGCGCGAGCGCATCGTTCGATTCCTTGTGCTCGGAGAGCAGGCGGCACATCCCCGATCCAACTTCCGGGCGTGCCTGGAGGATCGGCGTGAGGTCGGTCTTGTCCAGCCGATAGAGCACGGCGCCGGTCATGGTCGTGATGGCGACCTGCATCGGAATGCCGGCGAGCACCCCGGACTCGCCGAACGCGTCACCAGGCCCGAGGCGCGCGACTTCGACGTTCTGGCCATTCTGCGTTGCAGCGACGGAGAGGACGCCTGTGTCCACCAGCAACAGGTAGTCGGTGACATCGGTACTGGCCACAACGGGTTGCCCGGGTTCATATTCATGCCGGGACAGTCGCTCGGCCAGTTGCGACAGGTCGGCGTCATCGAGCGCCTGGAAGATGCTCACTGTCGAAAGCAGCCGCAGGCGGCGATCCGAAGCTGCAGGTTTGCCGTAGGGAACGGCGAGCGGGCGCAGGTCGATGCCGGCCGACGCCAGGTGCCGGTGGGCAAGATCGAAAAGCTGGTTGGCCGCGGCGGGTTTGTTCGCCATCGAAGCCACGTAGCAGGTCATTTCGTACTCAACAGCATTTGCGCCCATGCGCTTGACCGTGACCGACGGCTCGGGCCTGGACAGGGCGACCCTGCAACCCTTGAGTGCGCGGTCGAGCGCGTCAAGCACCCGCTGGGGGCGCGCTTCCGGCGTCACCTCGATGGTCACGCTGACGCCATGCAGCTCCGATGGCCGGCTGAAGTTGGTGATCCTGGCGCGCGCCGTGGCATTGTTCGGGATCACGATCAGGTTGCCCTGCGCGCTCAGGAGATGCGTGGCCCGCCAGTTGATCTCCAGCACTTTCCCGTCGATACCGTCGATGGATACCAGGTCGCCCGGGTGGTACGGCTGGGTGGCGTTCAGCACCAGACCCGAGAACACGTCGCTCAGCGTGCTCTGAACGGCCAGCCCGACGATGATGGCCAACGCGCCTGAGGTGGCCAGCAGCCCGGTTACCGGAAGCTCCAGCACATAGGCGATGGCCGCGACGGCCGCAGCCACGAAGATCAGCGCGCCAAGTACGTCCTGGAACAGGCGCTCGCCTTGCCAGGCCTGGGGCAGGAACAGCGCGCCCAGCAGGATGGTCAGGACCCGGGCGCCAAGCAACCACCAGATGATTTCCAGTGCCTGCGCAGGAAAATGCCGGACCGGCTGGTCAGGCCATGGAGCAGCATCGAGCGGCATCATGCCGCCCTGCACAAGCACGCTGGTCAGGAGGGCGAACAATGCCAGGCGGGCAACCAGGCGCAGCCGCGTGTGATCCGGGCGGATGAGGCGCCAGGCGAGGACATCGCAGATGACGACGCACAGGCCGAGAAACAGCGGGTCCAGCAGATATGCCATGGCGCTCGATTCCTTGTATGCGTTCAGCAAGACCTGGCTGATGCCGTCGAGCCGATCCTCGCCGGGTTGTCCAAGCATATAGCCGACCACACCAATTCTCAATCGTTTCACGATCTGGCCGGCTCCGGCATGACAGACGAAGCGGCCGCGGCACACAAGCCTGCGGTAGCGCCCGAACGCGCTACCTGAGGCAGTCGCGCGCGGCCGGCGCGCAAACGAACCGAACGAATCGTCAATCACACGCTTGTCTTGCGGGCGCTTCGCATGTGGGCATTGTTCCGGCGCTGGAACGCAGTGTTCGCACCAGGCGGGCTACCAAAAAACTGTACCGCTGCTATTCTCCTGCGCCGTGAACCCGGAAATCATGGCGGCGTCGGAACGCCGCGCAGAGAGCACTGCCGAGAGAATGAAAATGCCAGCAGGAAAACAAAAAGAACCACGTGGTCTTCTGCAAACTGCAGCCGCATTCCCCCTCGCAGCGTGCCTTGCCACGCTGCCTGCCGCGACCGGCGCAGCGACTTTCTCAATGCAGGCCGGATACGCCCGTGACAACGGTCATGGCGTTGAGAAGTATGAAGTTGCCGGCCGGTGGGAGGACATTGTGCAATGGCAGTTGTCGAGCCGTTTCTCGCTGGCCCTCGACGGCGAGCTGAATATCGCCAACTGGCGGGCCCTGTCGCACGAACCGTCGAGCCAGCTGATGGAGTTCGGCGTGTCGCCGATCTTCCGGCTGAACTATGAGGGCGAGTATGCGACGCCGTACCTCGAAGCGTCAGTGGGTTTTCACGTGCTGAGCCACACCGAGATCGCAGACGGGCATCGCATGGGTTCGGCGTTTCAGTTCGCGGACATGGTCGGCGTCGGGGTGGCGTTCGGCAAGGGACGGCGCTTTTCGGCGGGCTACCGCTTCCAGCACCTGTCCAATGCCGGTATCAAGGAGCCCAACCCGGGGACGAACTTCAGCATGGGCTACGTGCGCTACCGGTTCTGACGGAGCGCTGCCAGAAACCCTGGCGCCCCTTGGGCCCATCGGATGGCTACTCTTCTTCGAACGCCGCGAAGCGCTCGGCCAGATGGTCGATCAGCATCCGCACCGCGGGCAGCAGCCCCCGGCGCGACGGAAACACGGCATGGATGATTTCCTTGCGCGGGCGCCACGCCGGCAGCAAGGGCACCAGCGTTCTGGCCGCCAGCTGGTCCCGCACCATCATCACCGGGAGCTGGCACACGCCTACGCCGGCGACAGCGGCGCCGCGCATGGCGATCATGTCGCCGGTGACGTAGCGCGGGCGGTGGTGGATCTCGGCCTGCGCGCCATCCGGGCCGAACAGTTGCCAGACATGGTCCTGCTGCGGCGTGCCAAGGCCGAGGCTGGGCCAGTCGGCCAGCCCGGCCGGCGCTGCCGGCGTCCCCAGCCGCGCGAGCAGCGCCGGGCTCGCTACGAGGCACTGGCCACGCTCGGTCAGCACGCGCATCACCAGGTCGGCGTCCTGCAGCGGCGGGGGGCGCACGCGGATGGCCACGTCGATGGCCTCGCCCACCGGATCGACGCGCCGGTTGGTGGCTTCCAGGTGCAGCGTGACGTGGGCATGCATGGCCATGAATTCGGCCAGCATGGCGCCCACATGCGCCTGCAACAGCGCGACCGGACAGGCGATGCGGACAATCCCCCTCGGCTCGGCGCGCGTCAGCTCGATCGCCTCCTGCGCCGCTTCGGCCTCCACCAGCATCGCCTTGCAGTGTTCGTAGTACGACCTGCCGATCTCGGTGACGGCGAACTGGCGGGTCGAGCGGTGGATCAGGCGCACGCCCAGCCGTTCCTCGAGCAGCGCGATGCGCCGGCTGAGCCTGGATTTCGGCATGCCCAGCGCGCGGCCTGCCTGCGCAAAACCGCCATGGTCCGCAACCTGGACGTAGTAGTAGAGGTCGTTCAGATCTTGCACGGGGAGGGAGGGAACATCGTTCCGGAAACAGGACAGTGAGGCGCAATTTAGCAGACTACCCGGCCTGCCGCGCGGCGCCTATGCTCGTTCCATTGGATTCGATGCAATTGCTGGTCCGCGCATTCGCCCCCCGTTTCAGGGATGGGGCGATTCGGCGGGGCGGTCACAGGAGATCGGCATGAAGCGCATTCTTGGCGTTTACAGCGCACCGCGTTCGCACTGGGTGGGCGACGGTTTTCCCGTGCGTTCGATGTTCTCGTACCAGAGCCATGGCAAGCAGCTCAGCCCGTTCCTGCTGCTCGACTACGCCGGCCCGGCCGACTTCACGCCCACGCAAAAGCCGCGCGGCGTTGGCCAGCACCCGCACCGCGGCTTCGAGACCGTGACGATCGTCTACAAGGGCGAAGTCGCGCATCGCGACTCGACCGGGCAGGGCGGCGTCATCGGTCCCGGCGACGTGCAGTGGATGACGGCTGGCTCGGGCATCCTGCACGAGGAATTCCATTCCCCCGATTTCAGCCGGACCGGCGGCCCGCTGGAAATGCTGCAGCTCTGGGTCAACCTGCCTGCCAGGAACAAGATGACCGAGCCCGGCTACCAGGCGATCGTGGACCGCGACATTCCCGTCGTTCCGCTGCCGGACGGGGCGGGAAGCGTGCGCGTGATTGCCGGCGAGTATGGCGGCCATACCGGGCCGGCCCGTACTTTTTCGCCGATGCATGTCTGGGACCTGCGTCTCGATCGCGGCGGCATTGCCACGCTCGACCTGCCCGAGGGCTGGCATACCGCGTTGGTGGTGCTGCGCGGCAGCGTGGTGGTCAACAACGAGGCGACTGTGCGCGATGCGCAGATGGTGGTGCTGGACGGCGCCGGGAAAGGCATGACCCTTGAGGCCGGCAGCGACACGATGGCGCTTCTGCTGAGCGGCGAGCCGATCGACGAGCCGATCGTAGGCTACGGCCCGTTCGTCATGAACAGCGAAGCGGAAATCGCGCAGGCGTTCACCGGCTTCAACAGCGGGCGCTTTGGCCGCATGGCCCCGTAGGGGGGCCATGCCTTCGCGGGCTACCTCACTGCTTGCGGACGAACTCGGCCAGCGCCTTGATTTCGTCCGGCTGCAATCCGGCGAACGGCGGCATGGCCACAGCGCCCCATTTTCCGGTACTGCCGCCGCGGATGCTGGCCTCCAGCTTCGACTGCGCCTGCGGGTCGGCTTTGTATTTTTCGGCGATGTCGTGATACGCGGGGCCAACCAGCTTTTGCGTCAGGCTGTGGCAGCTGAGGCAGGCGTTCTTCGCCAGCAGCGCCTGCACGTCGACCGTGCCGCCCGCCGACTGCGTCGGCGGCGTCCCGGCCGAAGGCTTGCCGGCTTTCTCCGTGACGGCGACGACGGCAGGGTCATCGATCTTTGCCGAGCCGTACGCCACGGCCAGGTAGGCGCCGAGCTGTTCGACTTCGTCGTCACTGATCGGGGCGCCATACGCCTTCTGCATCTTCTTCATCTCGCCGGTCCACTGCACCAGGCTCATGCCGGGCGGCTGGTAGCTGACGTAGTCGGCGGAATGGCAGATGGCGCATTTCTGCGTGGCCACCATGTATCCGGGCAGCTTCGAGGGCTTCAGCTTGACCGTCTCCGGCGGAAGCTTGATCTCCGCTGGCGCTGCATGAGCGGCGCCAGCGCCAGTCAGAAGGGCCAACGCCAGCAATGCCGTAGGGAATGTTTTTTTCATGATGCGGCCCTCAGGCGATGGTGACAGGCGTGGATTCAATGACGTGGCGGCGATAGCCGGCCGGATTCCAGTCCGCCGTGGCCGGCTGCACCTCGCCAAGCCGGTTGGTGGCGCGCACCATCAAGACCGCCTTGCCCTTGCGGTCGAACTTGACCGGCAACTGCCATTCGCGGAACGAAAAGCGGCCGAGGTCGCGGCCCAGCGTGGCGGCCATCCAGGTCTGCCCGCCGTCCACCGAAACATCGACGGCCTTGATGCCGCCGCCGCCGTCGAACGCGATGCCCTTGAGCTGCGTCGTGCGGCCGGCGGGCAGCACGCCTCCCGACATCACGCTGGTAATGAAACTGCGCACCGCCAGGGTCGAGATCGGCCGGGTCTTGGCTGGCGCGGTGCCGGGTGCAACGCACTGGCAGTCGTTGTCGGGAACGCGGTAGCCGGTCGTCATGAACCACGCGTCATGGCCGCTGAACTCATGATCGATGACTTCGATCTCCGACAGGTGCTTGACCCAGTAGGTGCCGAAATAGCCGGGCACAATGAGCTTGAGCGGATAGCCATTGAGCAGGGGCAGGTCCTTGCCGTTCATGCTCCAGGCCAGCATCGGCTCGGCGCTCATGGCGTGCTCGATATCGAGCGCCTTGCGGAAGTCCGGCGTGCTGGGCAGCACCGGGGTGTCGAGCCCGTTGAATGTCACCTGCTTCGCACCGGCCAGCACCCCCGCCTTCTCCAGTACCTTGCGCAGCGGCACGCCGGTCCAGCGTGCGTTGCCCATGGCGCCATTGGCCAGTTGCGCGCCGAACACGCGCGGCGACGAAAAGCCGCGGCTGTTGCCGGAGCACTGGTTGACCGCAACCACTTCCACCGGCTCGGCCAGTTGCTGGATTTCGGCAAGCGACAGGCTCAGCGGCGTCTTGACCTGCCCCGTGATGGACAACCGGTAGCTGGACAAATCCACCGACAACGGAATGTTGGCCAGGTGGTAGCGCACGAAGAAGGCATCGTTTGCCGTGATCGGGCCCTCGTTGAACACGGTGAACGGGGTTTCCAGATGCGGCGGCCGTGTGCTGACGCGGACCAGCGGGCGCTTGCCCGGATAGCGCACCAGGGGGCGAGGGCCATCGGCGAGCGTCACGCCATCGCCCAGGCCTGCTGCCAGCGATGCCAGCGGCGATGCGGCGAGGGCCAGGAGGCCGGCATCCCGCACGAAGCGCCGCCGGGTTGGGCGTGCAAGCAGACTGGGGGCGGGTTTGGCGGGGTGGTTGTCGTCTTGCATGTGAGTCTCCTGGGCTCTTCTTGTAGTGTGTACTGTGCACCCGGAGCAGCAAGCTGTAAAACTGGTTTTCTTTGTGAGGACTATCGATTATTGCGGTAGATCTGGTACCGGGGGCGAGGTACGCATCCCCACTCTAGGCGATGACTCGCAGGGCAGGGCATCCGGCGCTCATGACGGCGCAAGTCTCAGTGTTTTCCCCTAGTGCAAAAAACTTGGCGACCGCAGGTCCGTGCGTACGATACATAAAATAAATATTCTATTTGATTATTTATTCAATGTGCATGTGGTTGCACATGAATGAAGGAGACAGTGCCCCCGATGTATCACCGATACCAATCATCCTAGCGGCGACGGTGAAAGGTCGCGATTTCGCGCGTAGCGATTTCGTAAACCTTTTCCAGTTGTTCCAGCTGTCCGGTCGCCTTGGTGTTTCCGGATTTAGGGCCGATTTCCGCCCGGGCTGTCTCGAGGAATGTCTCGCGGCGTAGCCTGGCGAATTCGTCGCACACCTTTATGCCTTCGTCCGTGGCGAAATAATAAATGCCCGTGCGCGCGCTGCCATATTTGTCGATCAGTTCGGCCTTGAGCAGCTTGCGCAGTTCGTACTGCATATTGGGCACGTCCTGACGATTGGTCATATGGAGCAAGTCCTTGATGGTCTTGGGCCGTTCGTGCATCCGGATGATGTGAAGCAGGGCATTTTCCTGCCCGCTCAGCGTAATACCGGTTACGGCCGCCAGGCACTCGGACTGCCATCGCTGGAACGACTGATAAACCCGCATGACGGCGTACTCGAGGTCCGTGATCTCGACGCCGAAATCGTCCGTCGCCAGATGCCAGCGGTGCTGCTGGGCAGTGCGCTCGGTTTTCTGGGATTCCGCGGATTCACTCGATGATTTGGGCATTGTCAGGTCGGCGCGCAGGTTGCGCATGGATTTTCAAGGCAGTACAGGCGGGTACCGGATTTTCCGTGACCGGCGCCTGATTCTGGGATTCTACTTTGCCGGAGATAAGCATGAGAAAAATTCTGAACTCAAAGGACTTCATTCTGGGTACGTTTGCGACGAACTGCTCGGGCGGGATGTCGGTGACGAAGATAGATGAGCGCTGGGACAACTCGTGGGAGAACAACGCGAAGCTGGCGCAGATGCTGGACGAGGCGGGGATCGACTTCATGCTGCCGATCGCGCGCTGGATCGGCTACGGCGGCGAGACGGACTTCCACGGTTCGGTGCTGGAGACGATCACCTGGGCGGCAGGTCTGCTGGCGCAGACCAGGCACCTGACGGTGTTCGCGACGATCCACACGGCGGCGAACCACCCGGCGGTGGTGGCCAAGCAGATCGCGACGCTGGACCAGATCGGGCAGGGCCGGGCGGGGCTGAACATCGTGGCGGGCTGGAACCGCCCGGAGTACGAAGCGCTGGGCCTGCCGCTGGCGGCCGGCCACGACAAGCGCTACAGGTACGCGCAGGAATGATTCGACGTCATCAAGCAGATCTGGGAGCGCGACGGGGCGTTCAACTACGACGGCGAGAACTTCCAGCTCAAGGGCATCTACGGGCTGCCCAAGCCGTGGCACGGCGACCGTCCGCCGATCCTGAACGCAGCGGGCTCGGGCGAGGGGCGTGACTTTGCGATCCAGAACGCGAACTTCCTGTTCACGCCGGCAATCGACCTGGCGCGCTCGAAGGTGGAAGTGGGCGAGCTGAAGGCGAAGGCCAAAGCCGCCAACAAGCCGGTGGAAGTGCTGACGTTCTCGCACGTGGTGTGCCGCCCGACCGAGCAGGAAGCGCGCGATTACCTGCGCCACTTCGCGCAGGACAACGCCGACTGGGGCGCGGTGGACAACCTGGTGGCACTGCAGTTCGCGAATGCGCAGTCGTTCCCGCATGACCTGCTGGCGCTGATCCGCGACCGCATGGCGGCGGGCCACGGCGGCTTCCCGCTGGTGGGCACGCCCGAGCAGGTGGCCGACGGCATCTGCGCGCTGGCCGAAGCGGGGTTCAAGGGCACCACGCTGTCGTTCGTGGACTACGTGAAGGAGTTCCCGTACTTCCGCGACACGGTGCTGCCGATCCTGGAGGCGCGCGGGTTGCGCCAGCCCGGCGGAGCTAAACATGGCAGCCAGTAAGCACGATCCGCTGGCGGCCATCCCGCAGCAGTTCCGGCAGGCGATGCGTGGCTTTGCCGGGGCGGTGAGCGTGGTGACGGTGGCCGACGGCGAAGAGCGCAGCGGCTTCACCGCGACTTCGGTGTCGTCGTTCTCGGCCGAGCCGCCGATGGTGGTGGCGTCGATGAAGGCGACCAGCTCGTCGGCGGGGCTGCTGCAGCGTACGCGGCGCTTTGGCGTGAACCTGCTGCGCGTGGAGCAGCAGGCGGTGGCGCAGCGCTTCACGGGCTTTGGTGGCGAAGCGGGCGCGGCACGCTACGGCAGCGATGCGTGGACGCAGCTGACCGGAGACGGCGCGCCGGTGCTGGCCGATGCGGTGGTGGCGATGGACTGCGAGGCGGAGGAGTTGCTGGAGCGCCACGGGCACATCCTGATCATCGGTCGGGTGCGGGCGATCCATGTGGCCGAGGAAGGGCCGGCGCCGTTGTTGTACTGGCAGGGCAAGTACACGCAGCTGCAGGTCGCATCGAACTGAAAGAACAGAAGGACAAGGAGTCCCCATGAGCAACACCCTGATGCAACTGGCGGCGGAGCTGGCCAGCGGCAGCGTAAGGGTCATCGACCTGACCCAGACCCTGTCGCCGGACTTCCCGGCGCTGGTGCTGCCCCCCGAGTTCGGCAAGGTGTGGGCGTTCAAGATGGAACGCATCAGCCAGTACGACGAGAAGGGCCCGGGCTGGTACTGGAACAACTTCTCGTGCGGCGAGCACACCGGCACCCACTTCGACGCGCCGGTGCACTGGATCTCGGGCAAGGACCACGCGCACAACTCGGTAGACACCATTGACGCGAAGAACTTTATCGCGCCGGCAGTGGTGGTCGATGCGAGTGCGGAAGTCGCTCAGAACCCCGACTGGGTACTGACGGTGGAACGCCTGCAGCAGTGGGAAGCCGAGCACGGCCGCATCCCGGCAGGCGCCTGGGTGCTGCTGCGCACGGACTGGAGCCAGAAGACCGATCCCGCCGAATTCCTGGGCCTGCGCGAAGACGGCGCCCACACGCCCGGCCCCACGCAGGCGGCGGTGGAGTGGTTGATCCACGAGCGCAACGTGCACGGCTTCGGCGTGGAGACGATCAACACCGATGCGGGCCAGTCGTACGCGTGGCCGGTGCCGTACCCGTGCCACACGCTGATGCATGGTGCGAACAAGTACGGGCTGCAATGCCTGAAGAACCTGGACCAGCTGCCGCCGACCGGTGCGGTGATCGTGGCGGCGCCGCTGAAGATCCAGAACGGCTCAGGTAGCCCGCTGCGCGTGCTGGCGATGGTGGCCAACTAATAGAGACGAACACGTCCACAAGAGAGAGAAAGAGGAAACAATGAAGCATCAACGCAGGATCCTGGCCGCTGTGGCGGCCGCCGGCAGCGTGGCCGCCGGCGCGGCCCATGCCCAGAGCAATGTGCAGCTCTACGGCACGGTCGACGCCTTCGTCGGCTCCACGCGCGCCAGCGGCGACGCACACAGCGCAGCCGCCGTGGAAAGCTCGGGCCTGACCACGTCCTACTGGGGCATCGGCGGGCAGGAAGCGCTGGGCAACGGCCTGAACGCCGAGTTCGCGCTGGAAAGCTTTTTCCGCACGGACAACGGCAAGGTCGGCCGCTTCGACGGCGACGTCATGTTCGGCCGCAACGCCTTTGTCGGCCTGAACGGCGGCTTCGGCGCCATCAAGCTCGGCCGCAACACCACGCCGTGGTTCGTGTCGATGCTGCTGTTCAACCCGCTGGCGGATTCCGCGGTGTTCTCGCCGATGTTCCTGCACACCTACACCACGGCGCCCGGCTCACCGGTGGGCAACTCGGTGGCTGGCGACACCGCCTGGGACAACTCGGTGCTGTACCAGAGCCCTGGCTTCGGCGGCCTGCGCTTCAATGCCATCTATTCGACCGGCGAATCGGCCGGGCACCAGGGCAAGCAGAACTACGGCGCCAACGCTACCTACTTCAACGGCAACTTCGGCGCTACGCTGGCCGTGCAGCGCGTGGGCGTGAATGCACCGGAATTCGCCGCCACGGGCGCCAGCTACCAGATGGCCTACCTGGCCGGTGCGTCGTACGACTTCAAGGTGGTCAAGCTGTTCGGCCAGCTGGCCCAGTCGGACAACAACTTCAGCACGCTGAGCCGCCAGCGCGACCGCACCATGCAGGTGGGCGCAAGCGTGCCGGTGGGTCCGGGCTCGGTGCTGGCTACCTGGGTGCGCACCTGGCAGGCAGGCAATGAAGCGCTGGGCTCCGCCCGCCGCGATACCACCACGCTGGCCTACGACTACCCGTTCTCCAAGCGCACCGATGTCTATGCCGCCTGGCGCTATGACAAGGTCACCGAGCTGAATCCGGGCAACACGTTCGGCCTCGGCCTGCGTCACAAATTCTGAGGGCAGGCGGGCGCCTCCTGACCGGGGCGCCTGCAGACGGCATGTCTTACCGGCGGGTTGCGTTGCCGGTCACTTCTTCTCGCCGGTCTGCCTGCCACCAAGCGTTTCCAGCAGCGGCCGCAGCGCATCCAGTTCCGCGCCGAAGCCGCTCCAGTCCCCCGCCTTCAGCCGCTCGATGGCACGGTCGTAGTGGGCAAGCGCATCGCGAGCGCGGGCGTCTGCCGTAGCGCGGGGCGGCATTGCTGCCGGTGCGGATTCCTTGAAGAGCGCCGCCAGGGCCGCGCCGAGGCTGTCCTCCATGACCACGCGGTCGCCATAGGCCGCGATCACCCGCTTGAGCTCGGGCAACTGGCCTGACTCCGCGCGCAGGTAGAGCGGGGAGATGTAGAGAATGGAGTTCTCGATGGGCACCACCTGCAGATGGCCGCGGATCACGCGCGAACCCATCTGGTTCCACAGCGAAATCTGCTGCGAGATCTCCGTATTCTGCTGGATGCGCGCCTCGATCTGGAACGGCCCGTAGACCAGCGTGTCCTTCGGGAACGCGTAGACGACCAGCTTGCCGTAGTCGGGAGGATCGGAACGCGCCGCCAGCCAAGCAATCATGTTCTCGCGCTGGCTGGGCACCATCGGCAGCATCAGGATGAACTCGGCACGCGGTTCTCCCGGCAGCCGCACGATCATGTAGTAGGGCATCATCCGTGCGCCTGGCGGGTTCCCCGCGTCCATGCCGGTGACCTGGCGCGGGAACTCCCAGAGGTCCTCGCGGTTGTAGAATACTTCTGCCGTTTCCATGTGGTACGCGCGGTAGATCTGCGCCTGGACCAGGAACAGGTCCTCGGGGTAGCGGATATGCCGTTGCAGGTCTTGCGGCATTGCACCCAGCGGCTTGAACATGCCCGGAAAGATGCGCTGGTAAGTCCGCAGGATCGGGTCGGCGGGATCGCTGATGTAGAAGCCGACCGTGCCGTCGTAGGCATCGACCACCACCTTGACGGCGTTGCGGATGTAGTTGGTGCCGCCGCTGCCGGGCTGGGAGTAGGGAAACCAGCGGCTGGTGGTGTAGGCGTCCTGGATCCAGAAAAGACGCCCGCCGCTCGCGACGATGTAGGGGTCGCGGTCGAGCCGGAGAAACGGGGCAATCGTGCGCACGCGGTCCTGGATGTTGCGATGTAGCAGGATGCGGCTTTCCTGCGTGATGTAGCCGGAAAGCAGGATGTTGGCATCGTCGAGCTGCCAGGCGAAGAGCGTCCGTCGCGCCATGCTGCCGACGGCAATGCCGTCCTTTCCCCGGTAGCTCGTATAAACGTTGTCCTTGCCCTTCGGGTAGTCGAATTCCGGCACGCTGCCGTTGACGATGACATAGTCGCCTTTGTCGCCTTCACCAAAATAGAGACGCGGCTCGCGAATGAGCGGGCCGCCTTTCGACACAGGAGGAATGTCACGCAGATAGAGGGAAGGGAGGCCTTCGGCGGATTTCTCGGTCACCGGCGACATCACCACGCCATTGCCATGGGTGAACAGCAGATGCAGGTTCACCCAAGTCTGTGCATTGGAGGGAATCAGCGACGGCTCGAGCTCGCGCGCCGACAGCATGACCTGCTGGTAGCCGGCGTCGAGCTGGTAGCGGTCGATGTCCGTGGCGAGGAATTTGTAGTAGGTCCGGATCTCCTGCAACTGCGCGTAGGTATCGCGCAGCGGCTGCAGGTCCCACAGGCGGATGTTGTCGATGGTCGGGCGATTGGCCTGGAGCGTGGCGAGATTCAGGTCCTGAACGACCGGAAACGGCTTTACCTCGATCCGGGCCAGGCCATAGGCTTCGCGCGTCAGCGCAATATTTTGTTCGAGGTAGGGCGTTTCCAGCTGCAGTTCATTCGGCTTGACATAGAATCGCTGGAACAGCGCGGGGTAGATCGTGCCGATCAGTGCCGAGCCACCGAGCACCATCAGTGCGGAGCCCGCGGGGATCAGATAGCCGCGCCACCGGATATTGGCCCACGAAGCGAGTGCGGCGGCAGCGCTCAGGCCGGACAGCAGCCACAGGACCGGCAGCCCGACATGCACATCGGTATAGCCGGCGCCGACCACGACGTCGTTGTCGCCATAGAGCAGCAGGAAGCGGTCGAGCCAGTAGGACCACCCCTGCAGCGCGAAGAACAGGCCGAGCAACGCTGAACCATGGGTGGCAGCCGCCCGCGTGAGGCCGCGCGGCGCCTGGATGATCGCGATATCGCCGCGCAGCCCGTAGACCACGCCGGCAACCACGGCGCAGCCGCACACCAGCAGGAGCAGCCAGTTCCTGAGCGCCAGCCAGGCCGGCAGCGAGAAGAGATAGAAGCCGATGTCCTTGCCGAAGACCGGGTCGGCCTTGCCGTAGGGCACCTGGTTGACGAAGCGAAGCGCGATGTCCCAGCTCGGCAGCTCGGCGGCCGCCATGAACAGCCCGACCAGGATGGCAACACCGGCAATGGCGGCGCGCCAGGGGATGCGCGTCGCGAGTTCGCCGGCCAGTTCGCCAACGACTTCCGGTTGCCAGCTTTCAGGCTGCCTTGCGTACCGGTGCGCCAGCCATCCCGACAGCCAGAGCGCGCCCGCCGAAGCGGCAAGGACGGAAAGGAAGAGCAGGGCCTGGGTGAGGAAAATCGTGCGGAAGACGCCGGGATATCCGACCGAGGCAAACCACAGCCAGTCGACAAGGAGGCCGGTGACGCGGCCGATGACGATCAGCGCGACGATGACGGCCACCACCCACGTCGCAAGGCGTCTCAGGCGCGTACTGTCCCCTGCTGGCGAGCGCATCGATCATGCTCCTTTGCCGCACCGTCATCCGCGACCGCCGCCGCGGATCTTTCGCTGGCGCGGCTGAATGGGTGGCCTGCACCACTGCGATAGCCGCACCGCAGCAAAGCGACGGTTATCGTCAATTCGTGCAGCCTGAAACAATTGTAGGCGAGGCGATCAGGTGGCAACGCCTCTGGCGCCGGGATTTGGCGGAAGCCCGGCCGGCAGCGCCAGCGCGCCGTTTGCCAGCGACGCATGGGCGATCGTGATCTCTTGCGGGTCGAAGTCCATGAATGCCTCGCGCAGGAACTGCAGGAACGCGGCCACCCGGGGCACCCGGCTGGAGCCACGGCGGTACATGGCATAGATGTTGAAGCTGTTCGCGCACGACCAGTCCGGCAAGACCCGGCGCAGTTGTCCCGAGACGATCAGCGCGGGATCGAAGGCGGCCAGGTAGATCAGGCCGGCACCGGCGATGGCGCCGGTCAGCAGGCCCTCGCGGTCGTCGCTCACCAGCGCGGGTGTTACCTGGATGGACTTGCGCATGCCGTCCCGCTCGAACGTCCAGGTCTGGATTGGCTGATGCAGCCAGGGCGGCCGGTACACCAGGCAGCGATGAGCGGCCAGATCGTCCGGGTCGAGCGGCTCGCCCGCATGCCGCAGGTAGCCTGGCGAGCCGTAGACATGGGGGCGGCCCTGCCCGAGACGTACGGCGACCAGGCTCGACGGCGGCGGCTCGCCCACGTGCAGCAGGATGTCGATGTTCTCCGCGCGCAGTGCACGGGCGTCCTGGGTCATGCGGAATTCAAGGCGCAGTGCGGGATGGCTCCCAAGGAAAGGCCCCAGCCCTGGCATCACCACATGCCGGTTCAGCGCTGCCGACAGACCTACCCGAACGGTTCCGTCGATACTGCCCTTGCGCGGCGTCACGCTGCTTTCCAGCACGGACAGCCGTTCCAGCAGGTCAATCACCTGATGGTAGAGCCGTTGGCCGTCCTCGGTAAGCTGGAGGTTGCGCGTATTGCGATGAAAGAGCGCAGCGCCCAGTAGCTTTTCCAGCTCGCCAATCCCGCGGCTCACGGCAGATGGCGTGAGTTCGAGCGAGCGCGCCGCCGCCACGAAGCTGCCGGTGTCAGCGGCCCGTACGAACATTTCGAAGCGGCGAATCCGGTCCATGCTGAGCTCCAGCCCGCCCGGGCACGAGGACTCCAATGATTCGTGAAATTCTCGCACAGGTGGAATGCGTGGTGGGTTGTCGACGTCACCACGGTCAGCACCTAGATTGAAGACACCGCTCAGGCTGCCGCATCGCCGGTGGCCGGAGCAGGCGGCTGGGACGCGCCCAGAAGTGGGTGAGCCTGGCAGGTGATCCATGGGGCACGGCGCGGTCAGCGATACCGGGTCTTTCCATGCCGCCCGTATCGAATACAAAACGCTCTGCCAGGCACAATGAGGCTCGCCATGTTCTTGCGCTATCCCTTAGCTCGCTACCTTGCGGCCATCCTGTTCGGTGCGGCGGCCTGTGGTGCGCTGGCGCAGCCGTACCCGTCCAGGCCGATCCGTTTCGTCAATGGCAGTGCGCCCGGCAGCGTGATGGATGTCGTCACGCGGCAGGTCGCGGACAAGCTTGCGGCGGCGCTGCAGCAGCTCGTCATCGTCGAGAACCATCCCTCGGCAGGCGGCATCGCCGCGCTTGACGCGGTGAAGAAGAGCGCCCCCGATGGCTACACCCTGAGCATGGTCCATTCCGTGCAGATGAGTGGCGGCCCAAGCCTGTTTGCGAGCCTGCCGTACGATCCCGTACAAGACTTCTCGTTTATCGGCATCCTGTTCAGGGGGCCGCAGGTGCTGGTCGTGCGCCCCTCGCTGCCGATAAGGTCGCTGGAAGAGCTGATCGCCGCCGCCAGGGCCAATCCCGGCCAGCTTCGCTACAGCTCGCCAGGAAACGGCACGCCGACACACCTCTACATGGAGCAGTTGAAATTCGCCGCGCGTGTCGATATCCAGCACATACCGTACAAGGGCCCTGCCGCGACGATGGCTGTGATGAGCGGGGAGGTCGATGTCCTGCTCGAGGGGGTGGCGCCCATGCTGCCGCAGATTCGCGCCGGCAAGCTCCGCCCGCTGGCCATTACCGGCACGCGGCGCCTCGCCGTATTGCCGGATACGCCCACCCTGGCCGAACTGGGCTGGAAGGGCTTCGATGCGGTGTGGGTCGGCGTGGTCGCGCCGCGGGGCCTGCCAGCGCCGATCGTCAACCGGCTGAACAGGGAGCTGGCCGCAGTGATGGAGTCCGCCGACATTCGTGCAAGCTTTGAGCAGGTAGGCAGGGTGATCAGTACCGGCACGCCTGAAGCGATGGCAGCCACGATCCGGCAGGAGGTTCCGCACTGGCGGGAAATCGTCCAGCAAGCCCGCATCGTCACGAACTGATCCGGGACCTCAAGGGCCTTTGAGGTGCCGGCTGTGTAGCGGCCTCGCGCCTTCCCTCCGTCTGGCGGCGGCATTCCGCTGTCGCCTGCTCTCTTCCGGCGTGTCAACGCCTCCCGGCCCGAAAAGCCGTGTGGCAAACGTTCGCGCGAATAACTTCTCCCGAGTCGCAGTTATACAGGTGCCGGCGCTGCTTCCGAATGAGCAAGGCGGCAGCGCCGCGGCACGTGTATCGCGGCCATACAGGAGACCATCATGCCATTCGCGAGAATCACACTCATGCTCTGCGCTACGTATCTTGCTCTGGCAACGAGCGGCTGCGCGCAACTCGATCCGGCCCCATCCACCTCCTCGTGCATCACGCCAGCGCAATGCGACCTCTATTCCGGAGGCTGATTCGCAAAGGCGGGCAGGTAAGCGAGGGAGCGGGCAATGGACTCCGGGCAGATCGCACCGGGCAAGGTGCCGCTTGCAGGCGCAGAGCCGGTACCTGGCACCCATCTTGTCACCCTTCGCTGCGGGTATTGCCACCACGGATCGCGGTGCGGTGTTGCGCCTGTGCGGCGCGCCTGGCAGCGCTTCCCATCATTGCTGACGGAGACCCATCATGATTCCCCATCTCTCAACGAAGCCCGCGCGGCTGGCACGCCCGCGCATTGCAAGGCGGTTGCTGGCGCTGGCTGCAGCTGCCCTCGCAGCCGGCTGCGCGGCCCCGGCGTGGCAATCCGTTGCGCCCGGCACGAGCGAGGCAGAGCTTCAGGCCCGGCTCGGCGCGCCGCGCGAAGTCTACCAATTGTCGGATGGCTCCCGGCGCTGGATGTATCCCGAGCCGGGCGAGACCAGATGGGCGGCGGACATCGGGCCCGACGGGCGGGTTGTCAGTGTCCGGCAGATGCTGAGCGCCGAGGAATTCGGCCAGGCCAGGATCGGTGAATGGACCACGCGCGACGTTCTGACCCGCTTCGGGAAGCCTGCCGAGATCAGCCGCTTTCCCCTCATGCATCGCGAGGTATGGGGCTACCGGTTTTCGGAGGACGGGCAGGAGTATGCGACGATGAATTTCTACTTCGACCCCGCGGGGGTCTTGCGGCTTACCCAGGTGATTCCAGATTTCCTGACGGATTCGTAGTGCGTGTGCGCCACGTGCTCGTCCTGACGCAGTACCTCGCTGGCCCGTATACCGCCGGGCGATTCGTTTTATTCCCGGATTGGGGCGCGAAAGGATAGGGGCTTCGGGGGATTGCGGGGATGGGGTCTTGGCTGGCCACTGTCGAAGGTCTACGGCCCGGTTTCGCCCTGCCGGGCGACCTACTTATATGAACGCGCCCCGGTTTGCAAGGTAAGACGAACATGCTGGCTTGAGCAGGACTGGTTGCAG
>NZ_JWMA01000082.1 GCF_000812465.1 Cupriavidus sp. IDO | reverse complement strand
GTTTTTGTACGGGTATTGGCTTCAGGGCATAGCTACGATGCCTGCCGCGTTGTGACGAGACGGCGCGAGGCATTGACAGTCCGTCCTCCCGACCTCGTGAGAGGGGAGTGGCACGCAGCTTGAGGCCCGTCGGTATGCGCAGCCGCATCGCGCACCACGGTTATGGTCCAGAACCTCTTGCCGTAGGCACGCGGCTTGATCACCGAGCCACTCCGCTCTCATGAGGTCGGGAGGACAGCGCTGTTCCCGGCGTTGCCCCTGGCGATCTGCGCGGCAGGCAGTCCAGCTATGCCCTGAAGCCAATACCCGTGCAAAAACCCACGCACGCTACGATAAGACTCCCGCCCGGCGGGCAAGAAGGCGCTTTTTGCTTCCTTTTTGGCGCAGTCAAAAAGGGAGTCGCCGGCTACGCCGGCGAAACAGCAGCGCCTGCCAAGAACCCCAACGCCAAAATCCGGCAAAGAACCCCATAACCACGCAAGCAGGAGCGCGCATTCGCTAGGAGCTGCCCGCGAGGCTGTTCCCGAGCTCGGGAACAGCCTCGCATTTGTGCCCGCTCTACCCCTGAAGATGATCCTTCACCTTCGCCAACACAATAGCAAGCGCAGCCCCACCCAGCGTCTTGACCAGCGTCGGATGCTGCGCGTAGAAGTTGCCGAGCTGGTCGATCGCGCCCGGACGCGACTGCTCGGCGTGTGCGGCGCCGGATGGTGAGGCCGCCAACTGCCGGCCCTACCATCGTCAGCCCGCACGGCATGGTGCTTAACTGCAAGCCTTGCCGTGGTCGGGATGGAAGCCCTGGGATGTCGCCTGTGCTTCCGTCATGTATTCGCCATTCTTGGTCTTGCCGTACCAGCGCGATCCCGAGCAGTGGTAGACCTTGGAGTCTTTGTTGACCCAGACCTGGCCCGGGCCGCCGGCAGCGGGTGCGGCCGCCTTCTTTGGCGCGGCCGTGGCAGCAGGCGTTGCCGGCGATGCTGGAGTTGCAGGGGCGTTTGCCTTGCCCGGACCGCCCGCCGATGCAGCGGGCGCGGCCGGCATCGGCGCACTGGCGGCCGCAGGCTTGGCCGCCCATTCCTTCACGCCGCCATGGCCGGAGCAGGCGCCCTTCTTGCTGGCGCCGGAATAGGTGGTTCCATCCTTGCAGGTTGCGGTCTGGGCCGGGGCGGGCTGTGCCATGGCCGCGAGCGAGGTAAGCAATCCAGCGGTGAGGACGACGAGAAAGCGCTTCATGGAGAACTCCTGCCTTGACAGTTTGAGGGTTGGCTGCAACAGCATTGACGCTCAACTTGACAACAATCTTCGCGATTCTGGCCCCATCGTGCCTGCAACAATGGCAATCGACAGCCATTGCCAGCCCGCTGGTGCTGGCTCCTAGAACGGTCCCTGGTTTGCCGGCGTTGACGGTCGGCATGGGCTGGTTTGTAACAATTTCCGGCTCCCCGGAGAGCCTGGCCGCGTCGGATAGCGGTGGGGTTTCCGGATGCCGCGACACAGGAGTCCTCAAGTCGCTCGCGTCTGCGCCGTTAATCTCCGCCCCGCCGCTCATCGTGCAAACAGCACCTGAATCCCCCGCCTTTTCCCCCTAATGCCCACCGGGCCCTGCTTCGATAATCCCCCCTGACGAATAGCGGCTAGCCGCTTCGCAACGGAGCGTGGATGTCCGAAGAAAGCGACCTCGAGAAAACCGAACCCGCCTCACCCCGGCGCCTGGAGAAGGCGCGCGAAGAGGGGCAGGTGGTGCGTTCGCGCGAGCTCGCGACGTTCGTCATGCTGATGACCGGCGTCACCGGCTTGTGGACGATGGGCGGCATGCTGGGCCGCGGCCTGAACCAAGTGATGCAGGGCGCGCTGCGCTTCGAGCCGGCGACGGCGTTCGATACGTCGCGCATGCTGTCGGGCTTCGCCTCGATGATCTGGGAAAGCCTGCTCGCCTTCCTGCCGCTGTTGCTGCTGTTCGGCCTGGCCGCGCTGGCGGCGCCGCTGCTGCTGGGCGGCTGGATGTTCTCGACCAAATCGCTGATGCCCAACTTCGGCCGCTTGTCGCCGTCGGCGGGTCTGGGCCGCATGTTTTCGACCCATTCGCTGGCCGAGCTGGTGAAGGCCATCGCCAAGTCGCTGCTGGTCGGCAGCGTGGGCGCATGGGTGCTGTGGCACCGCCTGCCCGACGCCATCGCGCTGATGAATGCCCCCGTACAGGAAGCGCTGCTGCACATGGTCGACCTGGTGCTGCATTGCTGCCTGATGGTGGCGCTCTCGCTGCTGCTGGTGGCGGCGATCGACGTGCCGTTCCAGTACTGGGAGTTCTACAAGAAGCTCCGCATGACCAAGGAAGAGGTCAAGCAGGAGTTCAAGGAAAGCGAAGGCGATCCGCAGATCAAGAGCCGCATCCGCCAGCAGCAGCGCGCCATCGCGCGCCGCCGCATGATGTCGGAAGTGCCCAAGGCCGACGTGGTGGTGACCAACCCCACGCACTTTGCCGTGGCGCTGCGCTACGAAGAAGGCCGCATGAGCGCGCCGCGCGTGGTGGCCAAGGGCAGCGACGAAGTGGCCGCGCGCATCCGCGCGCTGGCCGCCGAGCACCGCGTGCCGCTGATGTCCGCACCGCCGCTGGCGCGTGCGCTCCACCGCCATGTGGAGCTGGGGCAGGAGATTCCTGCCGGCCTCTATACCGCCGTGGCTGAAGTGCTGGCCTGGGTCTATCAACTGAAGCACTGGCATCACTCGCAGGGTCCGCAGCCGCAGGCGCCGTCGGACCTCACGGTGCCGGATGAACTCGCCGTACCGGAACGTACCACATGAATGCCCTGAATTCACTGCTGAACCTGCCCGGGCTGCGCTCGGCCGGCCAGGTGAAGGCCCTGACCGGCCCGCTGCTGATCATCATGATCCTCGGGATGATGATCCTGCCGCTGCCGGCGTTCGTGCTGGACCTGCTGTTCACCTTCAATATCGCGCTGGCGATCATGGTGCTGCTGGTCAGCATGTATACGCAGAAGGCGCTGGACTTCGCCGCCTTCCCGGCGGTGCTGCTGTTCACCACGCTGCTGCGCCTGTCGCTCAACGTCGCCTCCACGCGCGTGGTGCTGCTCGAAGGCCATACCGGCCCGGACGCCGCCGGCAAGGTGGTGGAGGCCTTTGGCCACTTCCTGGTGGGCGGCAACTTTGCCGTGGGCATCGTGGTGTTCGCGATCCTGGTGGTGATCAACTTCATGGTGATTACCAAGGGCGCGGGCCGTATCGCCGAAGTTGGCGCGCGCTTCATGCTGGATTCGATGCCCGGCAAGCAGATGGCGATCGATGCCGACCTGAATGCCGGCCTGATCAACGAGGAAGGCGCGAAGAAGCGCCGTGCCGAGGTCGCGCAGGAATCCGATTTCTACGGCGCCATGGACGGTGCCAGCAAGTTCGTGCGCGGCGATGCCGTGGCTGGCCTGCTGATCATGTTCATCAACGTCGCCGCCGGCATGGTGGTGGGCATGGTGCAGCATGACCTGGACTTCGGCACCGCCGTGCACAACTACACGCTGCTGACCATCGGCGACGGCCTGGTGGCGCAGATCCCGGCGCTGGTGATCTCCACCGCGGCGGGTGTGATCGTGTCGCGCGTATCGAACGAGCAGGACGTGGGCGAGCAGCTCACCGGCCAGCTCTTCGCCAATCCGCGCGTGCTGTTCCTGACCGCCGGCATCATCGGCATGATGGGCATCATCCCCGGCATGCCGCACTTCGCCTTTCTGCTGCTGGCCGGCACGCTGGCCTGGCTGGGGCGCTACCTGGCGCAGCGCTCGGCCACGCAGCAGCAGGTGAAGCAGCGCGAGGAACGCGCACCGGCGCTGACGCCGGAATCGACGGAAGCCAGCTGGGATGACGTCACGCTGGTGGATCCGCTTGGCATGGAAGTGGGCTACCGCCTGATCACGCTGGTGGACCGCGCGCAGGACGGCGAACTGCTGGGCCGCATCAAGAGCATCCGCAAGAAGGTGGCGCAGGAGATCGGCTTCCTGGTGCCGGTGGTGCATATCCGCGACAACCTCGAACTCAAGCCCAACGCCTACCGCATCACGCTCAAGGGCGTGGAGATCGGCCGCGGCGAAGCGATGCCGGGCCAGTGGATGGCCATCAATCCCGGCCAGGTCAGCGGCGCGCTGCCGGGAGCGGTGACGCAGGACCCGGCCTTCGGGCTGCCCGCCGTGTGGATCGACGCCGGGCTCAAGGAACAGGCGCAGGTGTTCGGCTACACCGTGGTCGATGCCAGCACGGTCGTCGCCACCCACCTGAACCACCTGATCCACATGCACGCCGCCGAACTGCTCGGCCGCCAGGAAGTGCAGCAGCTGCTCGACCGCATCGCCAAGGACTCGCCGAAGCTGACCGAAGACCTGGTGCCGAAGACCATTTCGCTGACCGGCCTGCAGAAGGTTTTGCAGAACCTGCTGGACGAAGGCGTGCCGATCCGCGACATGCGCACCATCCTCGACGTGGTGGCGGAACACGCGCCCAAGGTGAGCGATCCCAACGAGCTGACCGCGCTGGTGCGCATGTCGCTGGGCCGCGCCATCACGCAGCAACTGTTCCCCAACAACGTCGACCTGCAGGTGATCGGCCTGGACGCTGGCCTGGAGCGCGTGCTGTCGCAGGCCTTGAGCAATGGCGGCGGCATCGAGCCGGGGCTGGCCGATGCGCTGCTGCAGCAGACGCAAGGCGCGGTCTCTCGGCAGGAGCAGCTTGGGCTGGACCCGGTGCTCCTGGTGCCTTCGCAGCTGCGTCCGCTGATGGCGCGCTTCCTGCGCCGCACGCTGCCGCAACTGAGGGTGTTGTCCCACGCCGAAGTGCCGGACAACCGCAATATCCGAATCACCGCAATGATCGGCGCGTGAGGAGCAGAAGATGAGCGTAGCCAGATTCGTCGCGGCCAATGGCCGTGAAGCCATGCGCCAGGTGCGCGAAGCCATGGGCCCCGATGCCGTGGTGCTGTCCAACCGCACCGTCGAAGGCGGCGTCGAGATCGTTGCCATGCGCGATACCGACCTGGGTGCGGTGTCGGCGACGGCGCAGGCCTATGTACCGCCGGCACCGGTCGTGGAGCCGGCCGCCATCGGCGACCTGCGCGGCGAACTGCAGTCGATGCGCGCCATGATCGAGCGCCAGCTTGCCGGCATTGGCACTGCCGGCGCGCCGGTGGCAGTCAGCGATCCGCTGCGCGAATCGTTGTTCGAATGGATGGTGGGCGCCGGCTTCTCCGGGCAGCTCGCACGCACGCTGCTGGCACGCCTGCCGGTCGGCTACGATCGCCCGGCCGCGATGACGTGGATCCGTTCGGAGCTGGCCAGCAAGGTACCGGTGCTGGGCAATGAAGACACGCTGTTCGCGCAAGGCGGCGTACTCGCGCTGATCGGCCCGACCGGCGTTGGCAAGACCACCACCACGGCAAAGCTGGCCGCGCGCTTCGTGCTGCGGCACGGCGCCGACAAGCTGGCGCTGCTGACCACCGACAGCTTCCGTATCGGTGCGCACGAGCAGCTGCGCATCTACGGCGACATCCTCGGCGTGCCGGTGCACGCGGTGAAAGACGCCGCGGACCTGCGCTTTGCGCTGGCGGCGATGAAGGACAAGCACCTGGTCATTGTCGACACCGTCGGCATGAGCCAGCGCGACCGCAACCTCTCCGAGCAGATCGCCATGCTGGCAGGCGTGCAGGCGCCGGTGCAGCGCGTGCTGCTGCTCAACGGCGCCAGCCATGGCGACACCCTCAATGAAGTGGTGCACGCCTACCGCGACGACGCCGCGCCGGAAGGCGGCGGCATCGACGGCTGCATTATCAGCAAGCTGGACGAAGCCACCCACCTTGGCTCGGTGCTGGACGTGGTGATCCGCCACCGCCTGCCGGTGTTCTATGCCTCCACCGGCCAGCGCGTGCCCGAGCACCTGGAGCTGGCGCGCGGCGCCGCACTGGTGGAGCGCGCCTTCCTCACGCCGCGCCGCGGCTCGGTGTTTGCCGATGCCGACGTGGCGCGCCGCCAGCTTTCCGATGCCGACGAAAGCCCTGCACGCCAGAACGGCGCCGACGAAGCGCTGCGCTCCCTGACCGAAAGCGCTGACGCCGTCAGCCAGTGCGTGAGCGAACTGAGCAGCGCGCAGTACGGCTTCGACCTCGCCCGCACGCTGTGGCAGCAGCGCGGTGCCGGCGCCTCGGCGCTGCGCCCGATGGCGCAACAGGTGCGCGAAGCCGTCTGCCGCGACGTCAACCGCGCCTGCGAGCAATATGTGCTGGCGCTGGCCGCCACGCTGCATGTACCGGTGGCGGGGCGGCGCGCGCCGCAGCCAATGCTCCATACGCTCTGGCTGGGCGACCGCACCGGCATGCCGCTGGCCGCCACCGTGACGCCCACGGGGCGCGCCGGCCAGGCCATGGGCGACGCCGACGCAGAAGCCGCTACGCTGCGCGCCACCGTTGGCGCCGCGCGCAAGGTGGTCCATCTGGTCGACGCCCTCCCGGCCGCCGCCACGCTCGCGCGCTGGCAGCAGGCCGGTGAACGCTGGGTGGCCGGCGCACGCAAGACTGCACGCGTGGTATGCGCGGGCGCTGCGTGGAAACTCGACGCACTGGCCGACACGCTCACCTTCCATGCCGTGGGCGAACTGCCGGTGAACGGCCGCGACGCCGTCCAGTGGCTGGCAACCGCAGAGGTCCGTGTGCCGGAAGGCCCGGTCCGCGGCCGCGGCGCCCCCGAAGGCGGCATCGATGCCTGCCTGGTGATCGCACGCCTGGTCGACTGCGCCAGCGGCGAACTGCTCGAATCGCGCTACCTGCTGTGTGATCCCGCGCTGGCCGGCGAGGCCGGACAAGTCGCGCGCTGGGCGCTGTGGAGCGATGCCGCCGAAACCCGGTTCCGCACGCTGCGTCATGCCGTCGATCATTTCGCGCAGGATGCCGAAGCTGGCAATGCGGCCGGCGCCAGCCTTGCAGCCTTGCAGCTGGGCCTGACCGCACTGCGCCTGGAACACGCACCCACCGCCACCGCGCCTGCGTTCCTCGCGCGGCTGGCCGGCCGTCCCGCCGCGCGCAACGCAGCGGGCGCGCCAGTGCCGGGCACCGTCCTCAATGAAGGCATGGGCCGCCTGCTGGCCTTGCTCGATGTCCTCGAGAATTATCCGGGCCGAACCGGTGCGCCGGCTTCACCTGCGCAAGCCGGGCCGGTCAGGACCGAAGCCGCGCTGCCCCAGCTGGCACCGCTGGGAGCCCTGCAGTGAGCTCCCTCGCCATTGACCAGGCGGAAAGCCTGCGCCGCATGCTGGCACCGCGTGTTACACGGCGTATCGCCGTGGTGGCGAGCGAGCGCGGCGCCGGCGCGACCACGGTAGCGCTGGGCCTGTCGCATGCACTCGCCATGCAGGGCGAATGCGTGATGCTGGTGGACGAAGACGCCGCGGGCTGGCGCGCCACGCGCCTGTCCGGCGCGAAGCCCGGCGGCACGTTTGCCCAGCTGCAGGCCGGAAGCCTGACGCTCGAAGCAGCCATCGGCGCGCGCGCCGATGGCGCAGTGGCAGTGCTGCCGGCTGGCCGCCAGCAGCCCGGCGCGTCATTTCCCGCGGACAAGCTTGCAGGTTTCCGCAGCGTGCTGGTCGATGCCGCGCTGGATCTGAACGGTCCGGACAGCGCGCTGTCGCCGCTGGCCGGCGGCGCGCACAACGTGGTGGTGGTGATGCGCGCGGAACCGGCGTCGATCACTGCCGCCTATGCGTGCATCAAGCGCCTGCATCACCTGTATGCCTGCCGGCACTTCCAGCTGGTGGTCAATATGGCCGCCAGCGAGGCAACGGTCCAGGCAGTGACTCGCAACCTTGCGCGCACCGCCAGCCAGTACCTTGGCGTGGAAGCCAGCTGCGCAGGCTGGCTGCCGGCGGATCCGCTGGTGACGCGCGGCGTGCAGCTTGGACGCTGCGTGGTCGAAGCCTTTCCGGCCGCCGCGGCCACCACGGCGCTGCGCCGCATGGCCGCTTGCATCGGCGCGTGGCCGCTGCGCACCGACACCAGTCCGCATGTCGCACCGGCAGTCGTGCCGGCCTGATATGGCAATTCAACCCATGAACCTTAGAACCCATTTCATAGTGAAGAAGGGACGCCCCTTCTTCACTATGAAATGGGTTCTTAAGCAATCCAGACCCTGAACCCGGGTTGGCACTGCCATCCAGCATTCGCGAGAATTCCACCATGTATACGATCCAGGGAAAGCTCGAACAGGCCGATGTGGTCAAGGCTCACGCCCAGCTCGTGCGCCGCATTGCCCTGCAACTGGCCGCCAAGCTGCCTGCCAGCGTGCAGATCGATGACCTGATCCAGGCCGGCATGATCGGCCTGCTCGACGCCGCCAAGCGCTACGAAGACACGCATGGCGCCCGCTTCGAGACCTATGCCAGCCAGCGCATCCGCGGCGCCATGCTCGACGAGGTGCGCGCCAATGACTGGCAGTCGCGCAGCCTGCGCCAGTTCACCCGCCGCATCGAGCGCACCCAACGCGGCCTGGAGCAGAAGCTCGGCCGCGCGCCACTCGACTCCGAGGTGGCCGAAGCGCTGGAAATGCCGCTGGACGAATACCAGGTGCTGCTCAATGAGGTCTACGGCTGCCAGCTGCTGCACTACGAGGACTTCGAGCGCTCCGGCGAAGAGGATTTCCTCGACCGCCACCTCGGTGGGAGCGACGACGGCAACCCGCTCACGCTGCTGATGGAAAGCGGCATGCGCGAAGCGCTGATCCGCGCCATCGATCGCCTGCCCGAACGCGAGAAGCTGGTGCTGTCGCTGTGCTACGACCAGGAACTGAACCTGCGTGAAATCGGCGCGGTGCTCGAGGTCACCGAATCGCGCGTCTGCCAGATCCGCGGGCAGGCAATCACGCGCCTGCGCAACCAGCTGCGGGGATTGCTCTGATGCTGCGGGGTGCTGTCCTGTGCGGTGCATGCACGTGCCTGGCAGCGCTGACTGCGTGCGCATGGGCATCCGCCGATACCGGAACGCGGCACGCCTGGACGGCGTCGGTCAACGGCCCGGCCTTGTATGGCCGCGGCCAGCGGGCCGTGTCGCCGCCGATCCTGCCGTCCGGCAACCTGCCGCAGGCCGAAGGGGTCATTACTTCCGTGCGCTGGCGCTACAGCTTTGCGAAGACGCCGCCGGTGGACCTGCAGGCCTATCTCTGCAACGCGCAGCGATGTGTGTTGTTGCCGCAGGCGGAAGGCCTGACTGAAGCGTTTGGCGGGGACGATGCTACGCAGGGATTTGTGTTTGCGTTTCGGCTGCCGGGGCAGGGCGCGGTGGCGCCGGCGTTGCAGGGGAAGAGCAATCAGGTGACGGTGGGGTTCAGGTAGGGCTGTTGCGGTGTGACTGGTGGCTGCAGCAGGCCACTGTCGTTGCTCGACGGGCCCGGCATCTCAGGTGAGATGCGAGCCGCAAGGCATCCACCTCAAAGATACGCAGAGATACGAAAGCGGGCCGTAGAAGCACGGCGAACAGCAAAGCCGATCAACCGCTAGCCAGGCTCATACCACCAACCCCAGCCGCGGCCTTCCCATCCTTTCCATACAAGCCGGCATCGCCGCCGCTGTGCTGGCGCAGCACCTGGATGGCTTCCCGCGTGTAATCAAGGTGCGCGGCGATCACGGCGCCGTTGATCTGGTTGCCATCGCGCGCAGCGCGCGCGGCGAAGATGAGCTTGCGCCAGGCGTCGCTGACGCCCGGCTCGATATGGCGGCCAAGCAGTTGGCCTTCGGGGCCTGCCCGCAGGCCGAGTGCGCCCATTTGCGCCTCGCGGGCTCTTACCTGCCGCGACAGTGCCTGACCCAGTTCCACCTTTTGCGTCAACAGGCCGCTCAGGGCCTGGAAGTTGCCGCCCTTGAGGGCGTCGCGCTCTTCGGTGAGCAGTTTGCCGAACGCGTTGATCGCTTCGGTTTCGCGCTGCAGGTTCTGGATCAGGGCTTGGCTCATGGTGTCGTCAGCGAGGGTCGGCCTGGCCGAGCTCGCGCAAGGTGGCGAGCAGGCCGTCGGCAATCTTGCCCGGGTCGATCTTGATCCGGCCTTCGGCGATGGCCTGGCGGATCTCTTCGACCTTGGCGGTATCGATATCGTCGTCGGTTCCCCGGGTCAGGCGGGCGCTGATCTCCCGCACCTGGGCCGCCAGCGGGCTGACGCTCAGGCCGGCGGACGCCGCGACGGGCGTGCTCTGGCTGGCCTGGGGCCTGGCGGCGCCATCTGCGCCGGGCGCTTCGGCTGGCCGGGACGAGGTGGAGGGGTTGATCTTCACGGGCGTTTCCTTGCTGGGTTCCTATGGCATAACGGACTCGCGGGCGATTTCTTTAGCGGAAATTCAGCGCCGCGGCAGGCTGGCCGGCATTGTCGCATGCCTTGCCATGGCCTCGTCCCAGCATCTCTTACGGCATTTTTTGCGCCTATTGAAGCACAACGGTGTCGCCGCTACGGACCATCCCGCTGACGACCTGGCCGTTGCGCAGCCGGATCTGCACGTTGTTGCCGATGGCCGCATCGGCCAGTACCTTGCCTTCGCTGCTGATCTGGAAGGCGTCACCTTCGACCGTGACCGTCACGGTCTGGCCCTGGCGCACGGCGATGGCCTTCTTGAGCAGGTCGGAGCGCAACGGCGAGCCGGCGGCGATCCGGTTGGCGGTGACGGCGCCCACGACCTGCGCCGGGTCGGTGATCACGGCCTTCGGCAGGGTGGCAAGGTCGCCCTGGCGGACTTCCAGGTCGGCCGCGTCCACCGGCTCGCCCGGGCCCAGCGCCCGCGCGGCAACGTAGTAGTCCGACAGCACCGACACGCGCGCCTGCATGTAGCGCACCCACGGCCGCTCGCCGCCGCAGCGCACGCCAACGGAAATCCTGCCCCACAGCGAGGCGCCGGGCGGCAGGAACGGTTCGGGAGACTGGCAGTCGGGCGCACGCCCGCCAGAGGGCGGCGAAACCAGCACACTGGCCTTGCCCGGCAGACCGGCGGTCTGCTGCAGCAGGAAGCGCTCGACGGCCGCGCGCACCGGATCTTCCGGGAACGGACTGGGGGCCTGCGTGGCCACGGGCGTGACCTGGGCCGGTGCGGCCTGGGCGGGGCAGGTGACCGCAAACAGGGCGATTGCCCCGAGCACGGCACGTGTCACTTGCGCGGCAGCGTGTTTGGTTTGATGCATGGCTTCATCCCAGCAAGGACGATGCGGCGGCCAGGCCTTCTCTTTCTGTTCTGTAAAGGAATGCGAGACCACGCGCGTGGAAACAGGTCCCATTGTAGGGAGCGCGACTCTGCCGGGTGGGCTGAATTGCATGGGTTTCCCCTCCTTATTCATCCGATTGGCGTGACAGGCCCGACCCTAAGATGGCACCCCTGAAGAAGGTCGCCCTTCGTCTATTCCGCTGAATCGCTGAACCGGGAGGCGAAGGACATGGCAGGCGCCGACCGGTTTCAGTGATTCAGTGGGCTCGCTCCAGGGAGATGCGGACATGATTGACAGACTCGACGCGGCATTGCGCTTCCAGCAGGAAGCGCTGAGCCTGCGAAGCCAGCGGCAGTCGGTGATTGCCTCCAATATCGCGCATGCCGACACGCCCGGCTACAAGGCCCGCGATTTCGATTTCTCCAGCACGCTCGCGCAATCGATGGAGCGCGGCCATCGCGCCGAAGGCGTATCGCTGACGACCACGTCGGCGCGCCACCTGCCCGCGCAGGGGCCCACGCGCGATGACGCCGAGTTGGCCTACCGCATCCCGATGCAGTCGAGCGTCGACGGCAACACCGTGGAAATGGACACCGAGCGCGTCGCCTTTGCCGACAACTCGGTGCACTTCGAATCCGGTCTTGCGGTGATGAGCTCCAGGATCAAGACCATGCTGGCCGCGATCCAGCAGTGAGGCCAGCATGCCAGCCATGAATATCTTCGACGTCGCCGGCTCGGCGATGGCGGCGCAGTCGCAGCGGATGAACGTGACGGCGTCGAACCTGGCCAACGCCGACAGCGTCGTGAGCCCCAACGGGCAGGCCTACCGCGCCAAGCAGGTGATCTTCGGCCTGGCGCCCACGCCCGGCCAGAGCGATGTGGGCGGCGTGCAGGTGGAAGGCGTGATGGAGGACCCGTCGCCGCCGCGCATGGTGCACAACCCCACGCATCCGCTGGCCAACGCCGAAGGCTACGTGATGATGCCCAATGTGAATCCGGTGGAAGAGATGGTGAACATGATCTCGGCCTCGCGTTCGTACCAGGCAAACGTGGAGGTGCTCAACACCGCCAAGACCATGATGCTCAAGACGCTGACGATCGGTCAGTGACGACGTCAACAAGGACAAACGGAACCGGATCGCGACATGACGACCACAAGCTCAGTCAGCAGCAACACCTCGGGCATCAATGACGCCCTCAAGAGCGGCAGCGCCAGCGCCGCCGACCTGCAAAACAACTTCCTCACGATGCTTGTGACGCAGATGAACAACCAGGACCCGCTCAACCCCATGGACAACTCGCAGCTGACTTCGCAGCTGGCGCAGATCAGCACGGTGAGCAGCATGCAGACCATGAACACCACGCTCAACCAGCTGCTGGGCCAGGTGAGCGCGGGCCGGGCGATGAATTCCGCCTCGCTGATCGGCCGCACGGTGATGGTGCCGGGCTCGCAAGTCACGGTGAAGGACGGCGCGGCCGGCCAGTTCGGCCTGGACCTGCCCTCGACCGCCGATGCGGTGACGGTCAGCGTCGTCGACCAGAACGGCAACGTGGTGCGCACCATCGACATGAAGGGCCAGGTCGCCGGCGTGCACGACATTGCCTGGGACGGCAAGAACGACGCCGGCGTGGCGGTTGCCGACGGCGACTACACCTTCAAGGTCAACGCCACCGCCAACGGCACCTCGGTGCAGCCGGTTGCGCTGGTCTACGGCAAGGTGCAGAGCATCAGCGGCGATTCGAACGGCGTGCTGGTCGATATCGGCAACGGCCAGAGCGCGGGCGTGGATGACGTCCGACGCATTCTCTAGTCCACTGAATCATTGAAATGGGAGGTGAAGGACATGTCATGCGGGATACAGCGCTAGGCGCAAAGCGCAGCAATAGCACGGCTATTGCGAGCATTTGCAACGACGCGATGTGCCCGCATGACATGGCAGGCACCGACCGATTTCAGTGATTCAGTGGACCAACTGCGTTGCGCCCGTGCCGGTGCGCGGGCCTGCATGAACAACAGATAGCCAGAGGGAAACACCATGGGTTTCGGTCAAGGGGTCAGCGGCCTTAACGCCGCAGCAGCCAATCTCGACGTGATTGGCAACAACATCGCCAACGCCAACACGGTTGGCTTCAAGCAGTCCACCGCGCAGTTCGCGGATGTCTACGCCGGCACCAAGATCGGCCTGGGCACGCGCGTCAACTCGGTGGTGCAGTCGTTCAACCAGGGCAATATCGAAGCCTCCGGCCGCTCGCTGGACGTTGCCATCACCAACGGCAACGGCTTCTTTCGCCTGACCAGCCCGGATGGCGCGGTCTACTACTCGCGCAACGGCCAGTTCCAGCGCCAGGAAGACGGCCGCATCACCAATATGCAGGGCCTGCAGGTGACCGGCTATCCGCCGGGCGTGGCCGGCGGCGCAGGCGTGCAGCCGCAGCCGCTGGTGATCAGCAACGCGCAGATGGCGCCGCAGGCCACCAGCAGCATCGCCGCCAAGTTCCAGCTGGACTCGCGCAGCACGGTGCCGACCACGGCATTCGCCAGCGTGCCGGGCACCCCGCCGACCAGCAATATGTTCAACTACAGCACGGCGATCAACGTCTATGACTCGCTGGGCAACAAGCAGCAGCTGACAGCGTACTTCGCCAAGGTGGCGAACGCCACGCCGCCGGCCACGACGCCGCCGACGGTCGCCGGCGGCACCGACTGGAACATGTACGTGACCGACGCCAGCGGCAACGTGGTGGGCGGTGCGCCGGTCACCATGGCCTTCGACAACGCCGGCGCGCTGCAGTCGCCGGCCGCCGGTGCCATCACGCTGACCCAGCCGGCCGCCAACGGCGCGCAGGCCATGGCCATGAAGCTCGACCTGACTGGCACCACGCAGTTCGGCGCCGACAACGACGTCAAGCAGCTGAGCCAGAACGGCTACACCTCGGGCAGCCTGCTGGGCTTCTCGGTCGATTCGGACGGCACCATCACCGGCAGCTACTCCAACGAGCAGACCAAGCCGCTGGGCCAGATGGTGATGGCAGCCTTCGGCAACGTCGAAGGCCTGAAGCCGGAAGGCGACAACGTGTGGTCGGCCACCGGCGCATCGGGCCAGGCACTGCTGGGCACGGCCGGCGGCAGCATGGGCACGCTGCGTTCGAACGCGGTGGAAGCGTCCAACGTCGACCTGTCGGGCCAGCTGGTGAACCTGATCGTCGCGCAGCGCAACTACCAGGCCAATGCGCAGACCATCAAGGCGCAGGACACGGTCATGCAGACCCTGGTCAACCTGTAATGCCCGCACTGAGCTGAGCCGCCGCCATGGACCGCATGATCTACACCGCCCTGTCGGGCGCCAAGCAGATACTCGACCAGCAAGCGGCGGTATCGAACAACCTCGCCAATGTGTCGACGCCGGGCTTCCGCGCGCAGATCAACCTGTACCGCGCGGTGCCGGTGACCGGCCAGGAGTCGCCTACGCGCGCCTTCACGCTGGCGTCCACGCCGGGTGCGGACATGCGTGCCGGCCCGCTGACCTACACCGGCCGCGCGCTGGACGTTGCCCTGCAGGGCAACGGCTGGCTGGCGGTGCAGGCGCCGGACGGCAGCGAAGCCTACACCCGCGCCGGCGCCCTGCAGGTGGCGCAGGACGGGCAGGTGCAGACCCTCTCCGGCCTGCCGGTGATGGGCGACGGCGGCCCGCTCTCGGTGCCGCCTGGTTCGCAGGTGACCATCGGCAGCGACGGCACCATCACCGCGCGCGGCCCCGGTGAAGCCTCCGCAGGCCTGGCCCAGGTGGGCAAGCTGCGCGTGGTGAACCCGCCCAACGATGCGATTGCGCGCGGCGATGACGGCCTGTTCCGCCTGCGCCCCGGCGCGCAGCCGCTGGCCGCCGATCCCACCGTTCGCGTGGTCTCGGGGGCACTGGAAGGCAGCAACGTGAATCCGACCGAGGCGATGGTCGACATGATCGCCAACGCCCGCCGCTTCGAGATGCAGATGAAGATGATCCAGAACACCGACGGCAACGAGCAGCGCGCCAACCAGCTGCTCTCGAACAACTGACCCGACTGAACGAACGAACTAGCCAGGACCACCATGATCCGCTCACTCTGGATTGCCAAGACCGGCCTCGATGCGCAGCAGACGCAGATGGACGTGATCTCGAACAACCTCGCCAACGTTTCCACCAACGGCTTCAAGCGTGGACGCGCGGTGTTCGAAGACCTGATGTACCAGACCATCCGCCAGCCCGGCGCGCTGTCGTCGGACCAGACCACGCTGCCCTCGGGCATGCAGCTGGGCACCGGCGTGCGCCCCGTTGCGACCGAGCGCATCCATACGCAGGGCAACCCGCAGCAGACCGGCAATTCGAAGGACGTGGCCATCCTGGGCCAGGGCTTCTTCCAGGTCGCGCTGCCTGACGGCACCACCGCGTACACGCGCGACGGCTCCTTCCAGGTGGACCAGAACGGCCAGCTGGTGACCTCGAGCGGCTTCGTGATCCAGCCTGCCGTGACCATTCCCGCCAACACGCTGTCGCTGACCATTGCGCGCGACGGCACGGTATCGGTGACGCAGCCCGGTTCCAGCAACAACGTGCAGGTCGGCCAGCTCCAGCTCGCCACCTTCATGAATCCGGCCGGCCTGGAAAGCATGGGTGAGAACCTGTACGTGCAGACCGATGCCTCGGGCGCGCCCAATACCACCGTGCCCGGCCTGAACGGCGCCGGCACGTTGCAGCAGAACTATGTGGAAGCGTCCAACGTGAACGTGGTGGAAGAACTGGTGAGCATGATCCAGACCCAGCGCGCCTACGAGATCAACAGCAAGGCCGTGCAGACCTCCGACCAGATGCTGCAGCGCCTGTCGCAGATGGGATGAACGGAGTAAACATGGCCGCCTCGCTGTACCGCTTCGGCGCACTTGCGCTGCATTGCCTGGCTGGCCTTGCCGTGCTGGCCACCGGCGGCTGTGCGCTGATGCCGCGCGAGCCGCTGGTGCAATTGCCTACCACCGCGCGCGCCGAGCCACGGCCGCTGGGACCGGCCACCGGCTCCATCTTCCAGGCTTCATACGCGGGCAATCCGCTCTTTGAAGACCGGCGGCCGCGCAACGT
The DNA here is from genome assembly GCF_000812465.1 of Cupriavidus sp. IDO. Taxonomy (GTDB): domain Bacteria; phylum Pseudomonadota; class Gammaproteobacteria; order Burkholderiales; family Burkholderiaceae; genus Cupriavidus. The sequence continues at coordinate 6,870 of NZ_JWMA01000082.1, read as the reverse complement.
GGGCGACATCCTGACGATCATCATCACCGAGAACGTCAACGCGACCAAGAATTCGGGCACCAATGCCAGCCGCACCGGCAGCACCGCGCTGGCGTTCGACGCCGTGCCGAAGGCGCTCGGCGGCCTGTTCGGCACCAGCCAGAACGCCAATATCAACGGCGCCAACACGCTCAAGGCCAGCGGTGGCGCCAGCGCGGCCAACACCTTTAACGGCACCATCACCGTGACCGTGCTGGAAGTGCTGCCCAACGGCAACCTGGTGGTGTCCGGCGAGAAGCAGCTCGCGATCAACCAGGGCGCGGAATTCATCCGCTTCTCGGGCGTGGTCAACCCGCGCACCATCACCGGCGACAACGCCGTGCCGTCGACCCAGGTGGCCGATGCCCGCATCGAGTACACGGCCAAGGGCTATATCGACGAGGCGCAGAACATGGGCTGGCTGCAGCGCTTCTTCCTCAATGTTTCACCGTTCTGATCCGCTCATGTCCGCGTCCATGCTCAGCTACATCCTTTCCCGCCTGCTGCGCGTGAGCGTGGTGAGCCTCGCCCTGGGCGTGGCGTTCGGCGCCTTTGCCACCGGGGCCAAGGCCGAGCGCCTGAAGAACCTCGCCACCTTCCAGGGCGTGCGCGACAACCCGCTGGTGGGCTACGGCCTGGTGGTCGGCCTGGACAACACCGGCGACCAGACCATGCAGACGCCGTTCACCACGCAGAGCCTGACCAACATGCTCTCGCAGCTCGGCATCACGCTGCCGGCCGGCAAGAACATGCAGCTCAAGAACGTGGCCGCAGTGATGGTGACGGCATCGCTGCCTGCCTTTGCGCAGCCCGGCAGCCAGCTCGACGTGGTGGTCTCGTCGATGGGCAATGCCAAGAGCCTGCGCGGCGGCACGCTGCTGATGACGCCGCTCAAGGGCGCGGACGGGCAGGTGTATGCGATTGCACAGGGCAATATGCTGGTGGGCGGCGCGGGTGCGTCGGCCAACGGCAGCAAGGTACAGATCAACCAGCTCGCGGTCGGGCGCATTGCCAACGGCGCGATCGTGGAGCGTGCCGTGCCGGCCTTCCAGCCGGACGGCGGCATCCTCAACGTTGAACTGAAGGACACCGATTTCGGCACCGCCGAGCGCGTGGTGGAAGCCATCAACCGCTCGATGGGCGGCGGCGTGGCCGCGGCGCTCGATGGCCGTGTGGTGCAGGTGCGCGCGCCGGCATCGCCTTCGGCACGCGTGGGCTTCCTCGCCCGCATCGAGAACATCGACGTGACGCCGGCCAAGGCCGCAGCCAAGGTCATCCTGAACGCGCGCACCGGTTCCATCGTGATGAACCAGGCCGTGACCGTGGAAGACTGCGCCGTGGCGCACGGCAACCTGTCGGTGGTCATCAACACGCAGCCGGTCATCAGCCAGCCGGCTCCGTTCAGCAATGGCCAGACGGTGGTGGCACCGGTCTCGCAGATCGACATGAAGCAGCAGGGCGGCTCGCTCCAGATCGTCAAGGCCGGCGCCTCGCTGTCGGCGGTGGTCAAGGGCCTGAACGCGCTCGGGGCCACGCCCGCGGACCTGCAGACCATTCTCGAAGCCATGCGTGCCGCCGGAGCGCTGCGCGCCGAGCTGGAAATTATCTGATCATGAGCAGCAGCGGACTTTCTGCCCAGGCCGATGTCTCGCAGCGCTTTGCGCTCGATACACAAGGTTTTGAAGCGCTCAAGCACAGCGCACGCAACGGCGCCGATCCGAGCACGCTGCGCGCCGCCGCCAGGCAGTTCGAGGCCGTGTTCACGCAGATGGTGCTCAAGAGCATGCGCGATGCCACGCCGCAGGACGGCATCTTCGACAACGAGCAGAGCAAGCTCTATATGTCGATGATGGACCAGCAGCTTGCGCAGCAGATGTCGTCACGCGGCATCGGGCTTGCTGAAGTGATGGTGCGGCAGCTGGCTCGCGCCGCGGGTACGCCGACGCCGGGCGCGGATTCAGCGGCTGCCGCCGATGCGGAGATGGCGCGCCTGCTGGACAGCCGTGGCGCCGATACACCCAACGCAGCGGGCGCCTCCGACATGCCGCCGATCGGCACCATCGTGCCTGGTGCGAGCTGGAATCCCACTGCAGGGCTGCAGCAATACCAGGCGCAGGACCGCGGTGGTCAGGGCGACAGCGACCTGGGTGCGCTGCCCGACGATGCGCCCGCGCATGTCTCGGCCTTTGTTGCGCGCATGGCCGCTCCGGCCGAGGCGGCCTCGCGGGCCAGCGGCGTGCCGGCGCGGCTGATCGTTGGTCAGGCGGCGCTGGAGTCAGGCTGGGGCCGGCGCGAGATCACTCATGCGGACGGCAGTACGACCTTCAATGTGTTCGGCATCAAGGCTGGCGCCAACTGGAAAGGGCGGGTGGCGGAGATCACCACGACCGAGTACGTGGATGGCCAGCCGCAAAAGGTGCGGGCGAAGTTCCGCGCCTATGGTTCGTATGAGGAAGCCTGCGCGGACTATGCGCGGTTGCTGACGACCAATCCGCGATATGCGGGTGTGGTGGCTGCCGGGTCTGCCGACGAAGCGGCGCATGGTTTGCAGCGGGCTGGGTATGCGACGGATCCCGATTATGGGCATAAATTGGTGCGGATTATGAAGAAGGTGTCGGTATAAGGGCGTTATTGCGTTATTGCGTTATCGCGTTGTTGATGCGCTGCTGTTTCGCCGGCGTAGCCGGCGACTCCCTTTTTGACTGCGCCAAAAAGGAAGCAAAAAGCGCCTTCTTGCCCGCCGGGCGGGAGTCTTATCGTAGCGTGCGCGGGTTTTTGTACGGGTAGACGCTTCAGGGCAGAACTAGACTGCCTGCCGAGCAGATCGCCAGGGGCAACGCCGGGAACGGCTCTGTCCTCCCGACCTCGTGAGAGCGGAGTGGCACCGTGATCGAGCGGCGTGCCCGCGGCAAGAGGTTCTGGACCACAACCGTGGTGCGCGATTCGGCTCCCATACTGGGAGGCCTCAAGCTGCGTGCCACTCCGCTCTCACGAGGTCGGGAGGACGGCCTGTCAATGCCTCGCGCCGTCTCGTCCCAACGCGGCAGGCATCGTAGCTATGCCCTGAAGCCCATACCCGTACAAAAACCCGCGCACGCTACGATAAGACTGGCCGTCCGCCGAGGACAGTTAACGCGTTCTTTGGTTACTTTCTGTCGCTCGGACAGAAAGTGACTCGCCCTTCAGGGCGAAACCTGGGCATATCAAGCACCAGCAACGCACGACCAGAACCACACCCCCAAAATCAATCCCAGCCTAAAGTCCAACCGCCCCACTGCCGATATCCCCATCATCCATAACCGCCACCCGCCCCGCGGTTGTCCAACAAATCCAGGGTCAGAGCTCAAATGTCTCTCTTCAGCATCGGTCTTTCCGGCCTGAACACGGCGCAGAACGCGCTGACGACCACCGGCCACAACTTTGCCAACTCGGCGACCGAGGGCTATTCGCGTCAGAACACCATCATTGCGTCGGCCGGCGGCCAGTACACCAGCCAGGGCTTCTTTGGCTATGGCTCGAACACGACCACCGTGATCCGCGTCTATGACGAGTTCCTGACCGGGCAGCTGCGTGGTGCCACCTCGGCAAGCTCGGCGCTGTCGACCTACTCGGACCAGATCAGCCAGATCGACAACCTGCTGGCCGACCAGAAGGGCGGCCTGGCGCCGCTGATGCAGAAGTTCTTTGCCGCGGTGCAGGCGGTCTCCGATACCCCGGCTGATCCGGCCGCACGCCAGGGCATGCTGTCCGCCGGCCAGGCGCTGGTGGGGCAGGTCCGTTCGGCCAGCAACTACTTCAAGCAACTGCAGTCGGGCGTCAATGACCAGGTCAGCACCGCCGTCACGCAGGTGAATGCCTACACCAAGCAGATCGCCAACCTGAACCAGGAGATCGGCAAGCTCAAGGCCGCTTCGGGCGGCCAGCCGCCCAACGACCTGCTGGACCAGCGCGACCAGGCCGTGGCCGAGCTGACCAAACTGGTGGGCGCCAAGGTCGTGGTGCAGGACAGCGGCACGTACAATGTGTTCGTTGGCAACGGCCAGCCGCTGGTGATGGGCAGCGATTCGTACGACCTGAAGGCAGTGCCGTCCGCCGCCGACCCGAACCGCACCGCAGTGGCCTACACGCTGCCCAACGGCAGCGTCTATGAGAGCGAAACCGGCGCCATCACGGGTGGCTCGCTGGGCGGCCTGCTCCAGTTCCGTTCGGAGACGCTTGATGCCGCGCAGAGCGCGATCGGGCGCATCTCGCTGGCGCTCGGGCAGTCCTTCAACGACCAGCACAAGCTGGGCATCGACCTGAACGGCGCCATCGGCACCGACATGTTCCAGCTGGGCACCGCGACCGTGCTGCCCAATGCCAACAACAGCGTCAAGACCACCGTTGCGACCGCCAGCATCACCAATACCTCGGCGCTGACCACCAGCGACTACTCGCTGCACTTCGACGGCACCAACTACACGCTGACGCGCCTGTCCGACAACCAGCAGGTCGCTGCCGCGGTGCCCGCCGCCGGCGCCACCTATCCGCTGAGCTTCAGCGCCGATGGCTTCAGCGTGCAGATCAACGCCGCGATGGGCGCCAACGACTCGTTCCTGGTCCAGCCGACGCGCAACGCGGCCTCCGGTTTCGACATGGCGATCACCGATCCGGCCAAGGTGGCGGCAGCGTCGCCGGCGCGCGCGGATGCCGCCGCTGCCAACACCGGCAGCGGCACGGCCTCGCTCAGCAATGTGGCGCCTGGCTTCAGCCTGCCGGCAGGCAAGATCACCGCCAAGTACAACGGGGCAGGCTACGACTTCACCGATTCGACCGGTGCAGCGCTGGTGCCGGCGCCCGTGGCCGTGCCGAACGGCGCAAACACCGACTACACCATCAATGGCCTGACTTTCAGCTTCGGCGGCGCGCCCAGGACGGGAGATTCGTTCACGCTGTCGAGCAATGCCGGCGCGGTCTCCAACAACGGCAATGCGCTGGCGCTGGCCAAGCTGCAGACCGCCAAGACCATCGGTGGCGTGTCGAGCTACAGCGACGCCTATGCGCAGCTCGTGAACGACATTGGCACGCGTGCCAAGTCGCTCAATATCGCTTCGACCTCGCAGGACAGCATTACCACGCAGATCAAGACCGCGCAGCAGTCGGTGTCGGGCGTGAACATGGATGAGGAAACTGTCTCCATGCTGAAATTCCAGCAGCTTTACCAGGCCAACGCCAGGGTGATCCAGACCGCCAGTACGCTGTTCGACACCATCATCGGTCTCGGCAGGTAAGGACGGCAAGGCAACAGAACAGAGAGGGAACAACCAATGCGCGTAGCTAGCTCAACCCTGTACCAGCAAGGCCTGGCCTCGATGAATCTCCAGCAGAGCTCTCTGCTGCATATCCAGCAGCAGCTCGGCACCGGGCGCAGCGTGCTGACGCCGTCCGACGACCCGGTTGCCGCCACGCGCGCGCTGGGCGTTTCGCAGGCACAGTCGGTCAACGGCCAGTATGCGACCTCGCGCAAGCAGACCAACAATGCCTTGTCTGCCGAAGAGAACGCCCTGCAGTCCGTTACCACGGTGACGCAGAACATCCAGACGCTGCTGGTCCAGGCCGGAAACGGCACCATGAGCGACAGCGACCGCGCTTCGGTCGCCACCGCGCTGCAAGGCCTGTACAACCAGCTGCTGGGCCTGGCCAACTCCGACGACGGCAACGGCCAGTACCTGTTCGGCGGCACGCAGACCGGCTCGGCGCCATTCTCGGAGAATGCCGGCGGCGTGTCTTACCTTGGTGATACCGGCCACCAGATGATGCAGGTGGACGTGTCGCGCCAGATGGCAGGTGGCGACAACGGCCGGGACGTGTTCCAGAACGCGCAGAGCACCGCGGGCTACGTGCTCACGGGCAGCAACGCCAACACCGGCACCGCGACTTACGGCCAGGTATCGACCACCGATCCGTCCGACCCGCTCTACGGCAAGCCGCTGAAGCTGACGTTCCAGGACAATGGCGCCGGCACCATGCAGTACACCATCGCCGACCAGAGCACCGTGCCGCCAACGGCGATCGGCGGTCCGGTCAACTTCGGTTCGCCGTCCCAGGTCCAGATCGCGGGCGTGAGCTTCACCGTGAGCGGCACGCCGCAGAACGGCGACACCATCAGCATCGAGCCGGCGAAGCAGGCCGGCACCGATATGTTCGCCAACCTGAAGTCGGTCATCAACGCGCTCAACGCCCCGCTGGCCACCGACACCGATCGGGCCAACCTGAGCAACACGCTCGCCACCGGCATCCGCCAGTTCTCCAACTCGCTGGACAACGTGCTGACGGTGCGCGCATCGGTCGGCTCGCGCATGCAGGAACTGGACGCGCTCAACACGGTCGGCACCAACCGCGACCTGACTTACTCGCAGACACTGTCGGGCCTGCAGGATCTGGATTACGCCTCCGCGATTACCGAGTACTACCAGCGCCAGACGGCGCTGCAGGGTGCGCAGCAGTCGTTTATGCAGATTCAGGGGATGAATCTGTTCAAGTACCTGTAAGAGGTCTCTGCATTGATGGCGAGCGCCCACAATCACGGCCAAGAAGCGATTGTTCGTGGTCGTGAAATAATTATTCAGCATCCCGAATAATTGTTTACTTAATGCTGTCATATTCCTGTCGCAGTATCTCGTGGCCGCGTCGGTAGGCGCTCTCGGCTCGTTTTGCTAGCCGTGACGCTACCGCCAGGACCATTTGCTCAAAAAGAAACGGGAATTGACAGTGAAAAAAGCTCTCTTCGCAGTGGCAGTCGCAGCTTGCGCCATGTCCGGCGCCGCCATTGCCCAATCGTCGTCCAACGTGACGCTCTATGGCATCGCTGAT
>NZ_JWMA01000081.1 GCF_000812465.1 Cupriavidus sp. IDO | reverse complement strand
TGCCATACCTCGTCGCTCAACAGCGTCCGGACCATCTTGCCTCGCTCGCGCAAAAGACAAGATGTAAACACATTTATTCAAATGTAAACAGACCCTAGGCACCCACTCCCTCCCCCGATACTCCAGGGGTCCTAGCGCGACGATCATTGGCGAGGGACACACACGCTGGGTCGGAGGCGGTACTTCAGAATCCGGCCTATCCTGCCGATATTCTGCCAAGCTCCCAACCGGCAATCGCGACCATGGCCAACATGAGCAGCGCAGAGACGTCACAGATCACCCTCCCGGCAGCTTTCCTGCGGCATGAGGAAACCCTGGCCCCGAACAAGCACGTCTTCGGCGACGGCGACGGCGCCGTCTACCGGACGCTGCTGGAATCGACCAAGGCCATCCCGTGGAAGATCGACTGGGCGACGATGGAGTTCGTCTATATCGGCCCGCAAATCGAAGCGCTGCTGGGCTGGGCGCCGTCGACCTGGAAAACGGTCAACGACTGGGCCGAGCGCATGCACCCCGACGACCGCGCCGCGGTGGTCGAATTTTGTGTGGCGCAGTCGCAGAGCGGCACCGACCATGAGGCCGACTACCGAGCGCTGACCCGTGACGGCAACTATGTCTGGTTGCGCGACGTGGTGCATGTGGTGCGCAACCACCGCGGTGAAGTCGATTCGCTGATCGGCTTCATGTTCGACATCAGTGAACGCAAGCGCACCGAGGAGGAACTCGCGCGCCTGCAGAAGGAGCTGGAAGATCTGTCATTCCGCGACAGCCTGACCGGCGTGGGCAATCGCCGCATGTTCGACCGCGTGCTGGAGCGCGAGTGGCTGGCGGGCCAGGCCTCGGGCAAGCCGCTGTCGCTGATAATGGCCGATATCGACTTCTTCAAGTCCTACAACGACTACTACGGCCACCTGCAGGGCGACGCATGCCTGAAGCACATCGCCAGCCTGCTGCAGGAAGGCGCCGGGCCGCAGGCATTCGTGGCCCGCTTTGGCGGCGAGGAGTTCGTCTTGGTGCTACCGGATACCGACGCTGATACCGCCGTGCATACTGCGGAGCGCTGCCGCGCGCTGATCGCCGCGCAGTCCATCGCGCACGTGCGTTCGCCGTACAACCAGTGCGTGACGGCGAGCTTTGGCGTTGGCACCATGGTGCCGACAGATCGTGAGGAGGTGTCGGCGTTTGTCAACCTGACCGACGCGCAGCTCTACCACGCCAAGGACAATGGCCGTAACCGCATCGCCGCGGTAGATCGGGCGGGCTTGCGGGGCGAGGCGTTCAAGGTGCATTCGCGCTGAGGGCGCGCTGTGGGGGGTGAGGGCGGTCTGTGAGGGCAGGCACTACCATGGTTCGAAGCGGACATGGTGCCGGTGCAGAGGCAACGGCTGACGTTGGCGCTGGCGGACTGACCCGACCAGCGCCAATGGCCACCCCTAGATCGCCGCTTCCTTGGTCCGTGCCCGCGAAATAACGAGAGGGCTAGAATTATGCTGGCATTGCATTCAGTGCTAGCAGGAGAGCTATCATGGCCGCGCTGGCCATTCGAAACATTGACCAGGAGCTGAAAGCACGGCTGCGCATCGAAGCCGCTCAGCACGGCTGCTCCATGGAGGAGGAGGTGCGCGAGATTCTGCGGCGCGCGCTCAGCAAGCGACCGGGCCCGGGCGGCCTGGGAAGCCGGCTACATCAGCGATTTGCCACGCTCGTTGATCCGGGATTGGATCTGCCCTTGCGCGTGGAGCGACCGCGGTCGGCGGATTTGCCTGAATGATCGTCCTGGACAACAAAAAACGCTGCGCGCCTGCATGAATCCCTTGGCGACACGCATCCATTGCTTGCATGTACCGCTCGGCGGATCTGCCTACGAGTTGCCGGCAGCGTATCACTCAATCGCCGGGTCGATAAGGGCCCCCGGAAGCCAAAGCAGTGGCGCGGCGTTTGCCGCGGACGCAAAGCATAGGTCCGCTAAGACATAGTCAACAAAATCATGCCGTCAACTAAGGCCCGGTGCAGCGTTTAACGCTGCGTCCAGGATTGTCTCTGGTAGCAGCGGCTGACTCGGGAAGCGGAACCTCTTCCGAAGCGCGCCGGCTGCGTAGTCGACGCCATAGCAATCGATGCCGAGTACGCGAACCCCGGCTGGCACAACGCGCGAGACCTCGCGGACAAGAGTGGTCTCAGTCTCTCCGGACAATTGGCCCACGGCATCGAGGTCAGCTTTATCCAGCCATCCCATCTGTCCGAGGCCTTCGATGAATCTGATTTTCCTCGTGCCCAATCGGAAGAACATGAAGTCCAGCGCCAACAGCTGCTCCGCCCCCGGTTCATAGCGCAGGTAACGAGCAAGAAACGCAGGACTTGGTTCGAACCGCTCGGCTTCGCCGACAACCGTCAGCCGGTGTGCCGTCTGAATGTCGGTGGCTTCGGGTTGCAGCACTGACAAGCTCACTCTCGAATCTGCAAGTAAATTCTTAGTGTGCTCGGCCAAGGCACTGAGACAGACCACTGGACGCTGGGTTTCGTCGGGGACATATGGCACCACCGTCGCGTACGGGTAACCAGGCAGGATAGCTGAGTGGGTAGCAAGCGTGCCGTAAGCGGCTTCGTGCAGGAGATGGATAGCGTGCTCGACAAACATTTTCACTCAGTTCGCTGGTCAACCAACCTAGGGTAGCGCATTCGTGTCCGTGCGTGCGTGCGTGCGTGCGTCGCAAGCGGCAGCGCATTGCCATGCCTCACAAAGTAGGCAAGCACGCGAAGCTGTGGAAGCGTGCAAACGGTGGTTGTACATCTGTGACCTGAATTCGCTTCACGAGGGCTGCCGGCATGCCGTCGCTTAGCCGAGCACACAGTTCGACAAGTTGCGCCGGCGAGCCTTGAAGGCCGCAATTCACCAACCCTCGTTGCGAAGCCAAGCGCGGATTGTCATGAAAGTTTCGTGCGCTGGGGACTTGGCAAATTCAAGGCGTCTTTCGCTTGGGGTCGGGCGTGCTCGCCATGCTTTGCAAACCAATCATGGCACCGGACTCATCAGTGACCCGCGCGAGTTCGCGATAAGCATTTGCCTGAACGCGTTCCGGCAGGGGGACGAACTTCGCCCGTCGGGCCAAGTCGTCTCCGTGCAAGTATCCCCATGTGACAAAGCGAAGCGCAGCTAGCGTTTGCTTTGCGGATTTACTGATTTCCGGCACGGCGATGAACGTGCCCATCGTAATGGGCCATGTGTCTCGGCCCGGGCGATTGACGAGGCTACCGGAAAAATCGCCCTTTCTATTCCAGTCGCTATTCAGCACGGCTTCGCGAAAGCTGCTGACCTGAGCGGTAACGAAACTCCCTGCAGCGTTGCGTAACTGAACGGGGCTTAGCCCGGCGTCGAGCACGTAGTTGTAGTCGATGTAAGCGATGGTTCCTGGGGTGCTTCGGACCACTCGGACAACCTCGCTGCTTCCTTTTGCAGGCAGAAAACCGGCCGGCCAGGAGAGGGAAGCCTTCGTGCCGAAGGTAGTCTTCCAATCGTCGCTGACATTGCTCAGATAATCCGTGAAGTGAAAGGTCGTCCCTGAACCGTCAGCGCGTACGACTGGTCGAATCCTTAGCTTTGGAAGCAAGATGCCAGGATTGAGCGCTTGAATTTCAGCTGCATCCCACGCGTCAAGTTTTCCAAGGAATATCTTGGCCAGCACATCGCCGGTAAGCCGCAATTGGCCTTGGGCAACAGAAGGAAGATTGACCACGGGGACGGCTGCGGTAACCGCGGTTGGCACCAGCACCAGATGGACACGCTTAGCTTCCGGCGCAGACAGTGGCACATCCGACGCCCCAAAATCGATGCCTCCCTCGCGTAGGCGCGTCATGCCCTCACTCGAGCCCACGGCTTCGTACGCGATATTTATGCCTGTGGACGCTTTGTAGGAGTCGGCCCAAATCTGGTAGACAGGGGCTGCGGCGGTTGAACCTGCCCCACGAACCTGCGCGTTCGCAAACGGGGATGTAAACGGTATCAGTGCGGCAAGAGCTAGTGCGGCTTTATAAGGCATGGGGCGGCAGGCGGCGATTTTCGCCCGATTGTACTTGTTTGCGTACGAAGCATGACCGCGATTCCCTTGACACGTAGAAAGCCTCACCGTCACCGATACACCAGCACAGGGGTCGTGCAGTGCGTCAATACCTTCTGTGTCTCGCTCCCCACCAGCAGGCCCGCAAGGCCGCGGCGCCCGTGGGAAGCCATGAAAATCACATCGCAGCCGTTACGGTTGGCGGCGTCGATGATCTCCTTGTATGGGGTTGGAGTCGTCGCCGTATCCGTACCGCAGGCAATTCCGGCCGCCTGTGCGGCCGTCAAGACCCGGTTCAGCCGTGCCCTGGCCTCGATCGCGGCGTGCTCCTCAAACGCCTTGCGGGTCTGGTGACCTGCGTCGGCGGATGTCAGGAAGGGATACTCATCCATGCAAGTAAACGCCGTGACCTTTGCCCCAACCGCCTTGGCAAACTCAATGGCAGCGGCAGCGGCCTTCCCGGAAAGCTCCGAACCGTCGGTGGGCAGCAGTATGTGCTTGAACATGGCCTGACTCCTATCGAAACAGCACTTTGCGATTCCTTCCAGATTAGGCATTTATCGCCGTTTTGGGAGTGGAAAATAGCATAGGACCGGTCCATTCGCCGGCCTGCCGATTCCCAACGTACGCGGCCGAGTGGAAGCGGGCTGCCCGTACGGCACAGCCAGTGCCCAGAGGCGGTGGCCGGGCCTGGGCCTGAGCGTCCCACTCGAAGCCATGCGCGCGTACGCGCTCGGCGGCCATGCCGAACACCTTCTGGATGACGAGGCGCAGTGCACCGCGCGACAGGGGCTTTCCGCGGTCAATGACAAAACGCCAAACAATGAAACGCTGACCGTAAATGGCCTCAGTTGGCGGGCGCCCACTTTGATCTGTTTATCGCCGCGTACCTTTCCAGCGTCTCTTTCCGCACAACGTGGTGCTGCACGATCGGAAGTGGATAGTTCTCCCCAAGCTTCACCCCCGCTGAAGCGAGCACATCCAACGGCGCCGTCCATGGCGCATGGATGTACTTGTCCGGCACCTGCGCCAGCACCGGCAAGTACTTGCGGATAAATCGCCCCTGCGGATCAAATTTCTCCGACTGCGTGACCGGATTGAAGATGCGGAAGTACGGCTGTGCATCGCAGCCCGTTGACGCAGCCCACTGCCACCCGCCGTTGTTGGCCGAGAAATCGAAATCATTGAGCAGGTCGGCGAAATATTGCTCGCCGCGTCGCCAGTCGACGCCGAGGTCCTTGACGAGAAAGCTCGCAGTCACCATCCGTAGCCGGTTATGCATGTAGCCGCTCTGGCGAATCTGCAGCATCGCGGCATCGACCAGCGGATAGCCGGTCTGCGCGTCACACCATGCCTGAAAGTACCTGTCGCCCGTGGCAGGATCGATCCAGCGCAGCGCATCATACTCGGGGCGGAAAGACTTGCCGTCGGCCAGACGGGGATGGTGGTGGAGGATCATGAAATAGAAGTCGCGCCAGATCAGTTCGGACAGCCAGACCGCCGCGCCGGCGCTCTTGCTGGCGCCGCGCCGCGCTGCGTCATGCGCGGCCCGCGCCAGCGTGCGGATCGAGATCGTGCCGAAGCGCAGGTGCACCGACAGGTAGCTCGGGCCGCGCAGCGAGGGGAAATCGCGCCGATGGCCATAGTCGCCGATGCGGCCGATGAACTCTTCGAACAGGGCATGAGCGCCATCACTGCCCGTGGGCATCGCAATCTCGGCAAGATTGCTGGTAGCGAAGCCGAGATCAGTCAGCATTGGCGGAGTCCTTTGATATTGGCGGGGCACCGGCGCCAGCGCGCCCAGGTACTTGTCGACTGGATACGGTTGCAGGTCGAATGGCTGCAACTCGTGTAACCACGCATTCTTGTATGGCGTGAAGACGCTGAACGGCTGGCCCAGGCCGGTCAGGAGCTCGTCAGCCTCGAAGATGACCTGGTCCTTGAATGTGAACAGCACCCGGGAGTCGGAAGCCAGCGCCTGACGTACGGCAGTATCGCGCCGCTTGGCCGCTGGTTCGTAGTCATGGTTCGTGAAGACGGCTTCGACATCGAGTTCGGCCGCCAGCCTGGGAATGGCGTCGCGCGCGGTATCGTCAAGCACGATCAGGCCGCCGCCCGCATCGGTCAGCGCCCTGCGCAACGGCTCCAACGACCTCAGGATGAACTCCACACGTCGGTGGGCCTTGAGCCCGCGCGCAATCAGAGGATCAAGGATTTCGCGATCGAACACGAACACGCACCACACCTGGCAGCAGTGCTTGAGGGCATAGTGCAGCGCTGCGTGGTCGTCGGCGCGCAGGTCGCGCCGGAACCAGACTAGGCCACGCGCGAACTCGCGGTCGATCCGGTAGGGCAGGCGTGTGGTGCCGGCGGACGTTTCAGAAGCAGGAGAACGTAATCTCGGCATCGCCTTAATTTGGTCCCGTGGAGCGTTGTGCAACGGCCTCATTTGCGGGCTATCGCCTGCACCGCATTTTTGCACCTTTTGACCCGGTGCGCGGCAAGCCCCGTCCTTCAGGGTCCTTCAGGGCGGGGAAGGATAGCGCGGACGCCGTAGGCGTCCTTGACAAGCTTCAATGGCTGATACGAGTTTCGCCGGGTCGTGTCGTTTCGTGTTCAACCAGGCGCTGGCGCTGCAGAATGAACGCGACGAGCAAGGCGACAGATCAGTTTTGCGGAAGCAGAAAGCCACGGCAAGAAGCGGGTAACGTGCCGCCATCGCTTGCTGACGGATATGGAAAGAAGCAGGCCCGTTTCTCCCTTATTGTGAAAAGCCAAAGCTAAAGCCATTGGCCGCGTCAAACGAAGACCTCATTGATCAGCGATTCCTCAGCTCCGCGCGTGTCGTGTTCCGAATCACAAGGTCATCTGACATTGCAATCTCCTTTGCTGCGTTGGGGCTGCCGTCGCCGCAGCAGTCGCAGTCATGGTCATCAACCGCATGCCGCCACGACGTCGCGCATGTCCGCGCTGTCCAGCCCCTCGGTAAACGCGCTGCGGATCTGGTCCAGCAGTTGCCTGGCCGGCTCGGGCCTGCCCTGGTGTTGCCAGAGCCGCGCAAGGCTCAGTGAGGCCCGCAACTCCAGCGACCTGGCATTCTGCTTGTGGGCTACCGCGATCGCCTTGTGAAAACACGCTTGCGCGTCATCTTCAGACAGAAGGCCATCAGAACGGCAGCCTTGAAGGATCACCTCGCCCTTGGTCCGATGCCACTCAGCTTCGCAAAAATGCTCACCCGTCCTTTGCACCGCATCTCCCGCCTCGGCCAACGCGGCCAGGGCTGAATCGACCTGGCCCATGCGTCCGTAGATCTGCGCCAACAGTTCCTGGAAGTGCGAATGCCCCAGCGCCGCGCCCGTGGCGTGGTACGCCGCCAGCCCCTGGCGCATCTGCGCGATGCCTTCCTCATGCTGCCCTTGCTCGGCCAGCGCCCAACCGCGCAGGACGGTCGACCAGGCAAGCCACACGGGGAAGCCCTGCTCGCTTGAGAGCGCGATGGCCGCGTCGGCGCACTCCTGCGTGAACCCTGGGTCGCAGCGGAACTGGTGCAGCTCGGCCGCCAGGCATAAGGCATGCGCGAGACTGAAGGGATGGGACAGCTGCCGGGCCAGCGTGAGCGAATTCTGTGCTCGCTTGCAGGCCTGGTCCGGATAGCCGAGATTCCACAGGACCAATGCCGAAAAGGATAGCGCCCGTGACTCTGGATCGACGCCATGCATATTCACGTGGACGTGATCCGGTTCGGCGTCGTAGAGGGCGAGCGCATCTCGCAGGTGGCCATCGGAGGCCCTGAACTTTCCGCAGTAATACAAGGTCGTGGCGAGCGAGACATGGGCCTCGCCCAATAGCTCCGGGTCCTGCGTCTTCTTGGCCTGGGCAAGCAGTCGCTTGCCCAGCCTGTAAGCCTTGCGATGCTCGGCGCGCAGGGAGAAATACGTGCGCAAGCCGACTAGCGTGGGAAAGAGCTGTGGGGTCTCCCCGACTTCGCCGCACAGCGCCAGGGCACGGCTGTAACTGGCTTCGACCTCGGACGAGGCAAAGCCCCTGGCGGCGATGAGCGCCGGCCCGATGGCAAGGCGCAGCGTGAGTTCATGGCGTGCGCGTTCGGGCGAATCGGGCTGGCGCTGGAGCAATTCCAGCGCGGCATTCAGGTGGCGGATCGCTTCATAGTACGCGGAGCGCTGTACCGCCTGCTGGCCGGTGCACTGCAGGTACTCGATGGCCTTCGGTTCATTGCCGCTCAGGCTGTAGTGCCGGGCCAGCTCGCTGTAGTGATCCTTCAGCTGATGCTGGAACAGGGCTTCGATCGCCTGCGCCGTGCGTTGGTGCAGCGCGGTGCGCTCTTCGGTCAGCAGCGAGTTGCCGGCGACTTCCTGGGTCAGCGCATGCTTGAACATGTATTCCGTATCCGGGAATGCGGGCCGCTCGTAGATGAATTCGCCGGCCTCCAGCCTGGCCAGCAGCGGCTGCAAGTGCTCCTCCGGCTGGGAGATCACGCGCTGGATCAGGCTCAGGGAAAATTCCTTGCCAATCACGGCAAGGCTCTGCAGCAAGTCTTTCTCGGCGCGGGGCAGCCGGTCGATGCGGGCGGCCAGCACGCCTTGGACCGTGGTGGGAATATGCAGCGCGATAGGGGTCTGCTCGATGCGGTAGTGGCCAGGTTCGCCGAGCAGGGCCTTCTCCTCGGACAAGGTCTGCACCACTTCCTCTATGAAGAAAGGATTCCCCTCGGTCTTGTCCAGGATGAGCCGCTTGAGCGGCATCAGCGCGGGATCGTCGCCAAGCAGCGCGGCGAGCAGTTCCTGGGCCTCGGCCTGGCCCAACGGATCGAGCCGGAGCTCGGTGTAGGCGTCCTGCTGGTGCCGGCCATGCAGGTACTCGGGCCGATAGTTGAGCAGCAGCAGGATCCTGGCACCTGGCAGGTGGCTGGCGAGGACATCTAGGAACGCCTCGGTCTCGCTGTCCAGCCATTGCAGGTCCTCGAAGATCAACTCGAGCGGCTGGTTGTGGCTCTCGCGAACCAGAAGGCGCGTGATCGCGTCGAACGTGCGCTGGCGCCGGATGCGAGGATCCATGTTCGGCAATGCCGAACCCGGCTCGCTGATGCCCAGCAGGAAGAGCAGATAAGGCAGCAACTCTTCCAGCGTGCGGTCCAGCATCAGCATCCTGCCAGCGACCTTCTCCCGGCACCTGCGCTCATTATCGAGCGGCTCGATCTGGAAATAATTCTTCACCAGGTCGATCAGCGGCAGGTACGCGAACGACTTGCCGTGCGACACCGAGAAGGTCTCCAGCACCATGCAGCCTCGCTGCGACAACATCTTGAACTCATGGAACAGCCGTGACTTGCCGACCCCGGCCTCGCCGACCACGCCCACGATCTGCCCGTGTCCCGCCTTGGCCCGCTCCAGCGCGTCACGCAATTGCGCCAGTTCGCCCTCGCGGCCTACAAACCGCGCCAGGCCGCGGTGTTGCGCCACCTGCAGGCGCGTGCGCAACACGCCCAGGCGCAGCACCTCATACACGGCAAGTGGCTCCCGAATGCCCTTCACCTGGGTCGCGCCCAGGGCCTTGAAGTCGAAATACCCCTCCGTCAGCTTGCAGGTCGCCTCGCTGACCAGAATGGAAGACGGCGTGGCGATGCTTTCCATCCGCGAGGCGATGTTGATCGTGTGTCCTACCGGATCGTAGTCGGTATGCAGGTCGTCCCGGCGGATGGACCGCACCACCACCTCACCGGTGTGGATGCCCACCCGGATCTGGAGCGGTATGCCTTGCTCCAGGCGGATGCGGTCGCTGTGGCGGCGCATCGCTTCCTGCATCCGCAGCGCCGCATACAGCGCGCGCTGCGGGTGATCTTCATGCGCGATGGGCGCACCGAACAGGGCCAGTATGCCGTCGCCCAGTGACTTGGCGACATAGCCTTCGTAGTGATGCACGGCCTCCATCATCAGGGCGATCACGGGATCGATCAGGCGGCGCGCTTCTTCCGGGTCCAGGTCGTGGATCAGCGCCGTGGAGCCTGCCATGTCGGCGAACAGCGCCGTAATGGTCTTGCGCTCGCCGCCGGTCCCGCCCCTGGCTTCCATCGCCGCCTGCTGCGCCAGGATGCGTTCGACCAGGTGGCGTGGGGTGTAGTCGATGGGAGCGGGCGCCGCCGTTGGCAGATTTCCATCGGAAGGGTCGACAGCCGGTAAGATCAGCGATGCGCCGCATGCGATACAAAATCTGTCGGCGGAACCCGATTCATGGCCACAATGCGGGCAGCGGCGTCCCAGTCGTGCTCCGCAATCCTTGCAGAACCTTGCGTCAGTGGGGTTCTCGGAACCGCAATTTGTGCAATGCATATAGACCTCGTCACGTCAGGTCTCTGTCTCTGGATGATTAGACGCTTTCTCCACTTTGGTATCAATGGAGACTGCTCCGCGCGCGCGGGGCCGTAGCACCCCTCCCACCAGGCCTTTTGGATTCGCACAGATCACTGAGGTCAGATCCGTCAGTGAACCATTGAGCGTGACGGTTGCGGCATCGCCCCGAGCAAAGGCCTTCACCGATGGGCAACGGCCTTACTGGAATCAGTTCAGCCTCCCAACCAGCCTATGGCGAGATAGGTGAGCACATGCGCGTACTGGTCGAGGCCAATTGCCCACCAGAATTGCCGGCTAGCATCCGACTCGGCTGCCACAGGAAGTCGGAGGTAGCAGTTGCCCGGTCGTCCACTCGGGCTGCAATAAAATGCAATTAATCGCCATGACCACAAGCCAACACCCTGTGGCGTTAGCAATGGCGCGGCAGCCAGTGGACTGCTCGCCGGTGCACGCCCGTCCTGCCTGCGGGCGACCATCACCAAACCTGATATAGTTTCACGAAAATGAATTTACATGGCGAGCAGCAGCCGAGCGGCTGTTCCCGCCATCCTTTCCCCATGCCGCGACCCCTACCTGATCCGACGCCTCCTTCGCGCGCGACGATTCGCACCATTCCCCAACTCGGCGACCGCATTCGCGCTACCCGGGCCGATGACGGGCTGCCGATTGACCAGGCGGCAAGGCATTGCGGGGTCTCCATCGGCATGTTGTCCAAGCTGGAGAATGGCAAGGGCGTCAATCTCGAGCACGCCCTGCGGGTGCTGGACGGACTGGGCTTGACCATGTTGGTCGTTCCCAAGGCGCATGCGCCCTGGCTCGAGCAGGCAGCGGCCCATGCGGTTGAGGTTGGCAAGGACGCGGTGTGGGAACCGCATGCCTAGTCGTAGCGCAGAATAAATTTGTCACGCTGGCAGGCTGCGACAGAGTTATCACTGTGGCACATGCGACATCAGAGCTTGGAAAGCTGCGCCGCAGGCCAGGTGGGCGTTCTGCCGAGGCGGGAGGCGACCATTCCATCTACACTTCACTGGCCCCCGCCAGCTGCAAATGCCTCACGCAGCGTCCGGCGCCCCCACCATCGCCATCAGCGGCACCATGCATGGGCTGGCCGCTGCCAGCGCGCGCTGTTCGTCGAGGATGTCCTGCAGGATGGCATGCGTCGTATCCGGGTTGGCCAGCACCACGCGGAAAACGGCAATCGGGCGGCCACCCCACTGTGTCGACATCAACTGCGTGCGCGATACGAACGAGCGGCCGGCATCGCGCTGCATTTCCTGAATGCTGATGGTCAGCGCATCCAGCGCGTCCAGGATCTTCTCGCGCCTGTCGGCCGAAGCCGTTGCCAGCGCGGCACGCACGGTCTCGGGCACATGGCGATAGGTCAGGATGCAAAGCTGCGGGTGGCTGTCGAGCTCGAAATCCGGCTGCTGCGCAATCAGGGACGCAAAGTAGCGGGCGTTATCGATGCTACGTTCGATCAACTGCGCCAATCCCTTGCGACCGAGCAGATGAAGGTTCGCATAGAGCATGACTGCCGCCGCGCCGCGCGATCCTTCGAGCGTATGGCGTCCCAGGTCCACTGAGCCCTTGCGCACGATGTAGTTCGCATGCTGGATGATTTCCTGTGTCCACGCCGGACTTCGGAACAGCACCATGCCGGCCCCCATCGGCACGTAGAACTGCTTGTGCGCATCGATGACGACGGAATCGGCACGCTCGATGCCCGCGAAGCGCCAGCGCTCGCGCTCCGACAGCAGTGTTGCGCCGCCCCATGCGGCATCCACGTGGAAATGGCAGCCGGCCTCCTGAGCAACATCCGCAATCGCGTCGAGCGGATCGACCGCGCCCGTCTCCGTCGTCCCCGCTATGCCGACGATCGCCATCGGCCGGATGTTGCGCTGCTGCAGGTCACGCAGGGTGTCGCGCAGCAGGTCGATGCGCATGCGACCGTCTGCATCGACCCCGACCGGCACGAGATTGTCGCGCCCGATGCCAAGGACATCGGCTGCCTTTCGCAACGAGTAGTGCCCGCGCTCCGAGACGACGATCGCAAGCCCGTCATGGCCGTAATGACGCAGCGCAGCCACCAGTCCGGCGCGATGGATGCCGGCGAAGCCATCACGCGCGCCCAGCAACTTGTTGCGGCTCGCCCATAGCGCGGTGAGGTTGGCGACCGTGCCGCCAGAACAGATCGCGCCGAGCGCGTGGTCGGCATCGTGCAGCCATCTCGCATAGAACGCGCTGTCCTCCCCAAACACCAGCTTGTGCAGCATGCCGATGACCTGGCGCTCGAGCCCTGTCAGCGCGCCTGACGTCTCGAGCTTCACGACGTTCTGGTTCAGCGCTGCTACCACCTTGGCCAGCGAGGGCATGAACGACGGCAGCGACGACGTCATGTGTCCGACGAAAGTAGGCGATGCCACGGGCATCACGTGCCGAAACACGTCGTTGAGCAAATGATCGGCATGCGCTTGCGGCGATGTCGGAGTCTCGGGCACTTCAACCGACGCGAATACAGCCTCGCGTGTGGCGCACGCGCCAACCGGATCAAAACGCTCGCCCGCAAAGAAATCCGCCGGATGCTCGGCGATCCATCGCTCGAGCGCTTCGAAGGCACCCCGATCCGCGTCGAACCAGCGCAAGGGGCAGTCGTCGCCCCCGTCCGTGCTTTGTGAGGTCTCTTCGCGAGAGATGTCCGGCTTCATTTGCATTACCCAGTTCAATCCCGTAGCGCCATGGTGCGCTGGGCATTATGCCGGATCGGACGGATGCGGATGGCCGAGGGCCCCGACCGGCACGTTTGACGACGTCGCTGCTGCCCGTTGACGACCATCAATCGCCTTCTCTAGTGGGCGCCCTGCGGAGCGCTCAGCACCAGCACCAAATAACAGAGGGTCTCTGGAAATGATCGCACGCCTGAAGGGGGTGAGTATCCATTGATGGATACGGGGCGCGTCTCGCTGTCACTTCAATTGCTCCAGCAGCGGGACAGTGGCGCCAAGCGCGCGCTCGAGCAACTGACGTCGCGCGCATAAAAGCCACGTTCTTTATTACTTCTGGGAATATGTGCTATTGCAAGGTTCTCCCGGCACGTCCCCCGTGTCGGGTGCCTGAAAGTCCTGGTTCCTGAAAAGTAAAATCCCCACACTCTGGGGAAGTGTGGGGTTCGGGAGCGCTGAACTAGGTTTGGGGGAAGTGTCCCCCGACCGGGATTTGCAGCCTTTAGAGGGAGGCGCGGTCGGACGCAATGTAGTACCTGGCGCCGTCCGTATAAGTGTCGAATTTGCCGCTTTTTGCGCCGTCAGTATAAACATCGTACTTCCCCGACCGCGCGCCGTCAGTGTAAGTATCGAATTTGCCACTCTTGGCAAACACCGGAGCAGCCGCCAGGGTGGCAGCGAGTGCAGCGACAGCGACTAGGGCACGGCGATTGGTATGCATGGCTCAACCTCTTTCTTCAGACTGGTGGGATGCCATGCTTTTGGTCCGGCTTGTTGCACTGCGGCATCCGATGGCCGAATACTAGGGATTTCCAGCATAGCGGTAAACCCTTATGCCCACAATGATCGGTTTCAATACCCACAATAATCTGACCAGAACCGGAAATATTCTGGCAAAAGCCGGTGGACTACGTCAGGAATCGCCTGGGAATCGATGCGCATTCTGAGTTGTAGGCCCCAGTACCTTTGCTCGTGCAGTGCAGCAACTGGCGTTGTTGTAGATCGATCAACGGATTGGCGGGCTCGTGCCGTTGCGTGTCCTCTCTAGTTGTCCATTGAGCCGATGAAGCGGGCGCTGTGCCGGTAGGCGGAGGTGGTCGCGACCGAAATCAAAGCTACCCACGCCAGGCATGCAACTCACTTCCTCACTCACAGGAAGGTTTCAGCGACATCGATCGATGAGTGTCGCCCGAGTGCTTCAAAATTCGCTATCAGCCACGTATCGGCTCGCTCGCGCCCAAGCGCGAAGATTTCCCGCAGGAAGTCCCAGTCGGCGTTGAATTTGCTCGACGCCCCCAGTCGCCCCATTTCGGTTTCGGCATCAATGCTGTGGATCAGGATGCGGCGGTAGCGCGCCGGGTCGAGCGCGCCATCGTCGATCAGTCGGGTGATGAAGTCGATCGCGCGCATCTCGCGCATCAAAGACGAGTTGAAGCTTAACGTGTTGATGCGGTCAAGAATTTCGCGTGCCGTGGTCGGCACCCGGGGGATGTGGATCGGGTTGATGCGGATGATCAGAACATCGCGGCTGTCGGTCTCATAGATCAGCGGATAGATCGGCGGATTGCCCATGAAGCCGCCGTCCCAGTAATACTCGCCGTCGATCTCCACTGCCTGGAACAGCGACGGCAGGCAGGCCGAGGCCAGGACTGCCTGGATGCCGATCTCGGCAGTGCTGAACACGCGAATGCGTCCGCGCAGCACATTGGTGGCGCACAGGAACAGCTTGACGCTCCGGCTGTGCTGCAACACGTCGAAATCAATTATTTCGGCGAGTATGTCGTGCAGCGGGTTCAGGTTACACGGGTTGAACTGGTAGGGCGAAAGGAAGCGAGTGAGATGGTCGAACATCAGCCACGCTGGCGACAGTTCCATATGGCCGCTGCCCATCATTCTGTCCAGCCAGCTCGGTTGCATGGGGCTTAAACGCGCCCATTCGGATACCTTG
This sequence comes from Cupriavidus sp. IDO, assembly GCF_000812465.1. Taxonomy (GTDB): domain Bacteria; phylum Pseudomonadota; class Gammaproteobacteria; order Burkholderiales; family Burkholderiaceae; genus Cupriavidus. Next base: position 94,050 of record NZ_JWMA01000081.1, on the reverse strand, counting down.
CGCCAGAGCGTTTCGAGCGCCCGCCGCGCCCCTTCGGCGCCGTCGCTCGCAAGGCCGTAGGCGAGCACGGCGGCATTTATCGCGCCGGCGCTGGTGCCACTGATGCCGTCGATCTCAATGCGCCTGTCTTCCAGCAGTCGGTCGAGCACCCCCCAAGTGAAGGCCCCGTGGGTACCGCCCCCTTGCAGCGCGATATTGATGCGGCGAATCGCGGGTGGTTGCTTCGCATTCATGGTGGCCTCGTGGGCAGTGCTTCTTGTATTGTCGAGCCGCCCCCGAGCCCCTGCCCGCTAAGCTGGCCGTTGCTCGTGTCGCGAGAGGAGTGGCTTCCAATTTCCTTGACTCAGTTCCCATCATAGAAGTGCGGTGCTGGCTGGGCGAGCCGCCACGACCGGTTGCTGCGGGCGCGGGCTTCGCAGCGGGCCTGAAATAGATCCGTTTGGTAGATACAGGGGCGGTCCAGCAGGGCACGCAGGAAGGCCCCGTCCGAACCAGTAGTGGTCCTCAACAGCGGCCGGATGACGCATACACTAAACAACTACGTTTGGAGATTCCCCCCATGAACGCACTCATCCAAGCTTTGGCAGGCCACAGCAACACGCTGGGGGCGGAACTCGAAACCGTCTACAAGGACCTGCACCAGCACCCGGAACTTTCAATGCAAGAGGTCCAAACCGCCAAGGTCGCGGCGGACTATATCGAAGGACTCGGTTACCAAGTGACGCGCGGCGTGGGCATCACAGGCGTCGTCGGAGTGTTGCGCAACGGGGAAGGCCCGACCGTGATGCTTCGCGCGGACATGGATGCGCTGCCCATGGCCGAAAATACGGGCTTGCCTTATGCGAGTACCGTCAAGGCCCAGGATGACGAGGGGGTGGAAGTCGACGTGGCCCACTCCTGTGGGCACGACATGCACGTGACGTGGCTGATGGGCGCATCCCGCATCCTTGCCGAACACCAGGATGCCTGGAAGGGCACGGTCATGGTGGTATTTCAGCCGGGGGAGGAGGTAGCCGCCGGCGCCAACAGCATGGTTAATGACTGGGATGAAGCAAGCCTCCCCAAGCCGGACATCATTTTGGGTCAGCATGTCATGGTGGGGGCGAGCGGCACGGTGAGTTACCGCCCCGGGATTATCCTGTCGGCGGGCGATAGCCTGAGAATCAGGCTATTTGGTCGCGGCTCTCACGGTTCTCAGCCTCATACTGCCATCGACCCGGTCATCATGGCCGCCTCCACGACGCTGCGCCTGCAAACCATCGTCTCGCGTGAGATTTCGCCAATGGACAATGCGGTCCTGACCATTGGCGCGCTACAAGCGGGAACCAAAGAAAACATCATTCCCGACGAAGCCACGATAAAGCTCAATATGCGCACGTTCGATGAAGACGTGCGCGAGTACATGCTGGCGTCTATCAAGCGGATTTGCTGCGCCGAGTGCGACGCATCGAACGCCGAGCGGCCACCCGAGTTCACCACTCTCAACTCGTATCCGCTCACGGAAAACGATGCTGCTGCCACGCGTCGAGTGGCTGACGTCTTCAAAGCCCAGTTTGGCGACAACGCGCACGAAGCAGCGCCGGCATCGGCCAGTGAAGACTTCAGCGTCTTTGGGCGCACCTGGAATGTCCCATACGTCTTCTGGTTTGTCGGTGGCACCGACCCTGACGTTTATGCACAAGCCAAGGCGGCTAAACAAGTCAACAAGATACCGAGCAATCATTCCCCAAAATTTGCACCGGTTATTCATCCGACGCTGGAAACGGGCCTTCAGGCGATGCTCACGGCCGCCTCTGCCTGGCTTTGCTCTTCCCAAGAGGCATGATGGAACACAACCTTTTTGTTTTGGTTGACCTGTTCGGCACCTTCGCTTTTGCAGTCAGCGGCGCAATCGCAGCCGAGCAGAGGCGTCTTGACCTGTTTGGTGTTGTAGCCATCAGTTACCTGACGGCTTGTGGCGGTGGAGTCGTTCGAGACCTGTGCCTTGGCTCTCTACCGCCGGTCGGCATCTCCGATTGGCGTTACCTTGCCATGTCGGGGATGGCCTCAGCCATGGCAATCTGGGCGCGTCCCATTATTGATCACCTTAAGCATCCAATCGTTTTTTTTGACTCGCTGGGCCTGGGCTTCTTCGCTGTCATTGGCGCACACAAGGCACTGCTGTTAGGCCACAACATCGAGGTTGCCATCATTCTCGGCATGGTGACTGCTGTGGGCGGCGGGTTAGCGAGAGATGTGGTGCTTAATCGCGTGCCGATTATCCTGCATAAGGAAATCTACGCACTTGCTGCACTGATTGGGGCAGCCATACAGGTTCTCGGACAACTCATGGAGTGGAGGGCGGCAGTCACCCCTTGGTTCGCTGTGTCGATATGCCTTGCAATCCGCCTCCTCGCACTGCGCTATTCCTGGAGTCTTCCTATTGTCCGTAGAGGTGACGTTGCGCAATGAGTGCAGTGCGGCATCCGGCCGCGATCCGTCGCAGTCGAACTCAGCGCAAGTGCAATTGCGGCGAATGGGTTCGGCAGAGCCATGCCAAGAAACACTCAGTCACGCTGGGCAATTAGCATTCACCGCGGCGAAGTCGGCGCCCGTGCCCATCACGGAGATGCCTCCATCGACCGCCGCGCCTATAGGAAAGATGACGGCGATGGCCTTGATATCGGTTAGCTCGCTTCTTGCATTGCCGTCTGCCAGCTTCGTACGAGCGGCATCAGGAACCAGCTTGTTGCCTGGGCATGCAGCAGATGATGATGAATCACATGATGTTGCATCAGTACATGATGCTACCGCCGGCACGGTAGCCAAGACTCGGACAGCAGCGAGGGCCTGTCTTTTCTGCTGGCTCAATCCGCTCCGGATTGAGCCAGACCTCATCGTCCAAACCCCAGTTCCGAGTTGGCCCGGGCCAACGCTCGGGCGTTCTGGCCTTAACCTCAGCATAGACCGCTTCACGGTGCGCCAGGACCGCCGCGGCCACGCCACCGTGGCGCTGCACAGGTGTCACGAATCTCAGTCCACTATGCTTGTGCTCGTGGCGAGCGCGCTTCACAGGTCCTTCAACGCGACCTGTACGTGTTGCTGAAATTGCTGTGGATTTCCCAGTGCGTTGGCGTTGAGCAGCGCCAGCTTGACCAGAAACAACTCAGTCTTGTCCGCGCCCGTCTGATCGATGGCACTCGCCAGGGCGTCGTAGACCGACTCAAGGCCGGCAATGGTGAGGCTTTTGTGGTGGGCAGTCATAGAGGCTCTCCTGAGAGATTGTTACTGAGGCAAGGCCGTGTGCAGGGCCGCTTGTAGGCGCGTCGCATCCAGCGTCAGCCAGCGGGCACATATGTGCTGGTCGGGACGCAGCAGGTAGGCGGCGCCGCTGGCCGGCACGCCATAGCGCTGGCGGAAGTGGCCATTGACGTCTTCAAGAGTCAGGTCAGCGCCGGCCACCGGTTGTGTCGCTCCGACGGCGATGACCCGCAGTGGCACGCCGCGGGAGCGGCTCGCTCGGACGACGTCTTGAAGCGGGTCAGGCAGCGCTGGCGCCTCGGTGAAATACAACAGATCGAAGCCGCCACCCAGATGATCGAGCAGGAAATCGTCGGCTGACAGGCGAATGTTTTGCGGCGGGGCGCCATGCGCAGGACCCTTCGCGAATAGCGCGTTGTCGTCCCCCCGACTGTTGAGCGCCGAATCGGTATACTCGTGCGGCCGCGAAGTGCGCCAGTGATAAAGCGGTCGCACAAACGCCTCACTGAGCGACAGCGACAGCACCGCGTCGCGCAGCAGGCGGAAGCCTTCGCTGGGCGGCGTCATGAAGCGTGTGCTCTTGCCCGCCTCCTCGATGATCTCGCGGGCTGCGCCGACGCGCTCGGTGCTGTAGTTGGCCAGCAGCTTGGGGCCGGCCAGGCCCTTGATGACGAAGGCGAGATGCCAGCCCAGCGCTTGCGCGTCCTGGAATGCAGTATTTGCACCGCGCACGCCGAAGATTGGCAGCAGGTGGGCCGCGTCGCCGGTGAAGATCACACGGCCGTGTACATAATCGGGCAGCGTCAGGGTGCGTGCCGAGTAGACAGAACACCAGTCCATCTCCCAAGGGGTACCGGCGTACCCAATCATCGCGAGTTGAGCATCGATGCGGGCCTTGAGCGACTCGGGCCTGAGCGCCTCCTCGGGCGTTTCAGCCGCAGGCAGCTGGTAGTCCACCCGCCAGATTCCGTGTGGCTCGCGGTGCATCAGAATCGTATTCCCGGGATTCCAATCGGGGTCGAAGAACGCCAGCCGCTCCGTCGGCAGGGGAAGATCAATCCTGATGTCGGCGATCACGAAGAGGCCCTCATAAGAGGCACCTTCCATCTTCAGGTCCATCGCGGCGCGAATCCCGGAGCGACCGCCGTCGGCCGCGATGAGCCAATCTGTCTCCAGCGTGTAGGGGCCTTCGGGGGTGTCGATCTCAACGCGAGCAACGTCAGCCTCCTGCTCGACTGAGACTACCTTGTTGCCCCAGCGGAAGTCGATCAACGGGTTGGCCGCGCAGGCGTCGAGCAGGTATTCCTCCATGTACTGCTGCTGGATATTGAGCATGGGGAAGAAACGTTCGTCCGGATCGTGCGGGGCCTCCATCCGAAAGACATGTTGGCCGCGGTAGTACGAATTGCCAAAGCGCCAGGGCAAGCCGTTCTCCGTCATGAGCCCGGCCACACCGACCTGCTGCAGAATTTCCATGGACCGGCGCGTGAACACGATCGCCCGGCTGCCCTGGGACACCTGCAGTTCCGCGGTGACAATTACGCTGGGCACGCCATGGCGGGCCAGTTCGAGCGCCGTGACCATGCCGGCCGGGCCGGAGCCGGCAATGACTACCTTCTTGCGCTCCTGCGTGGGATGGGACGAAGGCAGCCAGGGGGTGAACACCTGGTAGTCATAGTAGATCGACGGGCGAGCTTCGGTAGTGGGCTGATGCATAAGCTTGATTCCTGTTCAGGAATTGGAAAGTGGGCGTGCCGGATCGAGAGCGACGATTTCGGCGTGCGAACGGAACAATGGCGCTTCCCGTCAGGCTGCGGGCTTCGGTGCTCGAGGAATCGGAAGCACCAGGAAAACCGCGCAGCCCACTACCAGTAGCGCTGCCGCGTAGAGCAGGCCGGTGGTGAAGCTGTGCGTCATATCCTTGAGCCATCCCACTACCAGCGGGTTGAGGGCAGATCCAATGTTGCCGGTGGCATTGATTACGGCGATGCCAAGGGCTCGTGCTGCGAAACTCAACGCATGATCTGGCGTCGTCCAGAAAATCGACATCGCGGTGTAAGCGCCGGTGGAGGCCAGGCACACGCCCAGCAGTTGAATTGCCGGCTGCGGTGACCAGGCCGTCAGCAGCCAGCCTGCGGCCGCGCACAACATCGGCAGCACGGTGTGCCAGCGGCGTTCCTGGGCGCGATCCGAGCGCCGACCCCACCAGATCATGCCAATGATCGTGCACACCTGCGGGATGGCGGCCAACAAGCCGATGGTGGTATTGCTGGCGCCGCCGGCAAAGCTCTTTACGATGAGAGGCGTCCACACGGCCACCATCGCCAGGCTGTTGACCAGACAGAAGTAGGCCAGCGAGAACTTGAGCACGGTGGTCGAGGTCAGTTCCGACCACAGGCTGCGGGGCTTCTCGGCAGACGCCCGTGGCACCGGGTCGGGTCTGTGCTCGGCCGCCAACAACCGGGCAAGCGTGTTTCTCTCATCCGGCGTGAGCCAGCGCGCCTGTGCCGGCGCGTCATTGAGGTAGAAGTACACAATCAGGCCGAGCACGGCGGCTGGCAGCCCTTCCAGCAGGAACAGCCACTGCCAGCCCTTGAGCCCGTACACCCCGTCCAGACCCAGGATCACGCCCGAGATCGCTGAGCCAAAGGCGGCCGTGACCGGCATCGCGATCATGAACAGCGCGTTGGCCCGTGCGCGATAGGCCGCCGGGAACCAGAACGTCAGGTACAGCAGCATGCCAGGCAGGAAGCCGGCCTCGGTGACACCCACGAGCATGCGCAACCAATACAGTGTCCTCGCATCGGTAGCGAACATGGTAGCGGTGGAAGCGAGCCCCCAGGCGATCATGAGGGCGCCAATCCAGCGCCGCGCGCCGATCCGTGCCAGCACAATGTTGCTCGGCACGCCGCAGGCGATGTAAGCCAGGTAGAACAAGGTCGTTGCCAGGCCAAACTGGGTACTGGAGAGGCCCAAGTCTTTCATCATGGTGAGGGCCGCGAAACCGATATTGATGCGGTCGAGAAACGAGACCACAAACAACAGGAACAGGAACCACAGCAGATGACGCGACACCTTGGCGACTATCTGCCGGCTTTCGCTGCTGTGGCTTGGCTGCGCAGCCGGCGCATCATTTGCGGTCTGGACGAATCCAAGGCGTGATCTCATGGGGGCTTCTCCTGCGGCGCCGTATGCCGGCAAATGGATAGAACGAACGCGCTGCCTTTGCGGCGTTGCCGTCTGCGCTGGCTGGCCTCGACGTCCTGGGATCGCTCGGGCCGCGACGGCCGCTTATGGTTGTGTGCGCAACTAGTATGATTCAGGTAGAGGATCGCCAATATCGGGGTTTATACTGGTTGCGCACGCAACCATGTGGGCGGGATCGTTAGTAGATGGAGGGCCGCAGTAAGCACTTCCTGTTGGCATATTGGTTGTACCTGCAACAAATCGGCCGTATAGTTGCCGATTCCGATCTAGTTTGAATTGGTTGCCACTTGTGACATCGAAATCCATTCCCGTTGCCCTTGATCGCACCTTGACGCACCGCCTACACACGCTCTCGAAGCTCACGGATCGCGTCACCCAGCTGGCTTACGAGGCTGAAGTGGGCATTCCAATGCACGAAGGACGCTGCCTGGCTGCGATCGGTTCGTTCAGTCCGATGTCGGTCAACGATCTTGCGCATAGTGCAAATTTGAACAAAGGGCAGGCAAGCCGCGCGGCGCAGTCACTGGTCGATCAGGGGCTGGTACGCAAGGCGGTTAGCGCAACCGACGGCCGCGGTGTGGTGTTGACACTCACAGCCAAGGGGGAGCGGATCTGGCGGCGGGCGATGGCGCTGATCGAGCGCCGCAATGTCGAAATTCTCGCTTGCCTGGATTCCCTCGAGCAGGAGCAGTTCGATCGCATGCTCGATCGCCTGGTTTCGCACGCGCGAGAGAGAATCAATGAGGCGGGGTGATAAAGCAGACGGCAGGACGTGAACGGGCGATGGTGGAAGGATGCCGCTGAAGCGGGTAGCCGAGCTGCAAGCCGCCTCGCGCCTGCAGGCGGTGCTGGACATAATTGAACATCACAAGGAGAAGTGATCGCTGCCGGCTGACGTGCGCTTGGTGGTTAGCTACGAGGCAGGCCAGGACGCCTTCTGGATTCAGCGCGCCCTGCAAGTGCGAGGCATCGAGTGTTATGTCGTCGATCCGGCCAGTATTCCGGTCGAGCGCCACAAGTGGCGGGGGAAGACCGACCGGCTCGATGCCATCAAACTGGTGATCAACCTGCGTGCGTGACTGGGCGGCGAACGCGACCGCAGCATGTGGTTCACGTGCCATCGCCGCAGGTTGACGCGCGATCGGGGCCAACTGCGGAAAGAGGCGATGCAGCTGTGCCTTGGGGCCGGCGGCCAGATAGGCGAACACCGTCACCATGTCGGCAGCGATGTCGCCGTCCACATTCCACAGGTTTGTCAGGCCGACGCCGCCGCACGCAACAGCGTTCCACCAGACCAGCAGGAAGTCGGCCACGCGGCGGCTCTGGCCCGTATCGCGCTGCGCATGCGCAATCAGGCGCATACCCAGCTCCTTCTTCAGTCCCCAGGGGGCGTTGTCTTGTTGCTCGGGACTCGTACTGATGCTCCGCGCTGGGCGGGCGCCCTCCGCCATCCCTAGCCTACGGCCGCTGGCTTCCTGCACCGGGCTCGAATGGGTTCAACAAGTCGACTTCGAAGTGCGCGAAACTGCTGACATTGCGTGTCACGACGGTGAGGCTATGCACCTTGGCCGTCGCCGCGATAAAGCACCTCCGGTGAAGGTAGACTCGCCCTATCACAACGAAACATCCCATCCGGGAGGAGGCGGCAGCCATGAAGACACGATTCCTTGCGCACGTGGGATGGATGGTCCTTGTCGGAAGTCTGTTGGGCGCCTGCAATACGAAGCCGAAGAACCATCTGTTGCCCCCTGCCCCGCCCCCGCCGCGCATGCCGGTGCCAGCAACCGACTCCTATGAGCCGGCCCGGCCCGCAGCGCCGGAGACCGCACCGGTGCGTCAACAGCTGTAGCCGGCTGCTGGTGGTCGAGCGAGTGCTTTTGCCATCCGCGGCGAGTGGTCCTGCCCGGCAACGCATGCACAGGGTACGACGGCGTGCCTCTGCTCCAGCCCATCGCTGGCCTTAACGCACCGATGGAACGGGCGCCGTTCAGCGTCCCGGATGGCGCGCATCGATGGGGGCAATCGCGGCTTGTCATCGCGACGGAAAGAGGACGCTCGTAGCACTGCATAGGCGTTGATGCAGTCGCGTGAGGCCGTGGTGTCGGTCTGACCACGCTGCGCATGACCATCAATGCGGCGCAAACCGGTAGTTCCGCACGGCGGGTTCTGCGAGGGTTGCGCCTTGCAAGCGCATGGAATTCAGTCGCCTGAGATGGCGACCGCGGCAAAGCTTAGCCAGCAGCCGCGTACTGAGTCTTGCGTGGTGTCCGGTAACGTGAAGTGTAGTAAAGATGGGTCTTCCGCACTTTGTGTGACGGCCGCGTCGAGGGCTTGATCTCGGGCCGATCTGGCCCCACGTTGATCGTTGCCATGAGCCAAGTTCTCGGTGGGATCGATCGTATTCTCGCCCGTGTGGGTAAGCGCGTCGTCTCCAGCGACGCGCGATGGGAGACCATCACTGTCGAAGCCCGCAGTACGGTTCGCGCGGCACCTTGTCCTGCCTGCCGTCGTTGGAGTAACCGACTCCACGGCAGCTATGGCGGAAGACCCAGGCTTACTACACTCCACCGAAGCCGAACCCCAAGGTTCTTAACACTCCCTATCGCCTGGCTAGCGCCAACTTGACAGTGTCGGCCGATTCGACGATTGCCGGAGCCGAGCAAGTCGGCCGGCAAGTCAAGCGACACGGATTGGATTCGCTAGTGGCGCCTCGGGGCGGTCGTTCGACGCGATCACATTGGAACTATGCCGCGACATGACGCGGCCCAAGCGTTGCCACGCTTGCGTCAGCTTGCCCGGATACTTCCACAGAAAATATCGAAATTGCCATCCGCTGGGCTAGTCCGCACCACGACCGTATATCCGCCTCCCCTGAGCTCACTCAATATGGCTGGGGCTCTTCTCGATAGTGTTAACACGCCACCATTACCAGGCAGGTTGTCTGGCAGCACAGTGCGATTCAGATCGTACGCGGGTTTCGTGTCGTGGCTCGCGCAGGTGCCGCGGTAGATAAACGCGTACAGATGGGGAGGGGCATTCACCTCGTCGGGCACGCCGCCAACAAGAAGGGTGATTGCCGTCTGGTCGCCCTGCGCTGCCAGCGTGGCCTGCGCGGTATGTCCGGCATTGCGCGTCGTGGCAGTGAGGGGGACGACAGTCACGGAGTTGTTCTGGGCGATGGCGTCTGTTGCCGCGAGTCCCGCGGGGAAAGCCGAAAGCGCCACTATTACTGACCAAAGGGTATTTTTCATCACGTTTCTCCAACATTGGTCCCCGGTCCTATTCCGACCCAATATAGGCCACCCTGCGGCGCTTGCATCTTGCGGCGCAAAAGGCGCTAGCGACTGACCGCTTCCGCCCGATTGCGTTGAAAAATTCGGTTAACACGGTTCTTGGGAGATTTCAGGGGTACCCAAACCTCCAACCGAGTAACGATCGTCCGATACCGGCTGATCTGAGAAGTCAGTTTTCCGAAATCTCGGCCCGTTCAGTGGGGCGATGGGGTTTTCAACACACTGGGCGATTGCAGGGCCCACGTTGTTCGCTGCCCAATTTATCGTCACTTCCGACGATGTTGCGTGATCGCGGACGTCTCTAGACTTTCCTGCAAGCCGCGCTGTCCGCCCGTCCCCGGCCTTCCCCGCGCCACGACGTATCCGCCCCGCACCGGGCTGCCGTCCACGAGCGGCCGGACCGCGCCGGTAACTTTCCCAAACCACCAAGCAGGGACCCGACACATGAGACTCGACTCAAAAGTATCCGCTGTCATCACCGGCGGCGCCTCCGGCCTGGGCGCGGCGACCGCGCGCCGCCTGGCTGCCCGGGGCGTGAAGGTAGCGCTGTTCGACCTGAACGAAGCGCAGGGGGAAGCGCTCGCCAAGGAACTCGGCGGCGTCTTCTGCCGGGTGGACGTGACCTCCGAAGATGACGTGGTCGCAGGCTTCGCCAAGGCGCGGGCTGCCATCGGACAGGAGCGCATTCTTGTGAACTGCGCCGGCACCGGCAACGCCATCAAGACCGCGAGCCGCGAGAAGGAGACGGGTGAACCCAAACACTTCCCGTTGCACGCCTTCGACCGGATCATCCAGATCAACCTCGTCGGCAGCTTCCGCTGCCTCGCCTTGTCGGCGGCCGGCATGCTGTCGCTCGATCCGCTGGACGACGTCGAGCGCGGAATCATCATCAACACGTCGTCGGTCGCGGCGCAGGATGGCCAGATCGGCCAGGCCGCCTATTCGGCTTCCAAGGCCGGCGTCGTGGGCATGACGCTGCCGATTGCGCGCGACCTGATGGGCGAAGGCATCCGCGTCAACACTATCATGCCGGGCATCTTCGAGACCCCGCTCATGGCCGGCGCGCCGGAGCATGTCCGCGCAGCGCTGGCGGCGTCCGTGCCGTTCCCGAAGCGCCTCGGTAATCCCGACGAGTTTGCCGCCGTGGCCGAAATGATGGTGACGACCACCTACTTCAACGGCGAAAGCATCCGCCTGGACGGCGCGATCCGCATGGCGCCGCGCTGATGGCCTACGGCCTCAGGTAGTGCGGGGCATGGCACATCTTTCGTGCCATGCCCTCCAAAGAACGCAGGTCTCCTCAAGGAAACATCGACATGGCAGAAGCATTTATCGTCGCCGCCGCACGTACCGCCGGCGGGCGCAGGAATGGACGACTGTCGGGCTGGCATCCCGTCGACCTGGCAGGCCAGGTCCTCAACGCACTGCTGGATCGCGCCGACGCCGATCCGATGCTGGTCGAGGACGTGATCCTCGGCTGCGTCGGCCAGGCCGGCGAGCAGAGCAACAATATCGCGCGCAACGCGGTGCTGGCCTCGCGCCTGCCGGAATCGGTGCCCGCGACGTCGGTGGATCGCCAGTGCGGTTCGTCGCAGCAGGCCATCCACTTTGCGGCGCAGGCCGTGATGTCGGGCACGATGGACGTGGTCATCGCGGCAGGCGTAGAAAGCATGTCGAGAGTTCCAATGGGGTTGCCTAGCTCGCTCCCGTTCAAGCACGGCTTCGGCACCTATGTCAGCCCCGCCGTGCAGGCCCGCTATCCGGGCGTGGAATTCAGCCAGTTCACCGGCGCGGAGATGATCGCGCGCAAGTACGGCCTGTCCCGCGAGATGCTTGACGCCTACGCCTTCGAAAGCCATCAGCGCGCGATTGCCGCAACGAAGGCAGGGCTGTTCGACAGCGAGATCGTGCCCGTCGACGTGCGCACGGCCGAGGGTGGCGCCAACGGCGAGATGCACCGCGTGGACGAAGGCATCCGCTTCGACGCCACGCTCGAAGGCATCGCCAGCGTCAACCCGATCCAGGAAGGCGGTTGCGTGACCGCCGCATCCGCCAGCCAGATCTGCGACGGCGCGACCGGCATTCTGGTCGTGAACGAGCGTGGCCTGAAGACGCTCGGCGTCAAGCCGCTGGCCCGCATCCACCATCTGTCGGTGATCGGCCACGATCCGGTCATCATGCTCGAAGCGCCCATCCCCGCCACGCAGCACGCGCTGAAGAAGGCAGGGCTGTCGATCGACGACATTGACCTCTTTGAAGTGAACGAGGCCTTCGCGCCGGTGCCGCTGGCCTGGCTCAGGGAGACCGGCGCGGACCCGGCGCGCCTCAACGTCAACGGCGGCGCCATTGCGCTGGGGCACCCGCTGGGCGCCTCGGGCACCAAGCTGATGACCACCCTCGTGCACGCCCTGCACCAGCGCGGCAAGCGCTACGGGCTGCAGACCATGTGCGAAGGCGGTGGCATGGCAAACGTCACCATCGTCGAACGCCTCTGACCCTCGTCGCGATCGCCGCAGCGGGCACGCGGCGATGGCGACGGACGGCTGACATCAATTTTCCTGGAGGGCTGGAATGAAAGGATTGGGAGCGGACGCCGAGTACTGGAACGCGCTCGCGGAAGGCAGTCTGAAAATGCAGCAATGCAGCGGCTGCGGCGCGTGGCACTGGCCGGCGGTCTGGCGTTGCGGCGAGTGTGGGTCATGGGAGCAGGGCTGGCACGAAGTGGCGCCACGCGGCCGCATCTTCACGTGGACCCGCACCTGGCACGACTTCGGCTGGCAGGCGAAGGGCTTGCCGTATGTGAGCGTGATCGTCGAACTCGACGGTGCGGGAGGCAAACGATTGAATGGCGTGATGGCAGATGCCGGCGAGCCGGTCCGGATCGGGCAGCGCGTAACGGCCGAGCCCTGGCAGTTCGAATGGGAGGGTGAGGCCGTGCATGGTCTGAAGTGGACGCCCGTGGGCGACGAATCGGAACGGGAGGCGCGATGAATCCGAATGAATTCTGTGGGTCCGTCTCGGTGGCCGGGCTGGGCCTGCGGCAGTACAAGCGCGGAAGCGCACCGATGCCGGAGCAGGCCGTCCTGGTCAGGGCGATTGTCGACGCTTGCGAGGATGCCGGCTTCGATCCGGCGGACGTGGATGGGTTTGTCGCGTATGGCGACGACAACAACGAGCCTGTGCGGCTGATGTCGGACCTGGGCACGAGGGAGCTATGCTTCAACTCCCAGGTCTGGGGCGGCGGCGGCGGCGGCATCGCGGCGGCGTTCGGCATCGCGGCGGCGGCCATTGCGACGGGGCAGGCCTCGGCGGTGGTGGTGTTCCGCGCGCTGGTGCAGGACAACAGTGGACGCCTGTCGGCTGCGGTGATGCGTCACCACCTCAACGCGCATTGCATCAGCGCCGGGCTGATGGCGCCCGCGCAGCTTTGCGCGCTGCGGGCACAGCGGATGTTCGAGCACCACAAGGTGCCGAAGTCGGTGGCCGAGGAACTGGTCCGTGCCTCCTACTACCACGGCTCCCGCAATCCGGAGGCGATGGCCAGCGGCAAGGATCTCGACCTGGATGTGTATCGCCACGGCCGCTGGATTGCCGAGCCGTTCCGGCTGTTCGACTGCTCGCGCGAGAACGACGGCGCGGGTGCGTTGTTGCTTGTCTCGACCGAGCGCGCTCGGGATCTCCGCAAGAAGCCGGTGCGGCTGCTGGGCGTGGCCAATGGCACGGCGAAAGGGTGGGGCGACCTGCTCGACAATGACGACGACTACGCCTCCGCAGGCTTCAAGCCGGTTGCACGCAGGCTGTGGCAGCAGACGGGCTTGACGCCGGCGGACGTGGACGTGATCCAGCTCTACGAGAACTTCAGCGCGCAGGGTGTCATGTCGCTGATCGACCACGGCTTCTGCACGTACGAGAACGTCGCCGAAGTGATCCGGTTCGAGAACCTGATCGCGCCGACCGGGAAACTGCCGGTCAATACCTCGGGCGGGAACTTTGCCCACGGCTTCGTGCATGGCATCGGCACGGCCATCGAATCGGTGCGGGTACTGCGCGGCGAGTCGGCCAATCCGGTGCCGGATGCGAAGATCTGTCTGATGACAGGCGGGCCTGGGGCGCCGACAGTCAGTTCGGCGGTGTTCGGGGCTGACAATCTGTGATGCAAAAAGGGGGCGCCACGGCGCCCCCTCCTCTTTTCCGGCTACATCAAGCCGCTTCGCGCTCGAATCCCGCAAAACGCCGGACATGGTAGTCCGCGCTGCCCAGCGTATTGCCAAGAACCGTGGCCCGCTTGAAGTAATGCGTGACGGGAAGCTCGTCGCTCATGCCCATGCCGCCGTGAAGCTGGATGGCGTTCTGGCCGACGAAGCGGCAGGCCTGATCGGTCGTGACCTTCGCGGCTGACGCCGCCCTTGCACGTTCGGCCGGTTCCGCATCCAGCTTCAACGTCGCGCCGTAGACCGACGACCGGGCCAGTTCAACCTGGATCATCATGTCCGCCATGCGGTGCTGCAGGACCTGGAAGGACGAGATCGGCTGGCCGAACTGCTCGCGCTGGCGGGTATAGGCGACGGTGTCCTCCAGCATCCTTTCCATCAGGCCGACCGCCTCCGCGCATTGCGCCGCCACGGCCTCGTCGGCGATGCGTTCGATGAGGTCAAAAGCCTGTCCCTCAGCGCCCAGCAGCGCATCGGCGGGAAGCATCACGCCGTCGAGAACCACGTCCGCCGCGCGCCGGCCGTCGATGGTGTGGTACTCGCGCAGCGTCACGCCAGGACGTTCGCGCTCGACGAGGAAGAGGGAAATGCCATAACGGTCTGACGCGGCGCCGCCGCTGCGGGCTGTGACGATCAGGCTGGACCCCCACTGCGCGCCGATGACGGCCACTTTGTGACCTTCGAGACACCATCCGTCGCCCTGCTTCCGTGCCTGCGTGCCGACCGTTGCAAGTCCGAAGCGTGCGCCAGGCTCGTTCCATCCCACCGCAACGGTGTCGTCTCCGGCGAGCACGGCGGCGAGCAGGTCGCGTGCGCGCTGGCCCCCGGCGCGGCGCAGCAACCCGCCGGCCATCACCACCGATTCCGCGAACGGCTCCAGCGCGAGGGCCCGGCCCAGTTCCTCCATGACGATCATGTTCTCGACCGGGCCGCCGCCGCTGCCGCCCACGTCTTCCGGAAGGGCCGCGCCCAGGATGCCAAGCTCCTTCCCGAGCGCGCGCCAGATGTCGGGGCGCCAGCCCTTGTCCGATTGGCTGGCGTCCTTGCGCGAGGGGAAGGGATAGCGGTCGCGCAGGAACGCCCGCAGGCTGTTGCGCAGCAGTGTCTGTTCGTTGTTCAGCGAGAAGTGCATGGGTGTCTCGGATCTCGGTTGCGTGCGATGCCGGGCGTCATCAGAGGCCCAGCCCTGCCTTGGCGATGATGTTCCGCTGGATCTCGTTGGAGCCGGCGTAGATCGTCCCGGCCCGGTCGTTCAGGTAGTGCAGCGGGGCAATGGCGGCAAAGGCCGGGCCCACATGCGGCCCGGCGCCGAACGGCAATACCACCGGGCCGCCGGGCCGGGTGGCCTGGGGTTGATAGGCGATGCCGTAGTCGCCCGCGGCTTCGAGCGCCAGCTCGGTCACGTGCTGGCTCAGTTCGGTGCCGACGACTTTCATCACCGATGCCGCGAGGCCGGGCGAACCGCCGTTCGCCGCCTCCGACATGGCGCGGAATTCATACAACTCCAGCGCGTTCACGCGGATGCGCGCGGCGGCGAGCTTGTGGGCGAAGGCCGGGTCGTCGATGAGAGCGGAGGTGTCGTGGCCCGGGACCGTCGCGGCGAAGGCGGCGATCCGGTCCAGCCTGACCTGGAGATCGGGCGCGTAGGCGGTGCCGCCCCGCTCATGCTCCAGCAAGTATTTCGCAACGGCCCACCCATCGCCGATCTTCCCCACGGCATTGGCCTTGGGCACGCGCACGTTGTCGAAGAACACCTGGTTCTGGATGTGCTCGCCCGATGGCGCGACGATGGGCCGCACGGTGATGCCCGGGCTCGCCATGTCGATCAGCAGGAACGTGATGCCGCGCTGCGGACGCTCGCACTTCTCAGTGCGGACGAGGCAGAACATCCAGTTCGCCACGTTGGCGTGGGTCGTCCAGATCTTGGAGCCGTTGCAGAGGAAGTCATCGCCGTCGTCCTCGGCGCGCATCTGGAGCGAGGCGAGGTCGGAGCCGGAGTTGGGCTCGGAGTAGCCCTGGCACCAGTAGTGCTCGCCGGTGAGCATCTTCGGCAGGAAAAACGCCTTCTGTGCGTCGGTGCCGTAGCGGATCAGCGCCGGGCCGCACATGTGGATGCCTAGCGGGGCCGGCGGTGCACCGGCTGTTAGGCGCTCGCGGGTGTAGTGGTAGCGCTGCGCGACGCTCCAGTCGCACCCGCCGTGCTCCACGGGCCAGGAAGGGGCGCCCCAGCCCTTTTCAAACAGCTTGCGCTGCCAGGTGATCGAGGCGTGATGGTCAACATAGACGCTCGTCATGTGGCGGCCCGCGTCGCGCAGCTCGTCGGTCAGGTTTGCCTGGATGAAGGCTCGGACTTCATCGCGAAAGGCAAGTTCGGCGTCGCTCCACCGAAGTTCCATGGTCAATCTCCTGTGAAGGCCGCTACAACCATAGCGGTCGTGAAATTTGCCGGGAACGGAACGACCGCTCCCGATGACTCAGTCCATGCGCATGCCGCCGTCGACGTTCATGGCCTGGCCGGTGATGTAGGACGCATCCGGGCTCAGCAGGAACGCGATCGCCGCTGCCTGCTCGTCGGGCATTCCCTGGCGCCGCATAGGGACGCCCCGCACGCTGCCGCTCTTGATCGTGTCGAATGCCTTGCCGGAGCGGGCAGCGGAGCGGCCGAAGGTGCCGTCCAGCATGTCGGTGTCGGTCAACCCGGGGCAGATGCAATTGACGCGGATGTCGTGCCGCGCCAGTTCCTGCGCCATCTGCTGCGTCAGGCCGATCACGCCGAACTTGGTGGTGCTGTAGGCGCCGTAGTTCGCCATGCCGATCCGTCCGGCCACGGAAGACAGGTTGACGATCGCGCCGCCCTCGCCCTGGCGGATCAGCACGCGCGCGACGGCCTGCGATACCAGGAACACACCGTCGAGATTGACGGCCATCGTGCGCTTCCACTCGGCCTCATCGAGGTCAACGATCGGCATGTCGCCCGCCCCGCTGGGGACGCCGGCGTTGTTGACCACACCGTCGATGCGGCCCATGCCTTCCACGGCCGCGCGGATCATGGATTCAACGTCGGCGCCGCGCGTCACGTCACATTCGATCGCCATGCTGCGGCGGCCCAGCCCTCTGATCTCCTCGGCGAGCGATTCGATCCCGCGCCATTGCGCCGCGCGCTCGTGTTCGGGAAAGCTCGCGGGATCGCGGCGCTGGGCAGTTACCACAACGTCCGCGCCGTCGCGCGCAAGACGCAGGGCGGTGGCGCGGCCGATGCCGCGCATGCGGCCGGCGCCGGTAATCACAAAGACTTTTCCAGCGAGTGTGTTCATCTCGGGTCGGGATTGGGGGGGGGGTGGAATGTGCCGACACGGTCGGCACACAGGCAAACAGGCGCGCAACGCTCACCGCCGCGCGCGGAGGTCGATGAAATCCTTCAGCACTTCATGTTCCCGCGTGAAGAAGATCGGCGAGGCCGGCAGGTCGATGAAGCGGTGCTCGTCATCTAGCAGGATCTGGCTGGCGCGCCGACGTTCTTCGATGAAGGATGACGGAGCTTCGGAGAACCAGAGTTCGGCCACGCCATCGAACGGCGGATGGCCGCCACGGCTGCGCGAGAAGCTGGCGAAGGTGGCGTCGTCGAGGGTGTGGCACTGGACGTAGCGCTCGATGCCGAGTGTCGGCGCATGTTCCGCGACGAGCGGCGCATGCATGTCACGCCAGTAGGCCTGGAATTCCGCCCGGCTCAGGGACGGGAGCCGCCGGAGGCAGAAGACGATCTTGATCAAGGTCGGGCCCTCTCGTCCGGCTCCTGCGTGATGCCGAGCAGCAGCTTGCCGTCATTCTTGCCGGAGAACAGCATCTGCATCGCTTCCAGCGCGTTTTCAATGCCCGGCACGACGTGATCCCGCCATTGGATCTGACCGCCGGCCACCCAGGGCTCCAGCTCGGTCAACGCCTCTTTCGCCTTCGGGATGTGATCCACGACGACGAATCCCTCGATGCGCAGCCGCCGCATCAGGATGCGCGAGAAGTCGGCCGGTCCCGGCACCGGGCCATCCTTTTCGTAGCTGGAAATCATGCCGCACAGGACCATGCGGCCAAAGGTGTTCATGCGCGTGTAGACGGCTTCCATGATCGCGCCGCCCACGTTCTCGAAGTCGAGGTCGATGCCGTCGGGGCAAAGGCGGTCGAGCGCTGCCCCGACATCTTCGCGCTTGTAGTCGATGGCGCCATCGAAGCCGAGTTCGCCGGTCAGCCAGTCGCATTTCTGCTTGCCGCCCGCGATGCCGATCACGCGTGCACCGCGCAGTTTCGCGATTTGGCCGGCAACGGAGCCGACCGCCCCGGCGGCGGCCGAGACCACGACCATGTCGCCGGCCTTGACCTGTCCCACGCGTGTCATGCCGAACCAGGCGGTGAGGCCGGTGGCGCCCAGCACGCTCAGCGTGGCGGTCAGCGGCACACCCGGCAGCGTGAGGACGGGCCGCGCCATGCGCGCATCGGTGACGCTGCGTGTTTCCCAGCCGGCTAGCCCCAACTGCACGAGATCGCCGGCCTTGAAGCGCCCGGAGCGGGAGTCCGTGACCACGCCAACCGTCGTGCCGCGCATCGCGCTGCCCACTTCGATGGGCGGCAGATACTGCTCCCGGTCGCTCATCCAGATCCGCTGCGTGGGGTCGAGTGAGAGGTAGATGTTGCGGACCTCGATCTGCTCATTGGCCAACGGTGCCGGCCGGTACGCGACGAGTTCCAGGTCTTCCGGTTCGATGGCGCCCTTCGGACGGCGCTTCAGTTGCCAGCGCAGCGCGGGCTCTTGCACACTCATTGCTTCTCCTTGGCCGGCTGCCGGGCAGCCGGCGTCGATCCTTGCGGCACACTCCCTCAGGCCTGTGCCTTGGGAATGAAAATGGACTTGATCTGGGTGAACGACTTCAGCCCCTCCATGCCGTTTTCCACGCCAATGCCGGACTCCTTCTGCCCCGCGAACGGGATGTGCGGCGCGTTCTGCAAGTTCTGGTTGATCCAGACCGTGCCGGTTTCGAGGCGCTTCGCAATCGCTACCGCGTTGTCGACGTTCTTCGACCAGATGGCGCCGGCCAGGCCGTAGTTGCTGTCGTTCGCGCGGCGGATCACGTCTTCCACGTCCGTGAACCGGAGCAGCGGCAGGACCGGGCCGAATGCCTCCTCGGCCACGACGCGCGCATGCTCGGGCGGGTTGTCCACCAGCGTAAGCGGGACGAAGTAGCCGCCGTTGTCGGGCGTCTCGCGGCCGGTGAGCAGCGTCAGGCCCTCGGCGCGGGCTTCGTCGATCAGGCCCAGGAGGCGGCGATGGAGCGGTTCGTTCTGGACGGGGCCGTAGTGGGTGCCCGGCTTCATGCCGTCGTCGACTCTCGCTTCCAGTGCCAGTGCGTGCAGCCGGTCGCGCAGGGCGTCGTAGATATCGTCGTGGATGTACAGGCGCTTGGTGGCCACGCACACCTGCGCGCTGTTGTAGAAGGCGCCGTGGAAGATTTCCCGGGCGACCTGGTCGATGTCGACGTCCGGCATGATGATCGCCACGTCGTTGCCGCCCAGTTCCAGCGTGATGCTCTTCAGGTCGCGCGCGGCGGCTTCCATCACCCGCTTGCCGGTGGCCGTCGAACCCGTGAACGAGATCTTCGCGAAGCCCGGATGGGCGGTCATCAGTGGGCCGAGTTCGTCGTCGCCGGAGAGGACGTTGAAGACGCCGGGCGGGAGGATTTCACGCCACAGCTCGGCGAGCTTGAGCGCTAGCAGCGGCGTGAAGGGCGACGGCTTCATCACCATCGTGTTGCCGGCGAGCAAGGCCGGGCCGATCTTCCACGTGGCCAGCAGGAAGGGGAAATTCCACGGCACGATCGCGCAGACTACGCCGAGCGGTTCGTGGTGGATTTCTACGCGCCGCGCAGGCGTGTCCTCGACCACTTCGACCGGCAGGTCTAGCTTCGCCACGGCCTTCAGCCAGAACGAGCCGAACAGGATTTCCTGACGGGCGGCCTCCAGCGGGCGGCCCTGTTCCAGCGTGAAGAGGCGCGCCAGATCGTCGGCGTGCGCCTTGATCGCGTTGGCCGCCGCGTTGATGACGTTCCGGCGTTCCGCGATCGGCAACGCCTTCCAGGCCGGTAGCGCAGCCTGTGCGGCGGCGACGGCGTCGTCGAGATCCTGTGCCGAGGCGGCCGGCGCGGCCGCGAACGGCTGACCGGTCGCGGGGTTCTTCACGTCAAGGCTGCGCGCCGTCGCGCGTGCCTTGCCGCCAATGGTGAGGGTGTAATCGGAAAAGAAGTCCATGCTTGCGTCTCCATCGAGTCGGGCTGATCGGTTCAGAGGGGCGGCCTTACCGGCCGGTAAATGCCGGCGTTCGCTTCTCGGCGAAGGCGCGGGACGCTTCGTGGAAGTCTTCGGTCATCAGGGCCAGCACCTGGGCGTGGTTCTCCACTTCCAGCGCCGCATCGAGGCTGCCGGCTTCCAGGTTGGCCCACATGAGCTGCTTGGTGTGATGGGTCGAATAAGGGCTGTTGCGCAGCACGAGGGCGGCGGTCTCCAGGGCTTGCTCCAGCAGTTGGTCGTCATCGACCGCGGCGGTTACCAGGCCAATGCGCACCGCCTCGCTCGCCTGCACGGGGCGACCAGACAGCATGATCTCGAACGCGCGCGAAGCGCCGATGAGGCGGGGCAGGTGATAGCTGATGCCGCATTCCCCGGCGGTGAGCCCGATCCGCACCGCGCCGACATGGAACGCGGCGGATCGGGACGCCAGCCGGATGTCGGCCGCCAGCGTCAGCGCGAAGCCCGCACCCACGGCGGCGCCGTTGATCGCGGCGAGGATGACCTTGGGGCTTGCGCGCAGGCGGCGGACCATGCCGGCGAACAGTTGCTGCCCGCGGTAGTAGTCGGTTACTGAGGCCGGCGCCTCGATCGGCTCGCCGGAACTGTCGGTCAGAGGGCTGGAGAGATCCCATCCGGCACAGAAGCCACGGCCCGCGCCGGTAAGCAGGATTGCCCTGACCTTCTCGTCGCGGGACAGTTCGTCGAGTGCGTTGGAAAGCCGGCGGACTGTCTGCTGGCTGAGTGCGTTCAGGCGTTCGGGGCGGTTCAGCGTCAGCACCGCGACGCCCGGTCGGCTCTTGTCTATCAGGATCTCGTTCTGATCCATACAATCCTCGCTTCTGGAAGATCAATGTCAATGTGGTGCGCCAGGCGGCGCGGGCCCCCTCGGGGAAAGGCGACGCGGGATGCGCTTCACGGGCAGCGGCCGGCGGCACTCCACTTGCGTTGTGGAGGCATCTTAGGTTTGTGCATTCGGCACTGGCAATCGTCGCTTTCGACGATCGGGCCGGCGGCGGCGCCGTGCTCTAATTCCGTCGAACTTCCCCGCAAATCCGCCAGAAAGAAGGAGTCACGAACTTGATCACCCTGTACCACTGCAACGACGCGCGATCGTTCCGCTGCCTCTGGCTGCTGGAGGAAATGAAGCTGCCCTACGAGGCGAAGATCATGGATTTCCCGCCCCGGATCCACGCGCCGGAGTACCTGCGGGTGAATGCGACTGGGTCCGTTCCCTGCCTGCAGGATGGCGCGACGACGCTGAACGAATCGGCGGCGATCCTGGAGTACCTGGCGACCCGCTATCCGTCGGGTGGCCTGGCAGTGGCGCGCGACGATGCAGACTATGGCCAGTGGCTGAACTGGCTGCACTTCGGCGAGGCGTCGCTCACCACGCCGCTGGCGACGCTGATGCGCTACGCATACTTCGAGCCGCCGGAGAGGCGCCAGCCGGCTGTCGTGGCGGATTATCGGGAGTTCTTCTTCAACCGCCTCGCCCTCGTGGAATCGGCGTTGCAGCAGCATGACTATCTGGTGGCCGACCGCTTCACCGCGGCAGACATCAGCGTTGGCTACGCGCTGCTGTTGAGCCGGCTGGTCGGCCTGCAACCGCACCTGCCGCCGCCGGTGCTGTCATACTGGGCGCGCCTGCAGGAGCGTCCCGCCTTCAAGGCCGCGAAGCAGGTGCAGAAGGCATGGTCGAGCCGGCAGGCCGAGGCGGCATCCGCCTGATCCTGCGCTGGAATTGAATAGAAAGCACCTGGTGAACCGGGGCCTGAGAGGAGATTTATGAACGGTACGCTGATCGATGCCATCAAATGGTGGGCGACGGAACGCCGGGACGAACTGGCGATTGTCACCAGCCACGACCGCGTGACGTATGGTGAACTCGGCACCTGGGCGGACGCTACGTGTGACTGGCTGGTCGGGCTCGGACTGCAGGCCGGCGATCGGGTCAGCATCTATGCCACCAACAGTCTCGAATGGTGCGTGATGTCGCAGGCGGTAATGCGCGCGGGCGGCCTGTTGGCGCCGGTAAACCCGCGCTTTACGCTTAGCGAGGCGAGCCATGTCGTCGGCCGCTATGAGCCCCGCTTCATCTTCCACGACCAGGATCGGACGGAACATGCGGTCGCCATTGGCGAGACGGCGCCAGGCATCGGCATCCTGCCGCTGGACGAGATCAGCCGCTTTCGTCACGCGACGCCATCGGGCCGGCCACGCGACCCGGCGATCGGTCCCGACACGCCGGTCGTCATCATTGGCACGAGCGGTTCCACGGGATACCCGAAGGGCGTGGTTTATAGCCACCGCACCATGCTCGGCGGCTTCGCGGACCTCGCGCTTGCAGCCGCGCGGGCGGTCGAGCACCCGCGCGTGATGGTGTTCGGTCCGCTGTGTACCTCGGCGGGCTACTACGTGCTGACCGAAATGCTGGTGTATGGCGGCACTGCCTACTTTGAGGACAGCTTTGACCCGGCCAAGGCGCTCCGGCGCATCGAGACTGACCGGATCACGATCCTGATGGGCGTGCCGGTGTTCTTCGAGCGCATGGTTGCGTGCGAGTCCTTCGCTTCGACCGACCTGTCGTCGATTCGCATGTTGCAATCGGGCGGCGCCCGGGTCTCCCGCCAACTGCTGGAAGCGTGGATGCAGCGGGGGCTGGTCTTCCAGCAGATGTACGGCCAGACCGAAGCCGGCGGCTGCGCCACCATCAATCCCGTTGCCGATGCAGTCAAGTTCCCGGAGAAATGCGGGCGTGGCATGCCGCTGACGCGCATCGCCACGATCGACGCCGACGGCAATTTCTGTCCACCTGGCGTGCCGGGCGAGATCGTCATCAAGGGACCGGCGGTCATGGTCGGCTACTGGTGCGATCCGGAGGCCACCGCGCAGGTGCTGGTCGATGGCTGGCTGCGCACGGGCGACCTGGGCGTGCTGGACGAGAACGGCTTGCTGACCATGCTCGACCGCATCAAGGACATCATCATTTCCGGCGGCATGAACATCTCCGCGGCGGAGGTGGAGCGGGTGATCTCGGAATTCCCAGGGGTCGACGAGGTGGCGGTGATCGCGGCGAAGGACGAGCGCTTCGGCGAGACGCCGATGGCCGCGATCTACGCGCCGGGCGGCATCGAGATACCGGCGCTGATCGCCCACTGCTGCAAGCATCTTAGCGACTATAAGGTGGTGCGCTACGTCGCGGTCCGCGACGAGCCGCTGCCCCGCCTCGCCGCGGGGAAGATCTCCAAGCCGGAATTGCGCAAGCAGTACGCCGATGCGCACCTTACATTGCCGAAAGTGCGCTGACGGCGCGACTCCAAACCACCCGTCCCCCTGACAGAGAACAAGATGTCCGCTGAGCACGTTGACGAACTGGCCTGGAATGACAACCTGCTCCTTGGCTACGAGCCGATGGACGCGGTGCATCGCGAATTCGTGGCGCAAATCGCGTCCTTGTCGCAATGCGCCGAGGAAGACCTCGCGGGCGGCCTGGCGCGCCTCCACGAGCACCTGAAGGAGCACTTCGATGCCGAGGACGCGCTCATGGTCCAGCACGACTTCCCGCCGCGCGATTGCCATATCGACGAGCATGCGGCCGTCCTGAAGTCGGCGCGGGACGTGCTGGCGCTGGTGCAGGAGGGGGACGTCGCCATCGGCCGGGACTTTGTCGCGCACCTTGCCGACTGGTTCCCCGGCCACACCACTCATCTCGATTCGGCCCTGGCGCACTGGATGGTTAAGCGTCTGCATGGCGGGAAGCCGGTTGTCCTGCGCCGCCACATGAGCTTCGATCACGGCGCGGCCGAGCTGTCTGCATAGCCCTTATGCCCTCTGTGCCCCTCATGCCGGACGTTCCCGGAACCAAGATGATCACTGACGCAAGCCTGCGAACCATGCCGCAACGGGCGGAG
Source organism: Cupriavidus sp. IDO (assembly GCF_000812465.1). GTDB lineage: Bacteria > Pseudomonadota > Gammaproteobacteria > Burkholderiales > Burkholderiaceae > Cupriavidus. Next base: position 69,858 of record NZ_JWMA01000081.1, on the reverse strand, counting down.
TACGGAAACGGTGTCTACGTGCGGTCCCTGCAGATCAGCACCCCGTCACCGGGACAGGTCTGCCTGGCGATGGAGGACATTGGCCACGCCTTCCAGATATCGCTGACGCACCAGGATGGCGTGGTGACCAGCGTCGGCAGCGCGTGGCACCGGCAGCCGCTCACCAGTTGCGCGGGCGCGGGTAACGCGCTGGAGGTCATGGTGGGCAGCCGGCTGTCGGACAGCCTGTTCGACATTGCCCGCCAGACGGACGCCAGCCAGCAATGCACGCACATGTTCGACATGTTCTGCCTGGCCGCGACGCATGCCTGGCATGGCAGGGAAGATCGGCGCTACGACGTGGTCGTGCCAGACAGCCAGGGCGACGAAATGGTCGTTGCCACGCTGGGCGTGAACGGCGTGCCGACGTTGAGCTTCACGATGGAGAACTACGAGCGAATCGTGGCGCCGGAGGCATGCCGGGGGCTGAGCGTGTTCAGGGGATTCATGTCGTGGGTGCGCACCAATGTCCCCGCTGACCGGCATGAGCACTACTTCGTCATGCAGAAGGCGCTGTTCGTGGCACGCGGACAGAAGATCGACATGGAAGCCACGGTTGGCATGAAGGCGGCATTGTCCGGACCGCCGGAGGGGACATGCTATGGCTCGCAGGCGGCGCGCTATGGGGAGGCGGTCCGGCTTGCCACGATGCGCCGCTTCGACAAGGATTCGGTCACCGACGTGCTGACGTTCTTCCGGCCAGGCCAGACGCTGTAGCCGGCGGCGCGACAAGCGCGCCCGTGCGAATGCCAGGGGCGCGCCACGGCACTCAGTTGCGCCGCTTACTCAGGAATGTATCGAACGTCTCCCGGCCGCCGAGCGGGCGCATGACAGTGGCCAGCGCCAGTTGCTCGGCGTGGAACTGGTCATCCAGGCTGCGGCCGATGCCCTCGTCGATCAGGCGCTTGACCCATTGCGTGCCGAGTGGCGGCATTGCCGCGATCTGCCGCGCCTTCTCCACGGCGGTCTGCAACAACGCTTCGCGCGGCACGACTTCGTGGTACAGCCCGATCGCCAGTGCCTCCTCGGCACCAACCACTCGCCCGGTCAGCAGGATTTCTTTGGCGCGCGCCGCCCCCACGATATGCGGAAGCTGCCAGGCGCCCTCGGCCGCGCCATGCAGCGCGGCGGCGACGCGGAAGCTGACTTCGTGGCACGCGATACGGATATCGGCCGCCATCGCATAGAGCGCGCCCACGCCGTGCGCCAACCCGTTCATTGCAGCGATCACCGGCTTCGGGTGCCGGGCAATGGCCCGTATGACGGGGCAGCGATGGATGGTGGCCAGCAGCATGGCGTCGGCGTCCATGCCTGACATTTCCTTGATGTCGTAGCCCGAGCTGAAGGCGCGCTCTCCCGCGCCGGTCAGCACGATGGCGCGCACCGTTGCGTCGGAGGCAGCGTCGCGCAGCGCGTCTGCCAGCGCATCCGCCAGTTCGACTGTCACGGCATTCATCGCGAATGGCCGGTTGATCGTCAGTTGGACCACGCCGTCGAATGGCCGATGGTTGATCAGCGATGGCTCGTTCATCGTTCTGTCTCCAATGGTGGAAATTGTGCTTCACGGCAATGCGGAAATCCCGACCTGCCGCGCATTCCGAATCCTATGTCGGATTGAATACCCCGTATCGAGAATTCCCATGTCACCGCGAGAAATCGTCGAAAACGACGAGTGTTACGACCGCCAGACACCTTGACGGAAGCGAAGTAATTCGCCACGTCGCCGACCGTTCATCCCCACCCTGTAGCACGCGCGGGAAATCGTCGAAAGGGACGATCGTTTGACGCGCCATCCCTCAGTAACCTACTTCCAGCATTACCCGCGATCTCGCATCGATAGCCATTGCACTATCGCGGAAATAGTCCGGAAAGAGACAAGAAGTGAATTCAGAAATGTGCGGTCTGCACAGGAATCGAATTTAAAAGGGTGGGAGACAAAGTGATGGGAGACATGGTGAACAGAAAGGAAGGTGATGGGTGCCGGCGAATGGGCGGCAGTCGCCGTCTCAATGCCGGCCTGCGGATTGTGCTTTCAGGCGCCCTGGTGATGGTCGCGGTGCCGGCCCTGTCGATGGAGTTCGACACCGGCGAATCGGACGTCAAGGTGCGCTGGGACAACACACTGCGCTACAGCCTCGGCAACCGCCTGCAGAATGCAAGCAACAGCATCAACAATGCCGCCGGCTTCCCGTTCGATCAGAGCAACTCGCTCTTCAAGAAGGGTGACTTCTTCACCAACCGGCTCGACTGGCTGAGCGAACTGGACGTGCGGTACAAGGAGTTCGGCGCGCGCGTCAGTACTGCCGCCTGGTACGACGCCTCCTACGGCAGCAACGCCGCGCATACGAACAATCCGTCCGCATACGTGAACGACCGCTTTACGTCGCCGGTCACTCGGTACTACCGCGGCCCGTCGGGCGAAGTCCTCGACGCCTTCGTCTTCGGCCGCGCGGACGTCGGCACGGTCCCGGTCGATGTGCGCCTCGGCAAGCATGCAGTGATCTGGGGCGAGGGCTTGTTCGGGAGCACCAACTCGGTGGCTTACTCGCAAGCACCGTCTGATTCGAACAAGGCCGTGGCCAATCCGGGCGCCTCGGCCAAGGAAACCGCGCTGCCCGTCTGGCAGATGTCGGCGATCGCGCAACTCACGGACGAGGTCAGCGTTGCCGGGCAGTACACCTTTAGCTGGGCCACGAACCGGCTGCCGGAAGGCGGCACCTACTTCGGCGCCGCCGACACCATCCTGCTCGGGCCGAACGTGGGGCGCGAAGGCGCCGTCAACGGGAAGGGCGGCGACATCGGCCTGTCGGCGCGGTGGCGGCCGGACTGGCTCGACCAGGGCACCATCGGCATGTACTACCGCAACTTCGACGAAAAGAACCCCTGGGCATCGCAGCTCGATACGACGACCGGCCTGCGCCGCGCCGTCTATGCACGCGACGTCAACCTGTACGGCCTGAGCCTGGCGAAGATGGTGGGCGGCGTTTCGCTTGGCAGCGAGGTCTCGTACCGCACCAACATGCCGCTGAACAGCCGGGGCCAGGCGGGGCCCGACTCCTACGGTGCCCGCGGCGAAACATTCCATGCGCTGCTGAATGGCGTCAAGACGTTCGGCCAGTCGCCGGTGTTCTCGTCGGCAGCGCTGGCGACCGAACTCGCCATGACGAGTCTGGTCAAGGTAACGGATAACGCGGCGGCTTATCGCGGCAACGGCAATGCGGCGGCCGGGTGCACCACCACCGACATCGTCGCGGGCTGCTCGACGCGGACGTTCTGGACGTTCGGCGTGTCCTTTACGCCGACGTGGACCCAAGTGTTCCCGGGCGTCGACCTCTCGATGCCGTTGTTCTACTCCATCAATTTCAAGGGATCGGCGCCGACGAACAGCGGCGGCTTCGAAGGCGCGCAGACCGTGAAGGTCGGTCTGTCCGCCGCGGTGTACCAGCGTCACTTCATCGACCTGTCGTTCAACTACTACCACGGCAAGACGGACCCCGCGCGCGGTCTGGTGCTGGGGGCGCCGTACAACGACAAGGCCAACCTGATGCTGACTTATCAAACGTCGTTCTGACGTGCAGAGAGAAGGAGACAACATGAAACTACGATCGAAGATCGCCGCCATCGCGTCGCTGGCGCTGATTGCCGGCACGGCGCATGCCGCCGTTAGCGCCGACCAGGCAAAGCAACTGGGCTCGACGCTGACTGCCGTCGGCGCCGAGAAGGCCGCCAACAAGGACGGGACCATTCCTGTCTACGATGGCGGTCTGCCGACCAACCTCGATCCTTCCGGCTTCAAGAAGGACTCGGGCAAGTGGGTGAATCCGTTCGCCAGCGAGAAGCCGCTGTTCACGATCACCGCTGCGAACATGGACAAGTACGGCGACAAGCTCTCGGAGGCCAGCAAGGCCCTCTTCAAGCGCTTCCCCGACTACCGGATGGACGTTTACAAGACGCACCGCACGGCGAACTGGCCGCAGTTCTTCCTCGACAAGACCCTGCACAACGCCACCACGGCCAAGCTCGGGAAGGATGGCATGGCGGTCGAAGGCGCCGACGGCGGCATTCCGTTCCCGATCCCGAAGAGCGGCCTGGAGGTCATGTACAACCAGCAACTGCGCTACGTCGGTACGGCGGCCAAGGGCTGGGTGCGCAACATCTACGTGGACAGCACGGGCAAGATCGTCCAGTCCGGTGAAGTGCAGTACGACCAGGACTATCCGTACAACTGGCCGGCCGACTGGCCGAAAAACGTCGACCGCCAGTCCTTCCTGCGCATGGCGCTGAACTTCACCGGCCCGACCCGCGCCGTGGGCGACGCCAACGTGTGGCAGGACAACACCGACTTCGAGGACAAGCCGCGCCGCGCTTACGCGTACTCGGCCAGCACGCGCCGCGTCCGCCTCGCGCCGGACATCTCCTATGACACGCCGATTGCCTCGGCCGGTGGTGTGATGGTCTATGACGACGCCTACATGCTGTCGGGCAAGATGGATCGCTGGGACATGAAGCTGGTCGGCAAGAAGGAAATGTACATCCCGTACAGCTCCTACGATGTCCACTTCAACGTCAAGAGCGACCAACTGCTCGGACCGAAGTTCATGAACCCGGATTTCGTGCGCTGGGAGCTGCATCGGGTGTGGGTGGTGGAAGCCACGCTCAAGCCGGGCGCCCGTCACGTCTACAGCAAGCGCGTGTTCTATATCGACGAAGACTGGTCCGGCGCCGGCGTGGCCGACATGTACGACCATGCGGGCAAGATCTACAAGGGCACCTTCATGGGCATGACCCAGCTTTACGACAAGCAGGTGCCGTGGTCGTGGCCGTACTGGACGTATGACCTGTCGACGGGCGCCTATGCCATCGCCTCCGCGGCGGGGGACGGCCCCAACCTCGGCTGGTTCATCCTCGACAAGCCGCACGCCAACTCCAAGTTCGTGCCGGACGCCATGCAGGCGCGCAGCGGACGCTGACCTGCCGGCAATCCACGCAGCAGCGGTCCGGTGCAACCCGGTTGACCGGACCGCTCCCCGAATCTCCCGCATCGCTTCGCTCCACAATCGTCTCGAGGTCTTTCATGTATCCAGCGATAAGGATAGGTCTTGCCGCGGCCACGCTCCTCGGCGCTCAACTGGCAAGCGCCGCGCCAAACGTCTTCCTGGACCCGCTGGACCAGCCGGCGCGGATGAGCGTCAATGCCGAGCGTGCCATGCTGGTGGGTGCCACGCGCACCCCGGACGGCCGGCTGGTCGTGGTCGGCAGGCGGGGTGTCGTGCTGACCTCCGATGACAACGGCGCCCACTGGAAGCAGGCGAAGGTGCCTGTGTCGACGGACCTCCTGGCCGTGAATTTCCCGACGGCCACGCAGGGTTGGGCGGTCGGGCATGCCGGTGTGGTGCTTCACACGCACGACGGCGGCCTGACCTGGGAGCGGCAACTCGACGGCCGCACCCTGCCGGACCTGCTCATCAAGCACAGCAAGCCGGCGGCGGACGCCGGCGACGAACGCGCGCGCCGCGACCTGCAGGAAGCGGAGCTCTTCAAGGCCGACGGCCCGGGCCGTCCGCTGTTCGACGTGCGCTTCACCGACGCCACGCACGGTATCGCCATCGGCGCCTACAACCTGGCATTGCGCACCGACGACGGCGGCCGCAACTGGCACCCGATCGGCGAACAGATCGACAACCCGCAGAACATGCATCTCTACGGCCTCGCCAGCGCCGCCGGCACGCTCTGGATGGCCGGCGAGCAGGGACTGGTGCTGAAGCAGGACCCGGCCACCGGGCGCTTCGGGCGCGTGGCCACGCCCTATCCGGGCTCCTTCTTCGGCATTGCGGGCAACGGCGACGACGTTGCCGTGTTCGGTCTCCGGGGCAACGCCCTGCGCAGCCGCGATGCCGGCAAAAGCTGGGAGCGCCTGGACACTGGCACGCAAAGCAACCTGACCGGCGGGATTTTCCTGGCCGACGGCCGCCTGATCCTGACCAGCGCGGCCGGCGAACTGCTGGAAGCGGGCGCCGCCACAAACAAGATGAACCGTCTTGCACAAGGCAGCCCGGTGCCAGTCTTCGGCGTGAGCAAGACCCGCGACGGGCAACTGCTGCTGACCGGCGCGCACGGCGTGCGCGTGGTCGCGCCGGGTGCGGCCGGCCAGCCGGTCGCCACGGTGGCGGGCGCGATGTCCGCAGGCAACAGCATCAAATCGGAATGAGGTCGCCCATGCATGTACAGCAGAATGGAAAGGATGCACCGATGACGGAAGCGACTTCCGCATTCGATCCCAAATCCGGCAACGTCCTGGAACGCCTGGTCTTCAATCACCGCCCCTGGGTCCTGGCATTGGCGGTGCTGATCACGGTCGTCCTCGGCTTCCTGGCCGCGAAACTGGAAGTCAACGCGAGCTTCGACAAGCTCCTCCCGCAGACCCATACCTACATCCGCAACTACCTGGAGAACCGCGGCGAGTTGCGCGGGCTGGGCAACAACCTGCGGGTGGTGGTCGAGAACACCGAAGGCGACATCTACGACCGCGAGTACCTCGAAGCGATGCGCGCGGTCAACGACACGCTGTTCCTCCTGCCGGGCGTCAATCGCCCCTTCATGAAGTCGATCTGGACATCGGGCGTGCGCTGGGTCGAGGTCACCGAGGAAGGCTATCGGGGCGGCGCGGTCCTGCCGGCGAACTACAACGGCTCGCCGCAATCCATTGCCGACCTGCGGACCAACGTCGGCCGCGCCAACCTGGTCGGCACCCTGGTTGCGAACGACCTGCGCTCCAGCATGATCGTAGTGCCGCTGCTGGATCGCTACGCGGATACCGGTGAACGCATCGACTACGGCCGGCTCGGCCGCGATATCGAGAGCCAACTGCGCGCCAAGTCGGCCAGCCTCGTCCCCGGCAAGCCCGGCAAGATCAAGATCCACGTGGTCGGCTTCGGCAAGCTGGCTGGCGACCTGATCGAGGGCCTGCGCGAGGTGATGCTGTACTTCGCCTTCACGGCGGCGATCGCAGCCGGACTGATCTACGCCTATACCCGCTGCGTCCGCAGCACGGTGCTTGTGCTGTCGTGCTCCGTCGTGGCGGTGGTGTGGCAACTCGGGCTGGTGCGGCTGTTCGGCTACGAGCTGGACCCGTATTCGATGCTGGTGCCCTTCCTCGTGTTCGCCATCGGTGTCTCGCACGGCGCGCAGAAGATGAACGGCATCATGCAGGACGTGGGCCGCGGCATGGACAAGTACGTGGCCGCCCGCTACACGTTCCGCCGCCTCTTCCTCGCCGGCTTCACCGCGCTGATGGCCGACGTGGTGGGCTTCGCTGTGCTGGCAGTGATCGACATCCCGGTCATCCGCGACCTTGCCGTCACCGCCAGCCTGGGCGTGGCCATGCTTGTGTTCACCAACCTGATCCTAGTGCCGACGCTACTGTCGTACGTGGGCGTGAGCGGCCGGGCGGCGCAGCACAGCCTGCGCAGCGACGAGGCGACGGATTCCGGGCGCGGCCTCGGCAAGCTGTGGGACCTGCTCGACCGCTTCACCGAACGCCGCTGGGCTCTGCCGACGGTGCTGGTTGCGGCAGCGCTGGCCCTGGGCGGCTTCGTCGCCAGCCTGCACCTGCAGATCGGCGATCTGGATCCGGGCGCGCCGGAACTGCGTGCGAACTCGCGCTACAACCTCGACAACGCCTACATCACTTCGCACTACGGGCTGTCGTCCGACCAGTTCGCGGTGATCGTCAAGTCCGAGCGGGACGGCTGCCTGAAGCCGCAGGTGCTGATGGACATCGACCGCCTGGACGCCACCCTGCGCGACGTGAAAGGCGTGCAGACGACCACGTCGCTGGCCGACGCCGTCGCCATCGTCTCGGCCGGGCTGAACGAGGCGGCGCCGAAGTGGATTTCGGTCAGCCATAACCAGAACCTCGTCAACACGGCGGTGCTGCGCGCGCAGGACGCCAATCCTGATGTGGTCAATTCAAGCTGCTCGGTGACTCCGGTAGTGGCCTACCTGACGGATCACCGCGCTGACACCCTCGGCCGCGTGCTGGAAGCCACCGAGCAGTTTGCCGCCACCCACGACCGCGCCGACGTGCGCTTCCTGCCGGCGGCCGGTTCGGCGGGCATCGAGGCGATCACGAACATCGTCGTGAAGCAGGCCAATCGGACCATGATCGTCCTCGTCTACCTGTCGGTGATCGTGCTTTGCATGATTACCTTCCGTAGCTGGCGCGCCACGGTCGTGACGATCCTGCCGCTGATCCTGACCTCCATCCTGTGCGAGGCCTTGATGGTCAAGCTCGGCATGGGCGTGAAGGTGGCCACGCTGCCGGTGATCGCGCTGGGCGTGGGCATCGGCATGGACTACGCCCTCTACCTCGTCAGCGCGCAACTGACGCTGATGCGTCAGGGCGCGGACCTGGCGGAAGCCTATCGTGGCGCCGTGCGCTTCACGGGCAAGGTCGTCGCGCTGGTCGGCATCACGCTGGCCGCGGGCGTGGGTGCGTGGGCGTTCTCTCCCATCAAGTTCCAGGCCGACATGGGCATCCTGCTGACCTTCATGTTCCTGTGGAACATGGTCGGCGCCCTGGTCCTGATCCCGAGCCTTTCGCACTTCCTGCTGAAGAAAGTTCCGGCCAGGGCGCAGGCAGGCGCTGCGCTCAAGCCCCTAGAAGCCAATTGACCGCCAAATGACCGCTGGTGGGCACCGGCGTGCCCGCCCGTATCCGCAACAGAGAGCCATAAAGTGCAAAACGCTACAGTACCCCGCCCCCAAACCAAAGCCTCGCTCGAACGGCTGTTCAACCCGCGCTCGATCGCGCTGGTCGGCGCGACTGAACGGTCCATCTGGTCGACGGCCGCATACGACAACCTGATGCGCTTCGGCTTTTCAGGCAAGCTTCATTTCATCAACCCAAAGGGTGGCACCTTCTTCGGTGCGCCGGCAGCGACAAGCTGCGCCGCCACCGGCGAGGAAATCGACGCCGCGCTGCTGATGGTGCCGGAATCGAAGATGGCCGAGGTCTTCGACGATCTCGAGCAGGCCGGCGTGTGTGGCTCGGTCATCCTGTCGGCCGGCTTTGCTGAGGTGGGCGAATCCGGCGCCGACCGGCAGCGCAGGATGGCGGACGCCGCACGTGCGGCAGGCATCCGCATCCTTGGGCCCAACTGCCTCGGTTTCGCCAATTTCGTGGCGAGCACGCCGATCTGGACCACGCCGCTGCGCCGGCCAATGGCGAATCCCAATGTCGCGCTCGTCTCGCAAAGCGGGTCGGTGGCGAGCCAACTGGAGCAGTTCGCTTACCAGCAGCGCGTTGGCCTGACGCACATGATTTCCACCGGCAACGAGGCGGATATCGACGTGGCCGACGCCATCGAATACCTGGCGCGGCTGCCGGAACCGAAGGCGATCGCGCTGTTCCTGGAATCGGTGCGCAATCCGGCGCGCTTCATCGATGCCGTGAAGGCCGCCGGCGCCGCCGGCAAGCAGGTTGTGGTGCTGAAGGTCGGCAGCAGCGAGGCCGCCGCCCGCGCCGCGCAGGCGCATACCGGCTCGCTGGTGGGCGACGACCGCGTCTTCGACGCGATGTGCCGCCAGGTCGGCATCTCGCGCGTGCATTCGATGGAGGAACTGGTCGTGACGGCGGACCTGTTCGCACGGCTCGGTCCGGTGCGGGGCAAGGGATTGGCGGTGTCGGCGATGTCGGGCGGCCTGTGCGAAATCGTGACGGACCAGGCGGAAGCCGGCGGCATCCCGATTCCCCAACTCGCGGAGCAAACCACCGGTGCGCTGCGCGAGACGCTGCCCGCGCTCGCGACACCCGCGAACCCGCTCGACCTGACGGGCGCCGCCATGCTCCAGCCCGAACTGATTTCGCGCACGCTGGCGACGCTGGCCGGTGACGCGTCGGTCGGCATCCTGGGCTTCATGTTCGAGGCGCCGCTCAAGGAGGACAAGCGCGGTGCAGCGCGGATGTTCATCAAGCATGTCGGCGAGGGCTTCAAGACCACCGGCAAGCCGTGCCTGATGATGAGCAGCACGTTCTCGGCGGTGAATGCCGATGCGCGGGCGCTGACCGAGGAGTGCGGCGTCGTGTATTCGGGCGGAGGCGTGCGCCACTGCCTGAGCGCGATCGGGCACCTGCTGCGCCGGGGGGAATGGGAAGCGCGCCAGACCAAGGCGGCCGTCGTCGCGGCGTCGGCGCAGGTTGCCGGCGGCCGTCCCGCCACCGAGCGGCAGGTGCTGGATTATCTGGCCGCCCAGGGGGTGCCGGTCGTGCCGGCGAGCATCGTCGATTCCGCTGACGAGGCCGTGCGCGTGGCTGCCGCCCTCGGCGAGCCGGTCGCGCTCAAGATCCTGTCGCCCGACATCGCGCACAAGACCGAAGTCGGCGGCGTGGTGCTCAACGTGCGCGGCAACGATGCCGTGCGCACGGCATACGACCGGATCATGGCCTCCGTCAGCGCGGCTCGTCCGGAGGCGCGTATCAGCGGCGTGATCGTCTCGCCCATGCGGACCACGGGCGTGGAACTGTTCGTCGGTACGCTGCGCGACCCGCAATGGGGCCCGGCCATCGTCGTCGGTCTCGGCGGCGTCTTTGTCGAGGCGCTCAAGGACACCAGCATGCGCCTGCTGCCCATCAGCGAGCAGGATGCGCTGGCGATGTTCGACGAACTGCGCGGCCGCGCGCTGCTAGACGGCTTCCGTGGCGCCGCCGCCGTGGACCGCCAGGCGCTGGCGCGCGTCGTGGTGGACATCGGCCAGGCGGCCCTCGCCCTCGGCCCGGACCTTGTATCGCTCGAGATCAACCCCTTGCTGGCCGATGGCGTCCGGATCGAAGCGCTGGACGGCCTGACCGAATGGAGCACTGTCAATGAACAAGCCTGAGCACATTCCCGTGATCGTCGGCGTCGGCGAGTTCGTCGACCGGCCCGCCGATCCCGCGCAGTCGCAGGAGCCGCTGGCGCTGATGGCGGAAGCCTTGCGCGCCGCCGAGGCCGACAGTGGCGGCGCGCTGCTGTCCCGCGTCGAATCCATCGAAGTCGTCGGCTTCGTGAGCTGGCGCTATGCCGACCCCGTCACGCAGCTTTGCCAGCGCCTCGGCATCGACCCGGCGCGCAAGGTCAACGCCAGCATTGGCGGCGAGACGCCGACCCGCCTGGTCCACGAAGCCGCCGTGCGCATCGCGCGGGGCGAGCAGGCGGTGGCCGCCATCGTCGGGGGCGAGGCGATGCATGCCCGCGCCCGGGCCCGCAAGGACAAGGTAAAGCTGGACTGGAGCCCGCTGGTCTCGAAGGAAGAGGCGGTGGAGTTCCCCTCCAGCCGGTTCGCGATGAGTCGCGTGGCGAAGCGCCTGCGCGTGATGGACCCGGCGCAGGTCTACCCGCTGTACGAGATGGCAGTGCAGGCGGCATGGGGCCAGTCGCCGCAGCAGGCGCAGGCCGAGTCGGCCCGCCTGTGGGCGCAGTACGCCGGCGTGGCGGCCACGAATCCGTCCGCGTGGATCGGCAAGGCGCCGGACGCGCAGGCCATCGCGGAGGTCAGCGAGCAGAACCGCCTGATCAACTGGCCCTATCCGAAGCTGATGGTGGCCAATCCACAGGTCAACCAGGCGGCGGCGGTCATCGTCACGAGCCTTGCGGCGGCGCGTGCCGCCGGGGTGCCGGAAGACCGCATGGTGCATATCTGGGGCGGCGCGCATGCGTGCGAGCCGGAAGACTATTTGCTGCGCGACGGTTACGCGCACAGCACCGCGCAGGCGGCGGTGCTGCGTCGGGCGACGGAGTTCGTCGGCGGCGATGCGCGCCGCTTCGACAAGCTGGAACTGTATAGCTGCTTCCCGGTCGTGCCGAAGATGGCGCTGCGCACGCTGGGCCTCGATCCCGCCGGACATGTGCCGACGGTGACCGGCGGCCTGACCTTCTTCGGTGGCCCCCTGAACAACTACATGGGCCACGCCATCTGCGCGATGGTGCGCGCGTTGCGCGCGGCGCCGGGCGAGGTCGGCCTGCTGTACGGGCAGGGCGGCTATGTCAACAAGCATCACACGCTGGTTGTCAGCATGCAGCCGCCGGCCGCCCCGCTGGCGCTGGAGTATTCCGTGCAGGACGAGGCGGATCGCACGCGCGGCGAGGTGCCGGCGCTGGTGGAGGACTACCAGGGCCCGGCCACCGTCGAGACCTATACCGTGCAGTACGCGCGGGATGGCAAGCCGCTCAACGGCATCGTGATCGGACGCACGCCTGCCAACCAGCGCGTGATGGCGAAAGTCATGACGGACGATGGCGCCTCGATGGAACTGCTGCTCTCCACCGCGCGCACCGCCGTTGGCAGCATGGGGCACGTGCGGATCGACACCTTCGGCCTGCCCGTCTGGGAAGCCGGCGCCGAACCGCGCGATCGCCGGCAACTGCCGCGCCGGTATTGCAGCGTGACGCGCGAAGGCCACCTGACGATTGTCATGATCAACCGTCCCGAGTCCATGAACTGCCTGCACCCGGCCGCCAACGCGGAACTGGCCGAGGTGTTCGACGCGTTCGATCGCGACCCGTCGCAATGGGTGGCGATCATCACCGGCGCGGGCGACCGTGCCTTCTGCGCCGGCAACGATCTCAAGTTCACCGCTACCGCGATGGCGCGCGGCGAAAGCATCGAGCCGCCCCTGACCGGCTTTGCCGGCCTGACTGCCCGCTTCGGCCGCACCAAGCCGGTGATCGCGGCAGTGAACGGCGTGGCGATGGGCGGCGGCTTCGAGATCGCGCTGGCGTGCGACCTGATCGTCGCCGCCGACAATGCGGTGTTCGCCCTGCCGGAACCGAAGGTCGGCCTTGCCGCGCTGGCGGGCGGGCTGCTCCGGCTGCCGCAGCAGATTCCGCTGAAGCAGGCGATGGGGATGATCCTGACCGGCCGGCGCGTGGGCGCGCAGGAGGGGCTGTCGCTCGGCTTCGTCAACCAGGTCACCTCGCCGGGCGGCTTGATGGAGGCGGCCCGGCGCCTTGCGGCAGAGATCATGGCCTGCAGCCCGATGTCGATACGCGCGTCCGTGGAGATCGTCAACAAAGGCCTGGCGGAGCCGACGATGGCGGATGCCTACATCCGGCAGAACCGCTATCCGGCGGTGGCCGGCCTGTTCCGGTCGGACGACGTGCGCGAGGGTCCGCTGGCGTTTGCGCAGAAGCGCGCGCCGCAGTGGAAGGGCGAGTAGGCCCGGACAGCAGCACAGAGAAACAATACGAGGCACGGAACATGAGTGGAGATCATTGCGTAGTCGTCGGCGGCGGTCACGCCGCGGCGCAGATGGTGGCGAGCCTGCGACAGGAAGGCTGGAGCGGCGCGATCACGCTCGTCAGCGATGAGCCGATCCTGCCTTACCACCGGCCGCCCCTGTCGAAGGGCTTCCTGTGCGGCGACAAGTCCCGCGACGAGTTGCTGATCCGGTCGGAGGCGTTCTATGTGCAGAACCGGGTCGAGACCGTCCTGGGGGTGCGGGTCGCCTCGCTGGATCGCGGGCGCAAGCGCGTGGAATTGGATGACGGCACGAGCCTGTCCTGGGACAAGCTCGTGCTGGCGACCGGCGCGCGCGCCCGCAAGCTGGACGTGCCGGGGGCGTCCTTGCCCGGCGTGTACTGCCTGCGGACCGTCGGGGATGTGGGCGGTATCCGGCAGTCCATCGGCGCGGGCAAGCGCGTCGTGATGATCGGCGGCGGCTATATCGGCCTGGAGGCGGCGGCGTCGCTGCGCACCGCGGGCATGCAGGTAACGGTGCTGGAGGCCATGCCACGCCTGCTGCAGCGGGTGACGGCGCCGGAGGTGTCGGCTTTCTATGCCCGCGTGCATGCGGAAGAGGGCGTCGAAATCGTCACGCAGGCCGTGGTGGTCGGCATCGAGGGGGACAAGGCCGTGCAGGCCGTGCGTCTTCGCGATGGACGCACGATTCCCGCCGACGCGGTCATCATTGGCGTCGGCGTGGTGCCGGCCACGGAACTGGCCGAGGCGGCCGGATTGCGGGTCGACGACGGGATCCTCGTCGATGAATTCGGGACCACCAGTGATCCCGACATCTTCGCCGTAGGCGATTGCAGCAACCACCACAACCCCATCTATGGCCGCCGGCTGCGGCTGGAATCCGTCCAGAACGCCACGGACCAGGCGCGCACCGCCGCCCTGGCCCTGTGCGGCAAAGGCTTGCCCTATCGCGCGTTGCCGTGGTTCTGGTCCGATCAGTACGAACTCAAGCTTCAGATCGCGGGTCTGTGCACGGGCTACGACCAGGTCGTGCTGCGCGGCAGCGCCAGCGAAGGCCGGAGCTTCTCCGCCTTCTATTTCCGGGAAGGCAGGCTGATCGCGGCCGACTGCATCAACCGCGCGAAGGAATTCATGGTGACGAAGCGCTTCCTGGCGGAAGGCCGCTCGGCCGACATGGCGCGCATTGCCGACGAATCGATCGACATCAAGGACTGCTTCTGAGGCCACCACGGCAGCGAGAACAGAAGAAACAGGACCGAAACAGGATATTTCATGCCCTCGATTACTTTCATTGCCCACGACAGCACGGCCACGCAGGTGGCGGCCAAGCCGGGCCTGAGCCTGATGCAGGAGGCCGTCAATCACGGGGTCACGGGCATCATTGGCGAGTGCGGCGGAACCGGCGCCTGCGCCACCTGCCATTGCTACATTGACGACGCGTGGATCGACAAGGTGGGACCGGCCAGTTCCATGGAGAAGGACATGCTCGAATGCGTGGTGGACCCCGCGCCGAACAGCCGGCTCGGCTGCCAGGTCAAGGTGACGGAGGCGCTCGACGGGCTGGTGGTCCGCCTGCCGGTCTCGCAGTACTGAACCAGCCAGTGCGACGGCGGCAGCGCGCCTGCCGTCGCACCTCAGGGCGCTCAAGGGCGTCTCACACACCCATGTAGTGGCGCCAGGCCCGATGGAACACCTGGTTGCCCACTTCGTTGAGGCCAAGGAGCACCGGGCTGCCGAAAGGATGGCCCGCCGAGGACTGGATGCTGTTGCCCACCGGTACATCCTCGTTGACGATCGCGGCTTCGGCAATCCTCCAGTTCTTCGCCATGATCGCCTCGCCCCGCTCGTCGTGCTCGCGGGTGCGGGTCAGGATGCGTAGCTGGACGCGGCACCGGCCCGGGTCCTTCGTGTCCTGATAGAGCGTCCAGTGCTCGATGTGGTGCGGATGGAGCACGAAGGTCGTGTTGGGCGACACCAGGTTGCCGAAGACCGCGTAATCGTCCAGCGGCTTGCTGCCGGGCGGCTGGTCAAGGATGGTGTCGATCGTGCGGCGCGGGGTGCCCGTGACGTGGTGATGCCCGAAGTCGTCGATCACCATCATGTTGAGGTAGAAGTACGGCTTGATCGTGTCGCCGTGCACGAACGACACATGGTAGCCGTCGAGCACGCCCTCCAGCATCACTTTCCAGTTCTGTGGAAATTCCAGCTCGTGCGTGCGGTAGCAGAAGAACTGCTCCAGGTGGTAGTCGGCGAGCAGCCGGTCCATGCCGGGACCGAGATGCGCGGCAATGTCGATGCTGCCGGCTGGGTCTTCCACGATCCAGATGAAGCCGTGGCGCTCCTCCACCGGAAGCCTGACGAGATCACGCGGCGCATCGAGCTGGCCGAAGGTCTCGCGAAAGGAGATCGCCTTCAGCTTCCCGTCGGGGGTATAACTCCAGCCGTGATACGGGCAACTGAACAGGCGGCGCTTGCCGCTCTCCTGCGTGACGACGGTGGCACCACGGTGCCGGCAGGCGTTGACGAAGGCCATCACGCTGCCATCCGGCTGTCGCGTCACGAGCACGTTGGTCTGGTTCAGCCGCACCGTCACGAAGTCGCCGGCCTCCGGTAGCTGCGAACTCAGCAGGGTCATCATCGGGAGGCGGTGGAAGATGCGCTCGCGTTCCTGTCGGGCAATATCCGGATCGGCATACATGGAAAGGTCGTACTCCATCATGCCCGCCGCTTGGTCGGTGGTGCCCGCGCGCACGTGGGCGAAAAGCCGCTCGGTGAACCACTGGTTCCGTTCGGGACTGAAATACATGCTTGGCTCCTCGGGTGTGGGGATGGCGCCGTGGATGAGGAACCCGGGCATCGCTCCGATGGCCGGGGCGCGGGGCGCCTGGTGTTGCGGGAGAGGACGAAGGCGCGGCTGCGCCTTCGGGTATTGCAGGAAAAAGCCGGAGCCGTCGCTCAGTACGACGTCCACCCGGCATCGGCCACGACAACCGCGCCGTTGAGCAGGCTGGCCTCGTCGGACGCGAGGAAGCAGGCGATGTTCGAGATCTCCTCCGGCTCGCCGATGCGGACAAGGTTCTTCATGCCTGAGTTGGCGCGCCGCGCACCGTCGCGGTTCATGCTGCCGGCCTGCTCCATCGCCGCCTGGACCATGGGCGTTTCCACGGGGCCGGGGCAGATCACGTTGCAGCGCAGGCCGGTGGGGGCGTAGTTGAAGGCCGTGTGCTTGGTCATCGCGACAAGCGCATGCTTGGAGGCGGTGTACGCCACGCCGGAGCGGCCGTACTCGGTGCCGCCAATGGAGGCGATGTTGATGATGTTGCCGCGGCGTTCGATCAGGTGCGGGACGGCGAACTTGCAGGCGAGGAACGCCGCGTCGAGGTTGAGGGCGAAGACGTCGTGCCAGAGTTCCTCTTTCATGTCGGCGACGGCAGAAAAATCGTCGTTGATGCCGGCGTTGTTCACCAGCACGTCGAGCCTGCCGAAGCGTTCCACGGCGACCGCCACCATCCGGCGGATGTCGTCCTTGTCTCGCATGTCGCCCCGGAAGGGCACCACGCCCCCCGGATAGTCGGCTGCCCTGGCAGCGATCTCCTCGAGCTTGTCGGCGCGCCGGGCCACGGCCAGCACCCGGGCGCCTTCACGCGCGAAGCGCAGCGCCATCGCCTGCCCCAGCCCGGAACTGGCGCCGGTCACGATGGCGACCTTGTCCTTCAGTCTCATGGTCGATTCCCGATACGGTGGAGGTCAGGCGACGGCACGGCTCTCGCCGTGCAGCGTTTCATAGAATTGGGGCAGGTTGTTGCGCGGGACCTTCCCGGTGCTCGTGCGCGGCAGGGGCTTGCTGCTGATGATGATCTCCTTTGGCGTCTTGTATGCGCCCAGCGCGGTCCGGCAGGCCTTCATGATGCTCTGGGGATCCAGTACTTCCTGTCCGTGGACGACGGCCACCACCCGCTCGCCCCAGGTCGCATCGGGCATGCCGAAGGCGACCACCTCTGCGACGCCGTCCAGCCCGCTCATCGCGCGCTCGACCTCGGCGGGATAGACGTTCACGCCGCCCGAGATCACCATGTTCTTCTTGCGGTCCGCGATCTGGAGGCAGCCCGCTTCGTCGAGCTTGCCCAGGTCGCCGGTGCGATACCAGCCATTGTTCCACGCCTCGGCGGTTGCCTCGGGATTGGCCCAGTAGCCGCGGAACATCTGCTCGCCGCGCAGCAGGATTTCGCCCGCTTCGCCGACGGCGCAGGCGCGGCCGTTGGCGTCGACCACGCGATACTCCAGCGTCGGACTGGCCCAGCCGCACGACCAAGGCTTGGCGATCGCGTCGCGCGGATTGGGCACGGCGATCCAGCCGCCGGCCTCGGTGCAGCCGTACGTCTGGCGCACGCAGACGCCCTTGTCGGTGTACTGCTTCAGCAAGGCCTCGGCGACCGGGGCGCCGCCCGTGGTTGCGGTCTTCAGCGAGCCGAGGTTGGCGGCGGCGAAATCCGGCGAGGCGGCCATGCGCTCCCACAGGATAGGCACGCCCGTCAGGCCGGTGATCTTCTCCTGCGAGATGATGGCCAGGGCGCGCTCGGCGTCGAGGGTTTCCTCGATGAAGATGGCGCCGCCGATGATGTAGGCCGGGGTGTAGACGCAAATGAGTCCGCCCGTGAACGCGAACGGCGCGAGCAGCAGCACGCGTTCGTCGTTGGTCCAGCCGAATACCTTGAACACGCTCGACGCGTGCGCCTCGATGGAGCGGTGGGTCAGCATCGCGCCCTTCGGCAGTCCCGTGGAGCCGGACGTGAAGGTGATGACGGCGACATCGTCGGCAGCCGTTTCGACCGGCACCGGAATGCCACCGGCCGCGACGGCCTCGCGCAGTGAAATGGGCGCCGCGTCGCTCTTCATGGGAAAGATGTGGATGTCGCCGCTGTCAGCCACGCGGCCAGCCACCTTCGGATTGATGCGGCCGACGTGCTCGGCAACCGACACGAGGGCGGTGCAGTCGGTCTGGGCGGCGATCTCGCACAACTCGCCGTTGCCGTAGCGCGGGTTCAGCGGCACCAGGATGGCACCGGCCCGCAGCACGGCCACGAACGTGACCACCCATTCCATGCAGTTGTTCAGCAGGCAGCCGACGCGATCGCCCTTGCCGATGCCCGCCTGCTGCAAGGCGGCGGCGACTGCGTTGGCCTGCGTATTGAGGTCGGCCCAGGACAACCGGTGCTCCTTGAAGACCGCCGCGAGCGATTCGCCGCGCATTCGCGCCCAGTAGTCGGCGTAGCGAGCCAGATTCATGTCTCTCCTCCATGTCGTTCCATGACGACGTGTTGTTCGTAGTTCACCCCGTGAGGGTGGCGTGGCTAGAAGACCGTATTGGCCTGACGCAGACGCTCCACCTCGTCCGCGCCGATCCCCAGCAGGTTCCCCAGCACGTCGTCGGTATGTTCCCACTGGGCCGGCGCGGCCGATGGCGCGAACGGCTGGCCCGGCGTCTTGACCGGCGTGCCCGTCAGCGTGAGGGTGCCGATGCCGGGATGTTCCATCTCGTAGGTATTGTGGCGCGCCAGGAAGTGGGGGTCGGAGGCCAGCGTCCGTGGCGAGTTGGCCGGACCGCCGGGGATGTCGTGTTCCAGGAAGCACTGCATCCAGTCGTCGAAGTCCCGCGTGAGAAAGATCTTCGCGAGTTCGCCGTGGATCTCCTCGTCGACGTCGGCGGGATCCTTGCCTGACTCGTAGCGGGCCTGCAGGTCGTGCCGGTCGACCAGCGCGCAGAAGCGTTGCCAGAACTTCTCGTACATCCCCTGGAAGAAGAGCTTCTGGCCGTCGCGCGTCTCGTAGGCGCACAGGCGCGACCACAGCGCCATGCGACCGGCGCTGTTGTAGAAGCCAGGGCGTTCATGCAGCACGCCCTCATTGAGCACCGTGTTGACGCCTTCCGGCAGCCAGTGGGCCGCCGACTCGGCACCCGTGACCTCGATCAGCGCGCCATGGCCGGTACGCTTGGCCCGCAACACGGCGGCCAGCGTTCCAAGCGCGGCGTTGAGGCCCATCGCATGCATGCCGACGGGCGCGAAGTTGGAAGTTTCGCGTTCTGCTGCCGTCAGCGAATGCGGGTTGGTGGAGGACAGGGCGCCAAAGGCATCGAAGGACGGCCCGTGCGAGCCGAGCGTGTGGTAGGGACCGTCGCGGCCCAGCCCGGACAGTGAACAAAACACGAGGTGCGGCGCAACGGCGCGCAGGTCCTCGTAGCCCAACCCCAGCCGGTCCAGGACGCCGGCCCGCATGCCTTCGATCACGACATCCGACTTCGCCGCCAGCTTGCGGAACAGTTCCGCGCCGCCCGGGCTCTTGAGGCTCAGGCCGACGCTCTTTTTGCCACGATTCCAGCGCAGGTGCAGGAAGCTGACGCCGTCGGGCGAGCCGATCGCCGGCGAACTGCTGTGGCGCACGGGGTCGCCATCGACCCCTTCGATCTTGATGACCTCGGCGCCCATGTCGGCCAGATAGCCGCCAAGGCTCGAAGGGCCCAGGTGCGCGACTTCGAGCACGCGGACGCCGTTGAGAAAGTCATATCCTGACATGAAGACTCCGTCTTGCCGTGATGTGGTGAAGCCCGGTGGGGCGCTCAGAGTTCCTTGCCATCGAGATCGCGGGCAAGCTGGCGGTGCAGGTGCTGGGCCGACAACTCGCTGCGGCCATACCGGAAGGTGCCGGTGGGGCGTGCCGTGGCGTTCTGCTGGATCCATTCCTCCATCGGCCAGTCTTCGGTCGAGGCGGCGTTCTCCAGGATGTCCCAGCTCTTGCGCACGCGGCGCTCGATCTCGGGCGTGAGGATGTTCTTGCGCACGAGGAAGCGGATCTGCACGGTGGCCTTCGCCGGATTCTCGGTGGGCCAGACGGTCCAGAATTCGACGTGCTCCGGCGCCGCGATCATCATCGTGTTCGGATAGATGACCAGGTTGGAGGCGATGTACTTGGTGCCGAGGTTTCTCGCGTCGCCGTTCTTCGCCAGTTCCCGCAGCTTCTTGCGCGAGCTGAAGTGCTGGCCGTGCCGCCCGTAGCTGCGGAACACGCCGACATTCGTCTCGACCAGTTCGGCCACGCCGCCCGGGTGGAGGAATTGCGGATGGAGCACATCGATGGCGCCGTCCATCAGCAGCTTCCAGTTGATGTCGAGCGTATAGGACTTCTCCATCAGGATCGTCGAATCCTCCAGGTACCACGGCGCGATCTGCGCTTCCACCTCGGGTCCGAGGTAGTCGGCAACAGGGCGTGCCTGGTTGTTCGAGAAGTCGACGAAGATCAGGCCGTGTACTTCCTCGGTCTTGATCCGGTCGAGACCGTGCGTGCTGAAGTTGATCGGGTCGAACGACGTCTGGTAGGGGACAACCCGCAGCCCGCCGCCATTCGCGTCGTACGACCAGCCGTGATAGCGGCAGGTGAACACGCGCCGGTTGCCGGATTCGCCCGTTTCCACGCGGCCGCCTCGGTGGCTGCACATATTGAGGAAGGCCTGCACCGAGCCGTCGTTCTGGCGCGAGAGCAGCAGCGGCGTGCCGAAGACGTCACGGGTGATGAAGTCGCCGGGATTCGGCAGCTCGCTGCGGTGCGCCACCAGCAACGGCAGCGTCTTCATGAGGTCAATCTCGGCCTGGGCGCGCAGCGGACTCACGAAATGCTCGACGGGTACGTGGATGTCGCGGTCGGCCAGGTCCGTGGTCTCGTTCATCAGATGCGAGATCATCGTCTCAGCGACGGCCGCATTGACGCTAATGTCCTGTTTCAGGTTGGACATATTGCTCCTTGGCTGGAAATGTTCGGTAGGTCGGTTCATCTTGCGAAGGAGTGTTCGGAGAATCTGCTTCCGCAAGATGGCACGACGGAAGCGTAGAGGGCCGGGGCAAAGGGGGTCGTCGTCGTAAGAGACGATTTCGGGGGGGGCCGACGGACCACGCGGCGCGATTCGAGAAATGTCGAAAACGACGATTTCTTGCAGTGAGGCGGGTCCATAGAATGCAGACGGGACTGGCGGGCAGGCGACGCAACCGAAACCACAGCAACTTTGCAGCGAGATTCAGGAAGGAGTCAGAGATGAATGACGTGGACAACCCGCTGGGCACGGATGCCATCCGGGTGTTGAGGCCGACGCTGGAGTCGCTCGGTCCGAGCGCGATCGCGGCCATACGCCGCATTCCTCCCCATGACAGGAACGAGGTGGAATCCACCATCGCGCGGCGCCCGGCCGGCATCTTTACCGACCCGTCGCACTACGAGCAGGAGCAACGCGCGATCTTCCGGCGGCTGCCGGTGCCGGTCGGCCTGTCGGTGCAACTGCCTGAGCCGAACATGTTCCTGGCGCTCAACGCCTACGGCCTGCCGATCCTGCTGAGCCGTACCGCCACGGGCGAGGTCAAGGCGTTCTTGAACGTCTGCCAGCACAAGGGCTCCCTGCTGGTGGAGCGCGCCGACGCATTCAAGGCCGGCCGCGTCAGTTGCCCGTACCACGCCTGGACCTTCAGCGCGACCGGCAAGCTCGTCGGCGTGCCGCGCCAGGAAGTGTTCGCCGGCCTGCGCAAGGAAGACCACCCGCTCGCGGAACTCGCGTGCAAGGAAGCAGGTGGCCTGATCTGGGTCGTGCTGGATCGCAACGTAGAGCCGGATTTCAGCCATATCCACGACGACCTCGTGAGCGACTTCGAGGCGCTGAACCTGCCGCGCCTGCACTTATACGGCCACAAGACCTTCGAACTCGATGCGAACTGGAAGCTCGTGCTCGAACCGTTCCTGGAGCCGTATCACATCCAGCGGCTGCACGCCAACTCGGTGGCGGGGATGTTCGCGGACCTGCCGAATGTGGTCGACGTGCTGGGCGAGCATATCCGCCAGGTGTCGGGGAAGGCGGATTTCGAGCCGTCGGTGCTCGACAAGCCGGGCGAGAACATCCACAAGTCCGTGACCTTCGCCTACATGGTGTTCCCCAATACCGTGGTGATTACCAGCCCGCACTACATCAGCGTGAAGATCGTCAAGCCGAACGGCCCGGCGAAATCCACGGTGGAGTATTTCATGCTGACGCGCACGCCGCCGGACAACGACAAGGCAAAGGAACTCTACGCGCGCTCGTTCGAACTGATCCTCGACGTGTTCGGCAACGAGGACTATCACGCGGCCTGTATCTCCCAGCGCGGCATCGAATCGGGGGCAATCCGGGAACTGATCTATGGGGGGATGGAGACCAACATTCCGCTGTTCTACGAGTTCGTCGAGCGCCGCCTCGCGGCGGCGGGCGCGTACGCAATGACCGATCATTCTTCGCGGAGCTAAACGAGCATGAGTCTGACTTTCAGCAGCGCAATTTCCTGGTGGGCCAGGAACACGCCGGATACAGTCGCGATCCATGTGCTGGGCGAGACAATCTCCTATCGCACGTATGACAACCGGGGCGACCGCATCGCGGCGAGGCTGGTGGAGATGGGCGTCCGGCCGGGCGACCGTGTCGCCATCTGCGCGGGGAATTCCATCGACTACTGTGCGCTCATCCTCGGGGCGATACGGGCGGGTGCCATCGTGCTGCCCGTCAGCACGCGCCTGACCGCGCACGAGATTGGCGAGGTCTTCGCGGACACCACGCCGGCCCGCGCGTTCGCGGACGCGGCGAACCGCGCCAAGCTGGCTAGCACGGATGTCGCCGTGGTGGACATTGCGGAGGTTGCGCAGATGCGCGGCGACGCCGCCTTGCCGGACCTCCTGCCCGACGCCCCGGTCGCGATCATCACCACCAGCGGGTCGACGGCCAGGCCGAAAGGCGTGGTCTACTCGCACCGGTCGATGGCGAACGCCGTCGCCGAGTTCGTGCTGCATCTCCCCGGCTGCATCGCGCCGGGTGCACGTGCGCTGACCTGTGCGCCGCTCAGCACCTCCGCCGGCTTCGTCCAGCTCGTCACATACATGACTGCCGGGTCGACCTTCTACCTGGAGCCGGCCTTCGATGCCCAGCGCGCGCTGGACCTCATCCAGCAGGACCGGATCAACGTGTTCTGCGGCGCGCCGATCTTCCCCGAGCGCATCACCGCCTGCCCCGGGTTTGCCGAGGCCGACCTGAGCAGCCTGCGCCTGGTGACGGTGGGCGGCGCGGCGGTTAGCCGCGCGTTGCTCGATACGTGGAAGCAGAAGGGCGTCATCATCCGCCAGATGTACGGCCAAACGGAGATCGGCGGCTATGCGACGGTCATGCCGGCCGACCGCGCGGTGGACTCGCCGGAGAAATGCGGACGCGGTGGCATCTTCACCGACCTGCGCATCGTGGGCGACGACGGCAAGTTCTGCCCGCCCGGCCAGCCCGGGGAGATCGTGCTGCGCGGCCCGGGCATGATGCTGGGCTACTGGAACAATCCCGAGGCCACGGCGGCGGTGATCCGCGATGGCTGGCTGTACACCGGCGACATCGGCGTGCTCGACGAGGACGGACTGCTGACCTTCGTCGACCGCAAGAAGGACATCATCATCTCCGGCGGTCTGAACATCTCGGCTGCCGAAGTCGAGAGCGTCATTCTTCAGTTCCACGACATCGAGGAAGCGGTGGTCATCGCCGCGCCGGATGAGAAGTTCGGCGAGACGCCGCTGGCCGTGGTCCATGCGAGCCGCGCGATCAGCGTGGAGGAGATCATCGCCCACTGCAACGAGCGGCTGGCCGCCTACAAGGTGCCGCGCTACCTGGTGCTGTCGGACGAACCGCTGCCGCGCCTGGCGACCGGAAAGCTATCGAAGGTGGCGCTGCGCGAGAAGTATCGCGACATGGTCGCGACGCTGCCGCGCGTGCGTTGAGCATCGATCCTGTGCCGACTGACATGACACAACCCACACCTGCCAGCGCTGCCAGCCTGCTCCGTGGAACGCGCGTCGAACTGTCCCGCGACGAATCGAGCGCGACGCTTGCGCTGTTCAATCCGCCGCACGGCTATTTCGATGCGCAGAGCGAGCGGGAATTTCTCGAAGCGTTCGACCTGATCGACGCGCAGGCCGACATCCGCACGGTCATCGTGACGGGGCAAGATCCCGGCGTGTTCGTGCGGCACTATGATGTTGGCGTGCTGGCACGGCGCGGCCGCACGCTTGTCGAGCGCGATCTCCGTTTCAGCCCCCAGGCACCGCCGACGGAGTCGGGGTTCCATCGCTGCACGGCCCGCCTCGCCAGCCCGGAGCGGATTTCGGTCGCGGCGATCAACGGCTGGTGCATGGGCGGCGGCCTGGAACTGGCGCTGGCCTGCCACCTGCGGTATGCGCAGAATGGCGACTACCGCCTCGGCCTGCCCGAAGTCGAACTGGGCCTGATTCCCGGCGGCGGCGGTACGCAGCGGCTGGGATGGGCGGTGGGGCATGCCAGGGCGCTGGAGATGCTGCTGCGGGGGACGTGTGTCGAACCGGCGGAAGCGACGCGGATCGGTCTCGTTCATGCCGTCGTGCCGGATGCCGTGGCCCATGCGCGCGCCGTCGCGCGCCAACTGGCGCGACGGGCGCCGGGCGCGCTGACCCATCTCGTCAGGCTGAATCAGGCGGCGCGGGAGGCCGACGAAGGCGCCGGGATGGCGCTGGAGCGCGGCGCCTTCGCGGAACTGCTGCGCAGTCCGCACGCGCTGCGGCGCATGGAGGATTTCAATGCCGGCCACCAGCCGTTTCCCGACCTGAACACTGTTGTCCAAAGTCTTGAGGAAAAACCAGCATGAACCAGCAAGCCGCTGAAGTCACCGCGCAGTCGCATGGCAGGACTGTCCAGGCAATCGAGTCGCTGAGCCCGAGCCAGATCGAGGCCATCCGCCGCATCCCGGCACACGACCAGGCCACGCATGTGAGCGTGATGGAACGCCGGCCCGTGGAGATCTTCGTCGACCCGGTGCACTTCGCGTTGGAGCAGTCGTCGATCTTCAAGCAGTTCGGGATGCCGGTCGCGCTGTCGGTCCAGTTGCCGGAGAACAACATGTTCCTGGCGCTGGAGGCGTATGGCCTGCCCATCCTGTTGAGCCGCGATGGCGGGGGCGAAGTCAGGGCGTTCCTCAATGCTTGTCAGCACAAGGGCTCGAAAGTGGTTGAGCGCACGGATGCGTTCAAGGCCGCGCGGGTCAGTTGCCCGTACCACGCGTGGACGTTCAGCCTGGACGGCAGGCTGGTCGGCGTGCCGCGCCAGGAAGTGTTCGCCGGGCTGTGCAAGGAAGACCACGGACTCGCCCCGCTCGCGAGCCGGGAAGCCGGCGGCCTGATCTGGGTGATGCTCGACGCCGCCGCCCCGCCCGATTTCTCCAAGCTGAACGACGAATTGCTGGCCGACTTCGAGGCGCTGAATCTGCCTCGGCTGCACCTGTACGGCCACAAGACCTTCCATCTCGATGCCAACTGGAAGCTGGTCATCGAGCCGTTCCTGGAGGGCTACCACGTCCAGCGCCTGCATGCCGCCACCGTTGGCCCGCTGTTCGCCGATGTCCCGACTGTGCCTAGCCAGCTTGGCGACCACATCCGGCAGGTATCGGGCAAGGCGAACTTCGAGCCGTCCATGCTGGACGCGCCCGGCGAGAGCATCCACAAAACCGTGACGATCACCTACGTGGCGTTCCCCAACGTCGTGGTGGTGACCAGTCCGTACTACGTCAGCGTGATGATCATCAAGCCCGGGGCCGCCGGGAAGTCGACGGTCGAGTATTTCATGCTGACGCGGGACCCGGCCGACAACGACAAGGCGAGGGAGCTGTTCGGAAAGTCCTACGAGATGATCGTCAACGTATTCGGGAACGAGGACTTCCGAGCAGCCTGCATCTCGCAGGTGGGGCTCGCGTCCGGCGCGATCAAGGAACTCATTTATGGCGGGCTGGAGACCCAGATTCCCGTGTTCTACCGCATCCTCGAGCGCCACTTTGACAAGGGTTGAGCGGGAGGCCGTCCGCCGGGCAGGGCGACAGCACAAGGCTCGGCGTAACGCCGCCCGGATCAGGGCATGAGCTTAAGGCGCCGTGCGATTGCCACGGCCTGCGTGCGGTTCTGCGCCTGGAGCTTCGCGCTGATATTGCGCAGGTGGGTACGGATCGTGCTATCGGAGACAAACAGCTTCTCGGCCATTGCGCTGTTCGAATAGCCTTCCGCGACCAGTTGCAGTACAC
Organism: Cupriavidus sp. IDO; assembly: GCF_000812465.1. Classification (GTDB taxonomy): domain Bacteria; phylum Pseudomonadota; class Gammaproteobacteria; order Burkholderiales; family Burkholderiaceae; genus Cupriavidus. The sequence continues at coordinate 43,447 of NZ_JWMA01000081.1, read as the reverse complement.
GCACCTCCTTGCGCGAAAGGGCCTCGACGATCTGCGGACCACTGGCATCTTCGTCGGCCTCAATCGGGCCGCAGATCTTGAGCAAGCGCTGGAGGTAGTCGACGAAGATGGGATCCCTGCGCGGGCCGTCGCTGCCGGAGACGGTCGCGTAGACACGCTGGATCAACTGCGCCGCCGCAGCGCCTTCGTCGAGGATCAGGCGCACGTAACCTTCCTGGCAAGCCAGCAGCAGGATTTTCGACATCAGCGTCGTGGCGGTGCCCAGGTCTCCCGACTTCGCAGTGGCCAGCGCGCGCAGCACTTCCAGCTTGAACGCGCGCCTGCCCAGGCCGCGCTGGCGGGCTTCGCGGAACGCGTCGAGCAGGCGCCGCGCCACGGCGGCGGCATCGCCAAAGGTCATCTCCCAGCGCATCTGGGCCAGTTCAATGTAGTCGAGGTCGTGGACGACCTGCCGGTGCTTGCGAACCCACGTCCAGACCGCCTGGTCGTTGGCGCGCTCCAGTTCGACGCGCGAGCCGAGGCTGTTGCCCTGCAGCAGCAGGAGCCGCGACCGTTCCAGGCGCGCCGTCGCGATCAGGCGCGGCAACTGCCGGTTCTGGCCGATGTATTCGAGCTGGATCAGATGCTGGAAAGCCTGGTCGATGTCGCCACGGCAGAAAGCGATGCGAGCCAGGATCAGGTGGCAACTGATCAGGCGCTCGGGCAGGCCGAGGTCGCGCGCCAGCGGCAGGTGAATGTTGAGCAGGTGCTCGGTCTGGTCGAACTGGTTCGTCTCGTACATGGTGTCCGCGAGCAGTACCGCGGCCCAGGCATTGACGTTGCTGTGTGTGGCACCGCCGGGCTGGTCGGGGCCAACTGCCATGCGAAAGCGCGCCATTGCATGGCGCAGCCGACCCTGCTGCAGGTCGAGTACGCCTTCGAGGCAGTCGGAGTACATCCGGTTGAAGGCGCTGTCCGGATAGGCGCTGCGGGTCAGGGCCGTCAGGCGCTGCGATTCCTCCTGATCGCCTAGCGTCGCGGCGAGGTGCGACATGCAGTTGATCAGCACCGAGTCCGCGAACGGGAGGCCCGTGGGCAGGCTCGGGACGATCTCCTTGCAGGCGGCAAAGGCCTCGTCGAAGCGGTCCGTCATGGTGAGCAGAAAGATGCTCAGCACTTTCACGTTGAACGCTACCGTCTCGTCGCCGCTGTGGAGGCAGCCGGACCGCTTGAGCAGTTCCCACGCATCGCGCGGACCGCGCGTAAAGCAGATGGCCCATGCCCAGGTGACCAGCAGCAGCGGATGCTCCGCGACCAGATGCTCCGGAACCTGCGAGAACCAGCGCGCAAGCAGCCGCAGGCGGCCCTGCTTCAGGAAATCGGGTGCGTGCTGCGACAACAGGCTGAGCGCGTAGGGATGGTCGCCGCCATCGATGGCATGGTCGATGGCAGGCCCCGGCCGGCTGTGTGACTCGTACCAGCCCGACGCGGCAAGGTGCAGCCGCGCCACTTCGTTCGGCAGTTCCAGCGCCAGTTGCGAGCGCAGGTAGTCCGCGAAGAGATGGTGATAGCGATAGGCATGCTGCTCGCCCGGGATCGGAGTCAGGAACAGGCTGGTGGAGGCGAGATGTTCGAGCATCTCCGCGCTGTTGTGCGCCGGGCAGAGGGACTGGCACAGGGCCGGATTCAGTTGCTTCAGGATGCTGGTGCGCAGCAGGAACTGGCGGACCTCCGGCGCCTGGCGCGACAGCACGTCCTCGGCGAGAAAATCGGCCACCGCCTGGCTCGACCCTGAGAAATGTTCGATGAACTTGCCTTCGTCGCCGTGCTGCGCGAGGGTAATCGACGCTAGCCACAGGGCCGTCACCCAGCCCTCGGTCTTGGCGTGCAGGCGCAATACGTCCTCCGCCGGCAGCGAGTCGAGCCGATGCTGTTTGATGAACTCCCGGGTCTCGTCCAGCGTGAAGCGCAGTTGCTCGGCGTCGATCTCCAGAAGCTGGCCACGGGCGCGCAGGCGTCCGAGGCCCAGGTTGGGAACGCTGCGCGAACCGACGACGATCTGGCTGCGCCGGGGCAGGCGGTCGATGATCTCGCGCAGCAGCTTGAGCACGTCCGGATCGTGGATCACCTCGAATTCATCGAGAAACAGCACGAGCGGCGATGGGTGGGACGCAAGCATCTCGATCGTTTCGAGCGGCGTCGTCGCGCCCCGGCGGTCCGGCCAAAGATTCGCCGCCGCCATCGACAGCCCCCTGAGCAGGCGCTCGGGGCTGTTGTCCTGCTGGTCGAGGGTGAGCCAGGCGGTTTCGATTCCCGATTGCTCCAGGCAGGCCCGCGCCTGGTTCATCACCGTCGTCTTGCCGAAGCCCGCCGGCGCGCGCAGCAGCACCAGCTTGGCGATGCTGGCATTGCAGATCAGGCTGGACAGGGCAGGGCGCGCGACCTGATCGGGCGTGACGGGAGGCTGTTCGAGCTTGGCTGCGAAATTGGCGGCGGAATTGGTAGCGAATGGGCCAGGGGAGGGGCGCATCGGGGACGTCTCGTAATCATAGTTATGGCCTCGCTGGCATGCTCCGGGAGTCGGAGAGCAGGGCCAGGGGGCGTAGTGATTGTAGCGCGCAGCGATCGGGCAGTGTTCCCCCGGCGGCTCCGCTGACTCGTCGAAAACGACGATATTGCGCTGGACATCGCACCAGAGCCGCTTTCGCCCTCCACTTCGCGGATACGATTGCCGCTCGTGTCCAATCCATCCGTGAATCATGACTCTGCACAACGGCTCGCGCCCCGGTGAGGCTGCCCAGGGGACATTCCATCTCGATGCCGCCCGGCTGGAGCGCTGGCTGGAGGAGAACGTCAGCGGCTTCCGCGGTCCCGTCAGCGTCTCCCGGTTCCAGGGCGGGCAGTCGAATCCGACGTACCGCCTGACCTCGCCGTCCGGCACCTATGTGCTGCGCAGCAAGCCGGCACCGAAGGCGCGGCTGTTGCCGTCGGCGCATGCTATCGAACGCGAATTCCGCATACAGCGCGCGCTGGCCGGCACGGACGTGCCGGTGGCCAAGGTCTACGCGCTCTGCGAGGACGAGGCGGTTATCGGACGTGCCTTTTATGTCATGGAGTGCCTGCAGGGGCGCGTGTTCTGGGATCCGTCGCTGCCGGGGATGGCGCCGGCGGAGCGTGCCGCCATCTATCACGCGATGCATGATGCACTGGCGGCCCTGCATCGGGTGAAACCCGGAGAGGCGGGGCTGTCGGATTTCGGAAAGCCCGGCAACTACTTCCAGCGGCAGATCGAGCGCTGGTCGAAGCAGTACCGCAGCAGCGAAACCGCCCGGATCGCCGCGATGGACGAACTGATGGAGTGGCTTCCCTCTCACATCCCGCCGGAAGACGCGCCGCCGGTGTCCATCGTCCACGGCGATTTCCGCATCGACAACCTGATCTTCCATCCGACCGAGCCTGTCGTCCTCGGCATCCTCGACTGGGAACTGTCGACGCTCGGGCATCCGCTGGCCGACTTCAGTTACCTCTGCATGTACTGGGACATTCCGCCCGACGTTTTTCGCGGCCTCGGCGGCCTGGACCTCGCCGCGCTCGGCATTCCGGACATGCACGCATACCGCGACAGCTACCTCGCCTCGACGGGCCTCACCGTGACGGGCGACTGGAACTTTTACCTCGCCTACAACCTCTTCCGCATGGCTGCCATCCTGCAGGGAGTGCTGAAGCGGGCGCTCGACGGCATGGCGGCGTCGGACGATTCGATCCGCAATGGCCTGCAGGTGGCGGCGCTGGCGGAACTCGGGCTGGAGCGTGCGCGCCAGGCAAATCGCTGACGCATCGATCGCGCGTCAAAACGTCGGATAAGACGATTACCGGGAATCGGTAAGCCCCGAGAATGCATCTCACCTCATCAAACCATTGGTCCGCGATCACGCGGCAGACACAGAGATGCGCTCCTTCGTCGCGCCCCTGGGCGAGATTCGATTCATCCTTCGCGAACTGCTTGATGTGGACCGCGAGCTATCCGGCCTGCCGGCCTATCGCGGGCTCGGCGCGGACACTTGCGAGCAGGTCATTGGCGCGGCGGCGCGCTACGCCGAGGATGTTGTCGCGCCGTTGAACGCGCGCGGCGACCGCGAAGGATGCGTGCTCGAAGCCGGTGAAGTCCGGACGCCTCACGGCTACGCAGCGGCATATCGCGCCTTCGTCGAGCAAGGCTGGCCGGCCCTGGCCTGCCGCGCGGAAGATGGCGGGCAGGCCTTGCCGTCGCTGCTGAACAATGTTCTCTACGAGTTCCTGAACGCCACCTGTCCCGCGTGGAGCATGTATCCGGCGCTGGCGCATGGCGCGTATCACACGCTGCGCCACTACGGCAGCGAGGCGTTGCGCCGGCTCTATCTGCCGAAACTGGTGTCGGGCGAGTGGACCGCGACGATGTGCCTGACCGAACCGCAGAGCGGCTCGGATCTTGGCACGGTGCGCTGCCGCGCCGAAGCGGAGGGCCACGGCGCGTGGCGGCTCAGTGGTGCCAAGCTATTCATTTCCGGCGGGGACCATGACCTCGCGGAGAACATCGTCCATCTGGTCCTCGCACGCCTGCCCGGTGCGCCGGCGGGAAGCCGCGGGGTGTCGCTGTTCGTCGTGCCGAAGTTCATCCCTGATGCGGTCGGACGGCCCGGTGTGCGCAATGCCGTCCGCGTCACTGGCATCGAGCACAAGATGGGCATTTGCGGCAGCGCCACCTGCGCGATGCAGTTCGACGGCGCGGTCGGCTGGCTGGTCGGAGCGCCCCACTGCGGTCTCTCGAATGCTTTCGTGATGATGAACGCCGCCCGGCTTGGCGTTGGGGTGCAGGCCGTTGGCATCGCGGAAGCGGCCAGCCAGGCGGCCATCGACTACGCGCGCCAGCGTCGGCAGGGCAGGGCCGCGAACATTGCCACTGAAGCCGCACCGATCATCGCCCACGCGGAAGTCCGCCGGATGCTGCTCACGCAGAAGGCGTGGGTGGAAGGCGGGCGCATGCTCGCATACTGGCTCGGGCTTCAGCTCGACGTGGAAGCGCACCACGAGGACCCGCACGCCCGTCAGCGCGCCGAAGACCTGGTGGCGCTGCTCACGCCAGTCGCCAAGGCATTCCTGACGGACAATGCATCGGCCTGCGCCAACCTCGCCATACAGGTGCATGGCGGCTACGGCTACATGGTCGAGACCGGCGTCGAACAGCTTGTGCGCGACGCGCGCATCATGCAGATCTATGAAGGCTCCAACGGCATCCAGGCCATCGACCTGCTGGGCCGCAAGGTCATTGCCGACGACGGGCGCCGCTTGCGTGTATTCCTCGACCTGATCGCCGTGTGGCTGGCATCGCCCGGCGCGCAAACGGCGCCCGCGTCCATGAGACAAAGGCTCGGCAGCCTCGCGGCGGACGTCGAGGTGTTGAGCCGGGAGCTTTCCGCATGCGTGGCAAGCGATCCCCATCTGGTCGGCGCGGTGGCCACGGACTATTTGCGCATCATCGGCCATCTGGCCTTCGCCTACCTCTTCGCCCGTTCCGCTGCCACGTGCGCCGCGCGGGCCGTTGCGGGAGATCCCTTTTTCCAGGCCCGACACGCCGTCGCGGCTTTCTATTTCAACCGCCTCCTGCCCGAAGCCGACGCATGCCTGGCCGCCATCCGTGCCTGTGATGGCGACTTCGCGGTGCGGGACGACGCCATCCTCTTTTTCTAAGGGCGCCCGCGTCCGTCCCGTGAACGGGACGAACACCCGCGCCGCGTACTCACGTACTCATCGAGATCACCATGACTGAAGCCTATATTTATGATCACGTCCGCACGCCACGCGGCCGTGGGCGTGCGGACGGCGCGCTGCATGCCATCACGCCGGTGGAACTGGCCAGCCAGGTGCTTGCGGCGCTGAAGACGCGCACCCGGCTTGATACCCGCGAGCTGGAGGATGTGGGACTGGGTATCGTCACGCCTGTCGGGGAGCAGGGCGCGGACATGACGCGCGCGGCCATCCTCAATGCGGGGTATGGCGAACACCTGCCCGGCTATCAGGTGAACCGCTTCTGTACCTCTGCGCTGGATGCCGTCAATCAGGGCGTGAGCCTGATCCGTGCCGGACAGGCGCAGGCGGTGGTCGGCGGCGGCGTGGAGTCGATGTCACGGGTGGCGATGGGGTCCGACGGCGGCGCCAACTATACAGACCCCCGGATCGGCCATCGCTATCCCTATATCCCGAACGGCGTCGCGGCAGACCTGATGGCAACGTTATGGGGCTTCTCCCGCAGCGACGTGGATGCGTTTGCCGTCGAAAGCCAGCGACGCGCCGCGCACGCGCGCGCATCCGGCTATTTCGAACGATCGCTCGTCGCGGTGCGCGACCTGCTGGGCGAGTCCGTTCTCGCGCGGGACGAGGCCGTGCGTCCGGGCACGACGATCGAAGACCTCGCCCGGCTCAAGCCGTCCTTCACCAGCTTGGGCGAGGCGGGCTACAACGCCGTCGTGCAGCAGTGCTATCCGCACGTCGAGGCGATCGAGCATATCCATACCAGCGGCAATTCCAGCGGGATCGTCGACGGCGCTTGCGTGGTGCTGCTGGGCACGCGCGAGTTCGGCGAGCACAGTGGGATCAGGCCCCGCGCGCGGATTCGCGGCTATGTATCGGCCGCGTCGGAGCCGCTGCTGAGCCTCGGTGGGCCCATGCCGGCCACATCGAAGCTGCTGGACCGGCTGGGCATGGGCATCGCGGACATCGACCTGTTCGAGATCAACGAAGCCTTCGCCGTCGTGCCGATGGCCTACATGAAGACCTTCGACATTCCCCACGACCGCGTCAACGTGAATGGCGGAGCGATCGCGCTCGGCCATCCGCTGGGGGCAACGGGCGCGATCCTACTGGGCACGCTGCTCGACGAACTGGAACGCCGCGACCTGACCACCGGCCTCGTCACGCTGTGCGCGGCCGCGGGCCAGGCCACGGTCACCATTATCGAACGCATCTGAGCCATCACCATGAATACCATTGATTTCGAAGTCGACGCCGAAGGCGTCGCGCGCGTCAGCATCAACGTGCCCGATCGCCCGATGAATGTTTTCGTGCCAGATCTGGTCGCGGACCTGGCCGAGGTTGTGCAGCGCGTGCGCCAGCAGGGCGGAATTCGCGGCGCGGTCATCACGTCCGGCAAGCGCGGCGGCTTCGTTGCCGGCGCGGACCTGAAGGACTTCGTCACGGCATACGACCGCAACGTCACGGCGGAGATGGCGCGCGATTCGGTGCTGCAAGCGTCGAAGATCCTGCGCGACCTGGAGACCTGCGGCAAGCCCGTCGCCGCCGCCATCAACGGCGTGGCGCTAGGCGGTGGCTATGAGCTATGCCTGGCTTGTCACTATCGCGTGCTGGTGGATGATCCCAGGGCGGTGGTCGGCCTGCCGGAGGTCACGGTCGGACTGCTGCCGGGCGGCGGCGGGACGCAGCGCCTGCCCCGGCTGATCGGCATCGAGCGCGCCATGCCGCTGCTGCTGGAGGGCGGCCACGTCAAACCGGCGGAGGCCCTGCGGATCGGTATGGTGGATGCCGTCGTCCCGGCGGATCAGCTCTACGCTACGGCCCGCGCGTGGGTCCTCGCCAATCCCGGCGCTTGCCAGCCGTGGGACGTCAAGGGCTTCCGCGTACCCGGCGGCGCCGGCCCGTTGGCGCCGCACGCGATGACGACGTTCGGCGTGGGCGTGGCGGCCTCGCATGGCCGGCACAGCGGCAACTACCCCGCGCCTGCGGCCATCCTGTCTTGCGTCTACGAAGGCACGCAACTGCCGATTGATGCCGCGCTTCGCGTCGAGGTGAACTACTTCGCCACCCTGCTCTCCGGCCCCGTGGCGAGAAACCTGATGCGCACGCTATTCGTCAACAAGCTGGCGGCCGAGAAGGGTGCGGCGCGGCCCGCCGGGATTCCCCCGAAGCCCGTGTGCAAGCTCGGCGTGGTCGGCGCTGGCATGATGGGCAGCGGCATCGCACATGCAGCCGCCGTGGCGGGCATCGAGGTCGTGCTGCTCGATGTGGACCTGGCTGCCGCCGAGAAGGGCAAGGCCCGTTGCACCGGACTGCTGGCCAGGGAGGTGACGAAGGGCCGCCTCACCGATGTCTCTGCGGAAGAGATCGCCGCACGCATCCGGGCAACCGACGCTTTCGCGTTGCTGGACGGCTGCGATCTGGTTGTCGAGGCCGTCTTCGAACAGCGGGAAGTGAAGGCCGATGTCATCCGCAAGGCGGAGGCGGTACTGTCGCCGTCCGCGGTCTTTGCGAGCAATACGTCGACGCTGCCGATCACCGGACTGGCAAGCGAAAGCGCCCGGCCGGCGCAGTTCATCGGCATCCACTTCTTTTCGCCGGTCGACCGGATGCCGCTCGTCGAGGTCATCGTCGGCAAGGAAACGGCACCTGCAACGCTCGCGCACGCGCTCGATTTCGTCCGGCAACTGCGTAAGACGCCGATCGTCGTCAACGACAGCCCGGGCTTCTACACCAGCCGGGTGTTCTGCGCCTATATCGACGAAGGCATGGCGATGCTGGCCGAAGGCATCGCGCCGGCGCTGATCGAGAACGCGGCTAAGCAGGCGGGCATGTCAACCGGCCCACTTGCCGTCACCGACGAAGTGTCACTCGACTTGCAGAAGCGCGTAATCGACCAGGCCGTCGCCGATGGCCTGCCGGCGTCCTCGTTGCGGCAGCATGCGCAACCCGTCATCGAGAAGTTCAACACCCTGGGCCGCCTGGGGCGCAAGGCCGGGAAGGGCTTTTACAGCTATCCGGACGACGGCAGAAAGCGCCTGTGGACCGGGCTGTCCGATCTCTATCCGGTGCAGGTCGTCCAGCCGAGCGTGGAAGACGTCAGGAGCCGCCTGCTCTGCATCCAGGCGCTCGAAGCCGCGCGCTGCGTGGAAGAGGGTGTCGTGACGAGCGCGGCTGACGCCGACATCGGCGCCGTGCTCGGCATCGGCTTTCCGTCGTGGACAGGGGGCACGCTGTCGCTGATCGAGACGATGGGCCTTGAAGCATTCGTCGCCGAATGCGACCGGCTGGCCGACCGGCACGGCGCGCGCTTCCGTCCTTCCGGTTGGCTGCGGCGCCGCGCCGGCGCGAACGACAGGTTCCACCCCCGTCCCGTGCAGTAAGCCCTTGCGAGGAACGCCATGAGACGCACGCATTTTGAGCCGGATCACCATGCCTTCCGCGACAGTGTGGCCCGCTTCTTCCAGGGAGAAATCGGCCCGCATACCGCGCGCTGGCGCGAACAGGGCTTCGTGGACCGCAGCGCCTTCCTCAAGGCCGGCGAACAGGGCTACCTGCTGATGTGGGCGCCGGAGGCCTATGGCGGGCCGGGCCTGAAGGACCTGCGCTACGAGCAGGTCCTGTACGAGGAGAACGTCCGCCACGGCGACATTGGCTTCTACATCAACCTGCACTCGCGCGTGGTCGCGCCGTACCTGGGCGCATTCGCATCGGAGGCGCAGAAGGCGCGCTTCCTGCCACCGGCCATTCGGGGGGAGAAGATCCTCGCCATCGCCATGACGGAACCGGATGCCGGCAGCGACCTCGCGGGCATGAAGTCCAGCGCAAAGGACATGGGCGACCACTGGCTGCTCAATGGTGCGAAGACCTATATCTCCAACGGGACGCAGGCGGACCTCGTCATCGTTGCCGCCCGCACTGACCCCGGGAGCCGGCACGCCATCGGCCTGTTCGTCGTCGAGGCCGGCATGCCCGGCTTCACGCGAGGGCGGAAGCTGAAGAAGATCGGGCTGCATGCGCAGGACACGGCGGAACTCTTCTTTGACAACGTCAGGATCCCGAAGGAGAACGTGCTCGGCGATCCGGCCAGGGGCTTCTTTTACATGTCGGAGCTGCTGGCCGAGGAGCGCCTGCAAGTCGCCATCGGCTCGATCGCGCATGCGCAGGTGGCGTTCGACCTGACGCTCGACTACGTCAGGCAACGGATGGCGTTCGGCAAGCCGGTCGGCACGTTCCAGCACGTGCGCTTCGAGATGGCCACCATGCGCGCGCAGCTTGACGCGGCGCAGGCGTTCGTCGACCACTGCGTGATGGAGGCCAATGCCGGCGAACTGACGGCGGTGGTCGCGTCGGAGGCGAAGCTGCTGGCGACCGAACTTGAGAACCGTGTGATCGACGCCTGCGTGCAGTTGCACGGCGGCGCCGGCTACATGGAGGAGTACCGGATCGCCAGGATGTACACCGACGCACGGGTCTCGCGCATCTTCGCCGGCGCGAACGAGATCATGAAGGAAATCATCGGGCGCAGCCTTGGCCTGGACGATAGGAAGAAGGCATGACGATCGCCCAACCTGGATGGTCGATGGTCGATGGTCGGGACCTGACTGCTCTGGAGATCTGACATGAATTTCGAAATCTCCGATGATCTGAAGGCGCTGCAGTTGCGTACGCGGCGCTTCATTGCCGAGCAGGTGATTCCGCTGGAGCGCGATCCCCGGCAGACGGCCCACGGGCCAAGTGAATCGCTGCGCCTTGAACTCGTTGCCAGGGCACGCGATGCCGGCCTGCTGACGCCCCATGCTTCGGTCGAGTCGGGCGGGTTGGGGCTGTCGCACCTGGCCAAGGCGATTGTGTTCGAGGAGGCGGGCTACTCTACTCTCGGCCCCACGGCGCTCAACATCGCGGCGCCGGACGAGGGCAACATTCACCTGATGGAAGCCGTCGCGACCCCGTCGCAGAAGGCGCGCTGGCTGCAGCCGCAAATCGAGGGAAAGATCCGCTCGTGCTTCTGCATGACGGAACCGGACCCGGGGGCGGGCTCCGATCCCGCCATGCTCCAGACGACGGCCGTGCGCGATGGCGACGGCTACGTGATCAACGGCAGCAAGTGGTTCATCACCGGCGCGGACGGCGCCTCGTACGCGATCATCATGGCGCGCATGGAGGACGGCCGCGCCACCATGTTCCTCTGCGACACGGACCGCCCCGGCTTTATCCACGAGCGGACGATGGACGCGCTGGATGCGTGCTTTACAGGCGGTCACGGCGTGATTCGCTTCGAGAACCTGCGGATTCCCGCCACCGACGTGCTGGGCGAGGTCGGGCAAGGCTTTCGCTACGCGCAAATCCGCCTCGCGCCGGCAAGGCTGACACACTGCATGCGCTGGCTGGGGCAGGCGCGCCGCGCGCACGACATTGCCTCGGACTACGCCGCGCGTCGCCACGCGTTCGGCAAGCCGCTCGGCAGCCACGAGGGCGTGGGCTTCATGCTGGCCGACAACGAGATGGACCTGCATACGGCCCGCCTGACGATCTGGCATTGCGCCTGGGTACTCGACCAGGGCGGGAAGGGACGCCACGAATCCAGCCTGGCCAAGGTGATCTGCTCTGAGGCCGAGTGGCGCGTGGTGGACCGCTGCGTGCAGATTCTCGGCGGGCAAGGCGTAACGCACGAGACGATCGTGGCGCGGATCTTCTCCGACATGCGCGCATTCCGGATCTACGACGGTCCTTCGGAAGTGCATCGCTGGAGCATTGCGAAACAGATTCTCCGCCATGCCGGCGGCGGTTCAGAGTAAGGAGCGAAAAGATGTGGAAAGAGAACGGGCAGGAGGCGGCAGCCTCTACGGTGCGCCGTGCGGCCGTGCTCGGCGCTGGCATCATGGGCGGCGGGATCGCCTACCAGAGCGCGTTGCGCGGCACGCCGGTCGTGATGAAGGATATCACTGCCGCGTCGCTCGACTTGGGCATGCGTGAGGCTGGCCGACTGCTGGGCAAGCAAGTCAGCGGCGGGAAGATGACCGGCGAGGCGGCACAGGCCGTGCTGTCGTCCATCGTCCCGACGCTCGACTACGGCGGCTTCGGGACGGTCGATGTCGTGGTGGAAGCCGTGGTCGAGAGCCTCGGCATCAAGCGTGGTGTCCTGGCCGAGGTGGAGGCACTGGTGCCGGCGCATGCCGTCCTGGCCTCGAATACTTCGTCGCTGTCGATCACCGATTTGGCGGCGAACCTAAAGCGGCCGGAGAACTTTGTCGGGATGCACTTCTTCAACCCGGTGCCGTCCATGCCGTTGGTGGAGGTGATTCGGGGGGAGCGAACCTCGGCGGCGGCTGTCGCCACCGTAGTCGACTACGCGCGCCGCTTGGGCAAGACGCCGGTAGTCGTGGCCGATTGTCCGGGATTCCTCGTCAATCGCATCCTGACCGCCTATATCCTGGCGTTTCTGCGCCTGGTGCGGGACGGCGTCGACTTCGTCGCCATCGACGAGGCGATGGAGGCATACGGCTGGCCAATGGGGCCGGCATATCTGCAGGACGTGGTGGGGATGGACACGGCGTCGCATGTCATCGAAGTCATCGGCAAAGGCTACGCGTCGCGCCTGAAGATCGACGGCGAGCATGCGGTCGCGCTGATGGCGCGAGCTGGCCGGCTGGGGCAGAAGAGCGGGGTCGGCTTCTACCGTTATGTCCGGGATGACAAGGGCAGGCCGGTGAAGTCGCCGGCGGACGACACCCATGCGCTCCTTGCCATGATCCAGCCCGGTGGGACCCGCGCCATGGACGTGGAGGAAATTGTCGCCCGAATGATGCTGCCGATGGTAATTGAGGCGGCACATTGCCTTGAGTCAGGGGTTGCGGCGTCCGCTGCGGACATTGACATGAGCCTGGTCCTCGGGCTCGGCTTCCCGCGCCAGATTGGCGGTGCACTGCACCATGCCGACGCGCTCGGTGCCCGGGAGGTGCTGGCGGCTTGCGAGCGCCTGGCGGAGTTGGGCGACCTGTACAGGCCGACCGCCGGCATGGTCTTACTGGCCGAACGAAATGGCCGCTACTTCGAATAACGGGGAGACAAGGGTGAGCAGGGAGTTCGACGAACAGTTCTCGCTGCAAGGGCGAGTGGCGCTGGTAACCGGCGCCTCAAGCGGACTCGGGCGGCATTTCGCCCGGTTCCTCGCGGCTCGCGGGGCGACGGTCGCGGTCGGGGCGCGGCGTCTCGACCGGCTGACGGCCCTGGTCGGCAAGATCGGGGATGCCGGCGGACGGGCACTGGCTGTCGAAATGGACGTCACGCATGCGCACAGCGTGCGCGAAGCGTTCGACGCGATGGAGTCGGAGATCGGCACCGTCGATCTGATCCTGAACAACGCGGGTGTCGCGGTGACCCGTCCGCTGCTGGAGCACGACGAGCACACTTGGGACGCGGCGATCGACACCAACCTGAAGGGTGCCTGGCTCGTGGCGACGGAGGCTGCGCGCCGCATGGTCGCCGCCGGAAGGCCGGGTTCCATTGTCAATGTCGCGTCGATCACCGGGGTACGGGTGGCGGGCGGCGTGGCGCCGTACTGTGCCTCGAAAGCCGGGCTGATCCATCTGACGCGATCTCTGGCGCTGGAGCTGGCGCAGCACCGCATCCGCGTGAATGCGCTGGCGCCCGGATACATCAGCACCGAGTTGAACGAGGCGTTCCTCGCCAGCGATGCCGGCCAGAAGCTGATGGGCCGCGTGCCGCAACGCCGCTTCGGCACGCCGGACGACCTGCTCGGTCCGCTCTGGCTCCTCGCATCGGAGGCCGGGGCCTACATGACGGGGGCGGTGCTGGCCGTCGATGGCGGGCATCTAGCGAGCGGCCTCTGACGGTGACAGGAGAAGAAAACATGCTGATCGAGGAACTGGACTCCCCCGCCCTGAAGGTTGAACTGGCCGATGGCGTGGCCACGCTGACCATGCACGTGCCGTCAAAGCGCAACGCGCTGACACCTGAACTCTACGAAGGACTCGCCCGTGCGCTGGCCGCCCTGCAGGACAACGACGCCTGCCGCGCCGTGCTGCTCACCGGCGGCGCGCATTTCTGCTCCGGCGGCGACGTGGGCGGACTGGATGCCCCGGGCCTCGTTATGCGCCGCAACATGCAGATCGGCCAGCAGGTGGTGCGCACAATGATCGGCGGCCGCCTGCCCGTGGTGGCTGCCGTGCAGGGTGCTGCGTTTGGGGCGGGCTTTTCGCTCGCGATGGCGTCGGACTTCGTGTTCGCCGACCCCAATGCCACCTTTTGCGCAGCCTTCGGCCGTCTCGGGCTGACGCCGGACTATGGACTGCTGTGGTCGCTGCCTCAGCGTGTGAGTATGGGCGTGGCGCGTGAAATCCTGATGCTGTGCGATCCAATTCCCGGCACACAGGCCAGGGTACTCGGACTGGTCGACGTACTGACCGAGCCGGGGCAGGTCTTGGAACAGGCGCGGGAACGGGCCTTGCGGCTGGCCAAGGCGCCCCCGGCGACGATTGCCACCACCAAGGCAGTGCTCTCGCGCGTACCGATGTCGCTTGACACCATGCTCGCGTGGGAGGCGGATACGCAGTCCTTGCTGGCCGCCTCCGCCGATTTCCGCGAGGGATGTGCCGCCTTTGCGGAGCGGCGGCCGGGCGTATTCCTGGGGCGGTGAGCGGGCTCGGCGCCTGCCGCGCGATATGACTTCAATGCGGATCAAAGGATCGACACACATGGCTTCCAGGATTGAGCCAGCCGGCATCGGCATGTCCCTGACCCAGCCCCTGCACAAGGCCCTGCGCCAGTGCCCGCAGGCGGAGGCGCTGGTCTCGGGGCAACGGCGTTCCACGTTCGCGGTTCTTTGCGACCGCGTTGCGCGACTGGCCGCCGCGTTGCAGCGCCTCGGCATGCGTCCCGGCGACCGCGTCGGCATGCTCGCGCAGAATTCTGATCGCTATGTCGAGTACCTGTATGGCGCGTGGTGGGGCGGGGGCGTGGTGAACCCCGTCAACGTCCGCTGGACGGCGCGCGAGATGGTGTGGTCGCTGGACGATTGCGGCACTCGCATCCTCCTGGTCGACGATGCCTTCGCGAGGATCGCCAGGGATCTGCGCGCGCTATCGAAGTCGCTGCAAACGCTGATCCATGTGGGCGACGGTCCAGTGCCGTCCGGCATGCTTGGCTACGAGTGGCTGCTCGCCGAGACGGAGCCGGTCAGAGACGCACAGCGGGGCGGCGCTGACTTGGCGGCGATCCTGTATACCGGCGGCACCACGGGCACGCCGAAGGGCGTGATGCTGACCCACGCCAACCTTGCGATCGACGCGCTCGCCGCCGTGGCGGCAGCCACCCGCCCCGAGCGCGCGGTCGGCATCCAGGCAGCGCCGATGTTCCACGTGGGCGGCATCGGCCTCACGTTGCAACTGATGTTGCGGCTGTGCAAGCAGGTCATCCTGCCGGGCTTCGATGAGGCGGCGGTGCTTCGAGCCATCTCGGAAGAGCGGGGCAGCGAGATCTTCCTCGTGCCGACCATGATCCAGCGTCTGCTCGACGCTCCGGAGTTCGGTGCGCACGACCTGTCGAGCCTGTCGCTGGTGCTCTATGGGGCGGCGCCGATCGACAGCCCGCTGCTCGACCGAGCCCTCGCGGCCATGCCCCAGGCGCGTTTCGCGCAGTTGTATGGCATGACGGAACTGTCGCCTGTGGTCAGTTGCCTGCCAGCGTGGTGCCACGCCGGGCACGGGCGTGAGGCCGGCAAGCTACGTTCAGCGGGTCTGCCGGTGCCGGTGGCGGAGGTGCGTATCGTCGACGGCGACGGGAGGGAGGTGCCGCGCGGCACCGTAGGGGAGGTGACCGTGCGCGGCCCGACCGTCATGGCCGGTTACTGGAACAACCCCGAGCAATCCGCCATCGCCGTGCGCGATGGCTGGATGCATACCGGCGACGCAGCATGGATGGACGATGACGGCTTCCTCTACATCGTCGATCGCGTCAAGGACATGATCGTCACCGGTGGTGAAAACGTCTATTCGGCCGAGGTGGAGAATACGCTAGCGAAGCATCCCGCTGTGTCAGCCTGTGCCGTGATTGGCATCCCGAACGAGAAGTGGGGCGAGTCGGTCCACGCAGTGGTCGTGTGTAAGCCGTGCGAGTCCGTCAGCGAGACGGAGCTTATAGCGCACTGCAAGGCCGAGATCGCGGGCTACAAGAGTCCACGGAGTATCGAGTTTCGCGACGCACTGCCGCTTTCCGGAGCCGGGAAGGTCCTTAAGATCGAATTGCGGAAGCCGTTCTGGGAAGGACGCGCGAGGCAAATAGGCTGAGGATCAGCGCTGACGGCAGCACGGTTGGCTAGGCTTCAATCCAAGCCGGCGATTTCAACTATCTCCCATTCATACAGAATGAGCGCATATAAGCCACCTTTCCGTGATCTTAGCCTTGTCCTCCATGAGTTCTTGGATATGCCGAAACCATGTGGCGAGCATCCTGCTTCCCTCTGTCCTGGCGCGCTGCGTAAGCCAGCGGGCCCTTGAGGCGATGGAAACCCTATCGAGTCGGCCCATCGAGGATCGGCGCACTTTTCCCAGCCTTGTCACGGCCGTCAATGGCCCGGCCGTTCGTTGGCGTGTGGATCAATGGCACGCTCGAGTCGGGCTCTGGCTTCGATAGGCAAGTCCGGCTGACCGAGTGGCAGTGAGAGGTGATCGACAGGTGCGTGCGGATTCTTGGCGGATACGGATACTTGCTGGAACACCCATTGCGAGCATATGTCGGCGCGCGCGCGCAACGCATCTACCTACGGTGGCGCTAATGAAATCCGTCGGGAGCTGGTCGTGCGCTCATTGTGAGAAAGCGGAAGAACGGGCGCTAGCTGGCCCGTCGGTCCGGAATAACAGGAAATGGAGACTGAAATCATCATGCTCTCAGGTATCAGGGTTGTGGAAATCTGTGGGATCGGACCTGGTCCGTTCTGCGCCATGCATCTGGCCGATCTCGGCGCCGATGTGATCGCCGTCGAGCGAGGCGATGCCGCAAGCAGCGACAAGCCCGCCGAAGGCTTCGTACTGAACCGCGGCAAGCGCTCAGTGGTAGCAGACCTGAAGACCGACGTGGGTCGGGAGCTGGTCTTGAAACTGGTGGAGGATGCCGATGTGCTGATCGAAGGCATGCGGCCCGGCGTAATGGAGCGCTTGCGGCTGGGTCCGGACGAACTGCTGGCATGCAACCCCCGCCTGGTCTATGGGCGCATGACCGGCTGGGGCCAGTCTGGACCGATGGCCCAGTCGGCGGGCCATGACAACAACTACATTTCCCTGTCCGGCGCGCTTTACTACAATGGCTCCCCCGTCGAACCGCCGTCTGCGGCCATTACCGCCATTGGCGATATAGGTGGCGGCGCGCTCTACCTGGCGGTGGGGATCCTGGCCGGCATCCTTAAGGCCCGCGAAACCGGGCGGGGCACGGTGGTGGACGCGGCGATCGTGGACGGTTCCGCACACCTGATGTCGCTGCTCCTGTCTACCCGCAAGGCCGGCCTGGTGGTTGGCGCGCGCGGCGAGAACGTGCACGACAGCTCGCATTTCTACGCGACTTATCGCTGCGCGGATGGCCAGTTCATCACGGTGGGTGCCATCGAACCGCAGTTTTATGCGTTGCTGCTCGAAAAACTCGGCCTGGAAGACGTACCGCAGTTTGCCCGCCAGTGGGACAGGGAGCGCTGGCCGGAGATGCGCCGCCACTTTGCCGATATCTTCGCTGGCCGTACGCGTGCCGAATGGTGCAGAGTGCTTGAAGGGACTGACGCCTGTTTCGGTCCGGTGTTGAGCCCCCAAGAGGCGGCTAGGCATCCGCATAACCTCGCGCGCGGCGTCTACTTCGAGCGTGACGGCGAGTTGCAGGCGTCGCCTGCGCCGCGCTTCGACGGCCAATTGTGCGAGCCAGGGCCGGTGCCCCTGAGGGGCGAGCATACTGATTCGGTGCTGGCCGCACTGCAAGCCGGACAGGTCTGGAAGCGAGCCTAAGCGGGGTTGCCGGGCTGATTATGTACTTCGGCATGGGCGATGTACTGTCTGTCCGCAAGGTCGAGTTGCCACCTGCGCCCCGGATATTCCCTGTGCTGACGATTCGCCTGGACGAAGACTGCGAGCTCATCGCAGAAGTGGATTTTGCGGTGGGCGGCAAATATCCCGTTGCCGAAAGGGTTCCTGATTGGCTGTTGCGCGAGGAGGCTCATGAAATCTGGGAGCGAATGAGGAATGGGCGTACCGTCAGTGCCCTGTAGCCGGGTACGGATCTACGGCTATTCGGATAGGTCGCCATTATCGTAGAACGAAGTAATCCTAGCTCTCCCGCACTTTGTGTGACAGCCGCGTCGAGGGCTTGATTTCGGGCCGATCTGGCCCTACGTTAATCGTTACCATGAGCTAACTTCTCGGTGGGATCGATCGTATTCTCACCCGTGTGGGTAAGCGCGTCGTATCCAGCGACGCGCGAGGGGAAACCATCACGGTCAAAGCCCGCAGTACGGTTCGTGCGGCACCTTGTCCTGCTTGCCGTTGTTGGAGTAACCGACGCCACGGCAGCTATGTGCACAGGCTGGAAGAACGACCGATGCTCGGGCAGCGGGTCGTTCTCGCCGTTGAGGTGCGTCGCTTCAAGTGCGCGAACGCCGGCTGCCCCCGTCGTACGTTTGCCGAGAACATCCACGCCTTGGCCGGTCGGCATCAACGTCGAACGCGATCGCAGGCTCGGGCGTTGCACGCGCTGGGTCACGCCCTCGGTGGTGAGGCGGCGGCCCGGCTTGCCAACGCCTTGGGCTTGCGCACCAGTGCCGACACCGTGCTGCGGGAGTTGCGAAGAGCTCCTGGGCGCAAGCGCAAAACACGACCGCGGGTCGTCGGCATCGATGACTGGGCGATCGCGCGCGGTCACCAGTACGGAACGATCATCGTCGACCTGGAGCGACGTGAGCCGATCGAAGTGTTCGCCGGTAGGGAAGCAACTGCGGTGGCCGCGTGGATGCGTGCGCACCCATCGATCGAGATCGTCGCCAGGGATCGGGCCGGGGCCTACTCCGAGGCGGTCGACATTGCGCTGCCGGCAGCCAAGCAAGTCTCCGATCGCTGGCATCTGCTGTGCAACCTGCGCGACAACGTCGAGGGGCTGCTGTACCGACTCGGGCCGCAACTGTGCCAAGCCGCGCAGCTAGTCGAGGTCGGTGGCGTGACCCTGTGCCGGCAGGGGTTGCCGAGCCGCTCCTCACTGCGGTCATGGCAGCGCCTGAGCGATCAGCGACGCGCCACGCGGCTCGCGCTGTACGAAAGGGTGATGGCGCTACGCTCCCTGGGCGGCACGATGAAAGGAATCGGGCGCGAGCTCTCAATCAACCCTCGAACCGTGCGCAAGTTCGTCACCGCGGGGGCCTTCCCCGAGCGCGCACCCAAGGCGCGGGGTCCGACGCCTTTGGATCCCCATCGCAGCTAATTTGAGGAACGAATTGCCCAGGGATGTCGCTTTCCTGAACTGATCTGGCAAGAACTCAAGCAGCGAGGCTATACGGGCAGTCGCGCCTCCGTGCAGCATTGCGTGGTCCGCCTCCTCTTTCCGCAGGGCAAGGTGTCGCTTGTCCAGGCACCCGTGCGCACGATGCCGTGCCCGTCGGCCCGGCGCGTGTTCGGATGGCTTGTCGGATGGAGGAAGCTCGCCGTCGAGGAGCCCAGGAGTGCGGACCACGAGCGCTTCGTGCAGGGCGCTGTGCAAGATCGAACCCGTGGTGGGCGAGGTCCGCAGCCTCGCGCGGGAGTTTCTCGGGCTCATGCACCGGCGAAGTCCGAGGCAGTTCGATCGATGATTGAGGCGTCTGTCGCGCTGCGACGCTGCGGAAATGCGTAGTTTCGCGCAAAGCCTGCGCGCCGACTTACCGGCTGTGCGGGCGGCCTTCAAGCTGCCATGGAGCAACGGCCAGACCGAGGGTCACGTCAACCGGCTCAAGTTCCTCAAGCGCCAGATGTATGGCCGCGCGAACATCGAGTGGGGGGCGCCCCACATATCCAGGCGAAGCCGTTACGCCGAACTCAAAATGCAATTAATCGCCAAGCTTCGCCTGCAACCATCGAGGGCACGCAGACCCCAGTCGCCAGCCGTGCCCTGGTTTGGGTATCAGCGATACCTCCCCCAAGGAAAGTCTGATATCTCCTTTTAAGAATATGACGGGGGGCGGCCTTTTCATATGCTTCGGTCAGCCGAGGTGACTTCCTGATGCACATAAGCGCGCAGTGTCGTGAAGGCTATGGTGGCCATGGGTGGCGGCTCGCCGATGGGTTCGCTGGTCGGGGTGTATCCACATCGTCTCGGCATGACCCGCATACCGAAACGACGTTCTCACGAGGTCGGGGATTGCATGCCAGTACCTGCCGCTGCCGGGATGTTGGCGATGCCCGAGATGAGCATGTCGAGGAAGGCATCGACCACTTGTTCGAGGGTCAGCTTGCCACGGTTGTCGAACCAGCGCGGGACCCAGTTCAGCGAGCCGAACAGCATGGCCGACACCAGGCCAGGATGACAAGGTTTGATGGTGCCGTCCGCGATTCCCTGGACTACCAACCCCCGCACGGTGGTGTCGAGGCGCCGCTGGAACTTACGGATCTCGCCGCCTGGCATCATGTCGAGCGGACGCGATCCAACCAGAACAAGGCAACGCCCGTAGTCATTGTTCTGCGCGAGGGCAAGGCTGCGGGCAAATATGCGCAGGCGCTCGAGTACCGGGATGGTCCGGTCCTCCATCTTCTCGATAATCGTATCCAGGTCGCCGAAGGACTTGAGCAGGCACTGATAGAGAATGCTCTCCTTATTATCCACGTAGTGATACAGCGTGGCCTTATGCATGCCCAGCACGTCGGCAATCATGTCAAGCGACGTGGCTTCGTAGCCGTTCGATGCAAACTGCTGAGCCGCCGTGCGCAGGATTGCCGTGCGCTTGTCCTCGTGACGCGCTTCAGACTGCTTTCTTCGGCTCGTCTTTGCCGGGGCGCGCGCACGGGCTTGCGCGCGTTCCGCCTTGGCATCCGGCTCGTTCTGGACTTCAGGGAGATCTTGTGTCAGGGATGGCATGGCGAGATTATGCCGCAAAGATCGTACCGGCTTCGAGCAAGGCCTTGATCTTCGGTGCTTGCATGTCGAACTCAGCAAGAATTTCCCGCGTGTGCTCGCCCAGCAGCGGCGCGCGGTGACGTACCGCACCGGGCGTCGCGGAAAGCTTGACGGGAATGCCCGGTACGGCAACGGGGCGGGCGCTGCCCGGTTGCTCCACTTCTGGCAGCATCTGGCGTGCCGAAAAATGCGGATCCTCGAAGATATCCTGAGCCGTGTAGATAGGGCTGAATGGCACGCGGCCACCGAACAGTATACGTAGCTCGCCCTTGGTCCTGGTGCGGGTGAAAGTTTCGATCGCCTCGAGCAAGGCGGCATTGTTTTCCCATCGGGCGCCCTCGCTATTGAAGCGAGCGTCGGTGATTAGTTCAGGCATGCCGATCAGCCGGCACAGTTCTGCCCATTGCACATCGTGCGGCGCCGCGATGGCGATCACGCCGTCCTTGACTTTGATGGTGCCAAACGGCGCAAGCCCGGGAATGCCGTTGCCGACCGGAACCGGCGATATGCCCCGGTAGCTATATTGCGAAACTACGAGTTCCGACATCGCGAGTACGCTGTCGGTCATGGCAATGTCGACATACTGGCCCTCACCGGTCGCGCGCGCATGCCACAGGGCAGCCATGGTGCCAAACGCCGCAAACAGGCCGGGCACGGTATCGCCAACGCCGCCGCCGACTTTGTAAGGATGATCCGCGTCCTCGCCGGTGATGCCCATCCATCCACCCATGGCTTGCGCGACGATATCGAAGGCGGGCCACATCATATACGGGCTTTGTCCGCCGGCCTTGTCGCCAAAGCCGCGCACGGAGGTGTAGACCAGGCTCGGCTTGACTGCCTTCAGCGCCTCATAGCCGAGGTTCAGCTTGTCCAGCACGCCGGCGCGGTAGTTTTCCACGAGGGCATCCGCGCCCTTTATGAGTTCCCGTACCAAGGCCTGGCCATCGGGATCCTTCAAGTTGACGGCAATCGAGCGCTTGTTGCGATTGCACGACTGAAACAGGCCGCCGAAATGGCGCTTGGTGTCATCGTCGCGGAAGGGTCCGATGCGGCGGAAAAAGTCACCTTCGATCGGTTCGATCTTGATGACGTCGGCCCCATGATCGGCCAATACCTGCGAGCAGAAAGGGCCTGCCAGCGCGTGTGTCAGATCCAGAACGCGGAGACCCTTGAGCGAACCTGTCGAATGTTTTGTCATGACTCTCACTTCGAAAATATCAGCCAACCGGTTGGTTGATATTATAGCTTTGCATTGTATGGCGTTTTCAGTTCGAGGCGGCGCGTTGCCGTTGACGTTCCCTCGGTGCCACGGGAAAGGCTGGTGTCCCGCAGCAAGGACCCGCGTTCACATGGTGCGTGCGATCAGATCCTTCAGCGTCTCGTTCGAGCCGCCATAGATTCTGGCCACGCGGGCATCCATATACAGCTGGGCGATCGGGTATTCGCAGATGTAGCCGTAGCCACCGAACAGTTGCAAGCAGCGATCGATGATCTGGCACTGCTTTTCGGAGCCCCACCACTTCGCCATCAAGGCGTCGTTGGCTTGCAGGGGCTTGCCGTCCACCAGGTCGTTGATGATGCTATCGATGAAGACGCGGCCGATGCGGGCCTCGGTGGCGCATTCAGCCAGTGTGAACTTTGTGTTCTGGAAATCCCACAGCGTCTGGCCGAGCATTTTGCGGTTCTTGGCGTGATCGACGGCCAGTTCGATTGCGCGCTCGGCACATGTGATGCCCACTACCCCAATGGACAGGCGCTCGCGCGTGAACACGTCCATGAGCTGGAAGAAGCCTCTGCCTTCGACGCCGCCGATCAGGTTCTCGGCCGGCACGCGTGCATCCTCGAGGAAGATTTCCGCGGTGTTCAGAGCGTTCTGACCGATCTTCTGCAGAACCTTGCTGACCTTGAAGCCGGGGGTCTTGGCGGTTTCGACCATGAACAGCGAGATGCCCTTCGCACCTGAGCCGGGCTCGCCTGTCCGGGCGGCCACGAGCGCCAGATCGGCCTGCTGCCCCAGGGTGATAAAGATCTTGTTGCCGTTGAGCACATACTCGTCGCCTTCCCGGCGAGCGGTGGTGCGCATCGCCTTGACGTCAGTGCCGGCGTCGGGCTCCGTAATGCAGACGCACAGCATCTTCCTGCCCGACGCAATGTCGGGCATCCACTTGAGCAGTTGCTCGTGCGTAGCCGTGCCATGGAAGAAGGCGGGGCCATTCAACGCGCCCGGGATGAAGCCGAAGGTGGTATCGCAAATGCGCGCTTGCTCCTCCATCACCACGACCTCATGCGCGAACGTAGCACCTTGACCGCCATATTCTTCGGGGATGCTCATGCACAGCAGACCCAATTCTCCGGCCTTTTCCCATACATCGCGGTCGATGTGGTGCTGGGCGCGGAATCTGTCGGCCTTGGGGGCCACCTCTTCGGCAAAAAACCGTCGCGCGGTGTCGCGCAGCATGTCGAGCTCGTCAGTCATCCAGGGCGAGCGGTAGGACGTCGGTGTCACATTCATCTCCGGGTTGTTGATCGTAGCAATGGCGTTCGCGTAGCGGGCATTGCTTGTACCGGCCCATTCTGGTCATGCAAAAACTATTTGTCAACCAACCAGTTGGTTGACTAAAAAATGGAACGGCGATACATTGGCCTGAACTTCAGGACGCGGCAGCGCAAGACGTCACACGGTGTCAGCGGTGCAGAGTGTTGAGTTGGGCGCAAAGACGCCAGCACACAGCCTTAGGAGATGGAGATAAATGACGAAAAGCGTACTTTCGGATGCCGATTGGTCAGGCAAGGCATTCACAGGTGAGTGGCGGTCCTTGTCCGGCGAACCAATAGTCGTCACCGAACCCGCAACGGGTCAACCGCTTGGTCGAGTGGGGCGTGCCACCGCCAGCGATATGCGTACCAGCGCGGCGCAGGCCAGGCAGGCTCAGAAAAGTTGGGTGGGCATGCCCTATGGCGAGCGCGCCAAGGTGTTTCGCAAGGCAGCGGCGCTGCTGGAATCCAGCCGGGACGAATTTGCGTCCTGGATCGTCCGTGAGACCGGCGGAATTCCACCCAAGGCCATGTTCGAAATCGATTCCGTCCTGCACCACCTGCACGAGGCGGCTGCCATGCTGACCCAACCGAAAGGGCTGGTTCTGCCTAGCGCGGAAGGTTGCACCAGCATCGCCCGCCGTGTGCCACACGGTGTGGTCGGAGTGATTTCGCCGTTCAATTTCCCGTTTCTGCTGTCGAGCCGATCCGCGTTGCCGGCGTTGGCCACGGGCAATGCCGTGGTGCTTAAGCCCGATCCGAGAACGCCCGTCAGCGGCGGGGTCCTATTGGCGCTGCTGCTGGATGGCGCAGGCCTGCCCAAGGGCGTGCTCCATATGCTGCCTGGCGATGCCGAGGCGGGCGAGGCCCTGGTGACGGACCCCGACGTGGCGATGATCTCCTTCACAGGATCGACAGCGGTTGGGCGTCGCGTGGGCGAACTCGCCGGAAAGAACCTGAAGAAGGCCGCGCTTGAACTCGGCGGCAAGAACGCTCTGATCATCTTGGACGATGCCGATCTCGAC
Source organism: Cupriavidus sp. IDO (assembly GCF_000812465.1). Lineage (GTDB taxonomy): Bacteria > Pseudomonadota > Gammaproteobacteria > Burkholderiales > Burkholderiaceae > Cupriavidus. The sequence goes on along the minus strand of NZ_JWMA01000081.1, from coordinate 18,989 downwards.
CTGGCGGTCTGTGGCGGTGCGTGGGCATCGTGGCTGCATCAGGGCCAGATCTGCATGAGTGCCGGCCGGCATCTCGTGCACAAAAGCCTGGTCGCCGACTACACACAGCGCATGGCGGAAAAGGCCAGGACGTTGCCGGTGGGCAATCCGCACACACAACCGGTGGCACTGGGCCCGATCATCACGCCGCAGCAGGTGCAGCGCGTGGATCGCATCGTGAAAGCGTCGGTCAGCATGGGCGCAAGGCTGCTGGCAGGTGGCAGCCCTGACGGCCAGTTCTATCCGGCCACCGTGCTCGCGGGTGTCACGCCTGACATGCCGGCGTTTCGCGAGGAAATCTTCGGGCCGGTAGTCTCGATTTCCGCATTCGATAGCGACGCGGAAGCCATTGCACTCGCTAATGACAGCGAATATGGGCTTTCCGCCGGAATCTATACGCGGGACGTCGGGCGCGGCATGGCGATCGCGGAACAGATCAACGCAGGCCTGGTGCATGTCAATGACCAGACCGTAAACGACGACGGCACCATGCCGATGGGTGGCCGGGGCGCCTCGGGTAATGGGTCAAGGCATGGCGGCCCCGCCAACTGGGACGAATTCACGCAGTGGCAGTGGACCACGGTGCGCAGCACCGCGCCGGCATATCCCCTGTGAGCGATCCGCACATACCGTTTTCAAGCCCGCAACAACTTCCAATCGAGTAATGACATGACCAGAATCGTCAAGGTTGAATGCCTGCCAGTATCAACGCCGCTGAAGAAGCCCGTGATCATGCCGAACACGCGCATCACCTCCATCGACAGCGTGGTGTTGAAGATCACCACCGACGACGGCACCGTCGGATACGCCGACTCCGGCGACACCTCGTCGTGGTACCGCGGCGAACTCCAGGAATCGATCATTGGCATGATCGCCAATGTGATCGCGCCGCGTGTCCTGCTTGGCGAAGACCCGCGCAATATCGAGAAGATTGTCGGCAAGATGGACTTGCTGGTGCGCGACAACAATCAGGCCAAGGCGACCGTTGATTTCGCGCTGCACGACCTCAAGGGTAAGCTGCTCGGCGTTCCCGTGTACGAACTGCTGGGCGGTCGCACGATCGAAGCGGCGCGCCAGGGCTGGGTGCTCTCGGCCGGCAAGCCGGAAGACGTAGCTGCGGAGGCTGCACAGGCGAAGAAGATCGGCTTTGCTCTGTTCAAGATGAAGATCGGCTACGGCTCATTGCAGGACGACATCGACATGGTGCACGCCGTGCGCGATACAGTCGGCGCCGATGCCTACCTGACCATCGATGCAAACGGTTTCTGGAGCTACGAGAAGGCTTTGCACATCATCCGCAAGATCGACTCCGCCGGCCTGGACCTGATCGAGCAGCCGCTGCCCTACTGGGACATCGAAGGCATGGCCCGCTTGCGGGCGCAAGTCCAGACGCCGATCTACGCGGACGAGTCCGCACAGGAATTGCATCACCTGAAGGAAATCATCGACCGCCGCGCATCGGACGGGCTGTTTATCAAGCTCCAGAAGGCCGGCGGCCTGGTCAAGTCGCAGCGCTGGCTCACCTTGGCACGCCTGGCCGGATTACCTGTTCACTGCGGCTGCATGATTGGTTCCGGCCTGGAGCACAGTCCCTCCGCGCATTTGTGGACGGCCAACGAATGGGCGTCGCAAGGTCTGAACGAATCCATTGGGCCGCTGTTGATCCACGGCACGATGGAGAGCAAGAACATCGAGCAAGGCACCGACATTGCCTTGAACATTCCTCGCTTCGAAGCCGGCATGTGCTATCCCAACGAAGGCCCTGGCTTCGGCATCGAACTCAATGAAGCATTCCTTGAAGCCAACAAGACGGCTGGCAAGGAAGGTCGTACGGTGGTGTTGTGATGGAACGCGCTGGTCCTTTGTCCCACCTTACGGTGGTGGAATTCGCTGGCCTCGGTCCAGCCCCTTTCGCGGGCATGATGTTGGCGGATCAGGGCGCTCGCGTCATCCGTATCGACCGTCCGGCCAGGCGCAGTGGCAAGGCCGAGGGCATGGCCACGCTAACGGCCCGCGACAGCGACGTGCTGTCGCGCGGACGTGAATCGATCGCGCTGGACCTCAAGCAGCCCGAGGCCAGAGAGGTTGCGTTGCGGCTGGTCGAGCGTGCCGACATCCTGATCGAGGGCTTCAGGCCCGGTGTCATGGAGTCCCTGGGTCTCGGGCCGGATGTGTGCCTGCAACGTCGTCCAAGTCTGGTCTACGGCCGGGTCACCGGCTGGGGGCAGAACGGACCGCTGGCGCAGGCAGCAGGCCACGACATCAACTACATTGCGCTGACCGGAGCGTTGCACTCCACGGCGCGACGAGGCCAGGCCCCTGTGCCAACGCCCGGACTGATAGGCGACTTCGGCGGCGGCGGCATGCTGCTTGCCTTTGGTGTAATGGCCGCCGTCTCGCATGCGCAAGCAACGGGAGAAGGCCAGGTCGTGGACGCGGCGATTACCGACGGCTCCGCCTTGTTGACGGCGCTGATCCAGGGCTGGCACTCATGCGGATTATGGAACGCAGAGGCCGGCACGAATAACGGCGATGGCGGTGCGCCGTTCTACGACGTCTACGTGTGCGCTGACGGAAAGTACATCTCCATTGGGTCCATGGAGCCCCAGTTCTATGCGTTGCTGCGCGAGAAATGCGGGCTCACCGACCCGGATTTCGACGCCCAATGGGATGCCGGCCGATGGCCGGCATTGAAGGCGCGCGTCGCCGAAGTCTTCCGGCAAAAGACACGTCAGCAATGGTGCGAGTTGCTCGAGGGTACCGATGTCTGCTTTGCCCCTGTCCTGGACTTGTCTGAGGCCGCACAGCATCCCCATAACGAGGCGCGCGGCACGTTCGTCCGGATAAACGGCATCACCCAGCCCGCTCCGGCTCCCAGATTCAGCGGCACGCCGTCGGCGCCGTGCCGGCCTGTCGGCGTCGCTGGGGCTGACATGCGCAACCTTCTGGAAGAGCTGGACTTTGGCGGCGAAGTGATGGAGCGATTGTTGACGTCAAGCGAAGCCGGCATACCAGGCCTGCCTTGAATTTTCCCGTAGCCGTGCACTGGGATGCGAAACAAAAGCGCGCCTTCATGAAAAAGGGCATGGCATCCAGGTACAGCAGGTCTGACAGTAATGATTGAGGAGACAAGATAATGAGTTATCCGAACAGGCCGACATATGCGCCGTTGGTTGCGCAGCAGGACCTGGGTAATACCAGCAAGGTGGTCATCGTATTGGGGGTAGCGCTTGGGTTGACCTTCGGCTTCGGCCCGATGTTTTTCAGTGTCGTCGGCGTTTTCCTCAAGGCCATGACGGTTTCGTTTCAGTGGAGCAGAGCTGACGTGGCGCTATTGCCAATGCTCGCCATGGTCGGCACCGCCATTGGTGCGCCGATTGCCGGATACGCGGCCGACCGCATCGGCTGGGGCAAGGTCATTGGCTATTCCATCGTTTTGTTCGCTGCCTCTCTCCTGGCACTGGCGTTGGCCCCGGCCAATCACGCCTACGTGGGAATCGTCGGGTTCCTGATTGGCGTCACTGGAGCCTCCACCACCGCGGCGGGCTATTTGGCCGTGCTTCCAAGCGTCTTCGAAGCGCGGCTTGGAATGGCTCTGGGATTCGGCATGATCGGCACCGGCATCGGTGGCTACGCCGCACCGATTGCGGCCAATTACCTCACCACCGTCACCGACTGGCGACATTCCTACGAAATTTTCGCAGCGCTGGCTTTGGGCCTCGGCCTTATCGCGCATCAGATCATCTTCAGAACGCTCGCTGACCGCCAGCGAGAGCGCAAGGCGATGAACGCGCTGGTCGATGCGCAGAGCGGCATGACGCTGCGGGAAGCCCTGGCGAACTATCGTTTCTGGCTGCTTGGTGTGGTTGTTTTCCTGGTATCGTCCAGCGTTCTCGGCGGTTTCGTCCATCTGCCGGCCTTTGCCAGCGACACCGGACTGGGGAGGGACGTGGCTGCTCGCAGCGCGGCGCTTGTCGGAGTGGGGTTGGCCGTCTCACGGGTCGGCGTGGGCTTCGTCCTGGACCGTGTCTTCGCGCCCCTCGTCGGCTTGATTGCATTCTTCCTGGGAGCGGTTGCATTTGCCATTCTCTTGAGTGGCTTGGCACACGATCCAGCCTATATCCTGCTTGCAGCCTTTTTGCTCGGCATTTCCACGGGGACGGAGGGGGACATCATCCCATATTTGACGCGCAAGTATTTCGGCAAGCGCGCATTCGGTGTAATTTACGGCGCCTTATTCGGCTGCGCTACAGTCGGAGCGGCCGTCGGCCCCTTTATCTACGGGCTTGCGTTTGATCACTTCAAGTCGTACGGACCTATCCATCAAGCTTCCGCCCTGATTTGCGTGGTTTCTGCCTTGGCGGTGGTACTGCTCGGAAAGTATCCCGCGACGCTCCCTGCGAGCAAAGAAGCGTAGCAAGCCGATGCAATCGGCCTGTCCTGTTTCGGAACCAGCTGAATCCCGGTCGATTCATCGTCAAGGCTGAATGCGCCCCATTGTTGCGATGCTGAAGGAGTTGGTCGATCATCGCCCTGCGGTCGAGCCGTCGCTCACGCCAACCCGATTGGTGCCATTTGTGCATGGCTAAAAGCCTGATGCGCCAGGTTCGTGAAGCGATGGTCGACGCCGCGCCTTGCGAGCCCATTGTGTCCGCCCGCGACAGGGAGGCGGCGGTGCTCCTCCTTCAGGAAGCTATCGCCAGTCGCGATGCGCTCAAGACCGTCATAAGGCTGGCTGCCGCCGTGGAGTTGCGGGCGAGCATAAGCAAGGAGCTCTGGACGCGCTGTGGCGAGACGGCCGACAAATATGGCGATGCGGCGGTCCGGCGGCTATTTCGCAGTGCGAGGGGCAGGTCCTTTGCGGTCGGCCAGAACATAATGCGCTCACGCGTTTGGCAGGGCGCTGAAATGCCTCTAGCGGAAGTCAGTGGCGAATGCCCGCTGCTACGACATCGGGGTAGCAATGAAGCGCGTAATTGAAGCCAAACCAGGAAACCAACGAGTCTCGATCGTGGCTTCTGGAGGACTGAGCCACTTCGTGGTGGACGAGGATCTGGACAGGGAGGTCCTCGCAGCAATGGTCGACGGGGGCGCCAAGAGGCTCAGGGAACTGCCGCGAAGCGCGCTGACCCATTCTGCCGAGGCATATTGTGCCGCCGCAGCGCCCTGCTTCGCGCCTTATCCGAGAGGGGCAAGCGCTCAGGTCCATAGGATTCTCCCGCTGCATCTGTTCCTTGGTCTTCGCCTGCCGGTAGCCGTTATCCCGATGGGTCGCAGGCCAGCTTAGCGACACCACCGAAGCCGTCGCCTGGTTGTTGTCCGACAAGGCGAGCTACGTGACGGGGCCCACGCTTTCAGTGGATAGCGGCATAACACTCCCCGAGGCACTGTTACATTGCCAGGGGAGGGGGGCATCAGGCGGCGGCAAGCGCGCGTCAATGTGCCAGGAAGTCGATCACCATCCGGTTGAACGCATCCGCGTGCTCCCATTGCGCCCAGTGGCCGCAGCGATTGAAGATGTGCATCTGCGCATCCTGCATGCCGGCGATCAGCCGCAGGCCCACATCCATCGGCACGAAACGGTCATCGCGGCCCCAGATCACCAGCGTGGGCGCGGCGATCTCGCACAGGCGTGGACCGTAGTCGGTGAACTGCTTCGGATTGGCCGCGAGGCTCTTGACGAAGTTCTCCAGGTGCTCACGCCGCGCGAGCATGTTGTCCAGGCGGGCCTGCATCAGTTCGTCGGTCAGCGAGCTGGCGTCGTAGACGAACACATTCATCATCCGCTTCAGGTTTTCGATGGTGGGCTCGCGATACAGGCCGTTGAGCAGCTTGATGCCTTCGGTCGGCATCGGCACGAACTGGCTCGGGCCTCCGGTGCCGCCGCCCATCAGCACGAGCTTGCCGACGCGCTGCGGATTGGCCAGAGCGAAGGCGACAGCGCTGTGCCCACCCATCGAATTGCCGAGCACATGGACCCGCTCAATGTCCAGTGCGTCCAGCACTGCCTTGAGCACGCGGCCGTTCAGCTCCGAGCGTGATCCGGTATTGACGACCGGATCGCTCTTGCCCCAGCCGGGGCAATCCACCAGCAACACGCGATAGCCGGCCGCGACCAGCGGCTCGACGTTGCGGTTGAAGTTGGCCCAGCCAGTCGCACCGGGGCCCGAGCCGTGCAGCATAACCACGGTCTCGGCACCCGATCCCGCATCGTTGTAGTGGATCCGGAATTCGGTGTTGCCGTCCTTCACGGTGACAAACCTGCTCGTCGAGGCTTCCGTGATCGCTTGTGCTGTTGCATTCATGATGATCTTCCTTCCTGGAATGAAATTGAACTTGGTCTTGAATCGAAAACGCGTGGCGCCGGGGTTGGATCGGCGCGCCGTCAGGCGCCTCGCCCGCCAGGCAGCGCAGCGCCTGGCAAAGGGCGCGACGCGAATGAACCCACCACCGCCAGGGCGGCAAGCGCCGCCACGACGATCAGCGGAATGCTTGCCGCGACCAGCACTGATGCGCTTTGGCCAAGCGCGAACAGTTGGCCCGCGACAAGCGGCCCGAGAATCGAACCGATCCGGCCAACGGCAACCGCCGCGCCGACACCGGTGCCGCGGACCTCGGTGGGATATGCCTGGCCCGCCAGCGAGTACAGCACCGACTGCCCGCCGACGAGGAACAGGCCGCAGAAGAACGCCCCCCAAGCCATCGACGCGCTACCGCCCGCACCCGCCAGGGCTGCAAGCGCAACCGCGATCCCCACATACAGGGCAATTACAGTGAGGCGCCGGCCGAAGCGGTCCATCAAGTTGGCAATGCCGACCGCGCCGATGCCGCCGCCGATGTTGAACATCATCATCGTGAACCCCGCCTGTACGCGGGAGAGGCCGTTCGACACCACCATCGACGGGAGCCAGTTCATCAGAAAATACAAGACGATCAACGTGCCGAGATAGCTGATCCACAGCGCCAGCGTGATGCGCGCGCGCCCATCGCGCCACAGCGCACTGGCAAAGCCGGAGGCGGTATGGCTGGCTGCTGTTGCCCTGGTTTGGACGAACTGCACCGACTCGCGCAGGCACAGCGCAAGCAGCGGCAGCATCAGCAGCGGGCCGAATCCCCCGACATAGAAGATGTGCCGCCAGCCTTCGTCGCCGGGGCTGGCGATGCCGATCGCCGCCGCAATCGCCGCGCCGAGAGGCATGCCGCAATACATTGCCCCGACAGCCGTGCTGCGTTGCCGCGGCGATGTGGCTTCCGAACACAACGCGATCAGGTTCGGCATCGCGGCGCCCAGGCCAAGTCCGGTCAGCAGGCGGGTGACAAGCAGGCTTTCCAGGTTCCATACCAGAGTCGTCGCCAGCGAAAGCGCGCCGAACAAGGCTACCGACAACATCAGCACGCGCTTGCGGCCCAGGCGGTCGGCGAGCCGGCCGCCCAGCGCCGCACCCGGCAGCAGGCCGATGGCGCCGGCACTGAATGCCCAGCCCATCTGCGCCACCGAGAGCGAGAACTCCTTTGCGATGCGCGGTGCGGCGACGCCTGCCGACTGCAGGTCCAGCCCTTCGAGCAGCGCGATGGCCAGGCACAGGCCGATCGTGGTGATGCCGCCGTTCGCGCCGCTTGTGCTGGCGCTACCTGTTCGAAACGTGTTCATCGGTTGTCTCCGTCATGGCGGATGCGAGCCTCTCTGGGTGGAGGCCTGTTCTTCGGGGTCATTCACGCGGTCGGCGGCGTGGCAACGCGCGCCGCCGACCACCTCATTGTTGCGCCTCGAGCGCGCGGTTCTTCAGATCCAGTGCGACGTCAACGATCATGTCCTCCTGGCCGCCCACCATCCGGCGCTTGCCCAGTTCGACGAGGATGTCCACGGTCTTCAGGCCGTATTTCTGCGCGGCCACTTCCGAGTGGCGCAGGAAGCTCGAATAGACGCCCGCATAGCCGAGCGCGAGCGTTTCGCGGTCGACCCGCACCGGGCGGTCCTGCAGCGGACGCACGATGTCGTCGGCCGCATCCATCAGCGTGTACAAGTCGGTGCCGTGATTCCAGCCCAGGCGTTCGGCCGCGGCGATGAACACCTCCAGCGGTGCATTGCCCGCCCCGGCACCCATGCCGGCCAGCGACGCATCGATGCGGTCGCAGCCTTCCTCGACGGCGACGATCGAGTTGGCGACGCCGAGCGACAGGTTGTGGTGCGCGTGCATCCCGGTGTGCGTGTCAGGGTTCAGGACATCCTTGAGCGCACGGAAGCGCGCACGCACGTCGTTCATCGACAGCGCGCCGCCCGAGTCGACCACATAGATGCAGGTCGCGCCGTAGCTTTCCATCTTCTTCGCTTCGACGGCGAGGTTCTCCGGCGTGGTCATGTGGCTCATCATCAGGAAGCCGACCGTGTCCATGCCGAGTTCGCGCGCATACTCGATGTGCTGCTTTGAGATGTCCGCCTCGGTGCAGTGCGTGGCGATGCGGACCACGCGCGCGCCGGCCTCGTAGGCGGCTTTCAGGTCGTGCGTGGTGCCGATGCCGGGTAGCAGCAGGGTGGCGATCTTTGCGTGCTTGACCACGTCGGCCACGGCGGCGATCCATTCCAGATCGCTGTGCGCGCCGAAGCCATAGTTGAAGCTCGAGCCCTGCAGGCCGTCGCCGTGCGCGACTTCGATGCTGTCGACCCTGGCGCGGTCGAGCGCGCGGGCGATGTCCTGCACGTTCTGGATCGAGTACTGATGTCGGACTGCGTGACTACCGTCGCGCAGCGTCACATCGGAGATATAAAGTTTCTTGGCGGGGGTGCTCATGCGCAGGCTCCTTCAGTGGCCGCTGCGGCAGTCAGCAGCGATTGCGCCATCCGCTCGGCAGTGGCGAGCGCGGCGGAGGTCATGATGTCGAGATTGCCTGCGTAGGCAGGCAGGTAGTGGGCGGCGCCCTCGACTTCGAGGAACACCGAAGTCTTCAGGCCGCTGAAGCGGCCCAGGCCCGGTACATTCAAGGGAGCGCTGGCAGGGATCTCATCGAACTGCACGGTCTGCTTGAGGCGATAGCCGGGCACATAGGCATGCACGGCGCGGACGGTCTCGGCGATCGAGGCTTCGATCTTTTCCCGGTCGGCCAGGTCGGACAGTGTGTAGACGGTGTCGCGCATCATGACCGGCGGCTCGGCCGGGTTGAGCACGATGATGGCCTTGCCCCTGGCCGCGCCACCGACAACCTCGATGGCCTTGGATGTGGTCTCGGTGAACTCGTCGATGTTGGCGCGGGTGCCCGGGCCGGCCGACTTGCTGCTGATCGAGGCGACGATCTCCGCGTAGTGGACCCTGGCCACGCGCGACACGGCCGCCACGATGGGAATCGTGGCCTGGCCGCCGCAGGTGACCATGTTCACGTTCGGCGCGTCCAGATGCGCATCGAGGTTGACGACCGGCACGCAGTACGGGCCGATCGCCGCGGGCGTCAGGTCGATCAGGCGCAAGCCTGGCTTGAGCTTGCGCAGCAGCGCATCGTTCTTCACGTGCGCGCCGGCAGAGGTGGCGTCGAAGACGAAGTCGATGTCATCGAACACCGGCAGGCGCGTCAGCCCTTCGGCGCCCTCGTGCGTGGTCGCGACGCCCAGGCGGGCGGCGCGCGCCAGTCCGTCGGACGCCGGGTCGATGCCGACCATTGCCGCCATCTCCAGATGCTTGCTGTTGCGCAGGATCTTGATCATCAGGTCCGTGCCGATGTTGCCGGAGCCGATGATCGCTGCCTTGAGTTTTTTGGAAGCCATAGGGTTGCCCTCGTTATTCAGTGAACGTCGCGCGGACGCTGCCGAGTCCTTCGATTTCGGTGGTGAATGTGCCCGGCCGGGTGACGGCCACCATCGGGCCGAGCGCGCCGGTCAGCACGACATCGCCGGCACGCAGCGGCGTGCCCAGCTGTGCCATCCGGTCCGCCAGCCAGACCGCCGCGTTCAGCGGATTGCCCAGGCACGCCGCACCGCTGCCCTGCGACAGCACTTCACCGTCGCGGGAGAGCGTCATGGCGCAGGCGGTGAGGTCAATGGCGGACAGTGGCACCGGGCGGCTACCGAGCACAAACCGCGCGCTCGATGCGTTGTCGGCGACCGTGTCGACGAAGCGGATGTCCCAGTTCTGGATCCGGCTGTCGACGACCTCGATGGCAGCCAGCGCGTACGCCGTCGCGCGCAGGATGTCGGCGAACGTGTGTTTCTCGTGTGTGAGGTCGTGTTCCAGCACGAGCGCGATCTCCGCCTCGATCTTCGGCTGGATCAGGCGCGACAGCGGCATCGGCTGGCCGTCGCCATAGGCCATGCTCGCGAACAGCGCGCCGAAGTCCGGCTGGTCGACGCCGAGTTGCTTTTGCACCGCCAGCGACGTCAGGCCGATCTTGCGGCCGACGATGCGCTCGCCGTTGGCCAGGCGCGCATCGACGTTCGCCTGCTGGACGGCGTAGGCGGTCGCAATGTCGTCGAGCGCGATCTCGCCGCGCACCGGCGCGATGGTCTGGCGCGAGGCCTCGGCTTCGCGCAGCCGCGCAGCGATTGAATTCACGATCTTCTGATCGGACATGGGCTCTCCTTGATGGGTTCAGGCTGCCGCGGCCAGTGCGGCGGCAGGCGTGGCATGCATGGTGGCGAAACCCGCGATCCATTCGGGAATGGCGCGGTAGAAGTCGAGCGATGCGTGGTAGGGACCGTAAGCGCCCAGCGCGCCGAAGGCCGCAACCCAGGTACGGATCTCGTGCGCGGATTTCCCGCCGTCGCGGGTAATGGCGTCATTGGTCATGCCGTCGACCGCCATCAGCTCGCCGGATGCCAGGCGTTCCAGGAATGCACGGTCCCACTCGGGATTGAGAGGATGCAGATGGCTGTCGCCGGCGGTGAACGCCTGCGCGGCGGCGAGCGTGCGCGCCTGGCGCGCGGCGCGTGATTCGGCCGAGGGATTGCGCCCGGCGATCAGGCGTTCTGCGACTTCCTCGGTCGCGCCGATCAGCTCAGGCACTGGCGGCTCGTGCGAGATGCCGCCCGAGCCAACGACGAGCACGCGCTTGTCCGTCCTGGACAGGAAGCGGCCGACCGCGTCGCCAAGCAGGCGCGCGCGGCGCAGGGTGGCCATTGGCGGCGCCACGCAGTTGATGAAGACCGGGATCACCGTATAGCGGTCCAGCCCCCCGGTCAGTACCTCGAGGGCATCCGCAAAGCCGTGGTCGACTTGCATCCGGTATGACAGCGACACGTCGATCTCAGCGGCAAGCACGCTCTCAGCCAGCGCGCGCGCAACGTCGCCGGGCACCGGCAGCGTGCCGGCGAGGCTCTTGAAGTCGCCGATTGCGCGGGCGGCCGCGCCGATGCAGAACGGCGGCATCATGTCGTAGAAGAAGCCGTTGAAATGGTCGGGCGCAAAGATGACAACCAGCTCGGGATCAAATGCGCGCACGCGCTCGCGCGCCGCGGCCTGCACGCGCTCGACCTCGGCGACGACTTCAGGCGCGGGATCGAAATAGCCGTGTAACGGCGTGTGCGATAGACATTCCAGGTGAATCGGCATTCTCATGCTCCTGCGGCTTGTGCTTGGATGACTGAAATGGGTTCGGGCAACAGGCGCGACGATGGTGACGCCACTGTGGCGCCCGCACGCGGTGGCGCATCGGTCATGCCGAGCTTGCCTGCGAGTTCGACGATCGCGTCCGATACCTGCTGCGGCGAGCAGACGCCCGCGACAAAGCGATCGGGGCGCAGCAACACCACCGACTGTGGGACGCGGCTGAACCAGTCTTTGAGCCGGCCCGACGCATCGCCGATCGCGATCACGCCCTCGGGCACGTCGTCGGCATGGCAAAGCTGCACATCCGGCTTGGCCACCACGAAGCGCACGCCGGCTTGCTCGCACAAGGCGCGCGCCTGCGGCGTGAGGCCGAAGGTCGGGTCTGCGCCCCAGGCGAGGACGGCGAAGCCGTTGCCGATCGCGTCATCGAGCCGCACCAGGCGGGCGTCCGTGGTGCGCACGCGCGGCTGGATGAACATGCGCCCGACCGGCGAGCCCGCCAGCGGATCACGTCCGTAGGCCAGGCGGCCGAGGAAGGAATCGCGCTTTTCGCTCATGAGGCCAAGCATGCGCCCCGGCGCCGAATTGCCAGAGCGTTCGAGCATGCGGGCGAGCCAGCCGCCGGACTTGCGCGCCGGCGGCAGCAGCACGGCGCCCTCCTCGTAGCGCGGCATCGGCTTGAAGCGCATCTCGACGAAATAGCGCTTGACCGACGGGAGCACCTCGAACGTGCGCACGAACAGATCGCGAAAGCGCGCGCCAAAGCGCGTGGTCGGCGCGAAGATGTCGCCCGCGACTTCGGACAGGTGGATCATCGCGCGCGCATGGGCGCGGCGCTCCACCGTGTAGGTATCGAGCAGGCGCTGGTGCGCCAGGCCCTTCGCGACCATCGCGAGCTTCCAGCCGAGGTTGTTGGCGTCGCGGATGCCGCTGTTATAGCCCTGGCCTTGCCAAACAGGCATGATGTGCGCGGCATCGCCCGCCAGCAGGATGCGGTCGACGCCAAAGGTCGAGGCCAGCCGCGCGTTGTGCGTGTAGACGCGCTTGCGGATGTAGTCGACCTTCTCCGGATCGGCCACTACCTTGCGGATCAGCGCTGCCATGTTCTCCGGCTTCGACAGTTCCTCTTCCGTCTCGCCCGGCATCACCATGAATTCGAAGCGGCGGATGCCGTGCGGGAGGGCTGCAGAGACATAAGGCCGCTCGTGGTCGCAATGCATGTAGATATGCGGCGAGCCGACCGGGTCATTGCGCACGTCCACCACGATCCACTGGTTGGGCTTGGTGCGGCCTTCGAACGGCACGTCCAGCGTGCGCCGCACGAAGCTGTTGCCGCCGTCGGCGCCGACCATGTAGGCGGCGCGGATCGTACGGCACTCGCCATCGGCGTTGCGCACGTTGATGCTCACGCCGTCGGCATCCTGTGTGAACGCCTCGACGGCATGGCCGAACAGGACTTGGGCATGCTCAAAGCGGCTCAGCCCTTCGAACAGCACGCGGTCGGCGAGCGGCTGGATGAACGCGTTGCGGCGCGGCCAGCCGAATTCATCGGTGCGAGGCTCGATCGAGGCGAAGCAATGGCCGTCTTTCGTGACGAAGCGCATCCAGTGATCGGGCGTGGTGTGCGGCAGCAGCGCGTCGGCAAGCCCGACCGCCTGAAACACGCGCAGCGCTTCGTCGTCGAGGCCGATCGCGCGCGGGTAGTCGATAATCTGTTCGAGCTTTTCGACCAGCGTGACGCGCACGCCCTGGAGGCCGAGGATATTGGCGATCATCAGCCCGACCGGACCGGCACCGATGATGGCGACGTCCGTGGAAAGGGTTGGTTGACGGCCGGCTTGAGCCGGCTGCTTGGCCATGGTGTTCATATGTCTCCTTCTGGCAAGGCGCGAGCGCGTCCCCGCGTCACGCGCGTACTGGCTGTACTGCGATGGATGGGTAGGGGCAGCGGTGTGGCTGCCCACAAGTCAGACGCCGGGGTGTCGTGGCGGGTGCACGGACCGGGCGGAGGATGTGTGGCGGCTGGCGAGGGCGGGGCCCGGCCGAAGCAGACGGCAGGCTCGGTGGATCATGGGGCGTCTCCGTTGACTCTTGGATTTTGGATGGAGTCTAGGCATCGGCCGGAAAACGCTCAACAATTTTTGAGAAATGTGCAAAGATTGCACATCATTGATTTATAAGAGATTTTCCATGAACAAATACGCGAGCGTGCGTGGCCTTGCGCGTGGCCTGCTGGTGCTGCGCGCGCTCAATGCCATGGAAAACGGCCGCGCCACCAGCCAGCAGCTGAGCGAGGCGACGGGCCTGCACCGGACCACCGTCCGGCGCCTGCTGGAGACGCTGGTTGAGGAGAAGTTCGTGCGCCGAAGCGCCTCCGATGACAGCTTCCGGCTGACGCTTGACGTGCGTTCGCTCAGCGAGGGATTCACCGACGACGAGCGAATTGCGACGATCGCGCCGCCGATCATGGCGCAGCTGATGCAGCGCGTGGTATGGCCTTCGGACCTGACGACGCCGGACGGCGACGCCATGATCATCCGCGAGACCACGCACCGGTTCAGCCCGCTGTCGTTTCACCGCTCGATGGTGGGCCGACGCCTGCCCATGCTGCTGACTGCCGCCGGCCGCGTGTATTTCTCGATGTGCCCCGAGGCCGAGCGCGAGGACATTCTCGAAGTGCTGCGCTCGGGCGCGGGCGGCGAGCAGCAGCTCAAGCTCGCGCTCGATGACGCCTATATCCGCAACCTGGTGCGTCAGACGCGTGCCGACGGCTTCGGCTCCAATCACGGCGACTGGGCCGACCAGCGCAAGATCGGCGCGCTCGCCGTGGCGATCGAAACGGGCGGGCGCATACTCGCGAGCCTCAACGTGATCTATCTCGAGCAGGCAATCAGCCCGGCCGAGGCTACGCGACGCTTCGTGCCAGAACTGCAGCGCGCCGCGCAGGAGATGGTGAGCGCGCTGGAAAGACAGGAGCCGTGAGCACGCCGGCTCACGCCGTCGACGATCCCGGAGCGTGGCAAATAATTGCTCTGGGCTGCTGCCGCCGACCTAAGCATTTTTGTATCTTCTCGCACGCTTAGCCTTCAATGCCGGATGCCGCCAATGGAGCGGTGTCGCATCGCCGCCGGAGACGGGCTACGCGTGCCCGGCTGGCGTTTAGCGCCCCGCAGCTCGCCGGGCCAGGTGCCGGCTGGCAAGAAAGTAATGCAGCCCCGACCAGGCGAAGATCACGCTCATTGCCAGCATGGCGTAGCGCAGGCCCTGTGCCGATGCCTGCGCACAGGCCGCCGCGGCCGGTCCCTGCCATACCGCGACGCCGTGCGCACCACGGCAAATGGTCTGGAAGTCCCCTGCGGCAAACAGGTGCGATGCAAACATGTCGCTCAGCAGTCCAATGGCCGGCGGGCCGAAGCCCTGCCCGACCAGGTTCATGGCAAGAAAGACGATTGCCGTGGCCGTGGCGCGCATGCGCGCCGAAACCAGCGCGTGGACCACGGCAAAGGTGGGGCCGTTCCAGACATTCAGCAGCAGGGTGCACAGCAGCAGCAAGGGCACGGCGACATGCCAGTCCTGCTGCAGGAATGTGGCCGCCGCAAGCGGGAAGCCAAGCAGCGTGCCGCATGCCGGTATCCAGGCGTACCAGCGCCGGTCGTGCCGCGCAGCCGCGTCAGCGGCGAAGCCGCCTACCGCATTGCCCACGATGCCGCCGATGCCCACGACCAGGCCGAAGGCCAGGCCTGCCTGCATCATGTCCATGCCGAAGGTGCGCGCCAGGTAGACCGGCAAGAAGAGGTTGATGGCGTACTGCGCGAAGGCGCTGATGACCGTGCCCAGCAGCATTTGCACGAAGGCGGGGCTGCGCAGCAGCAGCGATAGCACGTCCCGCAGCGGCGGCACCTGCTGTGCCTCGCCAGGGTCGGGATCGCTGGCGCCGCGCCTGGGCTCCTTCAGCGTGAGCCATGCCAGGGCACCAAGGGCGAGGCCGGGCAATCCCACGATATAGAAGGCTTCCCGCCAGCCAATGGTCTGCGCCAGCCAACCGCCGCCGATGGCCCCGGCGATCACGCCGATCGGCGGGCCCAGCGCGTACAGCGACAGTGCGGTAGCCCGCCGCTCGGGAGGAAACTGGTCGGTAATCAGCGAGTGCGCGGTCGGCGTACTGCCGGCTTCGCCGATCCCCACACCCAGGCGGTACAGCAGCAGATGCCAGAAGTGCCCGGCGGTGCCGCACAGCGCGGTCATGGCCGACCACATCGCGATGGAGATGGCGATCAGCGCCACGCGGTTGCAGCGCTCAGCCAGCCGTGCCATCGGGATGCCGAGCGTTGCATACAGGATCGAGAACGCGAGGCCGCCCAGGACACCCAGCTGCACGTCGGACAGGTTCATCTCGGCCTTGATCTTTTGGGCGACCACCGAAATGAAGATGCGGTCGACGAAGCTGGAGGCATAGATCAGGATGAGCAGGAACAGGAACCAATAGCGGTAGTGCGCGCGCGATCCGGCTGCAGTCCGGACCGGCACGCGGGCCAGGTCTTGCATGAGGGGGTGTCTCCTTGAGCGGGTTGTCCAGGTGCTGCGTCGTGTGCCCTGTCGAGCGCACGTAGGGCACCTTTTTAATGCCAGATATCTATCTTGGTATTTATTGGGGTGATTCTGGCACGCGAGTGCGGGCGCTGCAAGCTGGAGCCCTACAAATCGGCCACTTTGTCAGCCGTGGCTCTTTATTTCTGTACTGAACGGGCATGCCAGTATTCCATTTCGGTATACTGCGCAGTAAGAACCGCTTACTCAGACCTGATGACACAGTTCGAAAAGAAAAGCATGGCCGGCGAGATCAAGGCCACGATCCAGCGCGAAATCGAGGATGGCAACATGCCGCCCGGCACGCCGCTGGACGAACGCATGCTGGCGGAGCGCTTCGGCGTCTCCCGCACACCCGTGCGCGAGGCGCTGCAGCAACTGTCCGTGCAGAACATGGTTCGCATCGTGCCCCGCGTCGGCGTGTTCGTATCGCGCCTGTCGATCACGCAACTGCGCGAGACCCTGGAACTGCTCGGCGAGCTGGAAGCGGTGGCGGCGAAGCTGGCCGCGCGCCGCATGGACGACGACCAGCGCGCGCGGCTAAAGGCTGCCCGCTCCGAATGCGAGCAGGCGCATGCCGAGGACGACGGCAAGCGCTTCGCGAAGGCTAACGCCGAGTTTCATGACGCGGTATATGCGGGCAGCCACAACGAATATCTGGTGGAGCAGATCCAGGGCATCCGCCGGCTGATGCAGCGCTACCGCCCGCGTATTTTCCAGACGCCCACGCGCCGGCAGCGCGTGCTGGAAGACCACCAGCGGCTCGCAGACGCCATTCTCAGCGGCGACGAAGGTGCCGCGCACGCGGCCATGCTCGAACACGCGCCTGTGGGTACGACCGGGTTTGCGGAATTTCTGTCGACCCTGCCGGCGAGCTATCTGGAGGGCGAAGGCGGCGGGGACGCCACGGCCGCCAGGAGCACCGCACCCCGCGGCGGCGCCCGGCGCGGGCGCAAGCCGGCTGCCACGCGGGCAGCCTAGCCGGGATGGGAAGCTGGAAAGCCTGATCGTTCGCTCCCCACGCGCACGCAAGGGGGCGCGGGGAGCGACCCGTCGGGCTTTCCGATGTGATGGCTCAGAACTTGTGTCGCACACCCACGGCCACGCCGAACTGATTGTGCTCGTTCGGCGCGATCTGGTAGGCGGCGAGCGCGCCGTTCAGGCTTTCAAAGTTCAGCGACGCGTTTTTCGTGTACGCCGAGGCGACGTAGACGTCGGTGCGCTTGGACAGTGAGTAATCGGCAATCAGCGTGACTTGCCATGGGTTGGCCGGATTGGTCAGGCTGGTCGCGGTGTACAGCGATTTGACATTGTCGTAGTAGAAGGCGCCGGTCAGTTGCAGGGCGCCAGTGGCCTGGTAGTTCAAGGCAAACCACCACAAGTCGTCGCGCGATGCGGTGTTCGTTGCCCGCGTGCCGTTGTTGTTGTACCGGTACCCCGCCTGGGCAAGCAATGCAGGGGTGATCTGGTAGCGCAGGCCCAGTGCAGCCTTCTGGGTGCGGGTGTAGTTGCCGGCGGTCGTTGCGCTGTTGACGCTGTCGTACGCCGCCGCGATCCCGAACTGGGCGAGACGGTAGTCGAGGCCGCCGCCGTAAGCCGAGGAACCCTGGAACGAGCCCGGTTGCTCGCCGAAGGCCCAGTGCATTTCCGCGGTCAGCGGGCCGAGGTCGACATGGTATTTCACCATATTGTCTTCGCGCAGATTCAGGCCGGCGATGCCGGTCACCGGCTCATAGGTCGTCGCATAAGCCGTGGGCGAATAGTTGGCCATCGTCAGGAAGAGCGACGTGTACTGGCGGCCCAGCGTCAGTTGCTGACCGCCTGCCGCCAGGCCCACCCAGGCCTGGCGGCCGAACAGGCGGCCGCCCTGGGTGGAGACGCCGGTATCCAGACTGAAACCGCTCTCCAGGGCAAAGATGGCCCGCTTTCCGCCACCGAGGTCTTCCGTGCCGCGCAGGCCCCAGCGGCTGGGAGACAGGCCGCCCGAGTTCAGCGCGACCTTGGAGTGCCCGTCGGGGCCGCTCCCGGGGTTGTTGTTGGTGTATTCGATGTTGGCATCCGCCACGCCGTAGAGCGTGATGCCGGATGTCTGCGCCGCGGCCGTTGCGCTGGCGATGGCGCAGGCAAGACCGACAAGACTTCTTTTCATGGGTTTCTCCTCCTGGTTCTGGATGTCATTCCCTAGCTGCGGGAAGTGGCAGGACTATCGCATATTGGTATGTATATGAATCATAGTGGTATACGTTAATCCGTCTTTAAAATGCAACGATGACCCGCCGGCAAGCAGGCGCTACCGGGCTTCATGCCTTGCCACGCTGGTAGTCGGCGAAGGTCTTGCCTTCGTGCGCCAGCCGGGCCAGCAGCGGTGCCGGTTCCCACCAGTAGCCGTGCTCCGCGTGGAAACGCTCGATGTCGGCGTACACCTTGCGCAGCCCGATGCGGTCGGCGTAGTACATCGGGCCGCCGTGGCGGGCGGGGAAGCCGTAGCCGGTCAGATAGACGGTGTCGATGTCGCTGGGCCGCAGCGCCACGCCGGCTTCGAGCAGCTTCGCGCCTTCGTTGACCATGCTGTAGACGCAACGCTTGATGATTTCCTCGGCCGCGATGGGGCGCCGCACGATGCCCAGCCGCGCTGACTCCTGTTCGATGAAGGCTTCAACCTCAGAGTCGCGCAGCGGCTGGCGGCTGCCCGGCTCGTAGCGGTACCAGCCCTTGCCGCTCTTCTGCCCCAGGCGGCCCAGCTCGGTCAGCTTCAGGATCAGGTCGTTCCAGCGGCGGTCCTGCGCCCGGGTGGCTATCTGCGCCTTACGGGTCTGGTAGCCCACGTCGTTA
>NZ_JWMA01000080.1 GCF_000812465.1 Cupriavidus sp. IDO | reverse complement strand
AAAAGATACGAACTGTCCGAGGGCTCGGCACGTTCCTTCCGATTACGCGATCCTTCCTATTAGGCGAGTAATCGCAAGCTTTCGATTACTCGCCGGGCAAGGTACGCAGACGCAGATAGGCTTCCGGCTGTGGGCGCGGCCGGTGCAGCGCGATCATGTGCCGGAAGTGGTGCTGGCTCCCGCGGTAGCCGCGTTCGGTCACCATCGCATACAGGCGGCTGGCCGTGAGCGACGGGAACTTCTTCAACGTCTCATGGATGAATGGTAGGTAGGCGTCGATCTGCGAGGGCCGCTGCACGCTACCAATCCTGGGCAGACCGGCCTGCGCCAGCACGCGCTGAACGGTGTCTCGGTGCACATGCAACTGGCGCGCGATGGTGCCGGCGCGCCATTTCTCGACGTGGTAGTAACGCAGGATCTGGGCTTCAAGTTCTACTCCAATGGTCATGGGTCGTGTCCTGTGCGGTCAGTCGTACGAACATCACGGAAGACCCGACGACGCAGTGGTCCGAGGCGGACAAAGCCCGAATATGCGCAACGGCAGAAGTGGCAATGCTCAGGCACCGGTGTTGAGGCGCCAGCGGGCGCCGGTGCTCTGGCCGGCGTCGTCAAGGTCAGCGGCAGTAGAGCATCGGCGGCCTGCGCGGCGGAACCCTGATGCGTCACTTTCTTTTGGCGACAGCGGTAGCGGCGCATCCGCTCCGCGTGGGCCAAGCGGCCGCGGCGGCTGCGTTGATAGCGCTGAGCGGCCTCGCGCAGGCTGGCGCGGCGCGCTGTTTGCGAGCAGCCGCCATTGCAGTAGATCTGACCGCGGTCGCAGCGGCGGCAAACAATGACCTGCGCCCGGCAATGGGCGCACACAAAGAGGCGGCCCGTGGCCGGCATCGGCAATTCCCCCGTTATGCCGAAGCGGCCTCGACGGGATGGGCGAGCCGTGCCATACTGGCCCGGCACGCGCGCCCTTGGCACGAGTGGGGCACGACATCGGGATGAACTTGGCGGTTTGGACCGGTGTCGTGCCTGTTTCTTTTCGGCGGTAAAGCCAACCTTTTACCGCATCCCTACTGCGACGTCACCACCTTGCGGAATGCCCGCACCGGGCGCGTCTGCACTCGCCCTACGGGCTCGTTCCGACGCGCCCGGTGACAACCTTCAATATCGGATCAGAAGACCTCGGGACGTCCTGCAATACAGGAGTTGCTCCGCATCTTTAAGCCGCGCCGCCGTTTAGTGCCGGTTTTAGACAACCGTTCACAACTGGGATCGGTGCTCACAATTGCCTGACGGCGCGGCGGTTCGCCCTGCAGCTGCGCTCGGTCGTCATCGGCAAACATTTCCTCGATTGCACCTACATTTTCCGGTGGAATGCGGCGTAGACCCTGCTCATAACCGCTGATGGTTGGTACCTGTGCGACGACACAACGCAACCGGCGGTCTGTCGCGCCAAGTACGATGGCGTGCCCCCCAGCGTAACTTGTTCCCCACAGGCCGATGCGCTTGGAATCGACGACATTCAGGCTTTCGAGGTAGCTGATAGCGCGTCGCCAGTCCGCGATCTGTCGCCAGGGGTCCACGTCCTGCCTAGGCGTGCCCTCGCTCGCACCGAACCCGCGATGGTCGTGCAGCATCACGACGAATCCGGCCTCAGCAAAGGCTTTCGCGAATGGTTCAATGCCGTGTTCCTTGACGCCAGCGTAGCCATGCGCCATCGTAATGGCCGGTCGCGGGCCATCGCCAGGCGGGACAAATAGCCACCCGCGAAGCTTGACGTTGCCATCTACTTCAAATTCCACATCGGTCCGTGTCACCATTTCAAGCTCCTGATAGGTCAAGATCCGGTGTAGAAGAAACCGGGGTCAATCTTCCCTTGCAGCCGTCGCGCCAGCTCAGCCGAGAACTTCAGGGCACCGCCCAGCGGCCGATGGTGGATTGCTGCATGGACAACTTTTCCTTCCTCATTTTTGGTCAGGACCGTGACTCCAAACAGCTTTTCGCCACCAAAGGCTTGCGCCTCCCACTGGAGATAGTTTTGCAGGCCGCTATGAGCTTCGTATGTGAATGCCAGGGCCTCATAGATTTGGCTGGCAGTCCCCATTATTGTCTTCACCTCATCGATGCCAACGGCGGGCCTGGTTAGCACGCTAGCTTCGAGGACGACGTCCACCGCAAAGGCGTCGGCAAAAGAATTCTCCGATTTTTGCTCGAACGCGCGGGTCCACCCTTGAGCGGGGACGGCGGTCGCGTCGACCGCTGCTAGGAACTCACGAAGGTTTGTGGCGAAGTCTTCAGGTTGCTCGACGTGTGGCCAGTGGCCTGCGTTGCCGATCGAAATGACGGTAGGGTGGTTAAAGCGCGGTTTCACAGAACTAGTCCTTGCGTCATTGAAAAAGCACCCCATTCATGGTTAGATCAGGTGCATGGGAAAAATGAATCTGACCGAACTCGAGCGTGAACAACTGCTGGCGGCGACGCGCAGCCGAACCATTCGAGCGGCCGACGCGCGTCGGGCCAAGCTGATCCTGATGCTTGAAGACGGCGAGTCCCGCGACGCAATCATTGAGCGGCTGGGTTGCGATTCGCGTTTCATCTCGCGTTGGTCGGGCCGGTTTCTGGCCGAGCGCCTGGCAGGCTTGTACGCGCGCCACCCTGGACGAGCGCCGCTGCAGCCGCCGGAAAAGCTCGAGGCGCGTGTGCTGAGCTACACGCTCAAGCGCAAGCCCGCGGACGGGGCGACGCATTGGAGCAGCTACAAGCTTGCCGCGGAACTGGGGGGCGTATCCGTCTCGACCGTGCAGCGCATCTGGCGCAAACATGGCGTGCGCCCGCACAGGTTGGAGCGGCACATGATCTCCAATGATCCCAACTTCGAGACCAAGGCCGCAGACGTGATCGGGCTGTACCTGAACCCGCCGGCGCATGCGGCGGTGTTCTGCGTGGACGAGAAGACCGCGATCCAGGCCCTGGACCGCAAGGACCGGATGTTGCCACTGTCGCCAGGGCGTGCCGAAAGTCACGGCTTTGAATACAAGCGCAACGGCACGCTCAGCCTGTTTGCCGCACTCAACACGGCAACCGGGGAGGTGATCGGCAAGACCGCGCCCCGCCATACTAGCGAGCAGTTCGTGGCCTTCCTTACCGACGTTGTGACCAGTCAGCGGCCGGAGCAAGAAATCCATGTCATCTGCGACAACGTCAGCAGCCACAAAACCGAGCGCGTACAGACCTTCCTCGAGGAACACCGTAACGTGCGGTTGCACTACACGCCGACCTACACGTCCTGGCTCAATCAGGTCGAGAACTGGTTCGCGCGTATTCAGCGCGATGTGATCGCACGCGGCGTCTTTACCTCGGTGAAGGACCTGGATCGCAAGTTGATGCGTTATATCCGCCAACACAACAAGAATCCCAAGCCAATCAAGTGGAAGTACGACGATCCATCGCGGCGAATTCGTCCGGTGCCAATTCAATGACGCAGTGGACTAGTGACCATCTCTTCGGTGACAAAGGGATCACCTTCTCCCCGGACAATCAACACCGGGCCTTCATACTGGCTGCATTGTTCCCCCAAGTGGTGGCCGCGGTTCCAAGTGTCGGCGAGCACGCCGACTGACGAGGCTATGATTCCGTCGCCGAGCATTCCTAGCTTCTCAAGACGAACATCGTCTAGGTTGACCGAGAATCGGCGGCGGCCTTCCCGTTGCGCATCAGGATTGCCACCCATCGCATGGAAAGTCTTCATAACCTCGTCCGGCAGACCCGCTCCTTTCAAAGGAACAGGCGTGACGAGCACGAAGCCTCGGACCTGTTCTCCGAGTTGTGTCGCTACCAACTCGGCAATCTGCGCCCCCATGCTGTGGCCTACGAGGACAACCGGTCCGGCCTGTGCACGAACTTGGGTGGCAACGTCTTCCGCAAAGCGGTCGAGGCTGTATGGGCCGCTCTCGCCGGAACGGCCCCCCATTCCTGAAAGATCTAGACACTGAGCACTCGCGGCGCAGTCGCCGATGGTTGCAACGACATCGCTCCACACGGTGGCGCCATCGAGGAATCCATGAATAAATACGAGTGTGGTTTGCTGTGCTTGGAGCATAGAATTGGTCATAGGGGTAACGTGGTTAGCCGAATTGATTAAGGCTTGCTACAAAGTGATTTATAGGACTAACGCGTAGCGCCGGAAGCAGACCAAGCATTTGTATCGATAGGAGAGAAACCGTCGTCATGCGCGTCGAGTCGTTCGATGCGCTTGTTCTGGAAGGCGGCAAGCACTTGCTCGTCAAGGGGTGTCGTGAAGGCGTTCTTGACGAGGGTGTATTCGGCAGCTAGGCGTCCGACAGCTTGCAGCCCCGCGGTGTCGATGCGGCCGCGGTCGAGATAGAGATCATCGCGGATATGGAAGCGCACCACTTCACCAAACACCACGTGGTCAAGGTCTTTGTCGATGGGAATGATGCGATTGAGCTTGCACTCCATCGCGATAGGTGCATTCTTAACTCGGGGAGGACGTACTACGACTGATGCAGCCTTCTCAAGCCCGACCTCATTGAACTCGTCGGCATCGGAAGGGAATTCGTAGGCGGTGCGATGCATTGCATGAGCCAGTTCCAGGCTAACGACGTTGACTACGAACTCTCCTGTGTCTCGGATATTGACAAAGGTGTCCTTCAAGGTAACTTCATCTGAGCGTGGTTGAAGCGAGAGCGAAACCATTGGCGGCTTACGTCCAACGGCAGTGAAGAAGGAGATTGGCGCAAGGTTTGCGATGCCGTCTTTTGACTCGGTGCGGACCCATGCGATTGCGCGGGGCAAGATAGAGCCGATCAGCAGTTTGTAATTCGATGCCGCGCTAAGGGTACTTGGGTCAATCAACATGATGTGTTCCTTGAATACTATTCGTTTCTGCGTAAGCAGGCGGCTGCGCCAGTGTCAGGTCATCGAGCTAGGACTAAGCTATTTCGCCCACGCCTATTGACGGCTGGCGGAAGATGCACTGACGAGCTTGCGGCGAGCAGCGGTGGGGTGTTGTCGCGATGTAGCGGAACTGCATCCGACGGTCTCGTTCGGTACGCTTCTCTTGCGACTCTTGTTGGCTACTTTAGGAAACATGTCCGGTGGGAAGAAGAGGGAAAAGAGGAAAGAATTTTTTCAAATTCATCAAAAATCGGCGGCTCGGCCTCTGGGGGGTGCTCTATGATGCATTTTCAGGTAGTGCATTGAGCGCGCTCTGCTGGTGGTCATTGTGGCTCCACTGCTCGTTGAGTCCGCTGGGCTGGGTAAGGACAAATAGCAATGCGCGGAATGTCGCCTGCTTGTCGCCGTGAACATTCACGTGCCTGCATTTGCATCCCGCAGGTCGCAGCGATGTGGGATGGCAGCCCATTCCGTCCGTACCGTCACCCGAGTCCCTTGCTTGCGTAGGAGAAGCATGGGCTCTGGCTTAATTCCCTGGCGAGAGAGGTGAATCGCGTCTGGAATCGGGAACGGGAACTATTCGATACTGCCGAGGCCGGCAGTCGTAGCGGATCGCCACAATGGTTCGCTCGCTGGCTCGGTGACGACGGTGTGGCTTCGCGCCGGTCCTACCATCCGGGCGACAACTACCCCGAAAGTCCGGTACATGAAGGCTCGTCGCGCGTTGGGCGCTTTTCTCCAGGCTGGCGATCGACAGAGGCTGAGAGGGCTGTCGTTGCACCGCTGGCCGACTATACGCAGTTCGCGCTCCAGGCCGTGGACAAGGACAAGGGGATGCAAACGACGATGATTGTCGTTCGCTTGTTCGCTTGTTCAGCCGGTTGGTCAAGGATCAAACGCTGAGTGCAAGCATCTTGACGATCGTCGCAGACGAGGTACGAGGGACGTTTGAAATAGCGAACCTGTTCAGGCAGGTCCGCGTTCTTGCGTCGTGGGGGCAGGTCTACGAGACCGAAGATTCGGCCTCCGTGCTCTTGTGTTGACGGCGGGTTGTGAACCGCCCCGGCTTCGGCTGGCGGGATATAGCCGAAGGGTTCCATCAGCCGGTGGTGATTGAACCAGGCTACCCATTCCAGCGTGGCCAGTTCAACGGATTCACGCGTCTTCCAGGCAGTACGACGATGGATCAGCTCAGCCTTGTACAGCCCGCTGAGCGTCTCAGCCAAAGCGTTGTCGTAGCTGTGTAGCTGTCGCCCCGGCTACCGACCGACGGCTCGATGGCCGCCTCGGCCAGGCGCTCGCTATAGCGAATGCTGACGTACCGTTTCTGTTCCAGAGCCGGACTGGTCTGCCCCTGAGCCTGAACCGGGTGAAAGGGATCGTCAGCCAGATCGGCCTGAGGCATCCTGAATTCGCCGATCTGCATCCGCACTGCTTGAGAAGTACCTGTGCGACCGACTTCAAGGAAACGGGCCGCCGCAGGGGCCTCGATGAATCGGATATCGACAAGCCTTCTTCGGCTGGCGCTCTGACCAGTCAATCGCGCCGTACGTCGAGGACGTAACACACCGGGAAGCCGCTGAGATCGGATTGGCACAATCAAGCGTTGCTTTTTGGCAGTGCAAGGTGAGCGAGCGCAATCATGACGAGCGACGAGTTAAACCGTCTGTTGGGTCATAAGCTCCGTCAGTTCGGACTGTCGCCGCTCTGCTGACGTTTTTACGGCTCTCCCGCGCGCGTTGGCGGCACTCACGCGAACGAACGCTATGGACTGAACGTTCGCGACCGTGCGCTGCCGCGCGGCATTGCGCGGGCGTGTTCTACTCGTTGATTAGCAGGAAAGCAAACGCAGTTCAGTTTCTAGCCAGCTCAAAGGCGCGGATTTGAATTGAACGACGCCTCGGACGGTGGTTGCGAGACGTTCTTGTCCTCCGGATGTCTCACGTCACTCGGCGTCCGGCCTGTCCACCTTTTGAAAGCCTTACGGAAGTTGGAGGCGTCTGAGAATCCTGTCTGCTCCGCTATCTGCTCGATCGTCATCGTGGTTTGCTTAAGGAACCGGAAGGCCAGTCTTTGGCGCACCTCATCAACGATTGACTTATATGTGACGCCTCCGGCCGCGAGGCGGCGATGCAGCGTCCGCAGGGACAGTCCCAGTCTTTCGGCTACAGAATCGATGTTTCCAATGTCACCCTTTTGATTCATAAGCATGGCGGTGATGGTAGATACCAGGTCAAGGCCTTTGGCTTCGTCTATTAGTGGCGGATCCCACGAGAAAGACTGAAGGATGCTCGTGGTCATCGGATTCGCGTTCGGCAGCACCAGATCACGCGCTAGCGCGTCGTAGTGCCATTCGTTGACCCCCGCGTCGAATTCGATGGGGCAGCCGAACTGCGTCTCGTACTCGCGCCAATACGAGGGGGCGGGATATGAGACGAGCATCCGAATCGAGGGAAAGGGCGCCTCCAAAATATTGCAAAACAAACCATTCATCGAGCTGCACCAAAACTCGCTAACAAACGGCAATGCGTCTCCTAAAAAGGTGGCATTGGGCGCGAACAAAATGCCGAGGTCGCCTTCGATGCGAGAACCTAGTGGAACGGTATGCGTGGCGCGCGGAAACTGCTTTAGGCCCAGATCGAGTGCGTCGCCCAGCGTGCTGCAGCTTGCCATTGCGTATCCGAAGACGCAAAAATCGCTCATGCGTTGTCTTTTACCAGCGTAGATCCCTAGCTCCGGCCGACCGGATAGACGATGCGCATTGTCATAGACTACTAGCCGTTGTCGGCGCGAGACTAGGGATCGGGGGTCACTTAGCTGGTTAGTCGTTATCCCAGAGCCCGCCAGCAACTGGTCGGCCGGCACGCCTTGGTCTGCGAGTTCTGCAAATAATGCGCGTAACCCAAACACCCTCTGCGTTGGAGCATCCATCGCCAAATTTCGCAGGTAGTCGGGAGAGGTCGGCGGCGGGTCATCCGATGACATGTTAAGCACAAGGTTTCTCCGAAGAAAGGTCCGGGATCGCTGATTTCACAAGAAGTGTTCGATGCTATCGGTTACAGCTACGTCCAGTTGATGTGGCCTCGTTGTCGCCGCCCTTGCACTGATTCAATATCGCGCCGCCACTGTCGGTAATTTGACACCAAATGACCTCTACGTTGGCACCGTCGAACCTCGCCGGGTCTCATAGCGCTACGTATCATCCGCTCATAAGGTAACGGTTTCCTATCAGGGATAGCCCCTAAGAGATCGACAACCATAGACCTGACTTTCACCGATCGGTGACGCGATCGCCACACATTTACTGGTCGAATGAGCTTAAGAAGATGATTTCGGCTGATTGATCGGTCAACCGCTATTCGCAGACGTGAGTGCGTCGTTAATGGCGAGCACGCGTCAATCGTTACCCAAAGACGAACAGGTAGGTGAGGGTTAAAAGTTAGTCGCGGCAGGTGGCGACGGGTTCCTTGCTAGAAGCAAGGTAGTTGTTAATACGTTGGTCGACATGGACTGGAGAGAGACTATGCCATTGTGGAAGATTTATCACCCGGCCGGGGCTTACGCTGCCGAGGACAAGAAGGCTATGTCCAAGGTAATTACCGAGGCGTACGCGCAGATACCGATTCCGCGGTTTTATGTTGTCGTAATCTTCGAGGAGCTAGAAGAAGGTTCGTGCTTCGTTGGCGGAGAACCACGCAACAACTTTGTTCGGTTCAAGATCGACCAGATTGCAAGGACGATCCCAAGCCCGATTGGGCGGGAGTTTTGGATGAGGACGATCGACGAACTCGTTGCGCCCTGGGTGCGAGATCGAGGTTTCGACCGCGAGTTCTCGATTGCCGAACTGCCTGTTGACCTGTGGACGGTTCAGGGCGAAATTCCTCCTCCCTTTGAATCTGTAGCCGAGAAGCGGTGGATCGAGGAAAACAAGGCCGGTCCGTTTACTTTCGCGGAAAAGATCCCCGCGAACATGAAAT
Organism: Cupriavidus sp. IDO; assembly: GCF_000812465.1. GTDB lineage: Bacteria > Pseudomonadota > Gammaproteobacteria > Burkholderiales > Burkholderiaceae > Cupriavidus. Next base: position 25,258 of record NZ_JWMA01000080.1, on the reverse strand, counting down.
CTCTGGGGACAGGGCCCGGAATGACCGGAGCCTAGCGGATTGATAAGCGCCCAGCGACTGGGTGCTTCCCAATTGCCCGAATCAGGCTTTGGCGCCTCGTGCGAAAAGTAATGCGAACAGCCATTTTCATCGTTAGTCCAGCATACAACACCTGCGCGCAAAAGTGACAAGTGAGGTGAAGTCCGCCGCGGCATATCTTGGCTCATTTTCGAACTGCTACGGGCCGGAGACAGGACACATACCTGCCGCCCCGGACTGCCGTTCTAATCACCGGCGACAACACGTCCCGCGCATATCAAGTTTGTGTTCCTCCGAGGAGACGCTCCATGAGCGCAGAAAAACGCAAGGTAATCATTACCTGCGCCGTAACCGGCTCTATACATACACCGACGATGTCAGAGTACTTGCCGATTACTCCAGAACAGATCGCAGTACAGTCTATTGAAGCGTTCGAAGCCGGCGCCGCTATTCTTCACTTGCACGCTCGCAATCCGATAGATGGACGCCCTTCGCCCGCCCCGGGGTTGTTTGAACAGTTTGTCCCTCGAATAGCCGCCGAGACCGACGCCATCATCAACATCACAACGGGGGGAGGCTCCTCCATGACGCTGGCCGAACGACTCGCATATCCGCGAATTGCTAGGCCAGAGATGTGTTCTCTTAACATGGGTTCCATGAATTTCTCGATTCATCCGATCGCAAGCAAGATCAGGAAATGGAAATACGACTGGGAAGGCCCAGCGGTCCAAGCGACCGAAGACGCGATTTTTAAGAACACGTTCAAGGACATAAAAAACATCGTCACAGAACTGAGCGAGCACGGCACTCGCTTTGAGCTCGAGTGTTACGACGTCGGCCATCTCTACAACCTTGCGCACTTTGTCGATGAAGGGTTGATTAAACCGCCTTTTTTCATCCAGTCCATTTACGGCATTTTGGGCGGTCTCGGCCCGGATCCTGAAAATATCACAATGATGCGCACTGTCGCGGATCGCCTTTTCGGTCGGGAATCGTATGAATTCTCTGTGCTAGGCGCGGGCCGCCATCAGATGACACTGCTTACCGCTGGGGCAATCATGGGTGGCAACGTCCGGGTCGGCTTGGAAGATAGCATTTTCATTGAAAAGGGCAAGATGGCTCGTTCGAACGCAGAACAAGTCAAAAAGATTCGTCGGATCTTAGAAGAGCTTTCCTTCGACATTGCTACACCAGCAGAGGCTCGTGAAATCCTCCGGCTGAAAGGCCGCGAGCACGTCGGGTTCTAACTGACCTTGACGATTCTCGCTCGCCAGAGGCGATGCTGAGCGAACCGAATGAGCGGACGTGTGCAAGCGTCTTCGCGCCGTCATCGCGGTGCTGCGGGTAGCTGCATTGGCACCAACTTACCCCATTTTTGGCATTCCTCAACCTTGTGACGCCCGTCTCACGGTCACAGAATCACTACGCCGGCTTATGGATGCGGCGCGGCACAAAGCATGCCGTCGTCCCGCATTGGAAGGTGCGGGCGCTTCGCGTCATCCTTCGGACTGTTCGAAGGCGGCTTAACCAGAGCGGGGAGATGGCCATTATAGTCCGAGAGTAATCGGTCTACCCACGGTGTAGACAAAACCACACAAATAGCTAGGAGGAGCGTGCTGTGAGACAAGATGTTAGCTTTAACGCAGAGGGCGTGACATTGCGGGGATGGCTTTACAAACCAGACAGCGGGACCTCGGCATGCGCCGCCGTCGTGATGGCACACGGCTATTCAGCGGTGAAAGAGATGTATCTCGATAGCTATGCCGACGCTTTCTGCGATGCCGGTTTTGCCGTCCTGGTTTTCGACAATCGAAACTTCGGAGCTAGCGACGGTACTCCTCGATACGAAATTGACCCAATACAACAGGTCCGGGACTATCGGAATGCCATTTCTTTTATAAGCAGTTTGGATGGCATTGATAAGAATCGGATTGGCGTATGGGGATCTAGTTACAGCGGTGGTCACGTCCTGATGCTAGGCGCGATCGATAGGCGAGTCAAATGCGTCGTGTCACAAGTTCCCTTTGTGTCGGGGAAGCAGCTCATTGATCGAGCTGTCCGCCCTGACCATCTTCCTGCGCTGCGGGCCACGCTCGACGAAGACCGAATGCGCCGTTTCTCTGGCGAGATTCCCGCGATGATTCCGGCGGTAAGTGAAGATCCGGCCTTACCAAGCGCGATGCCTCAATCGGACGCGTGGGAATGGTTCTCTGTAACGGCGCAGTCTCGCGCACCGGCATGGAAAAACGAGGTGACCCTTCGGTCAATCGAAATGTTGATGGAGTATGAACCGGGCTGTTACGTGTCTGCCATTTCTCCGACTCCACTCCTCATGGTTGTGGCGGCTGCCGATCACGTGAACCCCGGCGACTTGCAGCTAGGCGCATTCAATCGGGCACTCGAGCCAAAGAAGCTTGTTGTAATTCCAGGTGGTCATTTCGATGCGTATGCGGGGCCCAGTTTCGATGTCAGTAGTAGTGCGGCAGTGGGCTGGTTCAAGCAGCATCTCTCGCCAACTGTATCGTGATGTCCGCGACTGGCGATCAAGGTTGGGGGCGCGGCGATAAATCAATGGAGACAACGATGGGAAAAGTTTCATTTGAAACCAATAATCAAATTGCGGTCGTAAAATTTTGCAATCCGAACAAGGGATTCATGGACTTTGACATGCTCGCCCAGCTTAATGGGGTTATGGACACGCTAGAGGCCGACCCCAACGTGCGTGCAATTATCTTCACCGGCGGACAACCGGAAGAGTTCGTTCGGCATGTGTCCGTTGAGGATTTGCTTGCATTTGGCCAAATGGTCCGCACTGGCCGGGAAGCTGGCCTGCCGGACCCGTTGGGTGCGCGCAGCCCGCTGCGGGCTGGTTGGGAAAAGATTGAACATTCGCAAAAGCCTACGATTGCCGCTATTAACGGCTACTGCATGGGTGGCGGACTCGAAATTGCGCTTTGTTGCGACATTCGGATCGCGGGACCCGGTACATACACAATAGGACAACCGGAAATCCAGATTGGCCTTATAACGGGTGCCGGCGCTTCAGTGAGGCTCGCTCGAGCAGTGGGTGCTGGGAAAGCTCTCGAATGGGTGTTACGTGGCCGCCTTTTTTATCCCGAAGAAGCTGCGAAAGAAGGTCTGGTTCACCACTATGTGACTGAAGACGTGGTCACAGCAGCGCTGCAGATAGCGAACGAGTTTCTCGACAAGCCCGCCGCAGCGCTCTCATTCTACAAACAGCTTGTACGTTCGAGCGAGGATCTACCTCTGTCGGAGAGTCTAGACCGTGAAGCTGCTGGCTTCATACACATGATGTCCTACGACACACAGGCGATACAAATGATGAAGGACTATGTTGCAGGAGGCCACAAGCTCAAGAAGGTCTAGCGGTCAATATGAATGCACCGGCTCGTTTGATATCGGGCCGTTGCATTGGGCAAGGGTCACTAAGTGAGCAACTGATAAGCGCCTGAAGCGGTCCGGTGAGTTGGTTGGAAGCCGTCTCAAGGGGCCCCCGTCACGACGCCCTGTGCAAAGGCCGAAAAGATGGCACTTACGATCCAACAGCTGGATGGGACGATCTGGAAGAAACTCAATGATCGTCGACTCGTTCTTGGGCAACGATCTGCCTTGTAGTGCCGACGTATTAATAAGATATGCGAAGGAGGTGCTGACGGTTTGTAAGCCAAAATCGTTGCGCACGATGGGCCCCCGATTGGCTCGAGCCGGATCCCGTGACAGGAATTCGAATTACGGAGTTCAGGAACAGGCGAGCCCAAACGACAATGCTATGTCAGGGTTGAGACGGTCAAAGATGAAATGGGGTCGCTTTGTATTTCTTCCGTCATGAAGGCGGCCCGTGGCGCGTTTTTCCACCGGCTCCCGAGCGTCCCGCAATGCGCCTGATATGAACTGCGAGAAGGGTCTCAATCAAGAGAGCGAGCGGGAAGCGAGTGGACGACGCCTAAGAATTGTGGCGATGGATTGGGTGTGAACGATTAGCTGAGCGGTAGGCCCGATTTTTCCTGAAAGAACATACCGCGTGGCGCAACGAAGCTGTGGCGTCGGACAAAGGATCGATAAAAACATTGGAGACGGCTTTGAAGCATTTGAAAACAATGACTACGTTCTGCATGGTGGCCGCTACTCTTCATCCGTGTTGTGTTCGTGCGCAAAGTGCCGGAAGCTTTGTGACTACGTTGGGTGCATCATGGCTCGATTTTCCGAACTCAAAATCGCAACCGATTGTCAGCTCTTCGGTATTTGGGACTTTTACGTCGCCGGGAACAAATACTGTAGTTCATAACGCGGTTATGCCTTCGATGCTTTTTACCTATTTCATAACGGATCATCTGGCAGTGGAAGGAGCCGTAGCTGTGCCGCCAAAGCTGGAAGTTGGTGCCCAGGGAAATGTGGCGGCTTTCGGAGTCGGTGGTCCTGTTTTACCGCTTGGTGAAATTCAACCACTCTTCACCGTGCGGGCGTGGGCGCCTATAGTTGTCGCGAAATACTACTTTGGAGGGGCGGAGAACAAGATAAGGCCATTCTTGGGAGTCGGCGTTAACTATTCGTGGTTCAGATCGGTCCAATTGAATCCGCTATTTTCCGGAGCATTAAGTCAGCTCGCAGGTCCGGGCGGAAGCGTCGAGGCGTCGTTGAGTTCGTCGTGGAATCCGGTGCTTGAGGCTGGCTGGGCGTATCGGATCAACGTGCGCTGGATGCTCACCGGGTCGATGACCTGGTTTCCGCTCAAAACCAATGCGAGCTTCAATGCAGTAAATGCGAACGGGCAAGTCGTTCTTTCGAACAGGACCCGCATGTCGGCGGCTCCACTAATTGTGAACGTCGGTGTCGGATACGAATTTTGAAGATTCGACATAAGGCGCTTTTCCGGTCGTCTTCGGACGCGAAGACAGTGGTTGATAAGCCGAAGATCGGACCGAAGCGCTTGATGTCCTGACCAGCAGAGAACAATGATGACGAACGTGTCGACGTTGATTCGATCGACTGGAGAAATGTGCTGCCGGACTACGTGCAGGACCAGAAGATCCTCAGTGGTAAATGGGGACCCTGTCCGTTCTGCTCTGGCGGTTCGACGTTTCGAGTTGTCTGGGAACGTCGCGGGAAGGGTGGTTCGGGATGGTATTGCGCCAAGTGCGAAACCGGTGGGGATCTAGTGGGCGTCATCCACGAGGTCACCGGCAAGCCACTGGCTGAAATCTATTCCGAGCTGCGGGAGGCGCGGTACAAGCAGGGCATGGCGCCATCGACCTTCATTCCGAAGGTGGTAGCGCGTCCGGAAAAGACCCCGGAGGAGTATCGCGCGATCCTGCGCAACATCTGGGAGCGCGGTCTGGCCATCACGGAAGACTCGCCGGTGTGGAAGTACTTGTGTCATCGCGTGCCCGGCCTTCATCTCGATTGGCTCGGCCCCGATGTCCGTCTGCTGCAGCGGCTCGTCGCCGCCGGCGACAAGACTGCTCGGACGCTTCAGCGAATCTTGGTTGCGTGCGATGGGCAAGCGCGTCATCGTGATCGCATCAGTCCAGGAAGGTGTGGATTTCTGCGATATCTGGAAACTGTAGCGCCGCGTGAAACGGCTTGCCGAGCGTGCGGAGCGTCAGGAATAGAAGGAGCGTCTGCGTAAGCAGACGCGGGGGTTTCGTCGAGCCGCATAACGACACGACCTTTTGAAACGGCCACCTTCGCGGTGGCCGTTCTTCTTTATGCTCACCGCGTGCACGCGACGAGTCGTACCGACAGGGGGAGAGGTATCACCGAGAGGCCCAGCGACTCGAGCCATGCATTGATTTGATGGTGCGTGATCCGGCCGCCAGCCCGCGGCGCAGGCACGAGGAATCGATGGGCAAAGTCTCGAGCGACCTCCTCTAAGTACTCGCGCGACCAGAACGAAGCGTTCCAGTCCGGCCGCGGGAAGCGCACCTCGAGCCTGGACAATCGGTAGGCAGACTCTGATGCAGAGCCCCACGGCAAGCTTTCGATGTCCCATGCAGTGGTATCGCCTGGCAGGTTAGTACCCGCGACCTCAGCCGCCGCCCCATCACCGTCTTCATCCTGGATGCAAAGGACGAGCCCCCAGTGGAACGGAGGTAGCGGGGCTGCCGGACTCCGGTCGGCGAGCAGGTTTGACGCCGGCGAATATCCGGCAGTAGGCACAGCATGGAGGCGAGAACTGAGAATCACCGCAGCACCAAAGTATTGACGTTGTCCCTAGGATACCGAGTATGTCTCGAGGTGGAAGCCGCCCACCACATGCTCAAGTTAGGATACGGCTAGCCATTTCCTTCCAAACCTTGTGGCCCTTCGGGCAAAAACCCTGCCTCCAGGGGAGGGGCCGTGCGCGGCGGCGGTCGCCGTGTTTGCGCTCTTCTGCCGGCGTCCCACGTATCCTGGTCGGTCATGTGCGAGCCGGCGGTATGACGCAGCCAAGGGCCGAGGCGCTGGCGAGCACGGCTGCCTGCGGTTCCCACTCGGGCCCGCGCGACCGCAGGCGCTCGGCCGCTCGACCGAACACTTCTTTCAGAATCAGGTGCAGCGCCCCGCGTGATAGGGCCTTCTCGCGACCCGTCTCGCGGCCGATCACCGCAGCACCAGGGGGCGCGTTCCCCGGGCTGCCTGGGCCTCACTGTATGGGTGGAACGACGCCAAGCTTCTCCGCCAACATCCGCTCATACACGCCAAAGTGCCTGTCCACTTCCGCTTGACTGACCACCACCACCTCCATGTTGACCTGCTCGACCCTCAGTCCAAATATCGTGGCCAAAGCCAATTCAAGGTGGGGCGCCGCTTCCCTGTCTTTTTCGAAAGTCGTACCGACGCTGATCGTATAGGCTTTCTCGCCTTGTCCAGTGACCTCGACAAGGCGGGCGCCCGCGCTCAAATTATTCTCGATGGCAATCCTGGCCAGTTCCGCCACACTCCGCGTTCTCTCGGTCGGGAATCCGCGCGCGCATCTGAGCCGCACCCGATGGGTACCCAGCGTCAGCCATTCAGAATCGAACTCCATCGAAATCTCCCTTTGGAAGCCGTTGCAGGCTGGCCCCGGGTATGCGGACCGCCTCACTAGATTGCCGACCAGCTTACTTGACTTCGATCTTCCTGACGGCTGGCGGCGGCGAACCCGACTTGGGTAGACGCAATGTCAATAGGCCTCGTTCGAATTTCGCCTCGACGTGATCCAGGTCGAGACCATCCGGCAGGGGGATACTACGCATGAATGCGCCATACGCTCGCTCCAAGCGGTAACAGCCGTTTTCCTCGCTCCGAATATCCTGCTTCTTCTCACCTCGCAGCACCAGCGCCCCGTCTTCGATGGAAGTCTGCACATCTTCGCGGTCCATACCCGGCAACTCGGCGGTGATCCTCAGCGCCGCGCCATCATCGACGACGTCGATCCGGGGCTGGAAGCGAGAGGAACTGAAGTCGCCGAACCATCGATCCAGACCACTGAAGCCCGCGAACGGTTCATGCAGGAATTCGCTCATCGCTCGCCAGGGGTCACCGGAAAAATACCGCGAAACGTCCGGCGAGTCCGGTAACCCTTGCCTGGATACTGCGACGTTGGATGACTCGTCCCTGGATGCTCTGGACGGCTTTTCGGCGGTCGTCCTGCGTAGGAACTTGAACGGGTTCCACTTGCCCAGTTCCGTTTTCATCTTGTCCTCCTATCGACGCATACGTGATCCGTCCTCCCACGTCCTGCCGCGCCAGCTAGCCGGCGCGGCAGGATGTGGCGATGGACTGTCCAACACAATCCGCCAGGGCACGGCGGCGCCCGCGCAGGCGCCACCGTTGGCGGCCCGCAGACGCGCTAAGCCACGGTGACTGCAATCCGGCGCGGACGGGCCTCATCGCGACGCGGAATCGTCAGCTTCAGCACGCCGTCCTGCAAATTGGCCTCGATCTTCGACGCGTCAAGGTCGGGGCTCAGTGAGAAAGCGCGCGCAAAGTGCGGCTGGCGAATCTCCGCGTGTTGCACTCGCAGTCCGGGAGGTGTGGGCACGACCGCTTCCGCCTCGATATGGAGGTTGCCATCGTGGACATTCACCTCGAGCTTGTCCTTGGTCACACCCGGAAGGTCAGCCCAGAGGGTGACGCCACTGCTATCCTCGACAATGTCGACTGCGGGGAGCAGGGTCATCGTCGGTGCCGACCTGTCCTCCTGGCTTTTTGCCAATGCGTTCCGGTCGCGCTCAACCACTTGGGTCGTCTCGTTCATGGCATTCTCCTGGCGTTATTGGACCGTGATCGCCCGAGGCTTTGAGGCTTCCCGCTTGCCAACACTGATGGACAGACAGCCGTTGGCATAGCGCGCCTGGACTTTGTCGGGGTCGGCGCTCTGCGGTAGTTCGACGACGCGCCGGAACGTGCCGACGAATCGCTCCTGCGCATACGGCCGAACCTCCGGATCGTCCTCCGAGTACGCCGCTTCACGCTCGCCGCTGATGGTTAGCAGGCCCTTGTCGATCGACACCTCGAACTTGTCCTGCTTGATGCCCGGTGCGAAGGCGACGACTTCTATGGAGTCGTCCGTGGTACCGATATTGACGGGCGGAAATGCCCCGAAGCGGCCGGAGCGGAGGCTGGATAAAACCGCCGAACAAACTCGCCATTTGCCTTTGCATGCGGTCGAGTTCGTTGAAGAGGTCGGTTCCAAAGAAGAGATCACTCATGGTCGTATCCTCCTTAGACACAGCAAGGAGGCGACGGGGCATACGCGCTCCCACCCGCCTGCCAAGCTGCTGGCAAACAAACAGAAACACGCAGCGCGCAACGTCGCGACTGCCTGAGCGAAAATAAAATAGTAAGTGCGCAGCCAAATTTCAAGAGGAAGACCTGCGAATTTCCTCTGAAAGATGCCAGCCGCGCCTACGTGGCATGCACGGCCTTTTGGCCTGCTTCGGTGCAGAGGCTCTGCGAGGGGCTTCGTTGCTCGTCGAAGTCTTGAAGTGCAGTTTTGGGCCAGCAGAGCAAAGAGTTGTGCGGATTTCGGATTGACGGCCATGTCTGACCACGATGCAACCCTTCGGAACGGCGCTTCGCAATTGGTGCCGGAGTCATTGCCCCGTGCCCCGGACCGTGCAAGGCAGCGGTGCCCATATTGCGTCCCTCCGGGCACACTTGTCCCACTTCCTGTCCGGTCCAATTCACCCGGGATGCGCCTTGGACCAGGCAAATCCTGCCTAGATGCGACTATGGGAGGCTGCTCTGACTTGAGCACAGCCTGCGGCGTGGCTGTCACGGTAGCGGTCCTACTCTCGGAGGTCATTGCAGTGAAATAGCGCAGGAAAAAAGCGGTCTACGCCCGTCGTCGACGTTTTCTGTCGCCGTTGCAGCCCGGGCCGATGCTCAACGAGAGGGAAGGATGCAAGCGATATTCGCCAGAGGCTAAACACAGCGGCCAGTGATGGTCGTAGCCCGTCAATACGTCGTTGACGGTATCCAAGTTGAAGTGGGAGACCTGGTAACCGTTTCGCGTACTGGGTCAGGATGTGACGTTTGGTACCCGCCTATCCGGTCCTGGGGAAGGGCTGGGCAGCTGGCCCCATCGCCTGGCACACGCTGGCGGGCGACAGCGGCCCGGCAAACGGGCGCCAGTCCGGGTGGGTGCGCGCGAGCTTCTTGCTCCCGGCCAGGACCCAGCACGCGGCCGGTTGCGGATCGGCCAGGAAGCGCTCATAGGCCAGCAGGTCCTCGTGCGTGAGGGAGGGCTGCAGCTTGCCGAGCTGCAGCACGAGAGCGACCGGCCGAATCGGTCGGGAGCAAGGCATGTCCGGATGTCGGCCGAGGACGTCGAGGGGTGCTGATCAGATGGTCGCATTCGCAAATCTGAATGTGTGCCCCCGGTAGCGGACCGAGGTTTCATCGAGTCGAAGTAGAATCCCCGGATGTTCATGAGCGTGATCGGACCGCGCAATTTCGCGGCGCAATTCTGGCCCGATCCACCAGCCATCCCCCCAAGCCATGCGGATTCCACCTGTGAAGGCAATCATCGCCTTCGAGAGCGTTGCCAGAACAAAGAGCGTCAGCCGGGCATCGGAGGAGTTGGGCTTGACGGCATCCGCTGTCAGCCACCAGATCAGCAATCTCGAGGAGGCGCTCGGCCAGGCGCTCTTCTTCCGACAGGGACGTGGACTGGTCCTGACGCCTGTGGGTGAGCAGTACCTGCGGGACATCACGGGTGTGCTTGCTGACCTGAATCGCGCGACCGAGCGCGCTTCCAGCCCGGCGAACGTCGAGATCCTCCGGGTCCATTCGAGTCCCAGCTTCGGCCTGATGTGGCTGTTACCGCGGCTGGAATCGTTCCAGGCAGACAATGATGACATCCAGTTGAATCTGTCCTGCTCCTATGAGGACGTTTCTTTCACGAGCGGGTACTACGACGTGGACATCCGCCACGGTTATGCACATTGGCGCGATATCCAGGTCAAGACCCTGCGCCGGGAGACCATTGCGCCGCTCGCCTCGCCGGCCTACCTCGCCAAGCATCCGATATCATCACCGGCTGATTTGCTCGCGCACCGCCTCATCTATTCGGAGACCCCCCTTGTCCAATGGCAGCAATGGTTTGCGAGGTTCGGCGTCCCGGCCGCCCACAAGACGTTCGATTTCACCTTCGACCGCTCGTATATGTCGCTCGAGACAGCGGCGCTGGGGCTTGGGGTGGCGCTGGAAAGCACGCTGCTGGCGTCGGTTCTGATCGGTAAGGGTTTCCTTGTGCCGGTGTTCGACGACGCCCATGCGATCGAGGTTGGCAGTCACCATCTCGTCTATCCCGCGCAGAACGCCGACCTGCCGCGCGTGGCGCGCTTCCTGGCCTGGATGGAGCGCCAGTTGCCGGCGCCGCGCTGAGCGCCAGAGGCGGCAGTCCGGGTCAGGGAAGTGCCGCCCGCGGCGCCCGCCCTGAAGCCCTCCCGCATTACCTGAAAATTTCTCAGCAATAGCTGAGTCAGACCGCGTTGATCGGAAGGCGGCCAGCGACAACACTCGACCCATCAAATCCAATGTCAAAGGAGACAAAGATGCTGGTCGAGAATAACGTAGTCATCATCACGGGCGCGGCCTCCCCACGCGGTATCGGCAAAGCCACCGCCAAGGCATTTGCAGCCCAGGGCGCCACCGTGGTCATCCTGGACCTGCGCCTGGAAGACGCCCAAGCCGCCGCCGGCGAGCTGGGTGACCAGCACCTCGGGCTGGCTTGCGATGTGACGGACAAGGCCGCCTGCGAGCGCGCGGTCCAGGCCGTGCTGCTGCGCTATGGGCGCATTGACGCGCTCGTCAACAATGCCGGCATTACCCAGCCGGTGCGCACGCTCGATATCCAGGCCGCCAACTACGACGCCGTGCTGGACGTGAACCTGCGCGGCACCCTGTACATGTCGCAGGCCGTGCTGCCGCAGATGCGCAAGCAACAGCGCGGCAGCATCGTCTGCATGTCGTCAGTCTCCGCGCAGCGCGGCGGCGGGATCTTCGGCGGTCCGCACTACAGCGCAGCCAAGGCCGGCGTGCTGGGGCTGGCGCGCGCCATGGCGCGCGAGTTCGGGCCGGACGGGATCCGCGTCAACGCGATCACGCCGGGCCTGATCCAGACCGATATCACCGGCGACAAGCTCACCCCCGAGATGCGCGCCGACATCATCAAGGGCATCCCGCTGGGCCGCCTGGGCAATGCCGCCGACGTGGCCAATGCCTGCGTGTTCCTGGCCAGCGACATGTCGGCCTACCTGACCGGCATCACGCTCGACGTCAATGGCGGCATGCTGATCCACTAAATTCAAGTCAAGCCGCCCGCAGAGGCGGAACATCTGACAGCCGGTGCGCCGCGGCGCGGCGCAACCAGGCAGGAGACAACCGATGAAGACCAAATACGCGGCTTCGCCCATCGGCGGCGAAGCGACGCTGCACGCCGATTCCGCCACCTTCGAGACCCGCACCTACGCCAAGGTGGTGAAGCGGCTGATCCCGTTCCTGATGCTGTGCTACCTGGGCGCCTACCTGGACCGGGTCAATGTCGGCTTTGCCAAGCTGCAGATGCTGAGCGATCTGCAGTTCAGCGAGACCATCTACGGCCTGGGCGCCGGCATCTTCTTCCTCGGCTACTTCATCTTTGAAGTGCCGAGCAACGTGATCCTCCACAAGGTTGGCGCCAAGCGCTGGCTGGCGCGGATCATGCTGACCTGGGCCGTGATCTCCGCCTGCTTCGCCTTTGTCAGTACGCCAACCCAGTTCTACATCCTGCGCTTCCTGCTGGGCGCGGCCGAGGCCGGTTTCGCGCCCGGCGTGATCCTGTACATGACCTACTGGTTCCCGTCGGAGCGCCGCGCCAAGGCCTTGTCCCTGTTCTTCATGGCGATCCCGCTGGCGGGCATCGTGGGCGGGCCGCTGTCGGGCTACATCCTGCATGCCTTCCACGGCGTGGGCGACCTGGCCGGCTGGAAGTGGCTGTTCCTGATCGAGGCCCTGCCGTCGCTGTTCCTGGGCGTGGCCATCCTGTTCTACCTGGACAACGGCATCGACCAGGCGCACTGGCTCACCGACGCCGAGAAGACGCTGCTCAAGCGCAATATCGAAGGCGATAATGCGCAGAAGACGCAACACATGTCCATCCGCGCCTTCATGGGCGACCGCCGGCTGTGGCTGATGGCCGGGATCTACTTCTGCGTGGTGCTGGGCCAGTACGGCCTGACCTTCTGGCTGCCCACGATCATCCGCAAGGCCGGCGTGGCCGATCCGCTGTGGGTGGGCATCTACACCGCGCTGCCGTACCTGTGCGCCATCGTGGCCCTGCCGCTGGTCGGCATGAGCGCAGACCGCCACCGCGAGCGCCGTTTCCACCTGATCGTGCCGATGGTGGTCGCCGCCGCCGGGTTTGCCGCTTTGCCCATGCTGGGCAGTGTCAGCGCATCGCTGGTGTGCCTGTGCATCGCCGCGGCCGGCATCCTGGCCTCGTCCTCGCAGTTCTGGGCGTTGCCCACCGCACTGCTGGGCGGCATGTCAGCCGCAGCGGGGATTGCCGCAGTCAACTGCGTGGCCAACCTGGCCGGCTTCTTTTCGCCCGCCATCGTGGGCTGGCTCAACGACCTGACCGGCAAGTCCACCGCCGGGCTGGTGTTTATCTCGGCCACCGTCGTCTTCGGTGCGATGCTGGTCTTCCTGGTACCGGCCCGGTCCGTGAACCGCTGATACCCCCTTCTTTGAAACTCAAATCGTTTGCAGGAGACACCATGCAACAAGCTACCACCGACAAGGCCGTGTCCTTGCGGGAACGCGCCTACCGCATCCGCCGCAACGCCTTGCTGATGGGCGAAGTCCAGGGCCAGGGCTATATCGGCCAGGCGCTCGATATCGCCGACGTGCTCGCCGTGGCCTACTTCGACGCCATGCGCTACCGCCCGCAAGACCCCAAATGGGAAGGGCGCGACCGCTTCCTGCTGTCCAACGGCCACTACGCCATCGCGCTGTACGCGGCGCTGCTGGAAGCCGGCATCCTGCCTGCGGAAGAGCTGGAGACGTATGGCAGCGACGACAGCCGCCTGCCGATGTCGGGCATGGCCAGCTACACGCCCGGCATGGAGATGTCCGGCGGCTCGCTGGGGCAGGGGCTGACCATTGCCGTGGGCCGTTGCCTGGGCCTCAAGCGCAAGGGCTCGGACAATTTCGTCTACACGCTGTTCTCCGACGGCGAGCTGGATGAGGGGGCGATCTGGGAGGGCATCCTCTCTGCCGCCCACTGGAAGCTGGACAACCTGATCGCCGTGGTCGACGTCAACAACCAGCAGGCCGATGGTCCCTCCACCCAGATCATGGCGTTCGAGCCGCTGGTGCCCAAGCTGGAAGCGTTCGGCTGGTTCACGCAGCGCGTGGACGGCAACGACATCGACGCCGTGGCCGCCGCCTTCCGCGCGGCGCGCGAGCACCGCGGCGCGCAGCCGCGCATGATCATCTGCGATACGCGCATGGGGTGCGGCGTGCCGTTCCTCGAACAGCGCGAGAAGAACCACTTTATCCGTGTGGATGCCCACGAATGGCAACTCGCATTGCAGGCCCTGGAAGCCGGGAGACAAGCATGAGCAAAACCAACCCCACCAACGCCAACGCCAACGCCAACGCCAACGCCACCGGCGCCAGGCCCAAGCTGAAGACCTCGGCGATGATCGCCTCTATCGCCGGGGAAGGGCAGGCGACAAGATCGGCCCCGTTCGGCCACGCCCTGGTAGAACTGGGCCGGCACAAGCAGAACGTGATCGGCATGACTGCCGACCTGGGCAAGTACACCGACCTGCATCTCTTTGCCCAGGCCTTCCCGGAGCGCTATTACCAGATGGGCATGGCCGAGCAGCTCCTGATGGGCGCCGCCGCCGGCTTCGCGCATGAGGGCGCGCAGCCCTTCGTCACCACCTATGCGGTCTTCGCGACGCGGCGCGCCTATGATTTCATGCACCAGACCATCGCTGAAGACAACCTCGACGTGAAGATCGTCTGCGCACTGCCAGGGCTTACCACCGGCTACGGCCCCAGCCACCAGGCCGCCGAAGACCTGGCGCTGATGCGCGCCATGCCAAACATGACCGTAATCGACCCGTGCGACGCCATCGACATCGAGCAGATGGTGCCGGCCATTGCCGCCCACAACGGGCCGGTGTACGCGCGCCTGCTGCGCGGCAATGTCCCGGTGGTGCTGAACGAGTACGACTACAAGTTCGAGCTGGGCAAGGGCAAGCTGCTGCGCGACGGCGCCGAAGTGCTGGTGATCTCGTCGGGCATCATGACCATGCGCGCGCTGGAGGTGGCCAAGGTGCTGGAGAAGGATCGCATCGGCGTGGCGGTGCTGCACGTGCCGACCATCAAGCCGCTGGACACCGAGACCATCCTGCGCGAGGCCAGGCGAAAAGGGCGCTTGGTGGTGGTCGCCGAGAACCACACCGTCATCGGCGGCCTCGGGGAAGCGGTGGCGACGACGCTGATGCAAGTTGGCATCTCTGTGCCGTTTCGGCAGGTGGGGTTGCCGGACGCGTTCCTGGATGCCGGGGCGCTGCCCACATTGCACGATCGCTATGGCATTTCGGCGAACGTGATGGGTGACGCCATCAAGCGGTGGATTGAGTAGCGATCAGTGGCGGACCGAGACGCGATATCTGCCGGGACAATGCCCGCAGGTGGTGATTGCTTTCGGTCCGTTTTTGCTGCGCTCGCGCGGCATCGAGCGATGCCGCGAGCATCCTGATGAGCGCCTACCCGAGCCGGTACGTGAGTGAATCACCTGGCGTGAAGTGTAGTAGAGATGCTCCTCCAAATCTGAGTGAAAAATCCGGAAAATCAACAACTTAGCGATTCGTCCGTACTAACATTACTACGATTTTTCAAGTAGTAATGTTGTTACCATCCGCCTGCGAGAAGTAATGTTGATCCGATCGCAGGTCCGTCGCCTGGTCACATCTTTACTACGCTTCACACTGACTACGCGGCTTCGATCTCGTTCAGTAAAAGGAGCGTTCTCGCGCGTCATGGCCTAAATAGCTGGAATCTAAGGCGCTGAACAAAAAGCCGGACCGCCTTGTCGCCGCGTGACAGTAGGAGCGGAGGGGACACGTGCTCCCCGAACTGCAGCATTAAAGGAGAGTCGTGAGACGGTGAAATGGGCGCATCAGGGCGCGTATCAACTTTACTACCCAAACGGAACATCATTACTACACTTCACGATTGTTTTGCACTGAAAAGCTACGCTCGCAAGAATGATGAGCGCGGCTCGCACGAATGACGATCTTCAACAACAGCTGGACGACGATTCGGACACTTAAATGCAATTAATCGCCAAGTTTGACCTACGAACGCAAATGCTGGCTGGCATGAGGCCGTTCCCCCTCGGACTAGAGGACAGCCATCAGCGTTGCGGCGTATAATTTCACTTTCATGAAATAACCTGGCGAGCGGCCTCCACGCTGACTTCCCTTCTTCTCGGCACCGGTCTCCTGCCGCGACCACGCCCTGATCCGACGCCACCTTCGCGCGCGACGATTCGCACCATTTCATCAACTGGGCGACCGCATTCGAGTAACCCGCGCACGGGAAGGGATGCCCATTTGTACCGAAGTCACATCCGCTGCGCCCGATCCGCTCGATGGTCAATCAGGCGCTGGCGAAAATGGACCGGCTGTTCGCCGAAATGTATGAGGCGGACGTTAAGGGCGGCCGCCCGAGCATCGCGCCGGAGAAGTTGCTGAGAGCGATGTTGCCAGCGGATGCCGATGACTTGATGCGTCGATTAATTGAATTCGAAGTTGGTCGGTGCGACCGGTTCACCGGTGTACCTAAAGACGTTCAGGTCGTCGTGGCGAATAGCCGGTTGTCTGCCAGAGACAAGATCCGCGAGAAGCTGGGCCGAACCGCAGGACATCGTCCAGCCAAGCGTACCGTGGCCGGTGTTCAGATAAAGATTGGGCAAGGCAGTAATTCCGACAATGGGTGTGCCGTCTGGTGTCATCGGGCGAAGGCCGGTCCAGAATGAAGCCTTGGTGGTGTCTCCGCCGCCCGGGAACAGATCATTGACACACATTTCCAGGGTTTCCCTTCGCGTCTCCCTCAGCCGTTTGTCGAATCCCACAATCTCGGCCATGCCGCCAACACGAATGCGTTTGTCGAAACGCGTGATTGCAATCTTGTAGGTCTCGTCAAGCACGGTTGAAACCGGAGCGCGACTCTCGTCAATGATGGGGGCTGTAATCGAGTAACCCTTGAGCGGATATACCGGGATTCGAACGATTCCAGAAAGAAAATGGGTCGAGTACGAGCCAAAAGCCACGACAAACGCATCAGCATGGACGAGCCTGGTGCCGTGCCGTACCCCGACAACCTTGCCACCTTCGACAACCAGCGCGTCAACCGGAGTGTTGTAGCGGAAGGTTACGCCGGCCTCTGCTGCGAGGGTGGCGAGGCGCGTGGTGAACAACTGGCAATCACCGGTTTCATCGCCCGGCAAGCGCAGTCCGCCCGTCAGCTTGTGTGCCGTGATAGCAAGCGCTGGTTCAGCGCGCGCGAGTTCGGACTGTGTCAGAAGCTCATATGGAATGTTGGCCTCCTTTAGCACCGCGATGTCTTTGGCTGCCCCGTCTAGCTGCTGCTGTGTGCGAAATACCTGGAGCGTGCCACCTGTGCGGCCCTCATATTGAATGCCGGTATCCGAGCGTAGCGCCTTCAGGCAGTCGCGACTGTACTCGGCAAGCCGAACCATGCGATTCTTGTTGATGGCATATCGCTCGGCTGTGCAATTCTGCAGCATCTGCCACATCCATTGAAGCTGGAACTGCTTGTCCGCATCATCAGGCCGGATGGCGAGCGGCGCGTGCTTCTGGAACATCCACTTGACCGCTTTCAGTGGCACACCGGGCGCTGCCCATGGCGCTGCGTAACCGGGTGAAATCTGCCCGGCATTGGCAAAGCTGGTCTCGAGCGCCGGACCTTGCTCGCGGTCAATGACCGTCACTTCGTGGCCTGCACGCGCGAGATAGTACGCGCTCGTTACGCCAACGACACCACTGCCCAGTACTACGACTCGCATACCGATCCCCAATAACGATGATCAAGATGAAATAGTTATTTAATGTTCCCAGCGTATCAAACGAGAGCCCCGTACCGTCTCAAACGTGCCCGAGGAGCTGCCACCAAAGCGGGCCGACGACCAGCCAGACAACCATGTAGATGAGGCTCATCAGGAAGCCAGCCTTCCACCATTCCCCCTGGGTGACATAGCCGGCGCCGAACATGACCGGACCGGAGCCGATGCCGTAGTCCCAGGGTTCGCTTACCCAACAGCCGCATGAACAGAAGTGCGATGCGGCGCCCCAGGCCGGTCTTTATCACGCCTCGGGAGATGAAGAAGGCGAGCATCACCAGCCAGACGAGGTCCGTGCCGGTGGATTTGGTGACATCGGCAAAGGACACGACGCCAACGAACACGCCCACCGTCGCGCCGATAATGGCTACCGCCGCCATCGGCAGAGGGGCGGTCATGATGCCGGCAATGGTGGCGACGAACACGGCGAACATGTGCCACGCCTTCGTCTCGAGGCCGGCCGGCGCCGGCAGGAACCAGAGGACGATGCCGATGCCCACCGGGACGAGAAATTTCCAGAGATGTCTGAGATGCCCTACCGGTGGCGCCGATTTCGTCGCGGTTGAGCTTGTGGGCGGCGGAGCCTTAGCGGGTGATACATCCATGATTAACTCCTGGCGGCGTTGTTCAGTTTGTCCGGAGCGTGCGCAATGTCCCTACCGGTTCTGGAGCACGCTGTCGGTTGCCTCCTTGACGATGCGAGCACTGCGCCGCAGGGCCTCGCGCTCGGTGGGGTTGAGTTCCGGATACGCCAGTAACTGCGCTCCGCCGCCATTGACCACCATCGGCAGCGACAAACATACCTCTGGTACGCCTTCGACCTTGGCATGCACGATGCCGACCGTGAGAATGAGGTCGGTGTTGTGCACGATGGCCTGACAAATTCGCCCAATCGCACTGGCGATCCCATAGTGGGTCGCGCCCTTGCCTTCCTTGATGAGCTTGGCAGCCTCGTGCACGGAGCGCAGGATCAGATCGCGGCTGGCAGGGCCCAGCTCCTTGCCGCTTTTGGCCAGGAACGTTTCGAGGGGCATGCCGGAGACCGTCGCGCCGGCCCAGTCGATCACCGCGGATTCGCCGTGTTCGCCGAGAACGTAGGCGTGAATCCCAGGCGCCACGACGCCCAGCCGCTCGGAGAGAAGCGATCGCAGTCGCCCGGTGTCGAGGGAGGTGCCGGTGCTGATAACGCGCTCCCGCGCGCAGCGCAGGCGGTCAAAAACGACGGCGGCCAACACATCGCAGGGGTTGGTCGCGATGACGTAGATCGCATCCGGGGCCAATGGTGCAGTGCGATCCACGATCTCCGCCGCGATGCCCGCATTGGTTTTGGCCAGGTCCAGACGAGTCCGCCCTGGCTTCACACCGACGCCGGCGGTGATCACGATGATGTCCGCGTCGCGCGCGTTCTCGTAATCACCGGCATAGAAGCGGTTGTGTCCCCAGAATGCTACAGCGTGGGCGAGGTCCAGCGCCTGCCCTTCGGCCCGCACTCGCGCAACATCGATGATGACGATCTCTGCGCTCGGGATGGTTACCGCTGCAAACAAGGCCGCCGACCCGCCAACCAGTCCTGCGCCGACGATGACGATCTTGGGTTGCCGCATAGCATACCTCCGTCGTGCCTGGATATTCGAATACCTAAACCAGGCGCCAGTCCGTGCGCGAGCCAACTTAAAAGTGGAGCAAAAGCCGCGCGGCCAGGCGGATAACCTTCCGTATGCTATGGTTTATATGACCTTTTCGGTAGGAGCGCCAGTGTGGCGCCGGCGCCGCCGAACGATGGGATGCGACCAGATGGTACTGGTACGCTTGAGCATGACGCTAACGATGGCCGGCACCGCGGTTGGCCTGTGGCTGCGTCCATGGCCATTTCGGCCGTTCGCATGGACTGCGTCGAATGGCAGAGGCTGGCTGTCGGACGGATGCATGCGCCGAAAATGCCATCGTCTCTGACCGACCCATGGCGGACACACATCCGCCCGCCAGCGGACATCCGCCTACGATCATATTGGCTAACGATGCCAAAGCCTTGTTCTTCCACCTGATGGGCGGCTGCTCGGGCGCAGCGCCTTTCCGCGGCGCCGAGCGTTCAGTAACGCTCGCTCACTGCCCCCGCACGTGGATGAGCGAACGAAAACTCGGTCTCTGACGCGCAATCGGCGTGACCGTCCGACTCGGCAGCAATCAGGCAGCAAGCGACGCGCAGTCGATGACAAATCGATACTTGACGTCTCCCCTGAGCATGCGCTCGTACGCCCGGTTTATCTCGTCAGCGCGAATCTTCTCGATGTCGGCCACGATGGCGTGTTTAGCACAGAAATCGAGCATCTCCTGCGTTTCAGGAATGCCCCCAATCATGGAGCCGGCCAGACTGCGGCGCTTCATGATCAGGTTGAATACCTGGGTCGATGGGTGAGGTGTGGCGGGGGCGCCGACCAGCGCCATTGTTCCATCGCGCTTCAGTAGCGCAAAGAAGGGATCGAGGTCGTGCGGAGCCGCGACGGTATTGAGGATGAAGTCCAGACTCGCAGCGCGCGACGACATTTCCTCCTCATTACGGGACACCACTACCTCGCGTGCGCCCAGCGCCAGGGCGTCTTGTCGCTTCGACTCCGATGTAGTGAAGGCCACCACACGCGCGCCCATTGCATGAGCCAGCTTGATGCCCATGTGCCCGAGGCCGCCAATGCCCACGACGCCAACCTTGTGCCCGGGGCCGACGTTCCAATGGCGCAGGGGCGAATACGTCGTGATACCGGCGCACAGGAGCGGCGCTACAGCCGCGAGATCAGCCTCCGGATGGCGAACGCGAAGCACGTAGCGTTCATGCACGACAATCTGCTGAGAATAGCCCCCGAGCGTGTGGCCTGGGGCGTCTTCGGTCGGTCCGTTGTACGTGCCAACCATGTGGTCGCAGTAATTCTCCAGCCCATCGTCGCAGTCGGCGCAGTGCCTGCAACTGTCGACGATGCAGCCAACGCCGACCAGATCGCCAATCGCGAAGGCCGATACATGGGCGCCAACTGCCGAAACGCGGCCGACGATCTCGTGTCCGGGCACGCATGGATAGAGTGTGCCAGCCCATTCCGAACGCACCTGGTGGATGTCGGAATGGCACACGCCGCAATAGGCAATGTCGATCTGGATATCGTGCGCACCCGGTGCGCGCCGAGTGATGCCGATGGATTCAAGCGGACGATCGGCGGCGTGAGCGCCATAGGCATGGATAGTCATGGAAGATTCTCCTAAAGATTTTCTCAGGTGGCCTGTGCGGTCTCGGCACGAGCCGTCATCAATGCAAGGCCGGCTGCGAGCAGCAACAGCGCGGCGCTAGCTTCGAGCGTGCTGCGATAGCCCAGGGTGTCGAACAGCACGCCGCCAATCGTGGAACCCATTGCGATGGAGAGCTGGACGACGGCCACCATAAGGCCTCCGCCTGCCTCGGCGTGGTGCGGGAACGTGCGGGTGATCCAACTCCACCACCCGACGGGTGCCGCCGTGGCTACCAGACCCCATAGCGCCAGCAGCGCGATGACGGCAGCGGTATGGTGACCAAAGGCGACCAGCGCCAGGGCGATGGCGGCCATCAATGACGGAATGGCAATGAGCGTCATGTAGAACGCGCGCTTCAATACTGTCCCGATCAACATGGTGCCGACGAATCCGGCCATGCCGATCGCCAGCAGGATCAGGGACAACGTCGATGCATCAACCCGCGTCACGGTTTCGAGGAATGGCCGGATGTAGGTGAACAGCGTGAACTGCCCGGAGAAAAACACACCCGCCGCCAGCATGCCGAACGCCACCACAGGGCGCCGCAGATGGGTGAATACATGACTCGACCTTTCACTACGGGACGCCACCGGCATGGCGGGCAGGCTGATCCATTGCCAGGCGAGGGCGAACAAGGCAACCGGCACCAGGCAATAGAACGCCCCGCGCCAGCCAACGATCGCGCCCAGATAGCTGCCGAGCGGCGCGGCTACGACGGTGGCCAGTGCATTGCCGCCGTTGAAGACGGCCAGCGCCCGTGGCACCTGGTGCGCCGGCACCAGCCGCATGGCCGTGGCTGCCGACATCGACCAGAATCCTCCGACAACCACACCGATCAGCGCGCGTCCGGTCATGTAGGCGAAGTACGTCGGTGCCACCGCGATGATGGCGCCAGACAATGCCATGACGCCTGTGAGCCCGAGGAGCAGGGTCTTGCGGTCGATGCTGCCGGCCAGCGTCGAAATGAAGAGGCTCGTGACAACGGCAAAGGCGCCGGAGATCGCGATGCCCTGGCCTGCCATGCCTTCCGTGACATGCAGGTCCGCTGCCATCGGGGTCAGCAGGCTCACCGGCATGAACTCCGATGCGATCAATGCAAAGACACAGAGCGTCATCGCGAAGACGCCGCTCCAGTGGGCCTGCGGATGTGCGGAGCGATCTGCGGAATGGTGCCGGGTTGAAGCGCCGGGCTGTCTGGCGTCGAGATGGGGCGAGGAGGGCGCTGCCTGATGTAAAACTGGTTTTTCCATTGGCCATATTTTCGCGAGAAGCGGCTCGCGCGACTAGCCCATCCATAGTGGATGCCCTTATGAGGAGCATTCATAGACCGCGCGCGGCAAACCTACTCTCGACGGTATCCAGCCGCCTGGCAGCGTGGGCGATCCGCCGCCCGTACCGCCGGTGGCGCCGGCGCTGTGCAATGCGATCTTCGCGGCCACTGGCCAGCGGATCCGCTCGCTGCCGATCCGCAACCAGCTTGCGCCAGCCTAGCGTGCGCCCTCCGGGCGGTATCGGATGGCGTCGATGACGATCTTGAGGGCGCGCGAGGACTGGCGGCGGCTTGGATAGAACGCGTGGTAGCCGGGGAAGGTCGGGCACCAGTCTTCCATCACCCGGACCAGCCGTCCCGCCTCCACGTAGGGCTGGACCATGGGCCAGGGCAGGAACGTCAGTCCGAAGCCGTCCAGCGCGGCATTCAGCATCTGGTTGACGCTGTTGCAGATGACCTGGCCCTCCACGCGCGCCTGCAGCTTCTTGGCTCCCTTGGCCAGTTCCCATGCATAGAGCCCACCGCTCGTGGAAAGCCGCAGGTTGATGCATCGGTGGGCCAGCAAGTCACGCGGCGTGGTGGGCTTGTCACGGCCCTTGAAGTACGCAGGGGTGCCGACGATGGCCATCTTCACGTCGGGGCTGATGCGCACTGCAATCATGTCCTTCTCGATCTGGTCGCCAAAGCGCACGCCAATGTCATATCGCTCGCCGACGATATTGGTGAGTCCATAGTCGACGGTCAGTTCGACGTTCAGGTCGGGGTACTGCGGGAGCACCTTGGCCAGGCGTGGCCAGATGATGGCATCGATCGGATGGTCGACGGACGTGATGCGGATCGTTCCCGCCGGCCGATCGCCAAGTTCGGCCACTGCGGACAGCTCCGCTTCGATTTCCTCGAATTTTGGACCTAGCGACTGGATCAGCCATTCGCCGGCGTCGGTCGTAGACACGCTGCGCGTGGTCCGGGTCAGCAGCCGTACGCCCAACCTGGCTTCCAGGCCGCGGATGGTGTGGCTTAGCGCCGACTGCGTGACGCCAAGCCGGGCGGCCGCGCGCGTGAAGCTGCGTTCCTTGGCAACGGTGATCAATGCAAGCAGGTCGTTCAGGTTATGGCGGGGCATGGACGGGCTTTCTTTTGCGACTCGAGCCAGGCAGGCGAGCGGCCTGCGGCCTGTATGGAGCTATGAAGGCATTTCATGAATGCCTCCGCTATTGTTCAGTCCGGAGCGTGTCATGCGCAAGCATTTTCATGAGGCGATCCGAATGCGTCATTTGGACGTCCCGCATCATTCGAACCGAGTCGATTATTTCCATCATCGCTGCGAAACAAACCGAAGCTATCCAACATGATTACAGTGACACAGCCCTGCCAACAATCGTCCGGTGAAGGGCCGGCTGCCTATTTCACGGGGAGCGTCCGAGTCGATGCGCACTTCCAGGCCGAAGCGCCGGCACGCGTCGGCGGGGCGACGGTCACATTCGCTCCGGGAGCACGGACGGCCTGGCATAGTCACCCATTGGGCCAGACGCTCCTGGTTGTCGCCGGTGTCGGCGTTGTGCAGCAATGGGGCGAGCCGGCCCAGACAATCCGCCCTGGCGACCTTGTCTGGATTCCGCCGAACACCAAGCACTGGCACGGCGCCACAGGCTCAGTCACCATGGCACACATCGCTATTGCTGAAGTGCTGGAGGGGACGGCGGTGGAGTGGATGGAGCAGGTGAGCTCTCAGCAGTACGGCCACGCGCTAACTCACGTTTCGTGAGAGGGAGCGTTAAAAACCTTGGGGGTTGAAGGCAGGGCACATAGGATTCCGGCAGATCGCGTCCGCCGGAGACCAAGATGAAAATCACCATTCGCGTTGAGGTCACCACGGATTATGGCGAAACTGCCACATTTGAGATCTGCAAGATTGACCGCCCTTATCGCGAACTTGAACCGGCGAAAGTCGGCCTGTCACTGGCTGAAGGGAAAGACGTACTGCACGAGCTGCAAAAGATAATGGTGGCAATGCAGGCTGAAGAAGTCTGCATGCTGCGACGATTTTGCACTCGCTGTCACCGTTTCCTCGACCTCAAAGATCGACGGATTCGCAAGGTAGACACAGTTTTTGGTACCGTGCCGTTTCGCAGTGCTCGGATTATTTGCTGTCCGTGCGGGACACCCTCCCAATGGAGTTCCCGTATAGCCCGATGACGGAGTACGTCCCGGAGCGCGCGACCAGCGAGTTGCTCGCGCTTGAAGCCAAGCTGTCGGCACAGATGCCTTATCGGCAGGTCGTCTCAATGATGCGCGAGTTCCTACCTGTTCGAAAGACGCTGAACCATGTGGCCATGCAAGTGGGGCGCTACGGGCGGGTACACGCATCGAGGCTGTTCAGCCGGTGATGCACCAAACCTCTAGCGAGGATACGGAATGGACTCTGACTATAGATGGAGGCTTCGTTCGAGGCCGGCGCAAATCAGAATGTTCGAGCTTTGAAGTTCTGACGGGGCGTCTGACGGCCAAAGACCAGGCTTCCCACGTATTCGCATTCGTGAGAAACAAGTTGCCGGATATTGCCGAGCGTCTCGCCGCCTTCGTACGAGCGGCATCAAGAACCGATCGTCCGCGGCTGTCTGTCATCACCGATGGCTCCAATGGACTTCAGCCCATCGCCGACCGACTGCCGTTTTCGTGCACGCCTGTGCTCGACTGGTTTCATATTTCGATGCGCGTGAGATATCTTGAGCAGATTGTTAAGGGCATGCGTGCTAGCACGGAAACGGAAAAAGCTGCTCGACGTGTGTTGATTTCCCGCATCGAAAAACTTCGCTGGTGCTTCTGGCATGCCAAGCTCGAGAAGGCCAAAAATCGGATGCAGGGCATCCTGACAATCTGTCGGGTGATCGTGCCTGAAACGCCTGGCGTTGCCGACAGCCTCGCACAGCTGGACTACCGGGCCCGAGAGCTTGTTGCATATGTCGATGTGAATGGCGGGGCGACAATCAATTACGGAGCACGACATCGTCAAAACAAGCCCATCTCAACCGCGCCGGCCGAATCTGCGGTCAATCAGGTGCTGAACC
>NZ_JWMA01000079.1 GCF_000812465.1 Cupriavidus sp. IDO | reverse complement strand
ACCGCGGCACGCACGCCGGCGATCAGCTCGTTGAACTTGGACAGGCGCTTGGAGCCCTTGCCGTCCAGTTCGCGCACGTGCAGGTGCAGCACGGTGGCGCCGGCGTTGTAGCAATCGACGGCCTTCTGGACCTGCTCTTCCATCGTCACCGGAATGTCTTCCGGGAAATCCGCGGGCATCCACTCGGGGCCGTAGGGGGCCACGGTGATGACCACCTTGTCCATGTTTTCGGGGTGCAGGGAATCGTCGAGGAATTGCATGCCTTGCTCCTGATCGGGATATGTCTGTGGGTGGCAGATTGCGCGTATCCGTTGGCCGTCGCGCGAAAACCTTCCGGTACCAAAATATCCATCACTGGCGAGGACGGAGTTGACTATCCGGGACGCATGTTTGACATTTCGGGGCGATCAGGGAAAACGCGATGCCTGATTTCCGTCCGGCAGCGGACATTGGTGCTCATGGCGTGCTTCACGCCCTTGCCGATGCTGCAATGGAAGTGGCGTCCCTCTTTGGATCTGGTGCCCGGTCTGCTGACCCGACCGGTGCCGGCCGGCCATAAAAGACATCGGCGCGGAAGTCTGAACGCGCACAAGCATGAACGCGTGCCAGGCCATCGGCATAGTGGATCTGGCTGCGACCGCTAGATGGAATCTGGACGCGCTGAAAGAATCGCCTGCGTGGGGGGGGCGCGCAGTGAAGCCTTGGTCTTTCCCGCACGAAACATCGTCGCCGGGCGAAGGCCGATGCTGGAGACGCGGCGGCGCATTCCGGCAGGCTGCTTGCCGTCAGTTACCAGATGCGCGAAATCGGAAGAGGTGGGGGGTGTGGCTAATTCACCACACGAAGTGGGGTGGTGCGAGGGAGGGGACTCGAACCCCTACACCATTGCTGGCGTCAGGACCTAAACCTGGTGCGTCTACCAATTTCGCCACCCTCGCAGTCCTTGCGGCGCCGACCCGGAAGGGTGGCCGCGATGCTCGTCGGCGCATGCATTGGACGGGAAAGCAAAAAAGGCGGCTGGAACTGCCCGCCTTCTTTCCGTCTCAATTGCCGCTGGCACAATCTGCGCCTGCAGCGCAACGAGGCTGCGGATTGTAGCGCAAGGCGTCGGGGGAATCTAGCCCCAATGTCCGGCCTTGTTTGCCTTGCCCAGAGACTGCCGGGTCCTCTGAGCCGACACGATTCCTTACAGATGGCGATATCGCCCGGAGGTATCCTTAGCTCACAATTACTCCACAATGAGCGAGCCATGAAATCCCTCCTTGCCCTCTTGATCGCGTCCGGGACATTGCTGTTGTCCGGCTGCGTAGTTGCCCCTTACGATGAAGGCTATGGCGGTGGCCAGGGATGCCCGCCGGGCCAGGCGAAAAAGGGGAACTGCCGGGTTGACCAATACGGAAATGAGTCATTTTGCCCGCCCGGTCAGGCAAAGAAGGGCCGCTGCTGATCGCCGCGGCTATCGGGGCCGGATGTGCTGGGCATAAGCCCGGGGAAACGAAACCCGCCGCGGCGGGGTTTTTTCTGCCTGCTGCGAGAGCGTCAGCCAGGACGTCATGCTGGTAGTCTTGATGTCGTCCGCTACCAAGGTGAACCGCCTCGTGCCGCCTGTTTCCCTCTATCCCCTCACGCCGGGCCGATGGCGCCTGCTTTTCTGGCCTTGCGCGATAGCCGTGCTCGTCCTTTCGCTGATGCCGCCAACGCAGCCGATGCCAACCACAGGCTGGGACAAGTCCAACCACGCGCTGGCGTTCCTGGTGCTTGCCTTGCTCGGACGGCGGGCGTATGTGGGGCGGGGCGTGGGTGTACTGTTTGCCCTGGTGGCCTATGGCGGCCTGATCGAACTGCTGCAGGGAATGACGTCTTACCGGGACGCCGACTGGGCGGACCTGCTGGCCGACAGCATCGGGATCCTGCTGGCCGTGGTGGTCGACTGGCTGCTGGCAAAGTTCAGTCGTGCCGGGGTCGCCGGCTCGCGCGAGTAGGGCGCAGGCGTCGGCGGGCTCGGCGCTCAGTTCTCTTCGGCTTCCAGCATGAACTTTGCACCGTCGTCCTGGCCCAGCAGGCCGACCAGCACTGGCATGGCTTCCTGCAGCGATTCCTTGAGCCGCCACGGCGGATTGACGATGAACATGCCGCTGCCGTGCAGGCCGAGCCCGCCGTCGACCGGATGCTTGACGGTGAGGCTCACGTGCAGCCAGCTCTTGAGCGGCAGGTTCTTCAACTGCACGGGTAGCTGCACCGATTCGCGCCGCTGCACTTGCGGATACCAGATCGCGTACATGCCGGTGGCGAAGCGCTGCAGCCCGTCCTGTAAAGTCTGCACGGTACGGGCATAGTCTTGCTTGTCTTCATACGAGGGATCGATCAGCACCAGCGCGCGGCGGGGCGGGGGCGGCAGGATTGCCTTGATGCCGCCGAAGCCGTCGCCGTCATACAGCATGACCTTGCGGCCGGCGCCGCGGAAGTTGTCGCGCAGCACCTGGATTTCGGTGCTGTGCAGTTCGAACAGGCGCAGCCGGTCCTGGTCTCGCAGCATCTGCCAGGCAAGCCAGGGCGAGCCGGGGTAGTGGCGCAGGCCGCCTTCGGGGTTGAGCGCGCGAACCTGGTCGAGATACTCGTCCAGCATGGCGGGCAGGGCAGTGCCGCCGGCAGCCGCCTGCCATAGCCGCGAGATGCCGGTCTCGAACTCGGCCTTCTTCTGCGCGTAGGCGTGGTCGAGCGCGTAGAGCCCGGCGCCGGCGTGCGTGTCGATATACCAGAATGCCTTGTCCTTCTGCGTCAGGTGCTCCAGCAGTTGCACCACGATGGCGTGTTTCAGGACGTCGGCGTGGTTGCCGGCGTGGAAGGCATGACGGTAGCTGAGCATGGCGGGAACGGGAGCGGCCCTGGCCCTGTTCAGGGGCGAGGCGGCGTGAAGGCTGCGGGAAGGGCGCTATGCTACCATCCGCCGCGGGTTGTCCGGCCTTGCCCCCTCGCTTGTTTTCCAGTTCCTGTCTTGTCTATGCCGCGCGCACTCGAGCCCGCCGAGCCGATCCTGTCGGCCGAAGGCACACCGTATTCCCCCCGTTACGACGACGTCTATCACAGCACCGAGGGCGGCCTTGCCCAGGCCGGACATGTGTTCCTGGGCGGCAACGGCCTGCCGCAGGGCTGGGCCGGGCGCGAACAGTTCGTGATTGTCGAAACCGGGTTCGGGCAAGGCCTGAATTTCCTCGCTACCTGGCAGGCCTGGCGCAACGATCCGCAACGCTGTGCCCGCCTGCATTTTGTCTCGATCGAAAAGCATCCATTCACGCGTGAGGGACTGGCGCAGTTGCACGCCGGGCTGGGCGAGTTGCTGCCGTTTGCCAAGGCTTTGCAAGCGGCCTGGCCAGCCGCGTTGCCCGGCCTGCATCGGCTGAGCTTCGACGGCGGGGCGGTGATCCTGACGCTGGCGCTCGGCGATATCGAGCATCTGCTGCCGAAACTGGTGGCGGGCGCCGACGCGTTCTACCTGGATGGCTTCTCGCCAGCGCGCAACGCCGACATGTGGTCGCCCACCGTGTTCCGCGGGCTGGCGCGGCTGGCGCGGCCGGGCGCCACGCTGGCGACCTATACCGCGGCGGGATTCGTGCGCCGCGGGCTGCAGGCGGTCGGGTTCGAGGTCAGCAAGGCGCCCGGATTCGGCGGCAAGCGGGACATGACGGTTGCGCATTTCCTGCCGGCCTGGAAATCGCGCCGGCATGCGCCCAGCCCTGCGGCCAGCTGGCCGGAACGGCATGCCATCGTGATCGGCGCGGGACTGGCCGGCTGTGCAATCACCGAGCGGCTGGCTTCGCGCGGCTGGCGGGTGACGTTGTTTGACCGGCATGACGGGCCGGCGCGGCAGACTTCGGCGCATCGCGCGGCAGCCATGCACGCCCATATCTCGCCCGACGACAGTCTGCTGTCGCGCTTGTCTCGCGCTGGCAACCTGCACGCACTACGTGCCTGGGAGGCTCTGGCGGAAGCCGGGCATCCGGTCGGCTGGCATGGCTGTGGCGTCCTCCAGATCGGTGAGGGCGAGGTGGAGGGCGAGGCGCAGCGGGCCGCGCTGGCAGCGCTTGGCTTGCCGGAGGACTTTGTCCGGTGGATGACCCCCGGGGAAGCGAAGGCGTCCCACGGCGCGGCCGTACCCCGGGGCGGGCTCTGGTTCCCACAGGGTGGTTGGGTGGCGCCTCCCGATATCTGCCGGGCGCAGATGCTGAAGGCCGGCGATGCCGTTCATCCTCGATTCGGCTGCGAGGTAGCGCACATCGCGCGGGTGGAAGGTCAGTGGCAGGCCACGGCCGAACACGGCGCGGTGCTGGCATCGGCACCTGTCCTGATCCTCGCCAACGCGTACGAGGCCCAGCGCCTGATGCCCATGCATCATCAGGTGATGCGGCGTGTACGCGGCCAGCTGACAGCATTTTCGGGCGAGCAGGTCGACGCGCTCGGCGCGTGGCCGGACTGCGTGGTCACGGGTGCCGGATATCTGCTGCCGCGCACCGCCGACGGCAGTGCGCGCGTCGGCTCCAGCTATGACGCTGACGAGGGGCCTCTGGTCGAGCGGCCCGATGTTCACCTCGAGAATCTCGCGCGGCTTGCGGACATGCTTCCGGAGCAAGCGGCCCGCATTGCGAGGCTGGATGTGGCGACTCTCTCGGGCTATGTGGGCGTGCGCACGGTTTCACATAACCGGCTGCCATTGATCGGGCAGATGCCGGATGAAGCTGCCGCCGGGGCGGCGGCCCTGGGGTTGCGTGGCGCGCACCTGCGCGATATCCCGCGCCAGCCCGGGCTTTACGCGGCACTTGCATATGCGTCACGCGGCCTCACATGGGCAGCGCTGGGCGCGGAACTGCTCGCCAGTCAGATCGAGGGCGAGCCGCTGCCGCTGGAGTCCGACCTGGTCGATGCCATGGATCCGGCGCGGCTGCTGCTGCGCGCCCTGCGCCATGGACGGGCAGCATAGCGGCAGGTGCGTTTCCGTGCCCGGTCAGGGTAAAAACTGCCGGAACCGAATCAAAACCGTGCGATAATCCCCGTTTTCCGTTTGCGCGGAGCTTGCGGTTCGCGAGTGCCCGCCGGTGCCTGTCTGGCAGTGGCGTACGTGGCTGGCGCCTCGCCGGTACGCGGACGGGCGGGTGCGCAAGCGGTTGCGCCTACGAACACAACTACATTTCTGGATTGGATCAACGACCATGTCGAACGTCATTGAAAACCTCGGCAAACTGGACCGCAAGGTGACCCTGGCCATTCCCAAGGCCGAAGTGGAAAAGGAAAAGCAGGAGCGCCTCGTTCGCCTGTCGAAGACCGTGAAGATGTCGGGCTTCCGTCCGGGCAAGGTGCCGATGAAGATGGTCGAGAAGCAATACGGCCAGCAAGTCGAGTTCGAAGTGCGCTTCGACAAGGCTGCCCGCAAGTTCTTCGACATCACCAAAGAACAGGACGTGAAGGTCGCCGGCCAGCCGAAGTTTGAAGTCAAGACCGACGGCGTGGGCGAAGACGAAGTGGCCTTCGACGCCACCTTCGAGGTGTACCCGGAAGTCAAGCTGGGCGACCTGACTGCCGCGGAAGTGACCCGCACCTCCACCGAAATCACCGAAGCCGAAGTCGACAAGACCATCGACATCCTGCGCAAGCAGCGCGTGCACTACCACGTGCGCGGCGAAGCCGGCGAGCACGGTGACGGCGGCGGCGATGTGACCGCCAAGAACGGCGACCGCGTGACGCTCGACTTCGTCGGCAAGATCGAAGGCGAAGAGTTCGCCGGCGGCAAGGCCGAAGACTTCCCGTTCGTGCTGGGCGAAGGCCGCATGCTGCCCGAATTCGAGCAAGCCACGCTGGGCCTGAAGGTTGGCGAAAGCAAGGCCTTCCCGCTGGCGTTCCCGGCCGACTACCACGGCAAGGAAGTGGCGGGCAAGACCGCCGAGTTCACCGTGACCCTGAAGAAGGTCGAGTGGGCCCACCTGCCGGAAGTGAACGATGCGTTCGCCAAGTCGCTCGGCATCGCCGACGGCAGCGTCGAGAAGATGCGCGCCGACATCCGCGAAAACCTGGAGCGCGAAGTCAAGCGCCGCACGCACGCCATGCTGAAGGACCAGGTCATGGACGCGCTGCTGAAGGTGAGCGAGCTGGACGTGCCCAAGGCCCTGATCGAGCAGGACCAGGAGCGCCTGGTGCAGATGGCTCGCCGTGACCTGGAGCAACGCGGCATGCCGAACGCCAAGGACATGCCGATTCCGGCCGAGATGTTCACGCAGCAAGCTGAGCGCCGCGTCAAGCTGGGCCTGATCCTGGCCGAGATCGTCAAGGCCCACGGCCTGGAAGCCAAGGCTGACCAGATCAAGGCCGAGATCGAGGACTTCGCCAAGAGCTACGAAGACCCGAAGGAAGTCATGCGCTGGTACTACGGCGACCAGCAGCGCCTGGCCGAGATGGAAGCCTACGTGCTCGAAAACAACGTGGTAAATTTCGTGTGCGGCAAGGCCAAGGTCACCGACAAGTCGGTGTCCTTCGAGGAACTCACCGCCGAAGGCAACCAGCAACAAGCCTGAGGCCGGGCCTGACCGTTTGTCCCGCGCCAAGGCGTGGGGCCGGTCGCGGTTCCGAGCGTTCCCGACAGTTCCTTGCCATCCATCGATACCCTGGAGAACTTGCATGACCCGCAATGATTTGCTTGACCGTCTCGCCACCACGCAGGCTTCGGCGCTGGAAACCCAGGGTCTGGGGCTGGTGCCGATGGTGGTCGAGCAGTCCGGCCGGGGCGAGCGCGCCTACGACATCTACTCGCGTCTGCTGAAGGAGCGGGTGGTGTTCATGGTCGGTGAAGTCAACGACCAGACCGCCAACCTGGTGGTGGCGCAGCTGCTGTTCCTGGAGAGTGAGAATCCGGACAAGGACGTGTCGCTCTACATCAATTCGCCGGGCGGCTCGGTGTCGGCTGGCCTGGCCATTTACGACACGATGCAGTTCATCAAGCCGGACGTGTCCACGCTCTGCATGGGCATGGCGGCAAGCATGGGTGCATTCCTGCTGGCGGCTGGTGCGAAGGGCAAGCGTTCGGCGCTGCCCAACTCGCGCATCATGATCCACCAGCCGCTGGGCGGCGCGCGCGGCCAGGCTTCGGATATCGAAATCCAGGCCCGCGAGATCCTGTACCTGCGCGAGCGGCTCAACAGCATTCTGTCGGAAGTGACTGGACAGCCGGTCGAGAAGATTGCCCGCGACACCGATCGCGACAACTTCATGAGCGGTGACCAGGCCGTCGATTACGGCCTGATCGACAAGGTCATTACCCGCCGCGGCTGATGCAGCAAGGCCGCCGAGGCGCAAGGCGAACCGGCGGCCGGCCATGCTTGCGGCGCGTGAAGCGCGTGGCGCAAGCGGCTGCTCAAATGGCGAAGGCTACACCGGAACGAGGCCTTGTGCCTCGTTTTTTGCGTTTGCCCCACAGCGTGGGGGGCGTTGCCGGCTGTGCCAATTGTTTTGGCGTATGATCCGTTTGAAGCGTATTGCCTCGGGGCCTTCTGCCCTGTGCTGCGCACACTGCTAAGTGACTGATTCCTATGGCGGAAAAAAAAGGTTCATCCAGCGAGAAGCTTCTGTATTGCTCGTTTTGCGGCAAGAGCCAGCACGAGGTCAAGAAGCTCATCGCAGGCCCGTCGGTGTTCATTTGCGACGAATGCATCGACCTCTGCAACGAGATCATCCGCGACGAGGCCACGGCGTCTGAGAAGGACGCGACCGCGGCCGCCAGGTCCGACCTGCCCACGCCCCACGAAATCCGTGAGAGCCTGGATCAGTACGTGATCGGGCAGGAACAGGCCAAGAAGATTCTGGCGGTGGCTGTCTACAACCACTACAAGCGCCTGAAGCACCTTGGCAAGAAGGATGACGTCGAGCTGTCCAAGAGCAACATCCTGCTGATCGGGCCGACCGGCTCAGGCAAGACGCTGCTCGCCCAGACGCTCGCGCGCCTGCTCAACGTGCCGTTCGTGATCGCCGACGCCACCACACTGACCGAAGCCGGCTACGTGGGCGAGGACGTCGAAAACATCATCCAGAAGCTGCTGCAGAACTGCAACTACGAAGTTGAGAAGGCGCAGCGCGGCATTGTCTACATCGACGAAATCGACAAGATCTCGCGCAAGTCGGACAACCCGTCCATCACGCGCGACGTCTCGGGCGAGGGCGTGCAGCAGGCCCTGCTGAAGCTGATCGAGGGCACCATGGCCTCGGTGCCGCCGCAGGGTGGCCGCAAGCATCCCAACCAGGATTTCCTGCAGGTGGATACCACCAACATCCTGTTTATCTGCGGCGGTGCATTCGATGGCCTGGAAAAGGTGATCATGCAGCGCTCGGACAAGACCGGCATTGGCTTCGCCGCGCAGGTCCAGAGCAAGGAAGAGCGCGATGTCAGCGAAGTCCTGCCCCAGACCGAGCCGGAAGATCTGATCAAGTTCGGCCTAATTCCCGAACTGATCGGCCGCCTGCCGGTGGTGGCAACGCTGGCCAAGCTGGACGAGGCCGCGCTGATGCAGATCCTGGTCGAGCCGAAGAATGCGCTGGTCAAGCAATACCAGAAACTGCTGGCGATGGAAGGCGTCGAGCTGGAGATCCGGCCCGCAGCGCTCTCTGCTATTGCCCGCAAGGCGATTCGCCGCAAGACGGGCGCCCGCGGCTTGCGTTCGATACTCGAACAATCGCTGATGGACGTCATGTACGACCTGCCGAACTACAAGGGCGTACAGAAGGTCGTGATCGATGAAAACACCATCACCGGGGATGCGCCGCCACTCCTGATGTACGAGGAGCAGCAGCCAAAGGTAGCTGGCTCCAACTGACGCGAGGGCGCGCCTGTGGTCAAGTGGTCAGGACTACACCGGCAGCGAGTCCGAAAGGCCGTTCGCGTAAAAGCGAACGGCTTTTTTTCTTCAATTCCACCGACGAAGGGGAGGAAACGCGGGTATGCTGTTTCAGAGGGGCCTGCAGGTGCAGGGAGCGTCATATGCCTTGCAATATCGAATCGATTTGCCGGTGTCTTGTAATCGATTCGGGCGGCCCAATTTACGCCTTAAATGACTGACTTGGGGAAAATGATGTCCGGAACACAACTCCTCCCGGCCGAGCCGATTCGCCTCCCACTGTTGCCCCTGCGCGACGTGGTGGTGTTTCCGCACATGGTGATCCCGCTGTTCGTGGGTCGCCCGAAGTCCATCAAGGCGCTTGAGACTGCGATGGAGTCGGGCAAGAGCATCATGCTCGTGGCCCAGAAGACGGCGGCCAAGGACGAGCCGACGGCGGGCGACCTGTATGAGGTCGGCTGCATCGCCAATATCCTGCAAATGCTGAAGCTGCCCGACGGTACCGTGAAGGTGCTGGTCGAAGGTACGCAACGCGCAAACATCCGCGAGGTGAGCGAGGACGAGTCGCACTTCATGTGCGAAGCCGTGCCCGTGCCGCCCGCACCGGCCGAAAGCGCGGAGACCGAGGCCCTGCGCCGCGCGATCGTGTCGCAGTTCGACCAGTACGTGAAGCTCAACAAGAAGATCCCGCCCGAGATCCTGACCTCGCTGTCGGGTATCGACGAGGCAGGCCGCCTGGCGGACACCATCGCCGCGCACCTGCCGATCAAGCTCGAGCAGAAGCAGAAGATCCTGGAGATGGTCAATGTGACCGAACGCCTGGAAAGCCTGCTGTCGCAACTCGAGGGCGAGATCGACATCCTGCAGGTGGAAAAGCGCATCCGTGGCCGCGTCAAGCGCCAGATGGAGAAGAGCCAGCGCGAGTACTATCTGAACGAGCAGGTCAAGGCCATCCAGAAGGAACTGGGCGAGGGCGAAGAGGGCGCCGACCTGGAAGAACTCGACAAGCGCATCAAGGCTGCGCGCATGCCGAAGGAAGCCAAGAAGAAGGCCGACGCCGAATTCAAGAAGCTCAAGCTGATGTCGCCGATGTCGGCGGAAGCCACGGTCGTGCGCAACTACATCGACACGCTGGTGAACCTGCCGTGGCGCAAGAAGAGCAAGGTCAACAACGACCTCGCCAACGCCGAGCGCGTGCTCGACGAAGACCACTATGGCCTGGAGAAGGTCAAGGAACGCATTCTCGAGTACCTCGCGGTGCAACAGCGCGTGGACAAGCTGAAGGCGCCGATCCTGTGCCTGGTCGGGCCTCCCGGCGTGGGCAAGACCTCGCTCGGCCAGTCGGTGGCGCGCGCCACGAACCGCAAGTTCGTGCGCATGGCACTGGGTGGCGTGCGTGACGAGGCCGAGATCCGCGGCCACCGCCGGACCTACATCGGCTCGATGCCGGGCAAGATCCTGCAAAGCCTGTCGAAGGTCGGCGTGCGCAATCCGCTCTTCCTGCTCGACGAGATCGACAAGATGGGCATGGATTTCCGCGGCGATCCGTCGTCGGCGCTGCTCGAGGTGCTGGACCCGGAACAGAACCACACGTTCCAGGACCACTACATCGAAGTGGACTTCGACCTGTCTGACGTGATGTTCGTGGCGACGTCGAACTCGCTCAACATCCCGCCGCCGCTGCTCGACCGTATGGAAGTGATCCGCCTGTCGGGTTACACCGAGGACGAGAAGGTCAACATCGCCCAGCGTTACCTGCTGCCCAAGCAGATCAAGAACAATGGTCTGAAGGTCGGCGAGATCGAGGTCAGCGAAGGCGCGATCCGCGACATCATCCGCTATTACACGCGTGAGGCGGGTGTGCGTTCGCTGGAACGCGAGGTGTCCAAGATCGCCCGCAAGGTGGTCAAGCTGCTGCTCCTGAAGAAGGAGGCCGGCACGGTCAAGGTCGACTCGGAAAACCTGGACAAATTCCTCGGCGTGCGCAAGTACGACTTCGGCCTTGCCGGCAAGGAAAACCAGGTTGGCCAGGTGACCGGTCTGGCGTGGACGGAAGTGGGCGGCGACCTGCTGACCATCGAAGCCGCGATCATGCCGGGCAAGGGCAACATCACCCGCACCGGTTCGCTGGGCGACGTGATGAAGGAGTCGGTCGAGGCGGCCCGCTCGGTGGTGCGCTCGCGGGCGCGTCGCCTGGGTATCGCGGATGAGATGTTCGAGAAGCGCGACATCCACATCCACGTGCCCGAAGGCGCCACGCCCAAGGACGGCCCGTCGGCCGGCGGTGCGATGACGACGGCACTCGTGTCGGTGCTGACCGGTATTCCGGTGCGTGCCGATGTGGCGATGACCGGCGAGATCACGCTGCGCGGCGAAGTGCTGCCGATCGGCGGTCTCAAGGAGAAGCTGCTGGCGGCCCACCGTGGCGGCATCAAGCTGGTGCTGATCCCCGAGGAGAACGTCAAGGACCTGGCGGAGATCCCCGACAACGTCAAGAACGCCATCGAAATCGTTCCGGTGCGCTGGATCGACAAGGTGCTGGAGCTGGCACTCGAGCGCAAGCCCGAGCCGCTTGCCGAGGAAGAAGCCAAGCCCGCCGAAGTGGCGGACAAGGCGGCGGCCAAGGTCGAGATGATCCACCACTGATGGCGGCGAGGTAGCCGTTGCAGAGGCAAGAACGCCGCGGGAGGTTTCCGCGGCGTTTTTCTTTTTTCGGCGCCTTCCGGATCACCCGACATTGTTGCGAAGAGTGCTTGGCAAACCGGAAAAACATGTATTACACTTGCGCCCTCGCAACGCGAACAGCGGCAAACGCCGTGAAGCGCGAAGCGTAGCAACCTGCAGGCAGTCTGCCTGCGATGGTCGAGCGGGTGCTTAGCTCAGTTGGTAGAGCGGCGCCCTTACAAGGCGTAGGTCGGGGGTTCGAGCCCCTCAGCACCCACCAGCTCCATCATTGCAAGGCTGACGTTAGTGTCGGCAGGATGCACCGACACAGGAGTGGTAGTTCAGTCGGTTAGAATACCGGCCTGTCACGCCGGGGGTCGCGGGTTCGAGTCCCGTCCACTCCGCCAGTAGTCACCCGAGGCAAGCCGCGTCGCGGCGGTCCGGGCAAGAATGGCCACCTTCGGGTGGCCATTTTTTTTTGTCCCGCCGGCGCGCCGGCGGGATTTGCGCGGTGGCTCCGATGTTCCGCGGGCCTCACAAACGCTGCGGCCCGCGCGGCTCCTGATAGAATCGCGGAGTTTGTCTTTCGTGCCAACCCATTACCTGAGTCCGCATGCTTGATTTCGTACGCAACAACCGGCGCCTGATGCTCTTGCTTCTGCTGGTGCTCGTCTTCCCGTCGTTTGTATTCTTCGGCGTAGAGAGCTATTCGCGCTTCATGGACAGCTCGCACGATGCCGCCAAGGTCGATGGCCGCGCCATCACCGTTCAGGAAGTCGACAACGTGGTGCGCGACCAGAGCGAGCGCATGCGCCAGATGCTGGGCACCAACTATGATCCGCGCCAGTTCGAAGGCGCCGCGGCACGCCAGACGGTGCTGGACCAGCTGATCCTGCAGCGCGTGGTGGCGAACGAAGTGGCGCGCGAGCACCTGACGGTTTCGAATGCGCGCCTGTTCGAGGCGATCAACAGCATTCCCGCCATTGCCCAGTTGCCGCGCAAGCAGGACGGCACCATCGATGACAAGGCTTATCTGCAACTGCTGGCCTCGCAAGGCATGACGCCCGAGCAGTTCGATGCCCGCATGCGCTTCGACCTGGCTACGCAGCAGCTCGGCACCTCGATTGCAGCAACGGCCTTCGTGCCGAAGTCGCTGCTCGATCGCCTGATCGCCGTACGCGACCAGCAGCGCGATGTGCAGGCGCTGATCTTCAAGCCCGCCAGCTATGCGGCCAAGGTGCAGCCGGACGCAGCTGCCCTGAAGGCCTATTACGACAGCCACCAGTCGGCCTACTCGGTGCCGGAGCAGGCCAAGGTTGAATACCTGGTGCTGTCCGGCGAGGCGCTGGCCGCATCGCAGTCGGTCACGCCGGAAGAGCTAAAGTCGTACTACGAGAGCAATATCGCGCGCTTCCGTACCGATGAGCAGCGCCGCGCCAGCCACATCCTGATTGCCTCGCCCAAGGATGCGCCTGCCGCCGAGCGCCAGGCCGCCAAGGACAAGGCGACCAAGCTGCTGGAGGACCTGCGCAAGCATCCCGATACGTTTGCCGACGTGGCCCGCAAGCAATCGCAGGACCCGGGCTCGGCCGAGAAGGGCGGCGACCTTGGCTTCATGGGCCATGGCGCGCTGGTGAAGCCGTTTGAGGATGCCATGTATGCGCTCAAGGACGGCCAGATCAGCGACGTGGTGGAAACCGACTACGGCTATCACATCATCAAGCTGACCGGCATCAAGCCCGCGGAGACGAAGCCGCTCGACGCAGTTCGTCCTGAGCTCGAGGCCGAATTGCGCAAGCAGTTTGCAGCCAAGAAGTACGCCGAGCAGGCCGATGCCTTCGGCAACATGGTCTATGAGCAGGCTGACAGCCTGAAGCCGGCTGCCGACAAGTTCAAGCTCACGATCCAGACCGCCGACAACCTGACTCGCCAGCCGAACCCGGCGCTGGGCGCGCAGAGTCCGCTGAACAACGAAAAGGTGCTCAAGGCGCTGTTCAGCGATGACGCCATCAAGAACAAGCGCAATACCGAGGCCGTCCAGGTTGGTCCGAACACGCTGGTGGCCGCGCGCATCGTCGACTATCGCCCGTCCTCGGTGCGCAAGTTCGAGGAAGTCCAGGCACAGGTGCGCGAGGGCTATATCGCCCAGCAAGCCGCCGAACTGGCACGCAAGGATGGCGAGGCGCGACTCGAAGCCCTGAAGAAAAGCGACAGCGCTGAAGGCTTTGGCGCCGCGGCCACGGTCTCGCGCACCAAGGTGGAAGGCCTGGAGCCCAAGGCAGTGGAAGCTATCATGCGCGCCGACGCATCGAAGCTGCCCGCCGTGGTTGGCGTGGATCTTGGTGCCGGTGGTTATGCCATCTATCGCATCACCAAGCTCAGCCAGCCAGCGCAGGCGAACGCCGCGCAACGGCAGGCCGACGCGCAGCAACTGAGCCAGCTGTCAGGCCAGACCGAGCTGGAGGCTTACTACGACAGCCTGAAGGCACGCTCGAAGGTGAAGGTACTCAAGCCGGTCGTTGCAACCGAAGCCCAGGATGGCAGCGCGCCGGCCGCGCAATAATCGCCACCGCCCGACAAAAAAGCCCCTGCAGTTCATCGCTGCAGGGGCTTTTGCTTTATGCGCGGGCAGGGGTTTGCTATCGAGTCTTGCCGGCTTTCAGCAATGGCTTGAGTTGCGGCCACACGGTATCGAGCAGCGCCGGTTGCGCCTCGGCAGTCGGATGGATGTGATCTGCCTGGAACCAGTCCTGGCGTGCAATCACCTTGTCCAGGAAGAACGGCACCAGCCGGACTTTGTACTCGCCGGCCAGCCGGGGAT
Source organism: Cupriavidus sp. IDO (assembly GCF_000812465.1). Classification (GTDB taxonomy): domain Bacteria; phylum Pseudomonadota; class Gammaproteobacteria; order Burkholderiales; family Burkholderiaceae; genus Cupriavidus. Next base: position 68,752 of record NZ_JWMA01000079.1, on the reverse strand, counting down.
AGAGTGCGAAGAATTTCTCCGTGTAGTCCTGGCCGTAGTTGGGGGGGATGCGCATGCCGATCAGCAGCACGCTGGCCCCCGCCTTCTGCGCCCCGCTGACGATATTGCGCAGATTGGATTCGGTGACTTGCAGCGACAGGCCGCGCAGGGCATCGTTGGCGCCGAGTTCGACCACCACTATCGCCGGGCGGTGGCGCGCGAGCAGGTCCGGCAGCCGCGTCTTGCCGCCGACGGTGGTCTCGCCGCTGATGCTCGCATTGACGACGCTATAATCGAAGCGCTCTTGCTGCAACCTGTCCTGCAGCAGCCTGACCCAGCCAGCGCCGCGCGCGATGCCGTATTCCGCGGACAGGCTGTCGCCTAGTACCAGCACGGCCGGGGCTGCCTGGGCTGCATGCGCGGCGCTCAGCATCAGGGTCGTGCAGGCCGCCAGCGCCATCTTGCGCCAACCGATTCGGATCACTTTGTTCATGTCCTCTTCCATTCTCGCTGTCGAGTCACTAGGAAAGACCGTAGCCGACACGACCGGTTCGCTGACGATTTTGCACGACGTGACCTTTTCCGTCACGCCGGGCGAGACGCTGGCCATCGTCGGCGCATCCGGGTCGGGCAAGTCTACGCTGCTCGGCCTGCTGGCCGGGCTGGACTTGCCCACGACAGGCTCGGTGCGGCTGCACGGCCAGGACCTGTTCGTCCTGGGCGAGGACCAGCGCGCCGCCTTGCGCGGCCGGCATGTCGGATTCGTCTTCCAGTCGTTCCAGCTGGTTGGCCACCTGACTGCGCTCGAGAACGTGATGCTGCCGCTGGAACTGCGCGGCGAGACGGACAGTGTGCGCGAACGCGCGGTGAACATGCTGGAACGCGTGGGCCTGGGCGCTCGTCTTGACCACTATCCGCGAACCCTGTCGGGTGGCGAGCAGCAACGTGTGGCACTCGCCCGTGCCTTTGTGGCGCGGCCGGATATCCTGTTTGCCGACGAGCCGACCGGCAGCCTCGACACAGCGACCGGCGAGGCGGTGATTGCGCTGATGTTCGAACTGAACCGCGACGCCGGTTCGACCCTGGTGCTGGTCACGCATGACCGCTCAGTCGCGGCGCGCTGCGCGCGCATCCTGACCATCGACGCGGGGCGCGTGGCCAGCGACGAGTGGATGGCGACAGAAATCTAGGCTTCGTTCTCCGAACCCAGCACGGCGCGTGCGCGGGCAATCAGCGTCGCCGTCGAGGCGTCATGCTGGCCGACGGCACCGCCGCTCAGTTCGGCTTCGATCGGGCGTGCCAGGATCTTGCCGAGTTCCACGCCCCACTGGTCGAACGAATTGATGTTCCACACCACGCCCTGCACGAAGGTACGGTGCTCATAGAGCGCAATCAGCGCGCCGAGCACGTGCGGCGTGAGGTCTTCCATCAGCAGCGTATTGCTGGGGCGGTTGCCCTCGAACACCATATGGGCGATGCGCAACTCGTCGGTCATGCCGGCAGCACGCAGTTCGTCCGCGCTGCGGCCACGCATCAGTGCCTCGGCCTGGGCAAAGCAGTTGGCCAGCAGCTTGGCATGGTGGCCGGAAAGCTTGCGCGGTGGCACCAGCGGTGCGACGAAATCGACCGGAACGATCTGCGAGCCCTGGTGGATCTGCTGGAAGTAGGCATGCTGCCCGTTGGTTCCGGCCGTGCCCCACACCACCGGCGAGGTATGCGCCCGCACGCGACGGCCATCGAGCTGCACCGACTTGCCATTGCTCTCCATTTCCAGTTGCTGCAGGAACGCGGGGAACAGCTCCAGCGAGGTGGAGTAGGGCGCCATGCAGGTGGTCGGCAAGCTGAAGAAGTTGCGATACCAGATGCCCAGCATGCCCATGATGACCGGCATGTTCCGCTCGATCGGAGCCGTGCGGAAATGCTCGTCCATGGCGCGGCCGCCGGCCAGCAGGTCAGCGAAGGCGTTGAAGCCGACCGCCAGTGCGATGGAAAGCCCGACCGATGACCAGAGCGAGAACCGTCCGCCGATCCAGTCCCAGAACTCGAACATGTTGGCGGGATCGATGCCGAACTTGCGCACGGCGTCGACATTGGTCGACACCGCGACAAAGTGCCGTGCCAGCCCGCTCTGTGCCACGCCACTGGCGAGGAACCATTCCCGCATGCTGCAGGCGTTGGCCATCGTCTCGAGCGTGGTGAAGGTCTTGGAGCAGACGATCACCAGGGTCTGGTGCGGATCGAGGCGGACCAGCGTTTCGGCCAGTTCGGTGCCGTCCACATTGGAGACAAAATGCATGCGCGGCGCCGCGTTGCCGTCCGCGTCCGCCAGATGCGAGAGCGCACGGCACACCATGCGTGGGCCGAGGTCGGAGCCACCGATGCCTATGTTGACGATGTCGGTGATAGGCTTGCCGCTGGCACCTTTCCAGTCGCCGCTGCGCACGCGCCCGGCGAAACTGCGCATCCGGACCAGCACGGACTGAATGTCCGGCATGACGGGCTTGCCGTCTACCTTGAAGGGGGCGTTCGCGGCTGCGCGGAGGGCTACGTGCAATGCGGCGCGGTCTTCGGTCGCATTGATATGCTCGCCGGCAAACATGGCATCGCGCCGGCGCGACACGCCTGCCTCTTCCGCAAGCTGCATCAGCAGCCCGAACGTTTCCGGCGTGATCCGGTTCTTCGAGTAGTCCAGGTAAAGACCGGCCGCTTCCAGCGAAAACTGCGCAACACGAGGCGCCGCATCGCCTTCGAACCACTCTCGCATCTGTGTGTCGCGGATGGCGTCGTGGTGGTGCAGCAGGGCATTCCAGGCGTGAAGATCTGTGGGCATGCAGGACAAAATCTTTCTAGTTGCTCCGAGTGCGGCCGTTTCCGTCCCGCAGTTGCAAGTATATATGTGCGGGCTGGCCGTCTTGCTGCGAAGCGGCAGGATATCGTTACGAGATGCAACGATAGCAGGGGTAATCGGGCCGGCACATCGGGCGTTGTCTGACGCACGTATCCGCGGTCTGCGTCACGCCGCTGCCTCGCCACGCAGCAGGGCATTGAAGATCGCGCGTGCCGGTTCGTACAGCTCGCTGGCTGTCAGCCCCGCCGGCCCGATGCCCTGGCTGACCAGCCGGTCGGCCGCGCGCCCGTGGATCCACACGGCGGCCTGCGCGGCCTGCAGGGGTGGCATGCCTTGCGCCAGCAGGGCGCCCGTCATGCCGGCCAGTACGTCGCCGGTGCCGGCGCTGGCCAGGGCGGCGTTTCCGGTCGGGTTGATGGCGCACGCTGGCTGTCCCGGCGAGGCGATTATGCTGCCCGATCCCTTCAGCACCACGACAGCCTGCCATTGCGACGCCAGCGCCGCTGCCGCAAGGAGCCGGTCCCGCTGCACTTCGGCGACGGTGCCGCCGAGCAGCCGTGCCGCTTCCAGTGGATGCGGCGTCATCACACGCGGCAAGCCAGTGGCCGCGAGAGCGTCGGCAAGCGTGGTGTCGGCGGCGAGCAGATTAAGCGCATCTGCATCCAGCACCAGCGAGGGCGGTGAATCGGCCGTCGCGGCAGTATGGAACAGTTGTGCGAGCTGCTTTCGTGCCGCTGCGCCGGTTCCCATGCCCGGCCCGATCACCAGCGCGGACATCGCCGCCAGTGCGATCTCGGCAACCGGGTGCAGCATCAGTTCGGGATGGATCGGATCAAGTACCGGCGCGGGCTGTGCCAGGAAGCCTATGTGCACCTTGCCGGCGCCGAGGAACTGCGCCGCGCGCGCGCCCAGCAGTGGCGCACCCGTCATGCCGATACTCCCGCCGATCACCGCCAGCGAGCCGAAGCTGCCCTTGTTGGCCCCATGTGGACGCGCGGGCAGCGCCTGGCGGAACAGGGCCGGCCCGTTGACCAGGGCGCGCGGCACATCGGGCGGCGGATAGGCCAGCCCGATCGGCGCGATGTCGATGATGCCGGCGCAGTCGCGCCCATCCAGCGTCAGCAGGCCGGGCTTGGCGCCGATGAAGGTGAGCGTGCGCCGCGCGCGCACGGCGGGATCGCCGGCGCCTGTGTCGGCGAAAAGGCCGCTCGGAATGTCGAGTGCAAAGACAGGCACCGGCGCCTGTGCGATCCGTTCGATCCACCATCCCATCGCGCCGTCGGCCGGGCGGTTCAGGCCGATGCCAAGCAATCCGTCGACGATCGCAGCAATGCCGGCGGGCCATGGCGGCAGGGTGTTGGCCGTATCGCCAGGCAGCGAACGCAGGGGGACGGCCGCGGTCCGGGCTTCGAGCCACGCGCGCGCGGCATCGGCTGGCAGGCGGTCCGGTTCGGCAGCCAGCCAGACCTCGACCTTGCGCCCAGCCTGATGCAGGCGCGTGGCCGCGACCAGCGCGTCGCCCCCGTTGTTGCCAGGTCCGGCCAGGAACAGCAGGTCGCCCGGCGGCGCATGCTGCGCCAGCCAACCGGCCGCGGCACTGCCGGCCCGTGACATCAGCTCGAAGGCGGGAAGCTGCGCCAGCGCAGCGTTCTCGATGCGGCGAATCGTGGCCACGTCGTAGAGCGGAACGGCATGTGGCGCAGCGGAATCCAGTTCGAACCAGCCGGCGACGGGGACTGTACTGGCTGATGAATGGGAGGTATCAGGGGTGTTCATCGCTGCATTGTGTCCTGGCGGACCGGGCCCAGGCCATAGCGTGCGGGCGTCAACCCGTCCATGTCAATCCCGGGCCCGGAGCCCGCGCCCTCATTTGCGGCAATCGTATCCGCAGCGATCTTGCCGGAACCGCATGCCATCGCCCAGCCGGTGGAGCCGTGGCCAAGGTTGAGGAACAGGCCCGGGACCGCGGTGGCGCCAATCAGCGGCGGGCCATCCGGCAGCATCGGTCGCGCTCCGGCCCAAAGCGTCGCTTCCTGGTAATTGCCCGCAACCGGAAACCAGTCGCGTGCGACCTTGATCAGCGTGTGCAGCGCGGCCGGCCGCAGCGTGAGCCTGCGCGACCCCAGCTCCGCGGTGCCGGCGATGCGCACGCGATTGCCCATGCGTGTGATGGCGACCTTGTACGACTCATCCATCAGCGCACCCAACGGCGCCTGCAATTCGTCGCGCACCATCGTCGTAACGGAATAGCCCTTGACCGGGTACAAGGGCACTCGCAGGCCCAGGGGCCGCAGCAGGGTGGCACTGTTGGCGCCGGATGCCAGCAGCACTTGCCGCGCCGTCAGCGTCTCGGACGTGCCTCCCTTCGTCTCGGGCGCAAGCTCGATGGTCAGCGCGCCGTTCTTGCCCGTACGCAGCCGCCTCACTGTGGTGTCGAAGCGGAAGCGCACGCCCGCGGCTTCGGCATGCTGGTGCAGCCTGCGGATAAACATGGGGCAGTTGCCGGACTCGTCTTCGGGCAGGTGCAGGCCGCCCGCCAGTGCGGTGTCCGCGGCCAGGCCGGGTTCCACGCGCCGGCACGCGTCGGGGGTCAGCAGCCGGTGCGGGACATTGTTTTCGCGCAGCAGGGAAATGGCGGGCGCCGCCATGTCGAGGTCGCGGGCGGTGCGGAACAGCTGCAGGTAGCCCTGCGACTGTTCATAGTCGATCTCCAGCTCGCTGCGCAGCCGGTGCAGGCAATCACGGCTGTAGAACGCGAGCCGCTGCATGCGCAGCTTGTTGGTGCGATAGCGCTCCAGGTTGCATTCGCGCAGCCAGCGCGAGATCCAGCGCCACATGGCGGGGTCGAGGCTGGGGCGGAACAGGACCGGCGCTTCGCGGGCGAAGAGGGTGCGCAGCACCTTGCCGGGCATGCCGGGCGCCGCCCACGGCGTGACATAGCCCGGCGCGATGACGCCGGCATTGCCGAAGCTGGCTTCCTGCGCGGGCGCGGCGCGCTGCTCCAGCACCGTCACCTCGAAGCCGGCCTGCCGCAGGTACCAGGCGGAGCAGACGCCGATTGCGCCGGCGCCGATGACAATCACATGCATCTGTCTGACTGCTCCTTGCCGACGATCCCGGAAGGCGGCGCCATGCCGGGATCGGCGCGCACTTCCCTGCGGCGGCTACTTGAGTTCCTTCTGCATGACAACATCGGGCAGCCAGGTCACCAGGTCCGGCCACACGGTGATCAGGCCGATCGCCACCACCATCATCATGAAGAACGGCAGCGATACCCGGGCGATGTAGTTGCTGTCCTTGCCGGTCATGCTTTGCAGCACGAACAGGTTGAAGCCCACCGGCGGCGTCACCTCGGCAATCTCCACCAGCAGCACGATGAAGATGCCGAACCATACCAGATCGAAGCCGGCAGCCTGCACCATGGGCAATACGGTGGCGGTGGTCAGCGCGATCATCGAGATGCCGTCGAGCGCCGTGCCGAGCAGGATATAGATCACCGTCAGCACCGCGATCAGTGCCCATGGCGAGAGCTGCAGGGCCGCTACCCATTCCGCCAGCGCACGCGGAATGCCGGTAAAGCTCATCGTCACCGACAGGAACGAGGTGGCCCCAAGCACGAACATGATCATGGCCGTCAGCCGCGTGGCGGACATCAGGCTTTCCCAGAATGCCGCCCGCGTGAGCGAGCCGCCGGCCCAGGCCAGCGCCAGCGATGCCACCACGCCGTACGCTGCCGCCTCGGTCGCGGTCGAGTAGCCGGCGATCATGATCCAGGTGATGAAGGCGATCAGGATGATGCAGGGCATCAGCTGGCGGATCGATGCCAGCCGCGCCTTCCAGCCGAACTGTTCCGCCGCCGGGGTCTTGTCCGGGTTCAGCAGCGCCCAGACCACGATATAGCCGGAGAACAGCAGCATCAGCAGCAGGCCCGGCAGGAAGCCGGCCAGGAACACCCGGATGATCGACACATCGGCCGAGACCGCATAGACCACCATTGTGATCGACGGCGGTATCAGGATGCCGAGCGTGCCGGCCGTCGACAGCGAGCCCAGCGTGACCCGCTCGTCGTAGCCGCGCCGCGTCAGTTCGGGCAGGGCCGATTTGGCGATGGTGGCGCACGTTGCCGCGGATGATCCCGACACCGAGCCGAAGATGCCGCAGCCGAGGATGTTCACGTGCATCAGCCGGCCTGGCAACCAGTTGAGCCAGGGCGACAGGCCGTTGAACATCTGCTCGGACAGTTTCGTGCGGAAGAGGATTTCCCCCATCCACACAAACAGCGGGAGCGACGCAAGCGTGTACGAAGCGCTCGACGACCACCACGAATTGGCCAGGTTGACCAGCGCCTCGCGGTCGGAAAACACCACCAGCCCGACCCACGAGGTCACGGCAATGGCGACGGGGATCCATGCGCCGATCGCCAGGAAGGCGATCATGACCAGCAGCAGGACCAGGGCGACCAGGACAGTGCTCATCAGACCGTCTCCCCGAAGTCGCCGGCGGCCAGCTTGGCTTCCTGCGCCAGCTGGTAGCGCGGCTTCTGCCGGCGCAGCACGCGCAGCCATTCGTCAGCCACCGCCAGCAGGAAGCCCACGCAGCCGATCACGGCAAAGCTTTGCGGCATCCACAGCGGAATCACGATCTGGCCTTGCGAGACATCACCGATGTCCCAGCTCTGCCAGGCAAAGGTGCCAAGCGCCCAGGCCGCATAGGCGGCGAACACCAGGCAGATGGTCAGCGACAGCAGTTCCAGCGCCCGGCGGCGGCGCGGGCCCACCGCTTCGAGCAGCATCTCCACGCGCACGATGCCGCCATGCTGGAAGGTCTGGCCAAGGATCAGGAAGGCCGATGCCGCGCACAGCCAGGCCACGATGTCGTCGCCGCCCTTGAAGGTGATGGCGGTCTCGCGCGAGAGCGACATCAGGATCATGATGATGCAGACGCCAAGGATACAGAGCGCGCCGAGCACGGCGCACAGGTCAAGCAACCGGTCCAGCCAGCGCTTGCGGGAGGGGAGAGCATCCATGATGGGCGGCGGTAGTCAGGACTGCATGAAAGGGCGCACGCAAGAGGCCGGGCATGGTCCGCGTGCTGCGCCTGCCCGGGAGGGCAGGCTGCGTTTCGGCTGGCTTACTTGCGGTAGGCGTCGAGAATGGCCTTGCCGTCTTCACCCGCACCACGGGCCCAGTCTTCCACCATGGTCTGCCCGACCTTCTGCATGTCGGTCTTCAGCTGCGGCGCGGGCGGCTGCACCGTCATGCCGTTGCGCGACAGGGTAGCCAGGTATTCCTTCGTCTTCTGCTCAGAAACCTGCCAGCCGCGCTTCTCCGCATCGGCGATGGCCTTGAGCAGTGCGTCCTGGGTAGGCTTGTCGAGCGCGGCAAACGCCTTCTTGCTCACCACCAGCATGTTCTTGGGCAACCAGGCGTCCACCGTATAGAAGTACTTCACGCTCTCCCAGACCTTGGTGTCCACGCCGGTGGCGCCGGATGACATGAAGGAGTTGACCGTGCCGGTGGCCAGGGCCTGTGCCAGATCGGCTGCCTGGATGGTGACGGGCTGCGCGCTCACCAGCTCGGCGATGCGCGAGGTTGCCGGGTTATAGGCGCGCCACTTCAGGCCCTTCATGTCGGCGGCCGATGCGAGCGGCTTGTTCGCATAGATGCCTTGCGGCGGCCACGCAACGGCGTAGAGCAGCTTCATGCCCTGCTTGTCGAGCACCTTTTCGGTGACGGGGCGCGAAGCCTGCCACAGCTTGTAGGCATCGCTGTAGCTGGTGGCCAGGAAGGGCACCGCGTCCACGCCGAACAGCGGGTTCTCGTTGGCGAGCGTCGACATCAGGATCTCGCCCATCTGCACCTGCCCGGTCTGCACGCCGCGCTTGATCTCGTTGGCCTTGAGCAGCGAGCCATTGGGATGCAGCACGATCCTGAGCTTGCCGCCCGTGGCCTTCTCCACGTCATTGGCCATCTGCTGCAGGTTTTCCGTGTGCATGTTGCCGGCCGGGTAGCCGGTGGGCAGGTCCCACTTGGTGTCCGCCTGTGCCGCCATGGCGGCCAGCGTCAGGCCGGCCGCAACGATTGCCTTGACTCGCATCTCGATCTCTCCTGGTGTGCGCGCGCAAGCGCTGTTGTACTGCGTGAGTACTACCTGGTGCCGGCAGCAAGGCCGCCGGTCAAGATCACTGGCGCGGCAGGCTCAGTCGTCGCGCTGTGAGGGTTGCACGATGCTTTCCAACGCAAGGGCCGTGCCCAGCAGCTGGGCGTCGCGCATCGGGCCGTGCGACAGCATCAGCCCGACCGGCAGCTCGTCGGGCGCATGGCAGGGCAGGGAAATCGAGCAGCCGTCGAGGAAATTGAAGGCCGACGTATTGCGCAGCAGCAGCGCATTGGTGCGGAAGAATTGCGCATCATCGGTGCGCAGCGGCTCGATGGCGGGCGCCACCATCGGTACCGTGGGACATACCACGGCGTCAAAGCGTGCCAGGCGAGCTTCGACGCGTGCGATCCAGTCGATGCGCGCACGGGCCAGGTCGACATAGTCGGCTGCGCTCATGGCGGCGCCGCGGTCGATGCGGGAGGCCACACGCGGGTCATACAGCTCTCGGCGGGTGGCGATGACCTGCCGATGGATGGAGAATGCCTCGGCGGCCGAAAAGCCGCCGCCGGCATTCAGGCCAGGCAGTTCGGCCAGTTCCGGCAGGTCGATATGCTCCACGTGCACGCCCGCGGCCGAGAGCCGGCCCAGGGCGCGGTCGAAGGCGCGGGCAACGACGGGATCCAGGTCGTCCAGCAGATACTGGCGGGGGATTGCCAGCCGGATCGCGGCCGCAGCGGTGACGCGCGGCACCACGGCGTCATCGGCAATCACGCTGTCGACCACGACGCAGTCGCTGACGGTGCGCGCCATGGCGCAGGCGGTGTCAAGCGTGTAGGACAGCGGAAACGCACCGGTCAGCGGAACGCGACGGGCAGTGGGCTTGAATCCGGTGATGCCGCACAGCGCTGCCGGGATGCGGATCGAGCCGCCGGTGTCGCTGCCGAGCGCGGCAACGGCCAGGCCCAGCGCCACCGAAACCGCCGCGCCGGACGACGAGCCGCCGGGAATCCGGGCGACGCCGTCGGTACTAGCGGGGTTCACCGGCGTACCGAAATGGGGATTGATGCCAACACCCGAGAACGCGAACTCCGTCATGTTGGTGCGTCCGACCAGGGCCGCACCGGCATCGCGCAGGCGGCGTACCACGGCGGCGTCCGCAGCGGCTGGCGCTGCGTCGTGCCGGACGGCGGAAGCGGCACGGGTGACCTCGCCGGCTACGTCATAGAGGTCCTTGACGGAGACCGGCAGGCCGGCCAGCGGATGCAGGGTCTTTCCGGCAAGGCTTGCGGCATCGGCCGCACGGGCGACCTGCGCTGCCGCGTCGAATGTGGTGTGCAGGAAGACTGCCTGTGCGGCAGGCGCGGCGGCTGCCGAGGCCGCGGCATCGATGATGTCGGCGCGGCTGGTCGCGCCTTCGCGCAGACGGGTGTGCAGGGTGTTCAGGTCAGGGAGCATCTGTGGCGTCGGGGCAAGGGAAGGCCGTGGTCATGCTCATGATTTGCCAATAAGGTGCCCCTCGGAAACTATCGGCATCGTTCGTAAAACGGCAATCAATCAGCACCTGGGTCAATATATCTCTCGGATATTATCGAGTCCTGATGCCGGAGGCCAGCTTCCGGTGGCGGTGAATTTGACGGCAAAATCTCAGTACCCGCCATCTCACATACCTGAACTGCGGATTCTGTCTTGCGTGTGACGCGATAACCCATTGAAAAATCACGAAATCTAGGCGTGCCATTCCTCGGCCGGATGACAGGCGAGATACCGTGTCGGCTCGGCGATGCCCAGCCGTGCGCGCGCCGCGTCAATCGGTTCGTGCAGCAGCGTTTCATAGTCCTCGGCCAGCAGCCACCGCGCCCGGCGGCCAAGGCGATAGCCTTCCAGCACGGCGCGCGCGAAAGCGAGGCTGCCGCTGACGCGCAAGCTCTTCAGGGCCGCCGACACCGCGATGAAGGCCCAGCCCAGGCCGCCGGTCTGGGCGTAGCTGAAGGCCACCAGCGCCGCCTCGCCCAGGCTCTCGTCGGCGCGGTAGCCGGTCAGCACATGCCAGATATCGTGGATGTCACGCGTGCGCCGGCGCAGCCATGCGTAGGCGTCCTCGACCAGTGGCTCGCCGTCGAGGTTGGAGATCCTGGCCAGCTCCGCCGCGCTGTAGCCTGTCTTCTCCAGGAAGGCGCGATAGACCGCGCCCACCGTGCCCGGGGCAAAGCTTACGATGCAGGCCGGGTCGGACAGTCGCTCCGCCAGCTCGGTGCGGAGATAGACCAGCCGCCGGCCTTCGGGCGTGCTCAGCAGGCGCGCGAAGTTCTTCGGCAGGGACGGGCCGTTCAGCGCACGCATGATGAGAAACACCTGCGTCGTGTCATGCCCGTTCGCCAGCAGCTTGCGGATGGCGCCAAATGCCGTAGAAAAATCACGCTTGTAGGGATCGGGGGCAATTGTGGTGGTCATTGGCTGGCTCCTTGTGGCAGATTGCTGGGGGTCGAGGTATGGCGAGCATTACGGTTTTCACAACGCGTTCGCTTATCGCAAGCGTGGACGCATCCACAACGGGAGAATGCATGCACAGAACAGGCATATTGCTGATCGCCGCCATGGCGGCGCCATTGCTCGCGGCCTGCGCCGGCGGCGCCAGCGCGGACTACATCCAGGCACAGGAGCCCAGGCGCATCCATTCGGACGCCAGCGTCAGTGACCTGGTGCTCTGCCTGAAGGGCAGGCTCAAGGAAGATGCCAGCATCGTCGCCTATCCCGAACCGGGCAAGGTGGACGTGCGGGTCGGCCGCGCCGAAAGCGCCGACACCCGCTATTTCCACCTGATCAGCCTGCGCCAGGCCCCGCGCGGCACGGATGTCGAGATCCGCAGTTCCGGGGAGTGGCATCCGCTGATGAGCCCGGGTCGCGTAGCGGGCATGGTGGAGGATTGCAAGCCGGGAACGGCGCGCTAAGGGTGGAGGCGCCCCTCGACCTGCAGGGGCCGGGCCGCGGGGTGCGGAAATTCCTGTCTGCATACGTGTGAATGTTGCCAAATGCTCTGACGAACAACCAAAGGCCCGCATGAGGTGCGCAGGCCGATGCGCGGCGGCGCGGCCCCAGACCGGGCTCAGGCAGGCACGAGGCTGACCTCCTGCAAGCGTGCTGCTGACTTGCGCACGAATTCCACAGTCGTGTCGACAGCGGTGATCGGCAGCATATGCCCGCCCGTCACCAGGATCAGGGTGGCGCCGGGCACTCTGGCGGCCAGCGCCTCGCCGTTCTGCGCCGGGTCAAGGATGCGGTCGTCGCGGCCAAAAAGGATGCTGACCGGCAGCCGCAGCGCGTCATAGCGCGGCAGCAATGGCGGCAGGCTGTGGCCCGCGGCAATCAGGTCTTCCGAGGCGGCGATGAAATGGCCGGGACGCAGCGCCAGCAGGCCGTAGCCGCGGGTGGCGAAATCGGCGGGCACGGGATCGGGGCCGAAGACGATCTCCATCACCTGTTCGCTACGGGCGATCGACATCGGCACGGCCAGCGTCCAGGCCACCAGCCGGCGCACCCAGGGGCGCGCGATGGTCAGCGCCTTGAACACCGATGGAATTCCGCCGGGCGGATGCGTCAGCGGTGCCACCAGCGCCAGTCCGCCGACGCGGCCGGGGTGGCCGATCGCCAGCGCCAGCGCGATCGCGCCGCCCAGCGAGTGGCCCACCACCAGCGGCCGGTCCAGCCCGAGCTTGTCGATCAGCGCCGCCAGAACGTCGGCTTGCGCCGGCAGGTCCGCGCCGGCGCCGGGCGAGCGCGTGGAATAGCCCGCGCCCGGTCGGTCCACCGCCACCACATGGAAGTCCCGCGCCAGCGGCTCGATCATGCCGTAGCTGAAGTTGCCGAGCTGCCCGGACAGGCCATGCAGCAACAGCAGCGTCGGGCCCTGGCCGCGCTCGACTACGTGCAGGCGTGCGCCGGGCACGTCGACGAAGCGGCCCGCGGGCGGCAACGCGGCTTCGACACGCCGTGCCGTGCGCCGGGTGAAGAGGAAGAGGAGGGCGGCGAGCGCGAGCAGCAGGGCTGCAATTGCAAGCACCAGTGCGAGCAGGACGTTCATGGTCGCACCTCGCCGCCGACCAGGTCTGGTTGCCCCGCGTGCCGCATCTGTGCGGCGCGAGGCGCGTCGAATTGCAGCACGCCGTCGGCGATGCGGCCATGGCGGATGGTCAGCATATCCATGATGTAGTTCTGGTACACGCGCCACGGCCTGCGGTCACCCTGCCTGGGCAGCACGCCGGCCGCGCGCTGCACATAGCCCGAGGTGAAGCTCAGGAAGGGCACGGCCCGCAGTGCCGGGTCGCTCCGCGGTACCGCGATGCGGTGCCGGTGGCGATCCATGTATCGCAACAGCCGGCACACATACTCGGCGGTGAGGTCCGCCTTCAGGGTCCACGAGGCATTGGTGTAGCCGAAGGCCAGCACCATATTGGGCACGTCGTTGAGCATCATGCCCTTGTATGCCATCGATTCGGCCGGAAGGCGCCGCTGGCCGTCCACGGTGAGGGCGATGTCGCCAAGCATGTTCAGCTTCAGCCCGGTGGCCATCACCACGATGTCGGCCGGCAGAGCCTTGCCGGAGGCCAGCAGGATACCGTCCTCGGTGAAGCGTTCGATCGTATCGGTGACGACCGTGGCGCGGCCGTCGCGAATCTCGCGGAACAGGTCACCGTCAGGCACCAGGCAGACGCGCTGGTCCCAGGGTTTGTAGCGCGGCGTAAAGTGCGTGTCGACGTCGAAACCGGGGCCGAGCTGGCCGGCCGCCATGGCGACCAGGCGTTGCCTGGTCTGCTCGGGCTTGCGGCGCGCCAGTTGGTAGAAGAACATGCCCAGCAGCACATTTTTCCAGCGCGTCAGTCCATAGGCCAGGCCATCAGGCAGCAGGCGGCGCAGCTTGCGCGCGATGGCATCCTCGCCGGGGCGGGCGACGATGTAGGTCGGCGAACGCTGCAGCATGGTCACGTGAGCGGCACTGCGCGCCATGGCGGGCACCAGCGTGACCGCGGTGGCGCCGCTGCCGATCACCACTACGCGCTTGCCGGCGTAGTCCAGCGATTCGTCCCAGAACTGCGGATGCACGATGCGGCCGCGAAAGGCCTCCTCGCCGGCGAAGGCCGGGCGATGGCCCTCGGCATAGCTGTAGTAGCCGGCGCATACGTAGAGGAAGCGTGCGCGCAGGCGCAACCGGCAGCCGTCCGCGCTCCGCTCGGCTTCGACCGTCCAGCAGGCCTCGCTGCTATCCCACGCCGCGCTGACGACCTTGTGGCCAAAGCGGATATGCGGGGTGATGCCGGCTTCCTCGGCCGTTTCGCGGATATAGGCCAGGATGGACGGACCGTCGGCAATGGCCTTTGCGCCCTTCCATGGCTTGAAGCGGTAGCCCAGCGTGTACATGTCCGAATCCGAGCGGATGCCTGGATAGCGAAACAGGTCCCAGGTGCCGCCCATGGCCTCCCGGGCCTCAAGGATGGCGTACCGTTTGCCGGGACAGCGCTGCTGCAGTTGCCGGGCGGCGCCGATCCCGGACAGGCCGGCGCCTACGATCAGGACATCGAGCAGTGCGTCGTCGGGGGGAGTGGCAGTCATGGTGGCAACCCGGATGAGATACGCTTCTGACACCATAGGTTGTCAGATGCCATCTGACAATAGGGAATGTCATAATGGCGCCATGACGACCGAGCCTTCCCCCGCGCGTCGCTATCGCGGCGCAGCAGCCGACGAGCGGCGCACCCAGCGCCGTTGCCAGCTTGTCACCGCGGCCATCCAGGTCTACGGCGAGCGCGGCTACCAGAACTCCACCGTGAAGGCGGTGTGCGAGGCGGCCGGCCTGACCGAGCGCTACTTCTACGAATCCTTCCCCAACAGCGAAGCCTTGCTGGCGGCCTCCTTCGAGGCCGCCACCGACGCGCTGTTGCAGACCATCGCGCGTGCGGCCGAGGATGCCGGCGGCGGCGGTCGGCGGCGCGCGCTGGCCATGTTGCAGGCCTATTTCGGCGCGCTCCAGTGCGAGCCGCGCTCGGCCCGGGTCTTCCTGGTGGAGATCCAGGGCGTCAGCAAGCTGGTCGATGAGGCGCTGGATGCCTCGCTGCACGCACTGGGCGGCTTGCTGGCGAAGGTGCTGCTGCCGTCCGGGCAGGAACCGGATCCGTTGCTGCTGGCTGGCGTCGCGGGCGGAATCATGCATGTCGCGCTGCGCTGGATACGCGAAGGCTATACGCCCCCGATCGACGCCGTTTCCGGCACCGCGCTGCAGCTTGCGCTGGTGCTGACCCGCAAGCCAGTGGCTTGACCGGCGGGCTGCCGCCGCACGTGCGTGGGCAGCCTGGTGCCGGATGATGCACAGGATCGGCGCTATCTCAGCTCGGTCTTCAACGCCGTCGACCGGATCCAGCCCGCGAAGGCGTCAATGGACGCCTGCCTCGGATGACCAGCGGTTGCCACCAGGTAGAAGCCATAGCCCGGCAACGAAAGCGGATGCGCCTTGATCAGTGTTCCCGCGCTCAGTTCGTTGCCGACCACGACATCGCTGCATATCGCGATCCCCTGTCCGGCAACCACGGCGTCGATCGCATGCAGTTCCTCGCGGAATCTCAGGCAGCACGGGTTGGAGAGGCCCATCAGGGTGGGATCGATCATTCCCGCCGTAGCCATCCAGTTGCGCCATGTGGGGGCGTCCGGATCCCGGTTCATCCAGTCGAAATGGATCAGGGGAAAGCGCAGAAGATCCGCGGCGCGCTGGACGGGCCGGCCATCCATGGCGAGCAGTTCCGGCCGGCAAACGGGGAAGAAGGCGTCCCGGCAGATTTCCTGCACGACAAGGTCGGCCGGCGAGGTTCGCGCATAGCGGATTGCAATATCGGAGTCGCCGGCGCGCAGGTCCAGGACCGCATCGGTACCAATGATCTCTAGCGGGATTCCAGGGTGCAATGCACGCCACTCGGGTAGCCGGGGGACCAGCCACCGGCTTGCAAACGCGTTCGGGCTCGACACGCGCAGCGGAAGTTCATGGCCGCTCGCCGCAATCGACGCCACCGCGCTCGCCAGTGCATCGAAGCCATTGCGCAGTGCCGGAAACAGCTGCGCGCCTGCGCTCGTCAGGGCCAGCGGGCGGGGGCGCCGCTGGAACAGCGTCTGGCCGCAGGTTTCCTCCAGCAGCCGGATCTGATGGCTGATGGCTGTCGGCGTCACACCGAGCTCCGCCGCAGCAGCCTTGAAGCTCCTGTGCCGGGCCGCGGCCTCGAAAGCGCGCAGCGAGCGTAGCGGTGGCAGTTTGCGCATGCTCCGAGTGTAGGTGAGCAAAGCTCATCTGCCAGCTGAGTTCTTCGAGCTTGCTTCGTTTCCGGCTTGCGTCAAGCTTGTAAGCGGAGACCGCGCGCACGGGGGCGCCAGGCCGGACATGGAAAGGGACAGCATGGATACGCATCTCATCTCGGGGAGTGCCGGAAGCGGGCCGGAGCATGCCGGCCCTGGCGTGGACCGATTCCGCCAAAGCCTGAACGGCGAAGCGATCCTGCGCGGTGAAGACGGCTATGACACGGCACGCAAGGTCTGGAACGGCGCCGTCGACAAGCGACCGGCATTGATCGTCTATTGCGCCGATGCCGCCGATGTCAGCCGTGCCGTGGCGTTTGCGCGGTCGGGCGGCTATCTGATGGCGGTACGCAGCGGCGGCCACAATGTCGCCGGCTTGTCCGTCTGTGACGACGGCATCGTGATCGATTTGTCGCGCATGAAGCGGATCGAAGTCGATCCGGTGCGCCGCATTGCGCGTGCGGATGCCGGCCTGAGCCTCGGCGAATTCGACAGCGCGACCCAGGCGCACGGGCTGGCGACGACGATGGGGGTCAACAGCGATACCGGCATCGCGGGGCTCACGCTCGGCGGCGGCTTCGGCAGGCTGGGCCGCAAGCATGGCCTGGCATGCGATAACCTCATCGCGGCCGAGATCGTGCTGGCCGACGGTCGCATGCTGCGAGCCAGCGCCACCGAGAACGCGGAACTGTTATGGGGCCTTCGGGGTGGCGGCGGGAACTTCGGCATCGTGACGGCGTTCGAGTACCGGCTTCATCCCGTCGGGCCGACGCTCCTGGCCGGATCCGCGCTGCATCGGTACGAGCAGGCGCGGGACGCCTTGCGCTTCTACCATGCATTTGCCAGCCGGGCGCCGGACGAACTCAGCGTCGACGCTGCCCTGGTGACCACGCCGTCCGGCGAGCGTTTCCTGAGCCTCTCGGCATGCTATGCCGGGCCGGTCGCGGAAGGCGAGCGGGCGCTCGCGCCGCTGCGCGACTATGGAACCCCGGCAGAGTGCCGGTTTGCGGAAACCCCTTACCTGCAGATCCAGCGCGCCGGCGACGCGATCTTTCCGCGCGGGCGCCGCTACTACTGGAAGGCGCAGTTCGTGCGCGAGCTTACCGATGCAGCCATCGATACGCTGCTCGATGCCTACGCGAACGCGCCCGGCGCCATGCCGCTGCTGGTTCTGCAACAGGTTGGCGGCGCGATTGCCCGGGTTCCCAGGACGGAAACGCCCTACGTGAACCGCGATGCGCGCTACGACTGCTTCCCCATCTCGATCTGGGACGATCCGGCAGACGATGAAGCGAATATACGGTGGGCGCGTGATGCGTGGAACGCCATGCGGCCGTTCTCGACGGGCGGGGTGTATGTGAACAACCTGGGCGAGGAGGGGGACGACAGGGTGCGGGCCGCATATGGCGAGAACTATCAAAGGCTTGTCGAGATCAAGAACAAGTACGACCCGGCCAACTTCTTTCGCCTGAACCAGAATATCCACCCTGGCTCCGGGCCGGCAGCTTCAGAGAATCGCTGATCCTCACGGCGGCGGTGGCCACCTGGCGCGTCCCCGGTCCCGGTGGCCACGGGAGCGCAATCGAGCTGGTTCGGGACACGTGCGAGCGCCGCGCTACGGCATAATCCGGGATGGTCAGGCAAGATTCTGACTTGCAACGCCTCGGAGGTTTCACCGGGCGTTGCCGGCATCCATCCAGCAAGGAGCTTTTCGCATGGCACGCAAGCCAGTCGCGTCCGGCCAGGCGGCCGCCCATGTCCCCGACGCGCAGGCCGCGACGACGGCGACGAGTTTGTCGCGGGCCGCAGGGACCAATATCGTGTCATCGTCCCATCTGGTATCGGTCCGCAGCCCCGAGTTGTCCGAGTTTGAGTTCGGCCTGAACACGGCCTACAACGCCTACAGCCGATGGGTGGTCCGCTGCATGGGCGCGGCTGGCGTGCGCGACCTGACCTTCCTCGATGTCCTGGTGCTTCACCACGTGAACCACCGTGGCCGCGCCAAGCGGCTGGCCGACATCTGCTTCGTGCTCAATGTGGAAGACACCCACCTGGTGACCTATGCACTGAAGAAGCTGCAGGCCCTGGGGCTTGTGGTAGGAGAGCGGGTGGGCAAGGAGGCGACTTACACCACCACGCCGGAAGGCACCGAGGCCTGCGCCCGCTACCGCGAGATCCGCGAAAAGTGCCTGACCAGCAATTTCACGGAAGGCAGCAGCGAGAATGAGGAGATTGGCGAACTGGCGCGCCTGATGCGCGTATTGACAGGCCTGTACGAGCAGGCAGCGCGATCAGCCACGTCGCTATAGCCGGCAGTTCATCGAATGTGATGCATAAGCATTATCACGGCGGCGCGTCACACGGCATCGCCATGATGGCGCAGTGCAAAATCCGGGGCCCGGCAAGGTACAATAGCGGTTTCCCGCCGGCCGGCACCCCACGCAGCGGTGCCGGCAAGCTGCAGCCCCTACCTCCCTACGCCTCCCGACCGCAACGATCATGGCGCATTTCTCGTGCTTCCCCGGCGCTTTGGCGCTTTCCGCCTTCCGCCAGCAACGCCTGCTCACCGCTCTCAGGCAAATCGACACCGATATTGAATCGGTGCACGGCCAGTTCCTGCATTTTGTCGATTCCGACACGCCGCTGTCGTCCGAAGAGCAGGCGCGCATTGCCGCGCTGCTGACCTACGGCGCGCCGTTTGCCGCCCAGCCCGAGGGCGACCGCTTCGTCGTGATCCCGCGGTTTGGCACGATTTCGCCGTGGGCAAGCAAGGCCACCGACATCGCCCACAACTGCGGCCTGACCCATATCCACCGCATCGAGCGCGGCATGGAAATCACCGTGGTCTGCAAGAAGGGCCTGTTGCGCGGGCGCAAGACGCTGGATGCGGACACCCGCGCCGCCGTCGCCGCGTTGCTGTTCGACCGCATGACCGAGACCGTGATCGCCACGCGCGAAGACGCCGCCGGCCTGTTCCAGGAACTGCCGGCCAAGCCGCTGCGCTTCATCGACATCTCGGCCGGCCGCAGCGCGCTGGCCGAAGCCAACGTGGCGATGGGGCTGGCGCTCTCGGAAGATGAGATCGACTACCTGGTCGACGCCTACGCGAAGCTGGAGCGCAATCCGACCGACGTCGAGCTGATGATGTTCGCGCAGGCCAACAGCGAGCACTGCCGCCACAAGATCTTCAACGCAACCTGGACCATCGACGGCGTCGAGCAGGACAAGTCCCTGTTCGCCATGATCCGCAATACGCACCAGCTCAACCCGCAGGGTTCGATCGTGGCGTATTCGGACAACTCGGCGGTGATGGAAGGCGGCATGGCAGAGCGCTGGTTCCCGCGCGGCGATGCCCACAAGTACGGCCGTCACGAGGCGCTGACCCACACGCTGATGAAGGTGGAGACGCACAACCACCCGACCGCGATCTCGCCGTTCCCGGGCGCCTCCACGGGCGCCGGCGGTGAAATCCGCGACGAAGGTGCCACTGGCCGCGGCGCCAAGCCCAAGGCGGGCCTGACCGGCTTCACGGTGTCGAACCTGATGCTGCCGGAGGCCGTCGAGCCGTGGGAAAACGACCGCGACGCCGGCCAGCCGCTGGCGCATCGCAATCCGGCCGACAAGCCCGGCGTGACCGGCAAGCCGGACCGCATCGCCTCGCCGCTGCAGATCATGATCGACGGCCCGCTCGGTGGCGCCGCCTTCAACAACGAATTCGGCCGTGCCAACCTCGGCGGCTACTTCCGCGTCTACGAACAGAACGTCGGCGGCACCGTGCGCGGCTACCACAAGCCGATCATGATCGCGGGCGGCATCGGCAATATCGATGCCTCGCACACGCACAAGGACCCGCTGCCGGCCGGCACGCTGCTGATCCAGCTGGGCGGCCCGGGCATGCGCATCGGCATGGGCGGCGGCGCCGCCAGCTCGATGGCGACCGGTACCAACACCGCCGACCTGGACTTCGATTCGGTCCAGCGCGGCAACCCCGAGATGGAACGCCGCGCGCAGGAAGTGATCAACGCCTGCTGGCAACTCGGCGACGAGAACCCGATCCTGTCGATCCACGATGTGGGCGCCGGCGGTATCTCCAATGCCTTCCCCGAGCTGGTGGACGGCGCCGGCCGCGGCGCGCGCTTCGACCTGCGGCAGGTGCACCTGGAAGAGTCCGGCCTGTCGCCGGCCGAGATCTGGTGCAACGAGTCGCAGGAGCGCTATGTGCTGGCCATTGCGCCGGACAGCTTCCCGCAATTCCAGGCCATGTGCCAGCGCGAGCGCGCACCGTTCGCCGTGGTGGGCGTGGCAACGGAAGAGAAGCAGCTGGAGCTGGTCGATGCGCATGTCGATGCATCGCTCAAGGAACACCATGCGGTGAACATGCCGATGGACGTGCTGCTCGGCAAGCCGCCGCGCATGCACCGCGACGTGAAGCGCGTGGAGCAGCCGCTGCCCGCCGTGGACGTGACCGGCCTCAACCTGGAGCAGGCCGTGCGCGACGTGCTGCGCCATCCGACCGTGGCCAGCAAGTCGTTCCTGATTACCATCGGCGACCGCACCGTGGGCGGCATGAACGCGCGCGACCAGATGGTCGGCCCGTGGCAGGTGCCGGTGGCCGACGTGGCCGTGACCACGCTGGACTACAAGGGCAACGCCGGCGAAGCCATGACGATGGGCGAGCGCACCCCGCTGGCCGTGATCGACGCGCCGGCATCCGGCCGCATGGCGATCGGCGAGGCGCTGACCAACCTGGCCGCCGCGCCGGTGATGGATCTCGGCAAGGTCAAGCTGTCGGCCAACTGGATGGCCGCCTGCGGCGTGGAAGGCGAGGACGCCAAGTTGTATGACACCGTCCATGCCGTCGGCATGGAGCTGTGCCCGGCACTGGGCATCAGCATCCCGGTGGGCAAGGATTCGCTGTCGATGCGCACCAAGTGGCAGGACGGCGAGGCGAACAAGGAAGTGGTGGCGCCGGTGTCGCTGATCATCTCGGCGTTTGCCGCGGTGGACGACGTCAAGCGCACGCTCACCCCGCAACTGCGCACCGACGCAGGCGACACGGTCCTGATCGGCATCGACCTTGGCCGCGGCAAGAACCGCCTGGGCGGCAGTATCCTGGCCCAGGTGACGCAGCAGGTCGGCGACAGCGCACCCGACGTGGACAGCGCCGAAGACCTGAAGAACTTCTTCAATGTGATCCAGCGCCTGAATCGCGAGGGCAAGCTGCTGGCCTATCACGACCGCTCGGACGGCGGCTTCATGGCCGCGCTGGCAGAAATGGCGTTTGCCGGCCATTGCGGCATCTCGCTCAACGTCGACATGCTCGCGCTCGATCCGCAGCAGGAGCAGGACTACGGCGATGCCAAGAACTGGGCGCAGCAGATCGCCGAGCGGCGCAGTGACCAGACCCTGCGCGCGCTGTTCTCCGAAGAGTTGGGCGCGGTGGTGCAGGTCCGCCTGCAGGATCGCGACGCGGTTTTCGCCGTGCTGCGCGAAGCCGGCCTGTCGGCCTGTAGCCATGTGGTCGGCAAGCCCAACGCCAGCGACGAGATCGAGATCTACCGCGATGCGAAGAAGGTGTTCGGCGCCTCGCGTGCCGACCTGCAGCGCAACTGGAGCGAAGTCAGCTGGCGCATTGCCCGCCTGCGCGACAACCCCGCCTGCGCCGACAGCGAATACGACCGCCTGCTCGACGCCGCCGACCCCGGCATCAGCCCGGTCCTGACCTTCGATCCGGCCGAGGACATCGCCGCCCCGTTCATCGCGACCGGTGCCCGTCCGCGCGTGGCGATCCTGCGCGAGCAGGGCGTCAACTCGCAGATCGAAATGGCGTACAGCATGGACCGCGCCGGCTTCGATACGCACGACGTGCACATGAGCGACCTGATTGCCGGCCGCGCCAACCTGGCGGACTTCTCCGGCTTCGTGGCGTGCGGCGGCTTCAGCTACGGCGACGTGCTGGGTGCCGGCGAAGGCTGGGCCAAGACCATCCTGTTCAATGCGCAGATGGCCGAGCAGTTCGCGGCCTTCTTCAACCGCCAGGACACCTTTGCGCTGGGCGTGTGCAACGGCTGCCAGATGATGAGCAACCTCGCCCCGATCATCCCGGGTGCCGGCGCCTGGCCGCAGTTCACCCGCAACCAGTCGGAGCAGTACGAGGCACGCTACGTCACGGTGGAAGTGCAGTCGTCGCCGTCGATCTTCTTCGCCGGCATGGAAGGCAGCCGCATCCCCATCGTCGTGGCCCACGGCGAAGGCTTTGCCGACTTCTCGCAGCAAGGCGATATCGGCCAGGCCAGGGTGGCGCTGCGCTTTGTCGATAACCACGGCGCGCCGACGCAGACCTATCCGCTCAATCCGAACGGCTCGCCGGAAGGCATCACTTCGGTGACCACGGTCGACGGCCGCTTCACCGTGCTGATGCCGCATCCGGAGCGCGTGTTCCGCACGGCCACCATGAGCTGGGCGCCCGACGCCTGGAAGCAGGTGGCCGATGGCGGCAGCCCGTGGATGCGGATGTTCCGCAACGCGCGCAAGTGGGTGGGTTGAGGATGTTGTGAGGCTGGGCGCCAGCCGGCGCCTTTGCCGCCGCCTGCCTTCGTCGCGAAGGCAGCAGGAAGGCAGTGTTCCGTGGTCCGGGAAACGGACGGCGGGCGCTGCCTTTTCTTTTGGTTCTTCGCCGATTTGTGGGGCTGGGGTCTTGGGGGGCGCTACTGGTGCGCCTGAGGTTAGTGGCTGCGGTTGGGAGCTGTCGAAGGTCGACGGTCCCGTTTCGCCCTGCCGGGCGACTTCCTTTTTGACGGCGCCAAAAAGGAGGTCGCCGGCTACGCCGGCGAAACAGCCACGCCCCCAAGAACCAAAGCCCGCGATCCGGCGAAGAATCCTTCTTCTGGGCGCGGCGTGCTGCCTGCGTGCTCAGGAATAGATCGGAGCCATCATCCGCGAACTCCACGACGCATACGCGAAATGAAGCAGCCGCCTGGGGTCGCAGCCGGGTGTCGGCACGATCTCACCGCGAGCCTCCTTGAACGCCACGACGGCGCGCAGGATCTTCTCGGGAGCGTAGCGGTCACGCAGGGGGAGGTGGGGGTGCAACTGGCGCCACCCGGGGGCGGCGCCGTCAAGCGAGGCCGAGGCAAGCGCGCAGTAGCACATGCCGCGGGAAGTGAGATACCAGAGTTGCCAGTAACCTTCGGTGGGCTCCACGCTGCCGCATCCTTCTCGATTTGCAGGCCGGCGGGGGCAACCGGTCGCTGCTTACTTGATGTTGGCCTTGTCCTTGAGGGACTTCATCATGGCCTGGAACTGTTCGCGCTGCCAGTTCTGGTCGCCCATCATCATCTGCATCAGCTGCGGCTTGACCTCTTCGAACGACGGGATCTTGGCGTCGCGCGTATCGACCAGTTCAATGATGTGCCAGCCAAACTGCGTCTTGACCGGGGTATCGGTCATCTGGCCCTTCTTCAGGCCGGTCATGGCTGCCGAGAACTCAGGCACGTAGCTGCTGCTGTTGGCCCAGTCCAGGTCGCCGCCGTTGGCTGCCGAGCCCGGATCCTTGGACGAGGCCTTGGCCATGTCTTCGAACTTGGCGCCGGCCTTGATCTTGGCGATGATGGCCTTGGCGTCGGCTTCCTTCTCCACCAGGATATGGCGGGCGTGGTATTCCTTGCCATTGCCGAACTGCGACTTGATCTTGTCGTACTGCTTGCGCAGCTCTGCGTCGCTGGCGCCGTGCGTCTTCACGTAGTCTTCGAACACCGCGCCGGCCAGCACGTTCAGCTTGGCCTGCTCCAGTTGTTCCTGCACGTCGTCGCGCTGGGTCAGGCCGCGCTTGTTGGCTTCCTGCAGCAGCAGTTCGCGGTCGATCAGCATATTGCGCGCCCGGTCCCGCAGCTCGGGATTGTCGGGCTGGCCGGTGCCGGCGATCAACTTGTCCAGCTTTGCCGAGGGAATGGACTTGCCATTCACGACGGCGGCATTCTGGGCGACGGCCGGCAGGCTGCCGGCTGCAAGCACAGCCGCCAGGCTGAACGAGAGGACGGTGGTCTTCATGGAGTCAGGTCTGAGAGTTGCGGGAAGAATCGCGTGAAAGTTCGCGGGATTGATATTCTTGATCGGTGAACGCGGTCACGGCCAGTGCGTGGATCTGCGCGGGGAACAGACCGCGCAGCGCATCATACACCATGCGGTGTCGCGCAACGCGGGTGTGACCTGCGAATCGCTCGCTGACAATCGTGACATCGTAATGTCCCCCGCCGGATGCCGCGCCGGCATGTCCGGCGTGCAGGGCGCTGTCGTCGCGCACGCTCAGGTGGGTCGGGGCGAGCGCGTCACGCAGCATCGCCTCGATGGTGGCGGGATCGGCTGCCATTTGCGTTTTCCTTCAGTGTGGTTCGGTTCAGAGCGGGCGCGCAGGCTCAGTCCTGCGTATTTTCCTGCATGTGGCGGGACAGCCAGATGCTCTGGGCGACGATGAAGACCAGCATCAGCCCCATGCTGCCGAACAGCTTGAAGTTGACCCAGGCGTCGGTGGAGAACTGAAACGCCACGTACAGGTTCAGCACGCCCATGGCGCCGAAGAACGCGGCCCAGGCCGCGTTGAGCCGGCCCCAGACCGGGTCGGGCAGGGTGACCTGCTTTTCCATCATGGCCCGGATCAGGTTCTTGCGCCATCCGACCACGGAGCCGATCAGCGCGGCGGCAAAGAGCCAGTACAGCACGGTCGGCTTCCACTTGATGAAGGTCTCGTTGTGCAACACCAGCGTGGCGCCGCCGAACACCCCGATGATCAGCAGGCTGACCCATTGCATCGGCTCCACCTTGCGGTGGCGCAGCCATACCCAACCGATCTGCAGCACCGTGGCGCCGATGGCCACGGCGGTGGCGGTGTAGATGTCCGCCACCTTGAAGGCGGCGAAGAACAGGATGACCGGGAACAGGTCGAACAGGAATTTCATGCGGGCTTGTCTTGGTTGGCAACTGTGGCGCAGGGGGCGCTCAGCGTTGCGGATCGGGATCGCGGGGCGCGTGGGACGCATCCGCCGCACGCTCTGCCGGGTCGCGATCATCGAATTTTAGCGCAGCCGAGTTAATGCAATAGCGCAACCCGGTCGGCGCGGGTCCGTCCTCGAAGACGTGGCCCAGATGGCTGCCGCATTCCTTGCAGCGGACTTCCACCCGCACCATGCCGTGGCTGCGGTCGGTGTGCTCGGCAATCACCTCGCCGTTGATCGGCCGGAAATAGCTCGGCCAGCCGCAGCCGGCATCGAACTTGGTGGCCGATTCGAACAGCGGCGTGCCGCAGCCGACGCAGTGGTAGATGCCGTTATCCCAGTGATCCCAGTAGCGGCCGGTGAACGGGCGCTCGGTGGCGGCTTCACGGGTCACGCGATATTCGATGTCGGAGAGTTGTTCGCGCCACTCGGCATCGGTCTTCTTCGTGGTCATGCTCAGTCCTGTCGGGTTGGGGGCTCGTATTGGTCGTGGCGGCAGCTTGAACCTTACACCAGCTGGCGCCCGCTCGCCGTCGGCCGGATCACGACGAGCAGCTCACCTCGAGCCCCGACGCCCAGTCGGGCGGCAGCGCCGCATAGCTTTCCGCCTCGGGCTGCTCGTCGAACGGTCGGGAGAGCACGGCGAGCAGGCGCTGCACCTCGCTGAAATCCTTCTCGCGGGCGGCCCGGATGGCGGTCTCGGCAAGGTGGTTGCGCAGCACATACTTCGGGTTGACCGCCAGCATTGCCGCCCGGCGGCTCGCATCGTCCGATTGTTCTGCCTGCAGGCGGGTGCGATAGCCAGCCGCCCAGGCGTCCCAGGCCGCGCGATCGAGGAACAGGTCTCGCACCGGCGCGTCCTGCGAACCGTCTGCCGAGGAGATGCGGGCGAGGTTGCGCCAGAACAAGGTGTAGTCGACGCGCTGTTCGTGCAGCAGCTGGAACAGCCCGGTCAGCAGGGGCTCGTCTTCCTTGTCGCCGCCCGCGGGCGCGTGCAGCCCGAGCTTGCCGCGATAGTGGCGGAAGAACTCCGACGCATAGCGGTCGCGGAACGGATCGAGCGCCTCGCGGGCGGAGGCCACGGCCGCTTCACGCGCCGCTTCGCTGTCCGTGGCATTCCGGTCCAGCCAGAGCGGCAGCAGGGCCTGGGCCAGGCAATGCAGGTTCCAGAACGCAACCTGCGGCTGCTGGCTGTAGGCGTAGCGGCCCTGGGTGTCGGAGTGGTTGCAGATGTGGTTGGCGTCGAAGGCGTCGAGGAATCCGAAGGGGCCGTAGTCGATGGTCAGCCCGAGGATCGACATATTGTCGGTGTTCATGACGCCATGGCAGAAGCCCACGGCCTGCCAGTGCGCGACCAGGTCGGCCGTACGCAGCGAGGCCTCGCGCAGCAGCGCGAGATAGGGCTGCGGCGTCTCGCGGCAGGCCGGCATGAAGTTGTCGATGACGAAGTCGGCCAGTTGCCGCAGCGAGGCCACGTCGTCGTGCGCGGCGAAGTGTTCGAAGTGCCCGAAGCGGATAAAGGTAGGCGACAGCCGCGTGACCACCGCCGAGGTCTCGATGGTTTCGCGCCGCACCGGCGCATCGGAACCGACGATGCTGAGCGCGCGCGTGGTCGGCACGCCCAGCGCCGCCATCGCCTCCGAGCAGAGGTACTCGCGGATCGACGAACGCAGCACCGCCCGTCCGTCCGCCATGCGCGAATAGGGTGTCAGCCCGGCGCCCTTGAGCTGGATTTCCCACGGGCCGGCGGGCGTGCTTGCCTGCGCGAGCCGGATTGCGCGCCCGTCCCCAAGTTGGCCCGCCCAGACGCCGAACTGATGGCCGGAATAGACCGAAGCCAGCGGATCTGCCCAGTCGGGGACGGCATTGCCGACGAATGTTTCGATGAACTCTTGTCGCGTCGCCACATCCGTATCCCAACCCAGCAGTGCAGCCGCCGCCGGCGCAATGTCGACCAGGTAGGGCGACGGCAGCGGGGTCGGGCGCAGGCGGGTGTAGAACTGCGCGCCGAGCGCGGCAAAGCCTGGCTCCGTGGCGAACGGCACGATGAAGGGCTGGGAGGGCGTATCAGTCTGGTTATCGGGCATCGAAGTTGGGGGCGGGCTGCGGTGCAGCGTGATTCCTGGCGCGGTGATCTGAGGCCGTTGGTGAATGCTGATCGCGAACGTGCATGGCTAGTCGAAAGCCGCGATGGTGGCAGTGCAGCGCCGGTTCGTCTCGCGGCCCGCAAGTGCGCTTGCGGGCTAGGGAAAACGACATGTTGAGGTGCAACATGGCACGCAGTATTGTACTTGCACATCGGATTCCCCTAGTCAGACCGCCACACACGGCGCAATGTTTCTCCTCACTAATTGCGCGCATGAATCCGATGCATGGCGCTCCGCAGAATTGCGGCCTCGAATATGGCAGTGCACAACGGATTCACGTTGACGTTGATTCGATGCATGGGAACAATCGCCAAAAAATAGAACGATTGTTCGTTTTTACACGGAACTCACCACATTCAGGAGACTATTTCATGGCATTGATGGGTCAAATGATGAGCGCGCCGCTGCTCATTTCCACCATCATCAAGCACGCTGCGCGCTATTACGGCAGCACCGAAATCGTCTCGCGACGTACCGAGGGCGACCTCCACCGCTATACCTACCGCGACTGCGAACTGCGCGCGCGCAAGCTGGCCCAGGCGCTGGGCGCGCTGGGCGTGAAGCAGGGCGACCGCGTCGGCACCCTGGCCTGGAATGGCTACCGGCACCTGGAAATCTATTACGGCGTGTCGGGCATGGGTGCCGTCTGCCATACCGTCAACCCGCGTCTGTTCCCGGAGCAGATCGCCTACATCGTCAACCACGCCGAAGACGGCTATGTGTTCTTCGACCTGACCTTCCTGCCGCTGGTGGAAGGCGTGGCGCCGCATTGCCCCAATGTGAAGGGCTGGGTGCTGATGTCCGACCGTGCCCATATTCCGGCCGAGTCCAAGGTGCCGCTGCTCTGCTATGAAGACCTGATCGATGCGCAGGACGGCAACTACGAGTGGCCGCAGTTCGACGAGAACCTGGCGTCGAGCCTGTGCTACACCTCGGGCACGACCGGCAATCCGAAGGGCGCGCTGTACTCGCATCGCTCCACCGTGCTGCATTCCTATGCCTCGGCGTTGCCCGATGCGCTGGGCTGCTCGGCCCAGGACGTGATCCTGCCCGTGGTGCCGATGTTCCATGTCAATGCCTGGGGCCTGCCGTACTCGGTGCCGCTGGTGGGCGCCAAGCTGGTGTTCCCGGGGCCCAAGCTGGATGGCGCCTCGCTGTACGAACTGTTCGAGCAGGAAAAGGTGAGCTTCTCCGCCGGCGTGCCGACGGTGTGGCTCGGCCTGCTGCAGTACGTGCAGTCGAACAAGCTGAAGTTCTCCACGTTCCGCCGTACCGTGATCGGCGGTTCCGCTGCGCCGCCCGCGATGATCCGTGCGCTCGAAGCACTGGACGTCGAGGTGATCCATGCCTGGGGCATGACCGAGATGTCGCCGCTGGGCACGTCTTGCAAGCTGCTTGCCAAGCACCAGGAGTTGTCGGACGCCGACCGCCACAAGATCCAGGAAAAGCAGGGCCGCGTGATCTTCGGCGTCGACATGAAGATCGTCGACGGCGACGGCAAGGAACTGCCTTGGGACGGCAAGGCCTTCGGCGACCTGATGGTGCGCGGCCCCTGGATCATCGCGCAGTACTACCGCAACGGCACCAGCCCCCTGACCGACGGCTGGTTCCCGACCGGCGACGTGGCCACCATCGACGCCGATGGCTATATGCAGATCACCGACCGCAGCAAGGACGTGATCAAGTCCGGCGGCGAATGGATTTCCTCGATCGATATCGAGAACGTCGCCGCAGCGCACCCGGCCGTGCACATGGCTGCCTGCATCTCGGCGTATCACCCCAAATGGGATGAGCGGCCGCTGCTGGTGGTGGTCAAAAAGCCTGGCGCGGAAGTCTCCCGCGAAGAGATGCTGCAGTTCTTCGAAGGCAAGGTCGCCAAGTGGTGGATTCCCGATGACGTGGCATTTGTCACCGAGATCCCGCTGACCGCCACCGGGAAGATGCAGAAGCTCAAGCTGCGCGAACAGTTCAAGGACTATCGCCTGCCAACTGCCTGAGGCATACAGGGTAGCAGCCGGTGCGCCGTGCCAGCTTGCAGCACGGCGCACCGGTGGCGGGCTGGCGCGCGACTGGAGGGCGCGTCCGGCATGCCGCAATCGACGACAAGCCAACGACAAGAGTGAAGGAGACAGGTATGACCAAAATGCGTCCGCTGGTGGCCGGTGTTGCCATGTTCGCGGCACTGGGTTCTGCGCTGGTATCGGGCACGGCAGCTGCCGATACGGTGAAGATTGCCTTCATCGATCCGCTTTCGGGGCTGATGGCGCCGGTTGGCCAGAACCAGCTCAAGAGCTGGCAGTATGTTGCCGACGTGGCGAACCAGAAGGGCTGGGGCGGTCCGCACAAGTTCGAGGTGGTCGGTTTCGACAACAAGCTGTCGCCGCAGGAGAGCCTGACCATCCTCAAGCAGGCGGTCGACCAGGGCATCCGCTACATCGTGCAGGGCAACGGCTCGTCGGTCGGGCTGGCGCTGGAGGATGCGGTGGCCAAGCACAATGAGCGCAATCCGGGCAAGGAAATCGTCTACCTGAACTATGCGGCGGTAGACCCGGACATGACCAACGGCAAGTGCAACTACTGGCATTTCCGGCTCGACGCCAACTCCGACATGAAGATGGAGGCGCTGACCACCTTCCTGGCCAAGGATCCGAACGTCAAGAAGGTCTACCTGATCAACCAGAACTATTCGTTCGGCCACCAGGTTGCCAAGGCCGCCAAGGACTATCTCAAGCGCAAGCGTCCGGACATCCAGATCGTCGGTGAAGACCTGCACCCGCTGGCGCAGGTCAAGGACTTTGCGCCGTATGCCGCCAAGATCAAGGCCTCCGGCGCCGATACCGTGATCACCGGCAACTGGGGCAGCGACCTCGCACTGCTGATCAAGGCCGGCAAGGACGCGGGCCTGACCACCAACTACTACACCTACTACGCCGCCACCACCGGCGTACCCACCGCCATGGGCGCGGCCGGTGCCGAGCACGTCAAGTACGTCGGCTACTACAACCCCAACAACAAGGGCTTCAAGGGCTCCGACGTGATCGAGGGCTTCAAGAAGAAGTACAACGACGACTTCTACGTGATGGCTGCCTACACCGGTATTGCGATGCTGGCCAAGGCCGTCAAGGACAGCGGTTCCACCGATCCGGTCAAGGTTGCCAAGGCGCTCGAGGGCGCCAAGGTGGAAAGCATGAACGGCACGGTGGAAATGCGTAACACCGACCACCAGGCCCAGCAGTCGCTGGTGGTGGCCACCTGGACCAAGGTGGACGGCAAGGACATCAAGTACGACCAGGAGAACACCGGCTACGGCTGGAAGACCAATGCGCTGATGGACCAGTACGTCGCGGCGCAGCCGACTTCCTGCCAGATGAAGCGGCCGGGCTGATCCTGTCGTCGGCGGGCGGCCCGGGGGTATGTCGTGGCCGCCCGATCCTGCATACGTTCGGTCGAAACCGGGGAGCATCC
Organism: Cupriavidus sp. IDO; assembly: GCF_000812465.1. Classification (GTDB taxonomy): domain Bacteria; phylum Pseudomonadota; class Gammaproteobacteria; order Burkholderiales; family Burkholderiaceae; genus Cupriavidus. The sequence continues at coordinate 37,895 of NZ_JWMA01000079.1, read as the reverse complement.
GGGCGCAGTCTGCCCCGGCAGGGTGGCGTTCACCCTTTTTCCAACCGGACGGAAGCCGGCTCGCAACACGCGTGGCGGCGCCAGAATGAAGGATAAGCTGTGGAATTCTTCGTCATCTCCTTGCTGAACGGCATCAGCTACGGGCTGCTGCTGTTCATGCTGTCATCGGGCCTCACCCTGATCTTCAGCATGATGGGCGTGCTCAATTTCGCGCACGCCAGCTTCTACATGCTGGGTGCCTATTTCGCTTACACCATCGCCTCCAAGGTCGGCTTCTGGCCGGCGCTGATCTTCGCGCCCTTGCTGGTCGCCGGCGCTGGAGCGCTGGTCGAACGCTTCGGCCTGCGCACGGTGCACAAGTTCGGGCATGTTGCCGAGCTGCTGTTCACCTTCGGGCTGGCCTACCTGATCGAGGAGGGCGTCAAGCTGGTCTGGGGCCTGGCCGCGGTGCCGTATCGGATCCCGGCCGAGCTGGACGGGCCGCTCTTCACGGTCTTCACGTCCTCGTTCCCCAAGTACCGCGCCTTCATGATGCTGGTGTCGTTCGGCATGCTGGTGGCGATCTACCTGGTGCTGACCCGCACGCGCATCGGCCTGGTGATCCAGGCCGCGCTGACACACCCCGAGATGGTCGAGGCCCTCGGCCACAACGTGCCGCGCGTATTCATGATGGTGTTTGGCGGCGGCGCCGCGCTGGCCGGGCTGGCGGGGGTGATCGGCGGCAATGCGTTCGTCACCGAGCCATCGATGGCGGCGGCGGTGGGATCGATCGTCTTCGTGGTGGCGGTGGTGGGAGGCATGGGGTCGCTGGTGGGCGCGTTCATCGCGTCGATCCTGATCGGCGTGCTGCAGACCTTTGCGGTGACCATCGATTCGTCGCTGGCCGGACTGTTCAACAGCATCGGCCTGGCCGTCAGCGACGCCACGCCGTTCTATTCATTGTGGAAGCTCACGGTGGCCCAGGTGGCGCCGGTGCTGCCCTACCTGTTGCTGGTGGTGATGCTGATCTTCCGCCCGCGCGGCCTGATGGGAACCCGGGAGAGCTGAGACCATGGAGCAGACAATGCAACAAAGCCGCGAGCCGGTCGTGACCGGCCGCACCATGCGCTACCGCCCGATGAACCTGGCGCGCTGGGTGATCTGGAGCCTGACGATCCTGCTGATGCTGGTCCTGCCGCTGATCTTCACCGGTGGGTTTGCCATCACGCTGATGTCGCAGATGGGCATCATGATCATCTTTGCGCTGTCGTACAACATGCTGCTCGGCCAGACCGGCATGCTGTCCTTCGGCCACGCCGTGTATGCCGGCCTGGGTGCCTTCATTGCCGTGCACGTGCTCAATATGGTGGGCGCCGGCAAGATCTGGCTGCCGGTGTCGATGCTGCCGGTGGTGGGCGGGCTGGCCGGCGCGTTCTTCGGCGTGCTGTTCGGCTACGTCACCACCAAGAAGTCGGGCACGACCTTCGCCATGATCACCATGGGCATCGGCGAAATGGTGTTCGCCAGCTCGCTGATGTTCCCCGAATTCTTCGGCGGCGAAGGCGGTATCTCCACCAACCGCGTGGTCGGCGACCCGTTCCTTGGCATCACCTTCGGGCCCGGCCGTCAGGTGTACTACCTGATCGCGGTCTGGTGCCTGCTGTCGATGATCGCGATGTACGCGTGGACGCAGACGCCGCTGGGCCGGATCGCCAACGCCGTGCGCGACAACCCTGAGCGCGTTGAGTTCATCGGCTACAACACGCAGCGCGTGCGCTACCTGGTGCTGATCCTGTCCGCATTCTTCGCAGGCATCGCCGGGGCGCTGTCGGCCATCAACTTCGAAATCGTCTCCGCCGAGAACGTCAGCGCGGTCCGCTCGGGCGGCGTGCTGCTGGCGGCCTTCATTGGCGGCGCCGGCGTGTTCTTCGGGCCGATCCTGGGCGCCGTGGTGTTCGTGCTGTTCGCGGTGGCGCTCTCGGACCTGACCAAGGCGTGGCTGCTGTACCTTGGCCTGTTCTTCGTGCTGATGGTGATGTTCGTCCCGGGCGGCCTGGCCAGCCTGCTGATGATGCAGATGCCGCTGCTGGCGAAGCGCAAGCTGGGCCAGATGCTGCCGGCCTACGCACGCGCGGCAGGCGCCGGCGTGGTGCTGCTGGTTGCCATGATCCTGACGGTGGAGCTGGTCTACAAGGTCCAGGTCGACAGTGCAAACGGCACGGCCATGTCGCTGTTCGGCATCGGCTTCGACGCAGGCACGATCGCTCCCTGGCTGGTGGCGGCCGCGTTGTGGGCGGGCGGCCTGTTCGCGTGGCGCTTGGCTGCGGCGCGCGTGCGCAGCGCATGGGACAAGGTACAGATGGAAATCGCAGGAGGCAGGGCATGACAGCGGCACTGGAACTGACCGATGTGCGCAAAAAGTTCGGCCAGACGGAGATCATCCGCGGCGTGAACCTGACGATTCCAAAGGGCGAGCGCCACGCGCTGATCGGGCCCAACGGGGCGGGGAAGTCGACCACCTTCAACCTGATCTCGGGCCGGTTTGCACCCACCAGCGGGTCGGTGCGGCTCAACGGCGAAGACATCGGCGGGCTGCAGCCGTTCGCCATCAACCGCATGGGGCTGTCGCGCAGCTTCCAGATCACCAACATCTTCCACCGGCTGTCAGTGTTCGAGAACCTGCGCTGCGCGGTGCTCTGGTCGCTTGGGTACAAATACTCGTTCTGGCACCGCCTCTCGGCCCTGCGCGATGCGCGCGAGCGTGCCGACGAAGTGCTTGAGCTGATCGGCATGCACCATCGGCGCGATAGCCAGGCGGGCCTGCTGACCTATGCCGAGCAACGCGCGCTGGAGATCGGCATCACCATCGCCGGCGGCGCCGAGGTGATCCTGCTCGACGAACCCACGGCCGGCATGAGCCGTTCCGAGTCCGATCACGCGGTGGAACTGATCCGCAAGGTCACAGTCGGCAAAACGCTGGTGATGGTGGAGCACGACATGAGTGTGGTGTTCGGACTGGCCGACCGCATCTCCGTGCTGGTCTACGGCGAAGTGATCGCCACGGACACCCCGCAAGCCATCCGCAACAACCGCAAGGTCAAGGAAGCCTACCTGGGCACCACCCTCGACGAGGAAGCCATCGAAGGAGCGCACTGATGGGCAAGCGCATGCTGGACGTCACGGGCCTGCACGCCTACTACGGCAAGAGCCACATTCTCCACGGCGTGGACGCGCATATCGACGAGGGCGAGATCGTCGCGCTGCTGGGCCGCAACGGGGTGGGGCGCTCGACCATGGCCAAGGCCATCCTCGGCATGGTCAAGGCGGAAGGATCGGTGCGCTTCCGCGACGAAGAAATCCTCGGTCGGCGCACCTTTGAGATCGCACATCTCGGTATCGGCTACGTGCCCGAAAACCGCGACATCTTCCCGACCCTGACCGTACGGCAGAACCTGCTGCTGGGCGAGAAACGCAACCCGCGCCAGGCCAGGCCGCGCTGGACCATCGAGGACATGTTCAACATGTTCCCGCGCCTGAAGGAACGCGAAAACACCTCCGCGGGCGTGCTGTCAGGCGGCGAGCAGCAGATGCTCACGCTGTGCCGCACGCTGATGGGCGACCCGGACCTGGTGCTGATCGACGAACCGACCGAAGGCCTCGCGCCGATGATCGTGGCACTGGTCGGCGATTACCTGAAGACGCTGAAGGAACGTGGCATTTCCGTGCTGCTGATCGAGCAGAAGCTCGCCATCGCGCTGGATATTTCGCAGCGGGTGTATGTGATGGGGCACGGGCACATCGTGTTCGAGGGGACGCCGACGGAGCTGAAGGCGAATGCGCAGGTGAGGAAGGAGTGGCTGGAGGTCTGAGCTCGACCCAATGTGTTCTCCCTCTCCCGCTTGCAGGAGAGGGGAGCAAACCGGCAGTGTTCAGGCCGCTTGCTTAGCGTCGGCGGCGGCCGCCGCCGGCTTCGGCAACTCAAACGGCATATCCTCGTAGTCGATCAAGCGCGTCTTCTTCACCAGCCGATACCCCAGCCACAGCGCCAGGAAAGCCGGCACGCCAATGTAAGTCGCAACGATTTCCTGCCAGCGGTTCGGAATGTCCGTAAACGCCTGGTAGTTCTGCCCCGCGACAATCACAAGGCACAGCACGCCGGCAAAGATCGGCCCGAACGGATAGAGCGGGGAGCGATAGGCCAGCGCGTTCAGGTCGTATCCCTGGTAAATCAGCCCGCGGCGGAAGCGGTAGTGGCTGACGGCGATGCCCAGCCAGGCAAAGAACCCTGTCATGGCCGAGGTATTCAGCAACCACAGGTACACCGCCTTGTCGCCGAACAGCGAGCTGAAGAAGCACAGCGCGCCCACGCCGGTGGTGATCAGCAGCGCATTGAACGGCACGCCGCTGGCCGTGAGCTTGCCCAGTGCGCGCGGGGCACGGCCGCTGACGGCCAGGCCGTAGAGGATTCGGGTCGAGACATACATGCTCGAGGTGCCGGCCGACAGCAGCGCGGTCAGCACCACCGCGTTCATCAGCCCGGCCGCGAAGGCCAGGCCGGCGTGGCGGAAGACCAGCGCGAACGGGCTGACGCCGACGTCGGTCACGTCGTTGCGCAGCAGGCTCGGATCGGTGTAGGGAATCAAAACGCCGATGATCAGGATGGCGATCACGTAGAACAGCAGGATGCGCCAGAAGGTCTGGCGGATGGCGCGGGGAATGGTCCTGGCAGGATTCTCCGCTTCGCCGGCGGCCACGCCTACGGTTTCGGTCCCTTGGAACGAGAACCCCGCGATCATCGCCACCCCGAACATGGCCGGGATACCGCCCACGAAGGGCGCATCGCCGATTGTAAAGTTGTGCCAGCCCGATTGCGGGCCGCCCTTCATGACGCCGAAGATCATCAGCAGGCCGACGCCCAGGAAGATGATCACGGTGACTACCTTGATCAGCGCGAACCAGTATTCCGCCTCGCCAAAGCCGCGGACGGAAATCGCGTTGAGCGCAAACATCAGCGCCAGGAACGCCGCGCTCCATACCACGCCCGGCACCTCGGGGAACCAGTACTGCATGACGAGCTGCGCGGCGGTGAGTTCGACCGCAATCGTCACGGCCAGGCTGAACCAGTAGTTCCAGCCGAGCGCGAAGCCGAAGCCTTCGTCGACGTACAGCGCACTATAGGTAACGAAGGAGCCGGCCACGGGCATATGGACGGCAAGTTCGCCCAGGCTGGTCATCAGGCAGTAGACCATCATGCCGAGCAGCGCGTACATCAGCAGCGCGCCACCGGGACCTGCTTGCGCGATGGACGCACCCGACGCCACGAACAGGCCCGTGCCCACCGCGCCGCCGATGGCGATCATGGTGAGGTGGCGTGCCTTTAACTTGCGCTTGAGGTCGTCGTGCTCGACAACCGGATGCTGGTGCGGATGAGGGTGGGAATGGGAAGACATCAGGGTCACTGGAACTTCGTGTGCGCCCCGGCGCCTTGTGGATGCCCGGGCGTAAAAACGAAAAGTCGCGAGTCTACCTTGTCTTGCCTTGCCGATTCGCCGCATCGGTCAAATTCAGTCGCATACTGGTTTAGAGCCGGTACTCGGTCGAATCGGAAAGTGGCGTAAGCGGCATTGCGGCGGGCAATTTTGCACCGGATTCGAGATCGCCATGCACGCGGGTGAGACTGGGCATGAACCGGGCTTATGCAGGTCGTAAATCGCCGAAAATTAAAATTGAACGACCGTGCTATTTTGTGTATGCTTGTTTCGCCCAAACGCCGAAAGGCATATGGGGAGCGGGAATGCGGAGGGTTTACCCTTTTACGGCAATGATCCCGTAGCTGGCAGGAAGCGACCGCGACAGGTCGCGCAGTGCAGTAATAAAAAATTCGAGAATTCGAATCCCGAGACAACTTTGACACCAAAGGAACCAGCATGACAGCGCAGTATCAGGTTCAGGACGGCGTAGCCGTCATCACGCTCGACAATCCCCCTGTCAACGGCCTGGGTCACAGCACCCGGCTTGGCATCGTCGATGGCATGACCCGTGCGCTGGACGATACGGCCGTCAAGGCCATCGTCATTACCGGCGCCGGCAAGGCATTCTCGGGCGGTGCCGATATCCGTGAATTCAATACGCCGAAGGCCACGCAGGAGCCGACGCTGCACTCGGTGATCCGCGTGATCGAAGGCTCGTCCAAGCCGGTCGTCGCGGCAGTGCACTCGGTCGCCATGGGTGGCGGCCTGGAACTGGCGCTGGGCTGCAACTACCGTGTCGCCTCGAAGGGCGCCCAGATCGCGCTGCCGGAAGTGAAACTCGGCCTGCTGCCGGGCGCCGGCGGCACGCAGCGCCTGCCGCGCGTGATTGGCCTGGAAGCCGCCCTGAACATGATCGTGACGGGCACCCCTGTGCTGTCCGAGAAGTTTGCCGGCACCAAGCTGTTCGACGAGATCGTCGACGGCGACGTGCTGCCTGCAGCCGTCAAGTTCGCCCAGAGCGTTGCCGCAGCCCCCGGCCCTTACCCGAAGGTGCGCGACCTGAAGGTCCGCCACGAGAACGCCGAAGGCTTCCTCGGCTTTGCCCGCAACACCGTGGCCGCCATGGCCAAGAACTTCCCGGCGCCGCTGAAGTGCCTGGAAGCCGTGGCTGGCTCGCTCAAGCCCTTCGAGCAAGGCCTGAAGGAAGAGCGCGATGGCTTCCTGTACCTGGTCACCACCCCGGAATCGCGCGCGCTGCGCCATGCCTTCTTCGGCGAGCGTGCCGCTAGCAAGATCCCCGACGTGCCCGAAGGCACGCCGACCCGCAAGATCGAGAAGGTCGCCGTGATCGGCGCCGGCACCATGGGTGGCGGCATCAGCATGAACTTCCTCAACGCGGGTATCCCGGTCACCATGCTGGAAACCAAGCAGGAAGCGCTGGACCGCGGCGTGGCGACGATCCGCAAGAACTACGAGAACAGCGCCAAGAAGGGCAAGCTGACCCAGGAGAAGGTCGAGCAGCGCATGGGCCTGCTGAGCACCACGCTGTCCTATGACGACCTCAAGGACGCCGACCTCATCATCGAGGCCGTGTTCGAGGAAATGGGCGTCAAGGAAACCGTCTTCAAGAAGCTGGATGAAGTCGCCAAGCAGGGCGCGATCCTGGCCTCGAACACCTCCACGCTGGACGTGAACAAGATTGCTTCCTTCACCAAGCGTCCGCAGGACGTGGTCGGCATGCATTTCTTCAGCCCGGCCAACGTGATGAAGCTGCTGGAAGTGGTGCGTGGCGAGAAGACCGGCAAGGACGTGCTCGCCACCGTCATGCAGATCGGCAAGAAGATCAAGAAGACCGCCGTGGTGTCGGGCGTGTGCGACGGCTTTATTGGCAACCGCATGATCGAACAGTACAGCCGCCAGGCCGGCTACCTGCTGGACGAAGGCGCGCTGCCGGAACAGGTGGACAAGGCCATCGAGAAGTTCGGTTTTGCCATGGGCCCGTTCCGCATGGGCGACCTGGCCGGCAACGACATCGGCTGGGCCATCCGCAAGCGCCGCGCGGTGGACAAGCCGGACATCCAGTACTCCAAGACCGCCGACCTGCTGTGCGAGATGGGCCGCTTCGGCCAGAAGACCGGTGCGGGCTGGTACGACTACAAGGCGGGCGACCGCAAGCCGTACCCGAACCAGCAGGTCAACGACATGATCGTGCAGCACTCGAAGGACCTGGGCATCACGCGCCGCAAGATTTCCGACGAAGAGATCGTCGAGCGCCTGGTGTTCGCACTGGTCAACGAGGGCGCCAAGATCCTGGAAGAGGGCATTGCTTCCAAGGCCTCGGATATCGATATGGTCTACCTGACCGGCTACGGCTTCCCGCTGTTCCGCGGCGGGCCGATGCTGTACGCAGACCAGGTCGGCCTGTACAACGTGGCGTTGTCGATGAAGCGCTACGCCAAGGGCTACCACGGTGAAGCCTGGCAGGTCGCGCCGCTGCTGCAGAAGCTGGCGGACGAAGGCAAGGGCTTTAACGGTTAAGCAGCTAATCGGGTTCAGCCTGGAGCGGACATGAACACGACCATCGGACCGGACGATTGCCTGCTGGTGATCGACGTGCAGAACGACTTCATGCCGGGCGGCGCGCTTGCCGTGCCCAACGGCGATGAGGTGGTGCCCGTCATCAACCGGCTGGCGCGCGCGTTCGGGCACGTGGTGCTGACGCAGGACTGGCATCCGGCCGCGCACGTCTCGTTCGCGGCCAACCATGCCGGCACGCAGCCGTTCCAGTCGCTCACGCTGCCGTACGGGCCGCAGGTGCTGTGGCCGGTGCATTGCGTGCAGGACACGCCGGGCGCCGCGTTGCATGCGGGGCTCAACGTGCCGCACGCGCGGCTGGTGATCCGCAAGGGCCATCACGCCGACGTGGACAGCTACTCCGCCTTCCTGGAGGCGGACCGCACCACGCGCACCGGGCTGGCCGGCTACCTGCGCGAGCATGGCGTGAAGCGCGTGTTCTGCGCTGGGCTGGCGACGGACTATTGCGTGGCATGGAGCGCGCTCGATGCGCGCGCCGCGGGCTTCGAGGCGGCGGTGATCGAGGATGCCTGCCGCGCCATCGACCTGGAAGGGTCGCTGGCCAAGGCCTGGCAAGACCTCCGCGCCGCCGGCGTTGCACGCGTCGTGTCCGCCGACCTGCTGCAAGGCAAGGGCTGAACCGAACCACCGAACTGAAAGACACCAAGAGATTCCGAGGAGCAAGACATGAACGAAGCAGTCATCGTATCCACCGCACGGACCGCTCTGGCCAAGAGCTGGAAGGGCGCCTTCAACATGACCCACGGCGCCACCCTGGGCGGCCACGCCGTCCAGCACGCGATTGCCCGCGCCAAGATCGAAGCCGGCGAAGTGGAAGACGTGCTGATGGGCTGTGCCAACCCAGAAGGCGCCACCGGCGCCAACATCGCGCGCCAGATCGCACTGCGCGCCGGCTGCCCGGTCACCGTGCCCGGTGCCACCGTCAACCGTTTCTGCTCGTCCGGCCTGCAGACTATCGCCATGGCCGCGCAGCGCGTGATTGCCGATGAAGGCGACATCTTTGTGGCCGGCGGCGTGGAAAGCATCTCCTGCGTGCAGCAGGAAATGAACCGCCACATGATGGCCGACAGCTGGCTGGTGAAGAACAAGCCGGAAATCTACTGGAACATGCTCCAGACCGCCGAGAACGTGGCCAAGCGCTACAACATCTCGAAGGAGCGCCAGGACGAGTACGGCGTGCGCAGCCAGCAACGCGCCGCCGCCGCGCAGGAAGCCGGCAAGTTCAAGGACGAGATCGTCCCGATGACGGTGCTGGCAGGCGTGGCCGACAAGTCCACCGGCCAGCTGGTGACGAAGGAAGTCACCATCTCCGCCGACGAAGGCATCCGCGCCGACACCACTCTCGAAGCCGTGGCAAAGATCCGCAGCGCCGTGCCCGGTGGCGTGATCACTGCCGGCAACGCCTCGCAGTTCTCGGACGGCGCTTCGGCTGCCGTGGTGATGAACGCCCGGGTGGCGGCCGCCAAGGGCCTGCAGCCGCTGGGCGTGTTCCGCGGCTTCGCCGTGGCCGGTTGCGAGCCGGATGAAATGGGCATCGGCCCGGTGTTCGCCGTGCCCAAGCTGCTGAAGAAGGCTGGCCTGAAGGTGGACGACATCGGCCTGTGGGAGCTGAACGAGGCTTTCGCCGTGCAGGTGCTGTACTGCGCCGACAAGCTGGGCATCCCGATGGACCGCCTGAACGTCAACGGCGGCGCCATCGCGGTGGGCCACCCGTACGGCGTATCGGGCGCCCGCCTGGTTGGCCACGCGCTGATCGAAGGCAAGCGCCGCGGCGTCAAGTACGTGGTGGTGACCATGTGCATCGGCGGCGGCCAGGGCGCGGCCGGGCTGTTCGAAGTGCTGTAATCGCCGACAAAGCCGGCGCGCTGCCGGTTTGCTGCCCTCTCCCGCTTGCGGGAGAGGGCAGGGGGTGAGGGCAGGCGGTGGCATACCACTGGCCTGTACTTCGTAGTACCGCCCGGCCCTCACCCCAACCCTCTCCTGCAAGCGGGAGAGGGAGCACCCACACGGTGATTCAAAGCCCCGGCGGTTTGCACAAGAAGGCAAGACAAAATCGCGGCACGCCACGCAGTGCGCCGCCTGGAGACACCATGTCGATGATCCTTTCCCGTCGCGACCTGAACTTCGTCCTTTACGAATGGCTCAAGGTCGACGAGCTGACCCGCATTCCCCGCTACGCCGATCATTCGCGCGAAACCTTCGATGCCGCGCTGGACACCTGCGAGAAGATCGCCACCGACCTGTTCGCGCCGCACAACAAGAAGAACGACCAGGAAGAGCCGCATTTCGACGGCGAGACCGTCAGCATCATTCCGGAAGTCAGCACCGCGCTGAAAGCCTTCTGCGAGGCCGGCCTGATGGCCGCGGGCCAGGACTACGAACTGGGCGGCATGCAGCTGCCGGTGGTGGTCGAGAAGGCGGGCTTTGCCTACTTCAAGGGCGCCAACGTCGGCACCAGCTCCTATCCGTTCCTGACCATCGGCAACGCCAATCTGCTGCTCGCACATGGCACGCCGGCGCAAGTGGAAACCTTCGTCAAGCCGGAGATGGAAGGGCGCTTTTTCGGCACGATGTGCCTGTCGGAGCCGCAGGCCGGTTCGTCGCTGTCGGACATCACCACGCGCGCCGAGTACGAAGGCGAATCGCCGCTGGGCGCGCAATATCGGCTGCGCGGCAACAAGATGTGGATTTCCGCCGGCGAGCACGAGCTGTCGGACAATATCGTCCACCTGGTGCTGGCCAAGATTCCTGGCCCGGATGGCAAGCTCATCCCCGGCGTGAAGGGCATTTCGCTGTTCATCGTGCCCAAGTACGTGGTCAACGAGGACGGCTCGCTGGGTGAGCACAACGACGTGGTGCTGGCCGGCCTCAACCACAAGATGGGCTACCGCGGCACCACCAACTGCCTGCTGAATTTCGGCGAAGGCATGAAGTACAGGCCGGGTGGCAAGGCGGGTGCGATCGGCTACCTGGTAGGCGAGCCGCACAAGGGCCTGGCCTGCATGTTCCACATGATGAACGAGGCGCGCATCGGCGTCGGCCTCGGTGCGGTGATGCTGGGCTATACCGGCTACCTGCACGCGCTGGACTATGCGCGCAACCGTCCGCAGGGCCGCCCGGTCGGCCCCGGTGGCAAGGACGCAGCCAGCCCGCAGGTCAGGCTGGTCGAGCACGCCGATATCCGCCGCATGCTGCTGGCGCAGAAGAGCTACGTGGAAGGCGGGCTCGCACTGAACCTGTACTGCGCGCAACTGGTGGATGAAGAGCGCGCCGCGGCGGCAGCCGGCGACGAAGCCGCGCATGCGCGCCTGGCGCTGCTGCTGGACATCCTGACGCCGATCGCCAAGAGCTGGCCGTCGCAATGGTGCCTGGAAGCGAACAACCTGGCGATCCAGGTGCACGGCGGCTACGGCTACACGCGCGAGTACAACGTCGAGCAGTTCTATCGCGACAACCGTCTCAATCCGATCCACGAGGGCACGCACGGCATCCAGGGCCTGGACCTGCTGGGCCGCAAGGTGGTGATGAAGGACGGCGCGGCCTTCAAATTGCTGGGCGAGCGCGTGCAGGACACATGCAAGCGCGCGCTGGCAGCGGACAACGCGGAACTGGCCGGACAGGCGCGCGCACTGGGCGCGGCCGTGGCAAGGCTGGCCGAGGTCACGCAAGTGCTGTGGGGCGCCGGCGACGCCAATGTCACGCTCGCCAATGCCAGCATCTATCTGGAGGCCTTCGGCCACGTGGTGGTGGCATGGATCTGGCTCGAGCAGGCGCTGGTCGCGCAAGCCGCACTGACGGGTGCCGTCACCAAGGAAGACGAGGATTTCTATCGCGGCAAGCTGGCCGCCGCGGCGTACTTCTTCCGCTGGGAGTTGCCCAAGGTCGGTCCGCAGCTCGACCTGCTGGCGACCCTCGATCGCACCACGCTCGACATGCAGGACGCCTGGTTCTGAACGGACCACGCTGCCTTCACGAACACCAAGACAAAGGAACACACATGCGCACCATCCAGCAACTGTTTGACCTGAAGGGCAAGACCGCCCTGATCACCGGCGGCTCGCGCGGGCTTGGCCTGCAAATCGCGGAAGCGCTTGGCGAGCAGGGCGCGCGCGTGGTGCTGTCGGCACGCAAGGCCGACGAACTGCAGGCCGCGCAGGCCCACCTGAAGGCACTTGGCATCGAAGCCGACTGGATCGCGGCCGACGGCTCGCAGGAATCGGAAATCAATCGCCTGGCGGACGAAGCGCTGGCGAAGCTGGGCCATGTCGACATCCTCGTCAACAACGCCGGCGCCACCTGGGGCGCGCCCGCCGAAGACCATCCGGTCGAGGCCTGGGACAAGGTGATGAACCTGAACATCCGCGGCCTGTTCCTGCTGAGCCAGCGCATCGGCAAGCTCTCGATGATCCCGCGCCGCTACGGCCGCATCATCAACGTGGCGTCGATCGCCGGCCTGGCCGGCAATCCGCCGGGCACGATGGAGACCATTGCCTACAACACGTCTAAGGGCGCCGTGGTCAACTTCACCCGCACGCTGGCCGCCGAGTGGGGCGAGCACAACATCACCGTCAATGCGCTGGCGCCGGGCTTCTTCCCGTCGAAGATGACCAAGGGCTCGCTGGAGCGCCTGGGCGTGGAGGCGATGTGCGCCGGCGTGCCGCTGCACCGCCTTGGCGACGATGAAGACCTGAAGGGCGCCGCGCTGCTGTTTGCCAGCGATGCCGGCAAGCACATCACAGGCCAGATCCTGGCGGTGGACGGCGGCGTCAGCGCGGTCTGAGGCGGGCGGATACGTTCAGGGTTGGCGTGAATCCGGAAACGTATCAATATTGCGGCAATCGCGCGGCGGGTTCACTGCCTGCCGCGATCCTGTACCAGCCACCTTTCGGACCCGCATTGCCATGAACCAGTACACCGGCTCCCTGAGCCATATTCCGTTTCTTGCCGACCTGGGCGTGACCTGCACCTTCGCCGAAGACGGACGCAGCGAGATTGCGCTGCCCATTGAGAAGCGCCATCAGAACAGCTGGGACATGGCGCACGGCGGCGTGATCATGACCCTGCTCGACGTGGCCATGGCCATCGCCGGGCGCAGCGCCGATGCCGATGGCCGGGGCGTGGTCACCATCGAGATGAAGACGAGCTTCATGGCACCGGGCCGCGGCAAGCTGACGGCGCGCGGCACCTGCGTGCATCGCACCACGACCATGGTGTTCTGCGAAGGCGAGATCGTCGATGCCGATGGCAAGATCGTCTCGCGCGGTTCGGGCACCTTCAAGTACATCCGGCGCATGCCGCCGCAGCGCCCGGGTGAGACGGATACCGGTGCCGACGGCTGACCGCCGCGCGGCACCGACAGCGGGAGCCGTCCCGGAGAAGAAGAGGCGGCCGGCAAGCTCCCATGACCCCTCGCGCGTTTCGCGTGAGGGAGCAGGACCTGATGAAGTAACCGGAGCTGCCAGAAGCGGCTTCCCTCCCATTACAAGGATCTACCATGTCCAATACCTTCAAGCGCATCGTCCTGGCGTCTCGTCCCGAAGGCGCGGTAACGCCCGCCAACTTCCGCCTGGAAGAGGTTCCCGTTCCCACCATCGCCGACGGCCAGGTGCTGGTGCGCAATCACTATCTGTCGCTCGATCCGTACATGCGCGGCCGCATGAACGAGAGCAAGTCCTACGCCGTGCCGCAGCCGCTCAACGAGGTGATGATCGGCGGCACCGTGGGTGAAGTAGTGGAAAGCAAGAACAGCAAGTTCAAGGCCGGCGACAAGGTGGTCGGCATGTTCGGCTGGCAGGAAATGGGCGTGAGCGACGGCACCGGCCTGCAGCTGGTGGATACCACGCACATCCCGCTGTCGGCCTACCTGGGTTCGGTCGGCATGCCCGGTGTGACGGCGTGGTACGGCCTGAACAAGATCATCGCGCCCAAGGCCGGGCAGACCGTGGTGGTCAGCGCCGCATCGGGCGCGGTCGGCAGCGTGGTCGGCCAGCTCGCCAAGTTGGCAGGCTGCCGCGCCGTGGGTTTTGCCGGTGGCAAGGACAAGTGCGACTACGTGGTCAAGGAACTGGGCTTCGACGCCTGCATCGATTACAAGGCCGCGAAGGACGCCAAGGAGCTCTACACCATGTTCAAGGAAGCCACGCCCGACGGCGTGGATGGCTACTTCGAGAACGTGGGCGGCGATATCCTCGACACCGTGATGCTGCGCATGAACGCCTTTGGGCGCATTGCGATGTGCGGCATGATCGCCGGCTATGACGGCCAGCCGCTGCCGATGAAGAACCCGCAACTGATCCTGGTGTCGCGCCTGACGGTGGAAGGCTTTATCGTGTCCGAGCATATGGAGGTCTGGCCGCAGGCGCTCAAGGAGCTCGGCACCGCCGTCGCGCAGGGCAAGATCAAGTTCCGCGAAAGCATTGCCGAGGGCCTGGCCAGCGCGCCGGATGCCTTTATTGGCCTGCTCAAGGGCAAGAACTTCGGCAAGCAGCTGGTCAAGCTGGTGTAAGCGAATCAGGCAGGGCCGGCGCCCGTTGCACTGGGGCGTGGCCCGTCATTTCCATCGACAAGAATGACAGGAGACGCCCCATGAATGCCCCGCAAGTGCAACCGGCAGACGCCGATGAAATCGGTGCCGGCCTCCCGGAAGAGGTCAAGGCCCGCTATCGCAACCTGCCGCGTCCGCCACAGTTCGATACGCCGGCGCAGGAGCGGCTGCACCGCAAGCAGCGGCTGGCAGCGGCATTCCGGCTGTTCTCGAAGTTCGGCTTCGACGAAGGCGTTGCCGGCCACATCACCGCACGCGATCCTGAGTTCACCGATACCTTCTGGGTCAATCCGTTCGGCGTGCATTTCAGCCAGGTGAACGTGTCGAACCTGATCCGCTGCGATCACCACGGCAATGTGGTGGAGGGCGACTATCCGGTCAACGCCGCCGCCTTCGCCATCCATTCTCGCGTGCACCAGACCCGCAGCGACGCTGTGGCGGCGGCGCATTCGCACAGCACCTACGGCCGTGCCTGGTCGACGCTGGGACGTCCGCTGGATCCGATCACGCAGGACGTCTGCGCCTTCTACAACGACCACGCGCTCTACGACGATTTCGGCGGCGTGGTGGTCGAGCTCGACGAAGGCCAGCGCATCGCCAACGCGCTCGGCGCCAACAAGGCCGCCATCCTGCAGAACCACGGCCTGCTGACTGTCGGCAAGACTGTCGACGAGGCGGCCTGGTGGTTCATCACGATGGAGCGCTCCTGCCAGGTGCAGCTGCTGGCCGAAGCGGCTGCCGCGCGTACCAATGCACCGCTGAAGGTGATTTCCGACGCGGCGGCGCGCCAGGCGTATTCGATCGTCGGCACCGCGCAGGCAGGCTGGTTCCAGTTTCAGCCGCTGTACGCCCGCATCGTCAAGGAACAGCCGGACCTGCTGGACTGAGGCATGGCTCAGTTCACGCTTTGAGACAAGGCGGCCGCTGCCGCGTGCGCCGCTAACCCGTGGACGTGGTCTGCAATCAGGAGATTGCTCGCATGGCTGACATCATCCTTCACCAGTACGCCACTTCGCCGTTCTCGGAGAAGGTCCGGCTGCTGCTCGGGGCCAAGGGCCTGGCGTGGAGCGCCGTGGAAATCCCCGCGATCCTGCCCAAGCCCGATCTGCTCTCGCTGACCGGTGGTTACCGCCGTACGCCGGTCATGCAGATCGGCGCTGACATTTACTGCGATACGGCACTGATTTGCGAGGTGATCGACCAGCTCTCGCCGCAGCCGCCGCTTTACCCGCCCGCGCAGGACGCCAGCGCGCGCACATGCGCCGCGTGGTTCGACAGCGCACTGTTCACGGCATCGGTCACCTACGTGTTCCAGCCGGCAGGCGCGGCGAACATGCTGGGCCATCTGTCGCCCGCGCAGATCCAGGCTTTCGTGGCCGACCGCAAGGCCATGCGCGGCGACACCAATGCGCTGCGCATGCCGCTGCCGGAGGCGATCGCGCTGCTGCGCGAGACCTTCGGCCGGCTCGAACGGCAGTTTGCCGCCGGTGTCCGCTGGGCGGCGGGGCCCGAACTGTCGGTGGCCGATTTCTCGCTGTATCACAACCTGTGGTTCATCCGGCGTGCCACCGGGCTCGCCCGCATGCTCGATGCCTACCCCTTGCTGCAGGATTGGTATGCGCGCATGCGAGCGTTCGGCCACGGTAAATCGCGCGTCATCGACGGCGCCGACGCCATCGCTGCCGCATTGGCGTCCGATCCGTTGCCGCTGGACGGCGAAGGACGCACCGGTGCGGCTGAGGAAACCGGTGGTGGCCTCGAGCCCGGCGATGCGGTCACGGTTACCCCGACCGACTATGCACGCGATCCGGTTGCCGGCGTGCTGCTTGGCTTGTCTGAACATCGCGTCACGCTGCGTCGGCAGGATCCGCGTGCCGGGGCGTTGAATGTGCATTTCCCGCGCCAGCTCTACCAGGTGCAGCGCGCGGGCTGACCCGTTTCGCAATCGAACACGAACAAACAGACCAGGACAGACAGAATGAAGCAATTCGAAAACAGGGTGGCCGTGATTACCGGCGGTGCGTCGGGCTTTGGCAAGGAGTTCGCCCGTAGCGGTGCCGCGCTCGGCATGAAGCTGGTGCTGGCCGATGTGCAGCAGGACGCGCTCGACGCGGCCGTGGCCGAACTGAAGGCGCAGGGCGCCGATGTCATCGGCCTGCGCGCCGACGTTTCGCGCGCCGATCAGGTTCAGGCGCTGGCGGACGCCGCCATCAAGACCTTCGGGCAGGTCAACCTGCTGTTCAACAATGCCGGCGTCGGGGCCGGCGGCCTGGTGTGGGAGAACTCGGAGAAGGACTGGGAGTGGGTGCTCGGCGTCAACCTGTACGGCGTGATCCACGGCATCCGCATCTTCACGCCGCTGATGCTGGAAGCCGCCGCAAAGGACCCGTCCTACGAGGCGCACATTGTCAACACCGCATCGATGGCGGGCCTGCTCAATCCCCCGGCGATGGGCGTCTACAACGTCTCCAAGCACGCCGTGGTGTCGCTGTCGGAAACGCTCTATCAGGATCTGGGCCTGATGACCGAGCAGGTTCGCTGCTCGGTCCTGTGCCCCTATTTCGTGCCGACCGGCATCAGCCAGTCGCAGCGCAACCGCCCGGCGGATTTGGCCAACCAGGCGCCGCCGACGCGCTCGCAACTGGTCTCGCAGGCCTTGTCGGACAAGGCGGTCAGCTCGGGCAAGGTCACTGCCGCTGACGTGGCAAAGCTCACGTTCGATGCCATCCGGGAAGAAAGCTTCTATATTTATTCCCACCCGCAGGCACTGGCGCCGGTGCAGCAGCGCTTCGAGGACATCATCTCGCAGCGCAACCCCGGCGATCCGTTCGGCGACAAGCCCGAAGTGCGCGCCGGCCTGGTGGCCGCGTTGCGCGGCTGACGCAGTGCAACAACAACCGGACCGAGGCCTGCGCATGGAGAACGCCATGACCGCCCCCGCCGTGATTCATCATCTGCAGTTTGCCCACCTGCCCAACGGCACCCGGCTGCACTACGCCAGCGCCGGCGAGCGCGGCAAACCGCTGATGTTGTTCGTGCACGGCTTTCCAGAGTTCTGGTTCGAATGGGAGAACCAGCTGGCCGAATTCGGCCGCACCCACTTTGCCGTTGCGCCCGACCTGCGTGGCTTCAACCTGTCGAGCAAGCCCGCAGCAGTCGACGCGTATCGCCCGCGCCATATCGTCGAAGACCTGGTGCAGTTCGTGCAGGCGCTGGGCTACGAGCGCTGCATCGTGGTTGCCCACGACTGGGGCGGCGCGATCTGCTGGAACCTGGCCATCCAGTTCCCGCAGCTGGTCGATCAACTGGTGATCATCAACTCGCCGCACCCGTACGTGTTCGCGAAGGCGCTGGCGACCGATCCGCAGCAGCAGGCCGCCTCCGCCTACATGAACTGGCTGCGGCGACCGGGCTGCGAGGAAGTGCTGGCCGCCAACAGCTTCGCCATGCTCGAAAGCATGCTCACCGCCAGCGGCGAGCAGCCTGCGCCGTGGTTCGCCGGCGATACGCGCGAGAAGTACCACGCCGCATGGTCGCAACCGGGCGAAGACGGCTCGCACCCGCTGAGCGGCGGCGTCAACTACTACCGCGCCTCGCCCATGCATCCGCCTGGCCCGGGCGAGCCGCCACCCGACATCTCAAGACTCGATCCGGCCGCATTCGTCGTGCGAGTGCCGACCTTCGTGATCTGGGGCGAACGCGACCGGGCATTGCCGAAATCCCTGCTCGACGGTCTCGACAAGTTCATTCCCGACATGCGCCTGGAGCGGATTCCGGACGGCACCCACTGGGTGATTCACGAGCAGCCGGAGCATATCAACCTGCTGATCCGGAGCGCGGTGCGGTAAGGGGATTCCTGACGATCCGGCCCGCCAGCCATGACTGGCCGGGCCGGTTTCCGTGGAACTGTCCCTGTGCGCCACCGGGCCGGCCCTGCTAGATTCCGGCGATGGCATCTCGGCGACAAGGGGGCGGGGCAATGAAGACAATCGGGCTGATCGGCGGCATGAGCTGGGAATCGTCGGCGGAGTACTACCGGCTGATCAACCAGGGGATGAAGGCGCGGCTGGGCGGGCATCGCAATGCGCGCAGCATCATGGCGACGGTGTGCTTCGAGGAGATCAAGGCGCTGCAGCACGACGGGCGCTGGGACGAGCTTGGCGTGCTGATGCAGCAGGCAGCGCGGCAAGTGCAGGCAGGTGGCGCCGATTTCGTGCTGCTCTGTACCAACACGATGCACAGGGTGGCGCCGGCGATCGAGGCGGTGCTGTCGGTGCCGTTCGTGCATATCGTCGATCCGACCGCCCATGCCCTGAGGCAGGCGGGCGTCAGCCGCGTCGGCCTGCTGGGCACGCGCTTCACGATGGAGCAGGAGTTCTATCGCGGCCGGATGCTGGAGCGGCACGGCATCGAGGTACTGACGCCGGACGAACCCGACCGCGCCGTCGTGCATGACATCATCTACAACGAGCTGTGCCATGGACTGGTGCACGATGCCGCGCGCGCCGAATACCAGCGCATCATCGGCGCGCTGCAGGCGCAGGGCGCGCAGGCCGTGATCCTCGGCTGCACCGAGATCACGCTGCTGATCGGGCAGCAGGACAGTGCGCTGCCCGTGTTCGACACCACCGCGCTGCATGCGCAGGCGGCGGTGGCGATGGCGGACACGCGGGAAGCGCTGTCAGGCTAGTCGTTCGCGATACAGCCGGTAGTTCTCGTCATCGAAACAGACAAAGGTCACCTGTTCAATGCCGGGTGCCTTGGCCAGCGCCTCGCGAACGGCGCCAATGGCGATGTCGACCGCGCGTTCGCGCGGGAAACCATAGATGCCGGTGCTGATATTGGGAAAGGCGACGGTGCGCAGGTGTTTCTCCGCCGCGAGCCTGATGCTGTTGCGGTAGGCGCTGGCGAGCAGCGCGTCTTCGTCCTTGCCGCCGCCGTGCCAGACCGGGCCGACCGCATGGATGACATAGGGTGCGGCCAGGCGTCCGCCGGTGGTGATGACTGCTTCACCGGTAGGGCAGCCGCCCTGCGCGTCACGGATCGCGCGGCACGCTTCCATGATGGCGGGGCCGCCGGCCCCGTGGATGGCCCCGTCGACGCCGCCACCGCCCAGCAGGCCGCTATTGGCCGCATTGACGATGGCGTCGACTTCCATCCGCGTGATGTCGCCGTGCACAACCTGCAAATGTTCACCTGTCATCTACTGTCTCCCGCGCTGTGGATTGTGGGTCCAGGTGAGCTGCCCGTTACGGTCGCTTGGCAGGCGGCTTACATGGACGCCTCAAGCATACGCCGATAATCCGCCGCGCTGGCCTCTTTTGGATTGGTCTTGTGGCAGTGGTCGAGCAGCGCGCCGGCAATCACCTTGTCGAACATGTCCTCGGTAACGCCCATCTGGCGCAGTCCCGTGGGCAGCCCGAGGCGGGCGGTCATGTCGTGCACGGCCTGCGCGATGTCAGCGTTCTCCGGCAGGTGCATGGCGCGGCGCAGGCGGGCATAGCGGTCGTCGCGCACCACGGTGGGGGCGTCGGCATTGAAGCGCAGCACCGCCGGCATGACCACCGCATTCAGCGTGCCGTGATGCAGGCCGGTCTTGCCGTCGATTTTCAGGCCGCCCAGCGGATGCGACAGCGAATGCACGCAGCCCAGGCCCTTCTGGAAGGCCATGGCGCCCTGCATCGAGGCACTCATCATGTTCAGCCGTGCATCCCGGTCCTGGCCGTCGCGGGTGGCGCGTTCGATATGGGCCCAGCCGCGTTCCAGACCGTCCAGCGCGATGCCGTCGGCAGGCGGATTGAAAGCCGGGGCCAGGAACGTCTCGATGCAGTGCGCAATGGCATCCATGCCGGTGGCCGCGGTCAGGCCGGCAGGCAGGCCCAGGGTCAGTTCCGGGTCGCAGATGGCGGACTTGGGCAGCAGGTGCCAGGAATGGAAGCCCAGCTTGCGGCCGTCGTCGAGGATGATGATGGCGCCGCGCGCGACTTCACTGCCGGTGCCGGAAGTGGTCGGGACCGCGATCAGCGGCGCGGCGCGGTCGGTGATCTTGCCGCTGCCGCCTTCGATGGTGGCATAGGTGGTCAGTTCACCGGGGTGCGTGGCGAGAATGGCGATGCCCTTGGCCAGGTCGATCGACGAGCCGCCGCCCACAGCCACCAGCCCGTCGCAGCCGCTGTCCCGATACTGCTGCGCCGCCTTGCGCACCATCGCCTCGGTCGGATTGGACGGCGTTTCGTCGAACACCGCCACCGGCAGCCCCTGCATGGCATCGATGGCGCGCTGCGCGACGCCAGCCGCCACCACGCCCTTGTCTGTCACCAGCAGCGGACGGCGGATGCCAATGCGCTCGCATTCCGACTTGAGCAGGCTGACCGCGCCGAAATCGAGGTGGATATTGGTCAGATAGTAGATAAAGGCCATGGGATGCTTGTCTCCTGCAGCGATCTGCCGCGAACTCTCATTGTTGACGCAAACTGGCCAAACCGGCCGGACAGGGCGATCATCGCGCAAAAACCTGCGAAGCGGGCTGTCGTCGGGGTTATCTCGTAATGCCTGCGCCTTGAAACACTGGCATCATACTAAAATCGAACGATCGTTCACAATTCGAACTTCTCCGGATTCCAGGGGAAGGATCGTTCACTGGCGTGGCCGCTTTCCGAGGCCGGTCCGCGCCGGGTTGCCGTCTTAACGTTTGCCATGTCTGCCGTGCCTTCTCCGTCCGTCGTCCCCAAACCTGAAGCCGCTGCCGAGCCCGGCCGGCCATCGACCCCCATCGATCCGCAAGTGGCGGCGCTGCTTGAGCTGATCGCGCGCGCCAAGCGCCCGCCGATCCATGCGATGGCGCCGGAAGACGCCAAGATCGCCTACGAAAAAAGCGCGCCGATCCTCGACATCAATCCGCCGCCGGTCCATGCGGTGGAAGACCTGCATGTCTGCGCACGCGACGGACACGCCATTCCGGTGCGCCTGTATTCGCCACGCGAGGTCAGCTGGGCCGAGCCGTTGCCATTGCTGGTGTACTTCCACGGCGGCGGATTCACGGTGGGGAGCGTCAATTCGCACGATCCGCTATGCCGGCTGCTTTGCTCGCGGGCGGACTGCATGGTGCTGTCGGTGGACTACCGGCTCGGGCCGCAATGGCGCTTCCCGACTGCGGCCAACGATGCATTCGACGTATTGCACTGGGTCTTCGAGGCAGCCTCCCGGCTGGGTGCCGATCCTGAGCGCATCGCGCTGGGCGGCGACAGCGCCGGCGGCACCCTGGCCACGACCTGTGCGATCGAGGCCCGTCGGTCCGGGCTGGCGCCGGTGCTGCAACTGCTGATCTACCCGGGCACCTGCGCGCGCCAGGACACGCCGTCGCACCGCGCGCTGGCCGATGGCTACCTGCTGACGGCGGACATGATCCAGTGGTTCTTCGCGCAGTACCTCGACCAGGAATCCAGCCGCGACGACTGGCGCTTTGCGCCGCTCGATGGTGGCGGCACGGGTGCGGATGTGCACGGCAGCTGCCCGGCATGGATTGCCGTGGCCGGCTACGACCCCTTGCATGACGAGGGCGTGGCCTATGCGGAAAAGCTGCGGGCCGCCGGCGTGCCGGTCACGCTGGCCGACTATCCCGGCATGATTCACGATTTCTTCAAGCTCGGCCGCTTCGTGCCGGCGGTGGCGCAGGCGCATGCCGATGCCGTCGCCGCCTTGCGGGCGGCCTTTGGCAGCGGCACAGAAAACTAGAACCGCGCCATCCCTGAATCCATTTTCCAGCAGTGACTTGCAGCACAAGGAGACATAGTCAAATGCAACGCCGCCATTTCATCGCCCGCGCGGGCATGCTCGCCGCCACCGCTTCGCTCGGTTTCGCCGCCATGCCGGCACAAGCGCAGGCAGAGAAGTTCCCGCAACGCCCGATCCGCCTGGTGATCGGCTACACGGCCGGCGGCTCCACCGACCTGCCGTTCCGCGTGCTGGCGGAGAACGCTTCGAAGATTCTCGGCCAGCCCGTGATCGTCGAGAACAAGCCCGGCGCGGGCGGCGTGCTGCCGGCGCAGATGATGCAGTCGACCCAGCCCGACGGCTACACGCTGGCGCAGGTCGCCATGCCGGTCTATCGCCTGCCGTACACCACCAAGATCAACTGGGACCCGGTCAAGGACCTGACCTACATCATCAACCTGGCCGGCTATTCGTTCGGCCTGGTGGTACCGGCCGATTCGCCGATCAAGACGATGCAGGAGTACATCGCCTACGCCAAGGCGAACCCGGGCAAGCTGACCTACGGTTCGCCGGGCACCATGACCACGCTGCACCTGACCATGGAAGAGCTGGCGTTGAAGCAGGGCGTCCAGTTCTCGCACATCCCGTACAAGGGCAATTCCGAGTCGATGCAGGCGCTGCTGGGCGGCCACGTAATGTCGGTGGCCGACACGCCGGCCTGGGCGCCGTATGTCGAATCGGGCAAGCTGCGCCTGCTGTCCACGTGGGGCGAAAAGCGCTCGGCGCGCTTCCCCAACGTGCCGACGCTGAAGGAACTGGGCATGGGCATCGTGCAAACCTCGCCGTTCGGCCTGGTGGCGCCCAAGGGCACCGACCCGAAGATCGTGCAGAAGCTGCATGACGCCTTCAAGAAGGCCATGGAAATGCCGAACTACCGCGAATCGCTGGCCAAGTTCGACATGGAGCCGTACTACATGAACAGCCAGCAGTACGCCGCCTTTGCGGCGGAGACCGTGAAGAAGGAAAAAGCGATCATCGACAAGCTGGGGCTTGCCAAGGCGCAGTAATCCGGCCGCATCATCCGTTCACCAGGCCGCCGCGCCTGCCGGCCTTGCCGGCGAGCCGGCGGCCTGATGCTATGGCAAGCCACGACGAATCAACAAGGAGACCACGCCAATGGCCAAAGAGGAGTTCCGCCACAGTATGCCGCTGCGCGTGCGCTGGGCCGAAGTCGATCCGCAGTCGATCGTCTTCAACGCACACTACCTGACGTACTGCGATATCTGCGTCACCGAATACTGGCGCACGATCGGCGTTCGCTATCCCGAAGACGTGCTGCACGCGCACGGCGTGGATATCTTCGTGGTCAAGTCCACGCTGGAGTACCACGCCTCCGCGCGTTTTGACGATGTACTGGATATCCGCGGCCGCATGGCGCGGCTGGGCCGGTCAAGCATGCTGTTCCGGGTGGAGATGTATCGGGGCGACGAGCACCTGATTACGGGGGAGATCGTCTATGTTTGCGCGGATCCGGCTACGCAGAAATCGGCGTCGATTCCGGGGGCGGTGCGGGAGGTGATTGAGGGGTATGAGGTGGTGAAGCCAGTGGACTGATGCCGGAAGTTGGCTGATGTCATCCATCAATCCCACCTCGAACTGCACAGTCAGCGAAAACAGCCGTAAGCAAGGAGCCCGAGGGCGTCGAAGTCTTGCCCGCCTTTGGTCCTGGCTTATGGCCTTTCCTGACGATCATTCCCGTTGGTGGCCAGGCTCACGGCAGACAATTGCTTGAGCAACGCCGACAGGGCCGTTTGCACGGTGTCCCACACCAGATCGAGGTTAATGTCGAAATAGCCGTGCGCAATGCGGTTGCGCATCCGCCAGGCGGCCCTCGCTCATACCGGCTGTGCCTCCTCGAGCACCTTGGCCCGGAACTTCGGGGGCAGGTCGGCCGGGGTCAGCAGATCGACGTGGACACCGAGCAGCGATTCCAGCTCGTCTTGCAGGCCACCCAGGTCGAACAGGGTCGCGCCGGGCAGTGCATCGACCAGCAGATCAAGGTCGCTTCCGTCCTGGTCGGTGCCGTGCAGGACCGACCCAAAGATGCGCGGGTTCACCGCGCGGAAGCGGCTTGTCGCTTCGCGCACTGCGCTTCGCTTCATCTCGAGCACTACGGACGGTCGCACAGGCATCCTTTCCTGTTGAAACTCGTCCAGATGGTAAGCGGTTGACTATTGAGTTTCAAGGGCCGCCAAGATCGCCTGGTGGGCTTCTCCGCCTACCACGACGATCCCTTGGCGGCTATCTGGCTACATCGCTCCGATCTACTTCGCCAACCCCGCATCCTCCATATACCCCCGAATCACCTCATCAAAGCTCGCATCCCCCTGGAACCCAAGCGACACCGCACGCTCCGCATTCCACGCCGCCGGCCAGGTGCCGACGATCTTCTCGATGCGCTCTTCGTGCTGCCAGGTCACGCGGTCGGCCACGGCATCGCCGGCCACGCGGCGCAGCGCTTCCACCATGCCCGCGGCAGTGACCGACAGGCCCGGCAGGTTGACCACCCGGCGGTTGCCAAAACGTTCTCCGGCAAGCTCGATGCCATTGACCAGCGCGGCCACGGCCGCACGCGGCGACAGCAGCCACAGCGGCGTGTCCGGCGCAACCGGGCAATTGGCCTCAATCCCGGCGAGCGGTTCGCGGATGATGCCGCTGGCGAACGACGAGGCCGCCGCGTTGGGCTTGCCCGGCCGCACGCTGATGGTCGGCAGGCGCAGCACGCGTCCGTCGACAAAGCCGCGGCGGCTGTAGTCGGACAGCAGCAGCTCGCCGATGGCCTTCTGCACGCCGTATGAGGACTGCGGGTTCAATGCCGTATCGTCCTGCACGACCGGCGGCAGCTCGCCACCGTAGACCGCCACCGAGCTGGTGAACAGCACGCGCGGCTTGTGGCCTAGCTGGCGGCACGTTTCCAGCAGCGCGCGGGAGGCATCGAGATTCACGCGCATGCCAAGTTCGAAATCGGCTTCGGCCTGGCCGCTGACGACGGCGGCGAGGTGGAAGACCGCGCCGGTGTCCGCATCGATGGCTTGCGCCAGCACGGCCGGATCGGACAGGTCGCCGGTCAAGACGCGCACGCGCGCATCGTCGAGCCCTTGCGGTGCCACCACGTCCAGCAGGGTCAGGTGGTCAATGGCGACCGGCTGGCCGTCGAGATTCAGGGTGCCGCGTTGCAGCAGCAGGCGGGCGAGTTGCAGGCCGAGGAAGCCGGCGCCGCCGGTAATCAGTACGTTCATGGCAGGTATGGTCGGGTTCGGGAGGTCTTCGCCGTATCAGCGGTTCTGGTAAAGCTTGAGCCAGCCGAGCCCGGCCGAGGTGCCCGCGCGCGGACGATACTCGCAGCCGATCCAGCCGTCGTAGCCGAGACCATCGATGACGTCGAACAGATAGGGATAGTTCAGTTCGCCCAGGTCCGGCTCGTGGCGGTCCGGCACGCCCGCGATCTGGATGTGGCCGATGCCGGCCATGTCGCGCTTGAGCTTGACGGCGAGGTCGCCCTCGACGATCTGGCAATGGTAGCAGTCGAACTGGACCTTCAGGTTGCTGGCGCCGACTTCCTTGCAGATTGCCTGGCCGTCGTCCTGGCGGTTCAGGAAGTAGCCGGGCATGTCGCGCGTGTTGATCGGCTCGATCAGCACCGTCACGCCCTGTGCGGCGGCAGCACTGGCTGCGAAAGCAAGGTTCTCAAGGTAGGTGGCGCGGCAGCGGGCGCGGTCGGCACCGGCGGGAATCAGCCCGGCCATCACGTGAACCTTCTCGTTGCCGATCACGCCGGCATATTCCAGCGCGCGCCCGAAGGCGTCGCGGAAGTCCGCTTCGCGGCCAGGCAGGGCGGCCACGCCGCGCTCGCCGGCGGCCCAGTCGCCCGGCGGCGCATTGAACAGCGCCTGCGTCAGCCCGTTGGCGTCGAGCCGCGCACGGATCTCGGAGGCCGGATGCTCGTACGGGAACAGGTACTCCACCGCCCGGAAGCCGTCCGCCGCGGCGGCGGCGAAGCGGTCCAGGAAAGCGTGCTCGTTGTACATCATCGAGAGGTTTGCGGCGAAGCGCGGCATGGATACTCCTAATGCAGTAGCGGGTTGCCGGCCCGGTCAGGCCGGGCCGGCCGGAATCAACGGTTGACCAGCCTGGCGGGCGTGAGCCACACCAGCGCCGCGCCCACCACCAGGATGGCCGCCAGCACGTACATGCTGAGCTGGGTGCTGTGCGTCAGGTCCGTCAGGTAGCCGACCATGTATGGCGCCACGAAGCCGGCCAGATTGCCCACCGAGTTGACCACGGCAATGCCCGATGCGGCGGCGAAGCCCGACAGGAACGCAGTCGGCAGCGACCAGAACAGCGGTGCGCAGGTCAGCACACCAGCGGCGGCCAGCGACAGCGCGGCGATCGCCACCACGGTATTGTGGGTGAACGACGCGGCAATGGCAAAGCCCACCGCACCCATCAGCGCCGGCACGATCAGGTGCCAGCGGCGCTCGCGGCGCGCGTCGGCGCTGTGGCCCAGGCAGTTCATCACGATCACCGCGCAGATAAACGGAATCGCCGACAGCAGACCGATCTTGAGGTTGCCGGTGACACCGCTGGACTTGACCAGCGTCGGCATCCAGAACGTCAGTGCATACTGGCCGGTGACGAAGCAGAAGTAGATCAGGCACATCCACCACACACGGCGGTCGCTGAACACGGCACCCAGCGAATGACCGTGCGCCTTGCCGGCGGCGGCGCCGGCGTGACGCTGGTCTTCCTCGATATTGCGCTTGAGCACGCGCTTTTCATCGGCATCCAGCCACGGCGCCTTGTCGATGCCGTCGCGCAGCACAAACACCGTCACCACGCCGATCAGCAGGGCGGGCAGGGCTTCGAGCACAAACATCCATTGCCAGCCGCGCATGCCGTGGCTGCCGTTGAAGGCGTCCATGATCCAGCCCGACAGCGGGTTGCCGAACATGCCGGCGATGGGAATGCCCGACATGAACAGCGCAATCATCTTGGCGCGCCGGTTGGCCGGGTACCAGTAGGTCAGGTAGAGGATCACGCCCGGATAGAAGCCCGCTTCGGCCAGGCCGAGCAGGAAGCGCATGGCGTAGAAGGTGGCCGGCGTCTTCACGAAGACGAAGAGCGCCGAGACGATCCCCCAGGTGATCATGATCCGCGCAATCCAGATGCGCGCGCCGATCTTGTGCATCAGCAGGTTGCTGGGCACTTCGAACAGGAAGTAGCCAATAAAGAACAGCCCCGCGCCGAGCCCGAACACGGTTTCCGAGAAGGCCAGGTCCTGCGCCATCTGCAGCTTGGCAAAGCCGACGTTGACGCGATCGAGGTAGGCGACCACGTAGCACAGCATCAGGAACGGCATGATGCGCCAGAACACCTTGTTGTAGGCGCGCTTTTCGATATGGGTTTCGGTGTCCAGCCGGGCATTTCCGCCGAGGCTGTCGAGGGCAGGCACGCTGGCCGCCGGTTGGGATGGATTCACGTTGGTCTCCGTTTCTGGTTTTGCAGGCGCGAACGCTCTCCGCACGGTTGCCGGGAGGCAACCGCACCAGGGTGTCGCTGTCGTTTCGAGGGTAAGGTCTACCAGCGCGCCTTGAAGGCGTCGCGCAGTTCAGCCAGTGCGCTTTCGTCGAGCGCAGCGCGGGCGGGGAAGCCCGGGGTGTCCTTCATCATCATCCATAGCTTGGCGGTCTCCTCCAGTTCTTCCAGCGCGAACGCGGCGCGCGAGACGCTGGCTTCCCAAACCACGGGCCCGAGCCGTTCCAGCAGCACGCCGCGCACTTGCGCGGCAAGCGTGGCCACGCGCGCGGCCACAGCCGGATCGCCGGGTCGATGATAGGGAATCAGCGGGATATGGCCGACCTTCATCACGTAGTAGGGCGTGAGGGGCGGCAGTACGTCGTCCGGTTGCCAGACACCAGCCAGCGTCAGGGCCACGAGGTGCGTCGAGTGCGTGTGCACCACGGCGTGCGCCCCGGGGTTGTTGTCGTAGATGGCCCGGTGCAGCGTCAGCGTCTTGGATGGCTTGTCGCCCGAGACCCAGGTCCCGTCGCTGCCGACCTTGGCGACCGCCGCCGGGTCCATCATGCCGAGGCAGGCATCGGTCGGCGTGATCAGCCAGCCGTCATCGAGCCGCGCGCTGATATTGCCGGCCGAGCCGACCGTGTAGCCGCGCTGGTAGAGGCTGGCGCCGATGCGGCAGATCTCTTCGCGCAGCTTGCTTTCCGTGCTCATCACTGGCCTCCGAGCTGGTCCAGGGCTTCGGTGAAGAAATCCTGCCCGCCGAAATTACCGGACTTCAGCGCCAGCGCCAGCGGCTGCGCATCCAGCGTGACGGTGGCCGGCACGCCCGGCGCGATCTGTGCGCCGATGCGCAGTGCGCGCACGCCCAGTGCCTGTACGACGGCGCCCGAGGTCTCGCCGCCGGCCACCACGAAGCGCCGCGTGCCGCGTGCAAGCAGCCCGGCGGCAACCGCCGCCAGCGCCTGCTCGACCAGATGGCCGGCACGCTCCACGCCGAGCTCGGCCTGCACGGCCTTGACCTGTTCCGGGCTGGTGGTGGCATAGACCAACACTGGCTCGGCATGGTCGGCCGCGAAGGCCAGGGCGGCTTCCACCACGGCTTCGCCGCGCGCCAGCGCGAGCGGATCGATGCGCAGGGCGGGGCGGCCCTGTTCCAGCCAGCGCGCCACCTGTCCGTTGGTCGCGCGCGAGGCGCTGCCGGCCAGTACCACGCCCGGGCCTTCAACGGGCGGCACGGCAGCGGCATCGCCACGCTGCGGCAGCAGGCCGGCACGGCGGAAGTTCTCAGGCAGGCCCAGTGCGATGCCCGAGCCGCCCGTGATCAGCGGGAGCCCGGCGCAGGCCTCGCCCAGCGTGAAAAGATCGACGTCGGAGACGGCATCGGCAATTGCCAGGCGCACGCAGTCGGCGCGCAGCGCCTGGATGCGCTCGCCCGTTGCCGCCGCGCCGCGGGCTACCGCGTCATGGCGCAGCAGGCCGACCTTGCCGGCGCTCTGCCGCTGCAGCACGCGCACCAGGTTGGCATCCTGCATCGGCGTGAGCGGGTGGTGCTCCATGCCCGATTCGTTCAGCAGCACATCGCCCACGAACAGGTGGCCGCGGAAGATGGTGCGGCCGTTCTCGGGGAAGGCCGGACAGGCGATGGTGAAGTCGCTGTCCAGCGCGGCCAGCAGGGCCTCGGCCACCGGGCCGATATTGCCGGCATCGGTGGAATCGAAGGTCGAGCAATACTTGAAGACGAACTGCCGGCAGCCCTGCGCGCGCAGCCATTGCAGCGCGGCCAGCGACTGCGCCACGGCCTCGCCGGCGGGAATAGTGCGCGACTTCAGCGCCACCACCAGGGCATCGGCCTGGCCAATATCCTGCACGGCATTCGCCTCGGGCACGCCAATGGTCTGCACGGTGCGCATGCCATTGCGCACCAGCGTGTTGGCGAGATCGGTGGCGCCGGTGAAATCGTCGGCGATGCAGCCCAGCAGCGGGCGGTTGGCGAAGGTGCCTGCGGTCATGTTCAGTGCCTCCGGCTTTACGATGCCTTGCCCGGCAGTTCGATGCCCGGGAAGATCTTGATCACGGCCGAGTCGTCCTCGCCGCCGTGGCCGGCCGTGGAGGCCATCATGAACATCTGGTGCGCGGCTGCCGACAGCGGCAGCGGGAATTTGCTGGTGCGGGCGGTGTCGAGCACCATGCCCAGGTCCTTGACGAAGATGTCCACGGCCGACAGCGGCGTGTAGTCGCCGGACAGGATGTGGGGCACGCGGTTTTCAAACATCCACGAATTGCCGGCGCTGTGCGTGATCACGTCATAGAGCGCGTCGGGATCGACGCCCTCGCGCAGGCCCAGCGCCATCGCCTCGGCTGCCGCGGCGATATGCACGCCGGCCAGCAGCTGGTTGATGATCTTGACCTTGGAGCCGGCGCCGTGCGCCGCGCCCAGGCGGTACACCTTGCCGGCCATGGCGGCCAGCACGTCCTCGGCCAGCGCGTAGGCTTCGGCGGGGCCGGAGGTCATCATGGTCATCTCGCCACTGGCGGCGCGCGCGGCACCGCCCGAGACCGGTGCATCCAGCAGCAGCAGGCCATTCTCCGCCAGACGGCGGCCCAGGGCTTCGGCAAAGGCGGGCGGCACGGTTGCGCTGGCGATCACCAGGGTGCCTGGGCGCATCGCGCTGGCAGCACCGTCGGCGCCGAACAGCACGGCTTCGGTCTGCTGCGCATTGACGACCAGCGTGATCACCACATCGCAGCGGCTGCCCAGTTCGGCAGGGCTGGCGCACGGCACGCCGCCGGCATCGGCAAAGCGCTGCAGCACTTCCGGCCGCAGGTCGCAGGCATGCACCTTGAAGCCGGCGCGCAGCAGGGACTGCGCGACACCGTTGCCCATGGCGCCAAGGCCGATCACGCCGATATTCCGGGACATAGAGAACTCCTGATACTGGTGAATCGAATAAATCCGAGGGACTGACGATCAGTTCGACACGCCGCGCGGGCCGTCCGCCTGATCGTCGGCGCCGGCCTCATCCTGGTCGAGCTGCGACAGGCGGCGGGCGGCGTTGTACATATGGTTCTGGGCGGCGTTGCGGGCCGCGAGCGCATCGCCGGCGCGGATCGCCGCCACGATCGCCTGGTGTTCCTCGCGAACCTGGCGCGAGAAGTCGGCCCGGCGTGCCTCGTTGGTACGGGTCACGCGCGTGGCGGCTTCCAGGTACTGGCTCAGGAAGGCGAGGGTCTTGAGGAAATAGGGGTTGCCGGTCGCCTCGGCGATGGCGCGATGGAAAGCCACGTCGGCTTCCACGCCGTCGCCGCCAGCGGCCACTTCGGCATCGATGCGGGCGAGCGCGGCGTCGATGGCGACCATGGCGGCGTCCGTGCGGCGGCGCGCGGCCTGTGCGGCCACTTCCGCTTCGATCGAGCGGCGCAGCTCCACGATCTGCAGCACCGATTCCAGCGTGCCGGTGTCCGTGTAGTCGATGCGCAGCGGGCGGATGCCGGCCTGCTTGGTCACGAACACGCCGCTGCCCTGGCGGGACTCCACCACGCCTTCGTACTTCAGCCGGGAAATGGCTTCGCGGATCACCGTGCGGCTGACGCCAAACTCCTCCGACAGCACGGCTTCGGTAGGCAGCTTGTCGCCGCGGGCGAAAGCGCCGTTCTGGATCTTGTCCAACAGTTGTTCGGCAACGCTGTCGGTCAGGGCGCGGGCTGGGACTTTCTGGAACATGGGTGAATCCAGTGATGCGGTAATAAGGTCATCATACAAATTTGCTAGATGCATGCCGACCCGGGCAAACCCTAGTTTGGTGCTGTATGCTGCATATTGGTGCTCGCGAGGGCGGAAGCCATGCGGGCGGCACTGGCGTATGATGTCGGCCGCCCGGCATCGTAATGCACTGACGCCCGGTGCATTCAACGCAACCTGATTTCCATTGCCATGCCAGCCACCGTCCTGATCTGCCCCTGGTCCGAAGCCCGCGAACGTGCCCGTGCCATCCGCTATACCGTCTTTGTCGAAGAGCAGGGCGTGCCGGTGGAACTGGAATGGGACGAGTGGGATGAACCCAGCTGGCACGCGCTGGCGTTTGCGGAGGACGGCACGCCCGTCGCCACGGGCCGCCTGCTGCCGGACGGCCACATCGGACGCATGGCCGTGCTGAAATCGGCGCGCGGCACCGGTGTCGGCGCGCTTGTGCTCGATGCACTGATGAATAAGGCGGAAGAACTCGGCTATCCGGAACTGGTGCTCAATGCGCAATCACACGCCGCGCCGTTCTACGCGCGCGTCGGATTTACCCAGGCTGGCGAGGAATTCGAGGAGGCCGGCATCCCGCACATCGAAATGCGCAAGCGGTTGGCCGGCTGAAACGGCGCCCTTAGCGCGGCGCTGGCACGATGCCCGTGTCGCGCGCCAGGTTCAGCTTACCGCGATACGAGACATCGCCGGTCTTGCCGCTGGCATCGAAGCTGCGTTCGCTCAGGTCGAAGCGGCCATCGTGGCGCACCCGCAGCACTGTGCTGGCGCGGGTGCCGTAGTTGGGCGAGCGGATGAATGCCGACGACAGCAGCTTTTCCCACTCAGGGGCGACGCCGGTCGACGGCAGTTCGAAATCGGCCGCCTGGCGATTGTCCGCCAGCATCTGGAGATAGGGTTCGGCGCTGGCCGTGGGCTGTCCGCTGTCTGCCGCCAGCACCTCGGCCAGCGCGCCTACACGGCTGCGCACCTTGGGCCAGGGTGTGTCGAGCAAGGCATTGGAGAGTCCATACAGCCCCGGCCGCAGGCGCTGCGGCTGGCGCGAGGGCGAGCGGTTGCTGTACCACCAGAGTTCACGCAGGTCGCTGGCGAGCAGGTTGAAGCCGTTGTAGCAGCCGTCGTCGCCTGACAATCCATCCAGGTAATTGGCAGGACTCGTGTGCCCCCGCAAGAAGCCGGACACGAGCTCGCCGCGCGAGCGCGCGTCAGTGCGTTTTTCCGAGGGGGCGCGATAGTTGGTCAGCGCGGCGAATCGGCCTTCGCCGTTGACGCCCATCCAGGTGCCAGATTCGCCGATGACTTCTGCCAGGTCGCGACCGGCCAGCACCTGCGGGGCATCCTGCCACCAGTGCACGGCCGCCGCGGGGCGGGCATAGAATTCATCGCGATTGCCGGCAACCACCAGGGCATAGTCCGGGTGTGATTGCCAGGCAACCAGGATCAGGCACATTTGCTTGCTTCCTTGACTACAAGACTGCAGGGACGGCGCGGCGCGCTACAGCATGTCCAGGTCGACGAAATGCTCGACCTGCCGCTCGCCGTCCACCCATTGCTCCAGCCCGCTTTGCCGCCACAGTCCAGCCAGTGTTGCATCGAAGGCGGGCGGCACGTCGGCGTAGCATTCCATCCAGGTCTGCAGACCGGCGCGCGTTTCGGGCCTGCGCATCAGCGTACCACCAATTCCGGTCGCTTCGGCAACCGTCTCCATCCATCGATGCCAGTGCGGCAGCGCTTCGGCGGCCCGGTCCTCCGGCACGCGGAAATACACGTAGAGATGGTCGCTCATGGCAGGTTCCGCATCACTCAGCTGGCAGCCTGGGTTGCTTCCGGCAGCGGTACTTCGTATGGCAGCGAGCCCACTGTCAGCGGCGCGCCTTCGGCGCTACCCAGCCGCAGTGCGCCGCCGGCTGCGTCGATCTTCAGTTCCGCCAGTGCCACCCACCCGCCTTGCGAGGCCGGCGCGGCATTGACGATCATGCCGCATGGTTGGCCCGGATCTTCCGGCCGGAAAATCTCGGCCGCCGGGGCCGGCATTTCGCCTTCGCCCTGCACCAGCCACATGCGGCGCTTGAGCGTGCCGCGATACTGGCTGCGCGCGACGATCTCCTGCCCGGGGTAACAGCCCTTGCGGAAATTCACGCCGCCGATCAGCTCGAAATTGATCATCTGCGGCACGAACTGCTCTTGCGTGGCCGCCACGATGCGCGGCACGCCGGACTGCACGTCGAGCGAGTCCCAGATGGCAGGATCCGCAGCGGCAAGATGGCCGGCGAGGGCGGCGCGGGCGGCTTCGGCATTTTCCGTCGACAGTACCAGCTGCCAGCGCGGCAGGCCGGCGCTGTCCGGCAGGCGGATCACCGTGGCGCCCGGGGCACCGGCGACGGCAAAGGCGCCGTCCGGTGCCGGCAGTCCGGCTTGTGCCAGCGCAGCGGCGGCATTGGCGCCCGCCACGCCGAGAATGACGTGACCCGGCGTGATATCGCTCAGCTTCGCCTTCAAGCGCAGCACGAACATGCTCAGGCGCTTCTGAATCGCGGGCCGGATCTCCGCGGACAGTTGCAGCACGATGCCATCGGCATCGCGCCACATCAGGAAGCTGGCCTGCAGGCGCCCCTTGGGCGAGCAGTAGCCGGCCAGGCGGGCTGCATCGGCGGTCAGGTCTTCGACCGCGTTGGTCAACTGGCTGTGCAGGAAGCTGGCGGCATCATCGCCTGCAACCCGGATCAGTCCGAGCCCCGCCGGGGCGCAGACGATGCCGCCGCGGGCAAGGGCGTCGAAGCTGGCGAGTTCCGGGGCTGTGGCATTCATCAGAGGCATTGCAATTGGGCAATCGTCGGGGCAATCGTAGAGGCTCTGCACCTTCCCGCGCGTGGCGCGCATTGACGATGGGCGGCGCCGGCGGGTCGTGGCGGTGCGAGGCTGCCGGTTATTATATGGGGCTACGAGATTTTCGGCCGGCGCCGGCGGCACGCGGTGAGTGCAAAAGCACTCCCATGGATCCAATCAGCCGCCCCAATTCCTGATACATGAAACGTCTTTTTCTTCGCCTGGGACTGGTCGTCCTGGTCTTCGCGCTGGCGGCTGCCGGCGCCTTTGCGTGGTGGGCCAGGCAACCGCTCGCGCTCTCTTCGTCGCCACTGGAAGTGGTGATCAAGCCGAATTCCAGCGTAGCGAGCGTGGGCCGCCAGATCCAGCGCGGGGGCGTCGCCATGGATCCGCGCCTGTTCGCGCTGCTGGTCCGCCTGAGCGGCCACGGCCCCGATCTCAAGGCGGGCGGCTATACCTTCGAAGCCGGTGCCACGCCGCTGTCGGTGATCGGCAAGTTGGCCCGGGGCGAGGTCACGCACTATGTGGTGACGGTGATCGAGGGCTGGGAATTCCGCAAGATGCGCGCCGCCGTGGACGCCAGCCCGGCGCTGCGGCACGACACGAGCGGCATGTCCGACGCCGACCTGATGAAGGCCATCGGCGCGGCGGAACCGTCGCCGGAAGGACTGTTCTTCCCCGATACCTACCTGTTCGCCCGCGGCAGCAGCGACATCGAGCTCTATAAACATGCGTACCGTGCCATGCAGCGCAAGCTGAATGACGCCTGGAACGCACGTGCCGCCGACCTGCCATACAAGACCCCGTACGAGGCGCTGGTAATGGCATCGATCGTCGAGAAGGAAACCGGCCAGGCTGCCGAGCGCCCGATGATTGCGGCGGTGTTCGTCAACCGGCTCAAGAAGAACATGATGCTCCAGACCGACCCGACCGTGATCTACGGCATCGGCGAGAGCTTTGACGGCGACTTGCGCAAGCGCGACCTGCAGACCGACACCCCGTACAATACCTACACCCGTACCGGCCTGCCGCCGACGCCGATCGCGCTGCCTGGGCTGGCCTCACTGGCGGCGGCAACCGCGCCGGCGCCGTCCGATGCGCTGTATTTCGTGGCGCGCGGCGACGGCAGTAGCCATTTCTCCAACTCGCTTCCCGAACACAACCGTGCGGTCGACAAGTACCAGCGCGGCAAATAAGCATTCCATGCGCGGAAAATTCATCACCTTCGAAGGCATCGACGGCGCCGGCAAGAGCACCCATATCGACTGGGTGGCCGGCCGGCTGCGCGCACGTACGGACATCGGCGCCGTGGTCACGACCCGCGAGCCGGGCGGCACGCCGCTGGGCGAAGACCTGCGGCAGATCCTGCTGCACCGGAAGATGCACCTGGAAACCGAAGCGTTGCTGATGTTCGCCGCGCGCCGCGAGCACATTGCCGAGGTCATCGAGCCGGCGCTGGCGCGTGGCGACTGGGTGATTTCCGATCGCTTCACCGATGCCACCTTCGCCTACCAGGGCGGGGGCAGGGGCCTCGCGACTACGCGGCTCGAAGTGCTGGAAGACTGGGTGCAGGATGGCCTGCAACCCGACCTCACGCTGCTGTTCGACGTGCCGCTGGAAACCGCGAGCGAACGGCTGGCCGGTGCGCGCTCACCCGACAAGTTCGAGGCCGAGTCCCGCGCCTTTTTCGAGCGCACGCGTGCCGAGTACCTGCGGCGGGCGGCGCAGTCGCCGCAACGGTTCCGGGTGATCGACGCCACGCGCAGCATTGAAGAGATTCGTGTGGAGCTTGAGAAAATCGTCTCAAGCCTTTGATTTTTAGTTGTTATACGTTTTTGCTGATAAGCTCGGCTGCTGCACTGTTGTGGAATCGGATGTGGTCGCTCCTACCGAAAATCCTCAGCAAGCACCCCAGCTTTCACCGCTAACTGACTGATCCGCATGCTCTATCCCTGGCAGAAGGAAGACTGGCAACGACTTGGCGCGCTGCGCGAGCGGCTGCCTCATGCATTGCTGATCCATGGCCAGCAGGGCATCGGCAAGCGCGACCTCGCGCTGCACTTTGCCCAGGGGCTGCTGTGCGAGACACCGCTCGCCGACGGCCAGCCCTGCGGCACCTGCGCAGCCTGCCACTGGTTCAGCCAGGGCAACCATCCCGATTTCACGGTAGTCCGGCCCGAGGCGCTCGAGGCGTCGGGCGAGACTGAAACCGACGAGGGCGGCAAGAAGAAGGCGCCGAGCAAGATCATCCGCATGGAGCAGGTCCGCGCGCTGATCGAGGCCGTGGGCGTCGGCACCCATCGGGCCGGCCTGCGCATGGTGGTGGTCTATCCGCTTGACGCCTTGCAGACCGAAGGCGCCAACGCACTGCTGAAGACGCTGGAAGAGCCGCCGCCGTCGACGGTGTTCCTGCTGGTGACCGACCGGCTGGACCGCGTGCTGCCGACCATCCTGTCGCGCTGCCGCCAGTTTTCCGCCCAGCGGCCGACCGCTGCCGCCGCGCTGGACTGGCTGCGCAGCCAGGGCGTAGCCGATGCCGAGGCGCAGCTCGCGCTGGCCGGCGGCTCGCCGCTGACCGCACTGCATGCGGCCGAGGCCGAGGAGCAGCCCCTGCAACGCTGGCTGGTCGGCCAGCTTGGCGCGGGCGCTGCCTTCGACGCCTCTGGTGCGGCAGAACAACTACAAAAGCTTCCGGTGCCGGCCGTGCTTGGCATCCTGCAGCGCTGGACGTACGATCTGCTGAAGCTGCGCCTGGATGGCGAAGGCGCCACCGCGCGCTATTTCCCGAAAGAGCAGGCAGCGCTGGCCCGTTGTGCGAGTGCGACCGATGCACACCGCCTGCAGGCCTTTGCGTCGAGGCTGACAGGGCATCGCCGCAGCGAGAACCATCCGCTGGCGGCAAGATTGGTGATGGAAGCGGTGTTTCTGGAGTACCGGCAGCTGTTCCGCTGAGGGATGGCGCCGGCGGGGTTGCAGTAACAAAAAAATAAATAGCAACAGCGCGTCGAAATCGACGAATTTGGGACAATTCAGGGGTCAATCATGAGCATAGATGTCGCAACGGCACCAATGAATGTAACAAGGCCAGGGGAAAATACGGCTGGCGCAGCATCACGTCCCAACGTGTTGTCCTTGTCGATCAAGGACCAGGCCGGACTGTACGCTGCCTACATGCCGTTCCTGGCGCGCGGCGGTATCTTCGTGCCGTCCAACCGGCCGTTTCGGCTGGGCGAGCAGGTGTTCCTGGTGCTCTCCCTGCTGGATCGCCCGCAGAAATACCAGATCGCAGGCCATGTCGCCTGGATCACGCCGGCGGGGACGCCGATGAAGACGCCCGGGGGGGGCGTGCATCTCCCGGATGACGACAACGGGCGCAACCTGCGCCGCGCGGTGGAGGAAATCCTGGGCAAGATGCTGGAGTCGTCCCGCCCCACCCAGA
>NZ_JWMA01000078.1 GCF_000812465.1 Cupriavidus sp. IDO | reverse complement strand
GCGCATGCAGTATCGCGGCAAGTTCCCATCAGAGTGGCTCCACCACCAAGGATTGCACGCCATCTGCGCATAGTTGTGACCTGAGCATAGGGGTCGCTGTAAACCTCTGCATAGCGACCCCTCTCTGCCATTCGCGAGCACGCCGACAAATGACCGTTTTGGGTCGAGCTACGGTCAACTGATAGCGTTGTTCCGGTCGGCGCGTCCCTTTTGCCCTGAAACGCACCCATCCGAATGGGGAGGGGACATGCAACGCAAGCTGCTGCAATGTTGATCCCGCAGAAGGTGTCGCATGCGACGATTCGAGCGATCTACCGCGCCGCACGGAAGGGAAGACGCGGGTGCCCAGGTTTCGGCAAGCCCACCTCATGCGCCCGGCATGCCACTTCGACGCGGTCGGCGCCGCAGTCTTGACAATGCCAGCGTCCACGTAGACGTCGGGGTCGACTTGACCGATACCCAGTTTCTCATTCATAGCGTCTCCCCTGATGCCTGGTCAACGATCCATCTTGTTGCATCCAATGCCCATGAATCAAACGAACTACCATTCGCGGAAAGCCGCCAACCGGAAGCAATCGCGCTCCGCCATCCAGAGCCAACTTGCCGTTTGCGTGGCGGTATTGGCTGTGGTGCATGGCAATGCCATGGCCGAGGCAGCGCCGGGAGTGCCAAAGCCCGCCTCGGCGACCACGCGCGCCCACAACGCTGCGGTGCTCAAGGAACTGCCGTTCCAGGACCAGCAGGACTTCGAGGATGCGCAGCGCGGCCTGATCGCGGCACCCGACCTGACCGAGTTGAGCCGCACCCACGGCAATCTCGGGGCCAGCCTCGCCGCCATCCGGGTCCAGGTGAACGGGAAGACGGCGCCGGACACCGTCAATCCCAGCCTCTGGCGCAATTCACAGCTCCTGGGCAACTACGGGCTGTTCAAGGTCACCGACCGCATCTACCAGGTGCGCAGCCTCGGCGTGGCCAACATGACGTTCGTCCAGGGCGACACCTGCTGGATCGTGCTCGACACCATGACGGCGACCGAAGCGGCCAGCGCCGCCTATGAACTCGTGACGCAGCACCTCGGCAAGCGTCCCATCGTGGCGGTCGTGATCAGCCACTCGCACGGAGACCACTACGGCGGCATCGGCGGCATTGTCAGCGAGGACGACGTCAAGGCAGGCAAGGTGCGCATCATCGCCCCGGAGGGCTTCCTGGAAGAGGCTGTCAGCGAGAACGTGATCGCAGGCAACGCCATGAACCGCCGCTCGGTCTTCATGACCGCCGCGCCGCTGCCCGTGAACCCGCAAGGACGCCTTGGCGCCGGGCTCGGGGTCTTCGGCCCGCAGGGCACCGTTTCGCTGATGGTGCCGACCGACACCATCTCGAAGGATGGACAGGAAATGGCCATCGACGGTGTGAAGATGGTCTTCCAGCTCACGCCGGGCACCGAGGCCCCGGCCGAGATGAACACCTGGTTCCCGCAGTTCAAGGCCATGTGGATGGCCGAGAACACCACCAACACGCTGCACAACCTGCTGACACTGCGCGGCGCGCAGGTGCGCGATGCCACCAAGTGGGTGGACGGCATCAACGCGACCATCGCCAACTACGGCAAGGA
This sequence comes from Cupriavidus sp. IDO, assembly GCF_000812465.1. Lineage (GTDB taxonomy): Bacteria > Pseudomonadota > Gammaproteobacteria > Burkholderiales > Burkholderiaceae > Cupriavidus. The sequence continues at coordinate 22,610 of NZ_JWMA01000078.1, read as the reverse complement.
CATCGAGGTCAAGTTCCAGTCGCACCACTGGCCGATGTGGGGCCACGACCGCATCATCGACTACTTCGAGAAGCAGCGCGACGCGTACAAGTATATCCACGACCAGTCGGTCCGCCTGATGAACGAAGGCTACATCGGCACCGAGATTGCGGAGGCCGTCAAGCTGCCGCCGGAACTCGCCAACTTCTGGCCGAACCGCGGCTACTGGGGTACGGTCAAGCACAACACCCGCGCTGTGTACCAGCGCTACCTTGGCTTTTACGACAGCAACCCCTCCTCGCTCGACCCGCTGCCGCCGGTCCCTGCCGCGAAGAAGTACGTCGAGTATATGGGCGGCGAAGCGGCCATCCTCGCCCGCGCCCACACTGACTTCGACAAGGGCGAATACCGCTGGCTGGCCGAGGCGCTGAAGCAGGTTGTTTTCACCAATCCGGACAACAAGGAGGCGCGCGAACTGCTGGCCGACACCTACGAGCAGCTCGGCTACCAGGCGGAGTCGCCGACGTGGCGCGCCGAATACCTCCAGGGCGCATACGAACTGCGCAATGGCGTGCCCAACGTCCGACGCCTGCAGACTGCCAGCCCGGCCACCGTCCGCGCGATGCCGCCGGAAATGCTGTTCGACTACATGGCGATCAGGCTGAACGGGCCGAAGGCCGCGGGCAAGCACCTCGTGCTGACCGTGAACCTGACCGATCTGGACCGCCAGTACACGCTCGAAGTGAAGAACGGCGTGCTGAACCACTTCCCCGATGCAAGGCCGAAGTCAGATGCGATGCTGACATTGACCAAGTCCATGCTCGAGCGTCTGCAGCGCAACGATCTGACGATCGAACAGGCAATCGCATCCGGCGAGTTGCGTCTCGACGGCAAACAGGAAGCCTTTAGCCAGTTGCTCGGGATGCTGGATACGTTCCCGACCTGGTTCAACATCGTCACGCCGAACCGGGCACCGACCTGAAGCCGCGCGCGCGAATTGACGATCTACGTGCTCAAAGACGATCTCAAGGCGCTGTGGAAATACCGGCATCCGGGCTACGCCAAGCGGTTCGGGCAGGACTGGTACCAGCGGGCAACGAGCAGCGGGATCTGGTCGCTACGCCAGTTCGCCCAGCACCTCCAGTCGTCCTACCTGCCGGGCATTCTGGCACACGCGAGCTGGCCTTTGGGCACCAACCTCGTGGAAGGCATCAACAACCGGATCAAGAAAATCAGACGCATGGCGTATGGCTTTCGCGATGCCCACTACTTCTTTCTCAAGATCCGGGCGGCCTTCCCCGGAAATCGGCGATAGGCTTTCCTTTTGCGATCATCGCCGATTCCCGCGGAAGGGCTGCGGCGCGTCTGGCTTGAACGCGCCCCTTCCTTATGTTGAAACGGGGGCTAAGTGCGCTCTCCGTTCAGAACACGAGGGTAGCCGTCCCCATGAAGGAGCGGGTGCTGTCGAGCCGGTTCTTGCTCGATACCGTCGGCATTCAACGCAGGCTGAGCGAAAGCTGGCTCTTTGCGCCAATCCTGGTGTCGTAGGTGACGATTGGACCTGCCGCCCAGTCGTGTCCGCGAAAGCCGTTCAGCCGATCGGCCAGCGGTCCGGAGTCGTTTCCGAGCTGTTGCGTCGTGCCCACGATCAGGCCGACCCCGACACCGCCGTTGAACCGTCTCAGCAGCATGGTGTCCAGGGTAAACAGCGGAGCGTTCTGGTAGTCGGTGGCGGAGTTGCGGGTGTAGAACTCCAGTCCGGCCACCACGTCAAGCTCCAGCTTCTGTGCGGGAAACAGCCTGGTATAGGCCACCTGCGGAATGAATGTCCAGGTGTTCAGGCTGGGGCTCGACAGCTTGCTCTTGTCGTAGTTTCCCGTCGGCGCCCAGATGTTCAGGCTGAGGGCGACATGCTCCGTCTCCGAAAAATGGTAGCCGGCAATGATCGGCGAGAACGTGATGTCGTACAGGTCCGAAGACGAGTCCGAGGTGCTGCCGCGCACACTGCCTGCACTCAGCGCCGCGCTGGCTTTGGTATAGGTGTAGGGGAGCGTAAAGCTCGATGCGAAATTCCAGCGCCCGGTACCCGTGTCCCAGACTTTCATAATGGTGCCCATGGCGAAGAATGCTTCCGCATTGACACCCAGGGTTGTCTTGCCCGCGACGGGAACCTCCCTGGCGCCGCCTATCGACCCGGCGACGTAGAACATCGCGATGCTGCCAATCAACACGGGCTCGCCCGGGACGACACCTGCGTCCGGCATAACACTCATGCCCGTCACCGGCCGGCCCAGCGCGCCTTCGGTGGCCTCTGCCAGACTGACGCTACCCAGCAACAGTAGCCCCAGGACGCCGCTGCATAGAGCGTGGATCCGCATGTTTGCCCCCCTTCTTCCTGTTGACTACTTCCGCTGCAGGGAAATCGGAGTACCGCGAATACGGTTTTCGCCGGAGTGCAGTCGGCATCGCGGCCCTTCGGCCTGGCTACTTCCGCTTGGCAGCCGGCTTCATGGCTGTCTGGCCGCGGCCACCGGAGGTTGATACGGGTCGGGGGTTCCCATCGGTATCAGCGGGTACTTCTTCACGCTCGCCTCGAACGCACCCATCATCTTCAGCATCGGTCCAAGCACCCAGCTCGAGAATGCCCGCTTTTGCTCGTCCTCGCGCGGATTGGTGTAGAGGTCGAAGACAAAGGGGAGCTGCAGCTTGATCGCCGGTGTTTCCATGTTCTCCTGCTGGTAGAAGTGGACCTTGTAGTTGTGCCACTTGATGGCCTGCAGCCGGTTGTCCACCCAGATGAGGATGCCTTCGCGCGCGGATTTCTCGGTCTTCCCTTCGAGGAATCCGGCCTGGTCCACGCCGTCGATCGGCCTGTCGTCGGGCAGGCGCGCGCCGGTCATGCGGGCAAGCGTGGGGAACAGGTCCACGCCATGGACGATTTCATCACTGACACGCCCTGCCGGAATCCTGCCGGGCCAGCGGACCATGAAGGGAACGCGAATCCCGCCCTCCCAGGCAGTGAAGTACGCGCCGCGCCAGGGCCCGGCCCAGCCGTCCCAGGGCTTGACGTGTTCGGCACCGTTATCGCTGGCGAAAATGACAATGGTGTTGTCGCGGATGCCCAGGCGATCGACCGTGTCGAGCATCTGCCCGACATTGAAGTCGATCTCGGCCAGCACGTCGGCCCAGTCTCCGTGACCGGTCTTGCCTGCGAAGCGCGGGTTCGGCACGGTCGGGAAATGCGGCTGGGTCAGGCTGGCGAACGCGAAGAACGGCTTGCCGTCCTTCACCTCGCGCTCCATGAAGGCCATCGTGCGCCGCGTGAGTTCGGCGTCCATGACACGCCGCTGCTCCATATCATAGACCTTGAGTTCCGCGCTCTTCTCGCCCTTGCGGCCTGCCATGATGTACTCCGGCCGCCTCTGCTCCGGTGTGTAGTCATTGGAACCGATCCACATGGCCTCGTTGGTGGTCCGGGGTATCCCGTACCATTCGTCGAATCCCTGGTCATTGGGCAGGCGGCCCTGCTGGCTGCCGAGGTGCCATTTGCCATAGAGCGCGGTCGCATAGCCCTTGTCCGACAGCGCTTCTGCCATGGTGACTTCCCATTGGGGAAGGCCCTCCGCCGCGCTCGCGATGGGCACGGAGTAGGTGCCCGAGCGGATCGCATAGCGCCCGGTCAGGATGCCGGAACGGCTGGGGGTGCACTGCGGCTCCATGTTCATGTTGGTGAGGCGCATGCCTTCGCCAGCCAGCTTGTCGATACGTGGCGTTGGGGCACCGCGCGTGACACCGCCACCATACGCGCCGAGTTCGCCGTAGCCCAGGTTGTCAACGAGGATCAGCAGCACGTTGGGTTTCGCCTCGGCCCGGACCGCCGTGGCTGTGCAGAGCAGTGCGCAAATCAGCAGCGCGCTGGCGGACAGGACGCGGGACTTTCGTCCGGATGGAAGGATGATTGGAAAAGACGTCGGCACCATCTACGCGCTCCTGCGGATCCTTTTCGAGATCTGCCGAGCATAGGCCACGCCATGCCCTTGCCATGTCCTGTATGGGAAAGCCATGCACGCGTATTGTTACAGGCCGGGCAAGGCACAAAGTCGCCGTGCCGGATGCGGTTCATCACGTTTGTCCCGATACGAACCGGCCGGACCCGCAGGCAGAATGCCATTGCCGGCGATTTGAAAATCCATTGGCCGTGCCAGTGCCCGGCCGTTGTCGCTCCGGGCCAATGTCATCAACCCTCAGCAGCATGCCAGACGTCAAGACCTTCCGCGCTACATCGTTCGCGAACCCGGACGACCAGGCGTGCGCCATCGCGCAGTACAGCCAGCAGTACATGCAGACCGGGCCGGGGCAATTCGATGGTCTGCTGCAAATGTTTGCACTGGACACCGACGTCTGCCTGTATCGAGAGCGAGTCAATGTCCCCCTGCTTCAGCAGGGCAGCATGAAGAAGGGCTGGCGGACCTTCGGCATTCCGCTGCGCGCCTACAGTACCGGCACGCTCCAGGGACGTGCGGTCGGCGCCACGATCGGCCATCTGTCGGCGACACGGGACTTCGTGGCACAGAGTGCCGGACCGAGCGATCACGCGGGGATCGTCGTTGGCGACAATACCTTCGTCGATTACGCCGATTATCTGGGTGGCATCGACAGCCTCTCGTGGCAAGACCATTCCCTGCTGGAGACCAGCCAGCACGCACGCGAACTGGCGGCCGCCGGCATCCGCCAGGCCCTGACGGCGGCCAGCGACAATCTCGCCGCGCTTGAGCAGCCGGCCGCCGGCATATCCCTGCGCGACGATATCCTCGAGATCCTCTTCTGCCTGCTGATCGACGCGCATCCGCCGCGACGGCGCAACGAGGTCACGCGCCTGACCTACAGCGAGATTGTCAATCGCTGCCGCGAGCATCTGCTGGCTGTGCCGAACGAACCGATCGGCGTGCTGCAGTTGAGCCGGCTGCTCCGCGTAAGCCGCCGCACGCTGCAAACGAGCTTTCTCGAAGTGGCCGGCGTCACGCCCCACGCTTACCTGCGCGCGATACGGCTTTCATCGGTACGCCGCCTGCTGCGGCAGACCAGCGGCGACAGGCTGAGCATCCAGGCCGCCGCAGCCCGCTGGGGCTTCGTGAACATGGGCAAATTCGCCGCCCAGTACAGGGAGATGTTCGGCTATCTGCCGTCAGAGACGAGCCGAGCCTGACCTGCCCGCACGGGGTGTCAGCCGCTATTTCCCAGCCCCGTCCTGGTGCACCACCTGTTCCTCCCTAATGCACCCGAGGGATTACCCTGAGCACGCCTTCGCGTGAGCCGCAATCGCTGTTACCAGGCATTGCCCAAACACGCCACGCATGGCTCTCGTGCGCTCATAAACTCCCCGGCACTATTTCAAAGGTCGAGAGAGGAGAAGAGCATGAGCAAGCGCGTACGCAGGCGCGGCCTGGCAGCGGGCATGATGCTGGCCGGGCTGATGATCATCAATGCCGTGGCGTCGGCGGCGGATAGCGACAACGATCTCACCGCGGCCGGGGCACAGCGCGCCGGCAGCGGCCAGATTCCCGCATTCGAGGGCAAGGACTCGCCCGCCGCTGGCTGGACCCGGGACCAGCCTCGCGGCGCATTCTGGTCGCACAAGGCAGAGAAACCGCTGTTCACCATCGACGCTACCAACGTCGACAAGTACGCGGACAAGCTCAGTCCTGCCCAGGTGGCCTTCATCAAGGCGACCAAGGGCTACCGCATGGACGTCTTTCCGACCCACCGAAATTGTGGCGCGCCGGAATGGGTGAATGCCAACAGCAAGCGCAATCTTGCCGAAGCCCGCATGGCAGCGGACGGCGTGACCCTGGAAAACGCCGTCATGCCTGGCGTGGCATTTCCCCGGCCCAAGACGGGAGCGGAGGCGATGTGGAACTACCAGACGCGCTATCGCGGCATGGGGGTCCAGTTTCCGAGCTTCTACACCGTGCTGTCGCCGCGTGCGGGGAGCGATGAGTGGGTGGATGCCAACCAGGAAATGACGCTTTACTTCCCCTGGGGCAAGAACGGCGCCACCACGCCCGACCAGGTCAGGAATACGCTGCAGGCCGTCTACTTCCAGTACAAGTCTCCGGCGGCCCTTGCCGGCCAGGGTGCCGTGGGCGTGAATTCCTTCGGCACCACGACGCCGGAAATTTCGTACTACTTCCCAGGCCAGCGCCGCGTGCGCCGGATGCCGAGCTACGCCTACGATGCGCCGCAGATCGGCATGGAGAACCAGTACACGGTCGACCAGGCCTTCATGTTCGTGGGCAATCTCGACCGGTTCGACTGGAAGCTGGTTGGCAAGAAGGAGATGTACGTACCGTCAAACAGCTTCGCCATCTACGACTTCACGGCAAAGCTGCGCGATGCGCTGGGCCCGCAGTTCATCAGCAACGCTGCCCGCCGCTATGAGTTGCACCGGGTCTGGGTGGTCGAGGCGACGGTCAAGGCCGGCGCCCGCCACACCTCGCCGAAGAAGATGTTCTATTTCGACGAGGATAGCTGGCTGGCGCTGGTTTCCGAAGACTACGACGCCCAGGGCAAGCTGTGGAAGCTGCGCGAGGGATTCCCGATCCCGGTCTGGGAGACCGGCTCCTGCGATCTGGAAACCTTCGTTCAGTACGACCTGGTCTCCGGTCGCTATGTCGCCGACGGCGTGACCGTCGGGGGCGGCAAGAATATTCAGTGGGTGACCGAATCGAACGATTCGCGCTTCAGGCTCGACTACTACACGCCAGAAAGCCTGCGCGCGCGCAGCGAGCGCTGACCTGAACGCGGCCACCCGAGGGGAAGTGGCCGCTCTCATTCCAAAACGATGAACGCACAGCACCGCCGGGGCCAGGTGCCGTCGGCGCTCGTCCTGCCGTTCGCATCGAATAAACAAAAAACAGGGGGGAAACAGTGATAGTGACGAAGAAGCGCCGGATCTGCGCGGCCGCTGCCGCGGTGTGCTGGGCAGCCGGAGCGCAGGGATTCGAGATCAAGGGCGACACGGTTAGCGGGTCGCTCGATTCACAGATCACCGCAGGTCTGGCCATGCGCGCGCACGGCATCGACTGCCAGCGCGTGGGCGATCCCAATACATCGGGCTGTGACGGCAGCGTCAACACGCCACAGTTCGCCAACATGGACAACGGCAACCTGAACTACAAGAAGGGGGACCTGTACGCGGGCTACGTCAAGGGCACGCACGAACTGCTGCTGAACTTCCCGGAAGACGTCAGGTTCATGGCGCGCGGCACCTGGCTGTACGACATGGCTGCCAGCCATACCGAGCGTTCCGACCTGACCAAGGACGCGTTCAACCAGTTGGCACGCGATGCCCGCCTGCTGGATCTCTGGGTCAGCAAGGGCTTCGACATCGGCGAGGAACGTGCCCGTGTGCGCCTGGGCAACCAGGTAGTGAACTGGGGCGAGAGCATCTTCGGCCTTGGCGGCATCAACTCCACCAACGCGCTCGACATCCAGAAGCTGCTGGTGCCCGGCACGCAGATCAAGGAAGCCGTGCTGCCGGCGCCGATGCTCAGCTTCGCCACCGGGCTTGGCCACGGCCTGAACATGGAGGCGTACTACCAGTTCCAGTGGAACGGCAGCCGCCTGCCGCCGGTGGGCTCGTACTTCTCCACGGCCGACAACCTCGGCCGCGGCATGGAGCCGTTCAACGTCAGCACGCAGAACCTCAACTTCAGCGGCACTGATGCCACCACCATCGCGCGCTCGCGTGACCAGGGTGCGATCCAGTCTGTGCAGAACGGCATCAACCAGGGTGCGTTCGCCGGGCTGCCGTTCAACACCTTCGGCATACCGTTCGACAAGAATGGCAAGGCGCGCAGCCAGGGCCAGTACGGCCTGGCCCTGCACTACAAGCCGCCCGGCACGCAGCTGGACCTTGGCGCCTACGTGATGAACTATCACGACAAGACGCCGGTGCTGAGCGCACTGTCGTCGGACGTGCTGCACGTGAGCTACCTGGAAGACCGCAAGCTGTATGGCGTCAGCGCCAACTTCCCGGTAGGCGAGTGGGCGGTGGGCTGGGAACTGTCGTACCGGCCGCATGACGCCGTCTCGCTGAGCGCCTGCTACGGCCCCAACGGTCCGCTCGACGTGATCACCAACGGCGTGACGGGCGTGGACTGCCAGCAGTGGATCGACCGCAAACGCTTCCAGATGCACCTGACCGGCATTCTGGCGATCACGCCGAGCAGCAGCGCCGGCCTCATCCTGCGCGGCCTCGGTGCCGATGCCGGTGCGTTCACCAACGAACTGGTGGCGATCTACTTCCCGGGCGTGAACTCCAACTCGCGCTACTTCCGCACCGTCAACGGCCAGCAGGTGATGCAGGCTCCGGCACCGGGCCTGCTGCCGTGGATGGACGGATCGACCAATGCCACGCTGGGCTATCCGATCGCCGCGGCCAAGGGCACGTCGCTGTCGATGGGTTACACCGCCGACTTCAACTGGACGTACGACGGCACGCTGATTCCGGGCTGGCAGGTCACGCCGGGCGTGACGTTCTCGTGGTCGTTCATGGGCTATACGCCAACCACCATGGCGAACTACATGCAAGGCGCCAAGTCGGCCAACCTGTACGTCCTGTTCAACCAGAACCCGACAAAGTGGCAGGCCGGCATCAACTACACCCTGTACTGGGGCGGCAACGTCCTGGCGCAGCCGCTGGGTGACCGGAACTTCGTGGGGGCGTTCGTGACCCGCAACTTCTGACCTTCCGCAACACCCGGGCCCGCCAGCCATCCGGCGGGTCCGTTCAGTTCCCTGCAAAAGGATTCCCCGCAATGAACGGCATAGTAAGACGACTAGAAGCACTCCTGTTCGGCCACCGCGCCGCCGCGCTGGCCGTCATCGGCGTGCTCACGGCAGTCATGGCGTATTTCGCCCTCCAGCTCCGCATGGACGCCGGCTTCGAGAAGCAGATGCCGATCGGCCACGAGTACATCCAGACGTTCCGAAAATACAGTGACGACCTGTTCGGCGCCAACCGCCTGACCGTGGTCGTCAAGCCGCGCCAGGGCACCATCTGGACGAAGCCGGCACTGACACGCCTGTACGACGTGACGCAGGCGGTCTTGTTTCTGCCCAATATCGACCGGCTCGGCGTGCAATCGCTGTGGACGCCCAACAGCTTTGTCAACGAGATCACGGAAGACGGTTTCCGCGCCGAGCCGCTGATCGACGGCACCATCTCGCCGCCCGCGCTGACCGGCGACGTCATCGCAAGGATCCGCCGTTCCACCGGCGACGGCGGCTTTGTCGGCACGCTGGTCTCGCGCGACCAGACCAGCGCGATGATCACCGCCGAGCTGGACGAATACGATCGCGCCGGCAATAAGCTCGACTACGTCGCCTACAACCACCAGCTGGAAGAGAAGCTGCGCGGCAAGTTCGAGGACAAGGACTTCGAGATCCAGATCATCGGCTTCGCCAAGCAGGTGGGCGATATTGCCGACGGCGCCTCCAGCGTGCTGGTGTTCTGCGCCATCGCGCTGGTGCTGACCGCGCTGGCCGTGTTCTGGTACTGCCACTCGGTGCGCTTCACGCTGCTGCCGGTCGCCTGCTCGCTGACCTCGCTGGTGTGGCAGTTCGGCACGCTGCGGCTGCTCGGCTTCGGGCTCGACCCGCTGGCGGTGCTGGTGCCGTTCCTGGTGTTCGCCATCGGCGTGTCGCACGGCGTGCAGCAGATCAATTTCATCACGCGCGAACTGGCGCATGGCCGCACCGCGATGCAGGCGGCGCGCCACAGTTTCACCGGCCTGCTGGTGCCGGGCACGCTGGCGCTGGTGACGGCCTTCGTGTCGTTCGTCACGCTGGTGATCGTGCCGATCCCGATGGTGCGCGAGCTGGCCATCACGGCCTCGATCGGCCTGGCCTACAAGATCGTCACCAACCTGGTGATGCTGCCGCTGGTGGCGTCGTGGTGCAACGTGTCGAAGGCGTATGCCGAGCGCGCGCTGGCCCGCCACGAGACCCGCTCGCGCTGGCTGCGCGCGCTGGCAAGGGTGGCGCGTCCGCGCAACGCGGTGATCGCTACGGTGCTGACGGTGGTGCTGCTAGGCGTGTCGATGGTTGAAGGCCGCGACCGCGTGATCGGCACCGTCTCGCCGGGCGCCCCCGAGTTGCGCGCGGACGCCCGCTTCAACCAGGACGCGCTGTCGATTGCCAACAACTACGACATCGGCCTCGACTGGCTGACCGTGGTATTCGAAGCGGCGCCGGAGTCGTGCGGGAACGTCGCCATCGGCGCCTACCAGGACGACTTCGCCTGGGCCATGCAGGACGTGCCGGGCGTCATCTCCATCGGCGGCTTCTCCAGCCTGATGCGCACCTACAACCTCGGCTACAACGAGGGCAACCCCAAGATGTCGGCTGTTCCCATCGACTCCGGCAATTACGCCGCGCTTGCCACCGAGATCGGCCGGATGCGGGGCTACATGCGCAAGGACTGCAGCATGACCGCCGTCCACCTGTTCCTGGCCGACCACAAGGCGACCACCATTGCCGGCGTCATCCATGCCGTGGAACAGTTCCGGCATGCCAACCCGCGCAAGGACGTAAAGATCCGCCTTGCCTCAGGCAACGCCGGCGTGCTGGCCGCCATCAACGACGAGGTGGAGCGCAGCGAGCGGCCCATGCTGCTCTACGTCTACGCCACCATCATGATCCTGGTGCTGCTGGCCTACCGCGACCTGCGCGCGGTGATCGCCTGCTGCCTGCCGCTGACGGTGGCAACCTTTGTCGGCTACTGGTTCATGAAGGCACTGGACATCGGGCTGACCGTGGCCACGCTGCCGGTGATGGTGCTGGCCGTCGGCATCGGCGTGGACTACGCGTTCTACATCTACAACCGGTTGCACGCACATCTGGCAGAAGGGCAGAACATCGTCCAGGCGATGGAGAGCGCACTGCTGGAGGTCGGCATGGCGACGATCTTCACGGCGATCACGCTGGCCATCGGCGTGTCCACCTGGGCCTTCTCGGCGCTCAAGTTCCAGGCCGACATGGGCAAGCTGCTCGCGTTCATGTTCCTGGTCAACCTGGTCATGGCGATGACCGCGCTGCCCGCGCTGGCGGTGGTGCTCGAACGCCTGTTTCCGCGCCGCAGTGCGGTGCGGGCCTCGAAACTGATGTCGCACTGATGGAGACAGCCATGCGATTCCGTTCTCCACGCTTGCTGCCGCGCCTGCTTTCCGTGCTGGCAACCCTTTCCATCGCGGCTGGTCCGCTGCCCGCCCTTGCGCAGGACGCGGGCAAGGCCCCGGTGCCCGTCGCCGACCCCGCAATGCGCAGCCCGTCCGCCACCCGCGCCATGCTGCTCGGCGCGGCCCGCGCGGGTGACCGCATCGTCGCCGTGGGCGATCACGGCGTGGTGCTGCTTTCGGACGACGGCGGCAAGCGCTTCCGCCAGGCCACCGGCGTGCCGACGCATGTATTGCTGACCGCCGTGTCGTTCGCCGATGCCCGCAACGGCTGGGCCGTCGGGCATCGGGGCACCGTGCTGCATACCGTCGACGGTGGTGAAAACTGGACCCTGCAGCGGCAGGACCTGAGTGTCGACCAGCCGCTCTTCTCCGTGCTCTTCCGCGACGCGCGGCACGGCGTGGCAGTGGGCCTGTGGTCCCTGATGCTGCAGACCGACGATGGCGGCAAGACCTGGCGCAAGACCGTGCTGCCGTCGCCGCCCGGCACGACCAGGGCTGACCGCAACCTGTTCCACGTCTTTGCCGCGCCAGACGGTGCGCTGCTCGTGGCGGGCGAACAGGGCACGGTGCTGCGTTCGGCCGACAACGGCCAGAACTGGACCTGGCTCGATACCGGCTACCGCGGCAGCCTGTGGGCCGGCACCGCCCAGCAGGATGGCACGCTTTACGTCGCCGGCATGCGCGGCTCGGTGTACCGCAGCAAGGACCAGGGCGCGCATTGGGAGAAGGTACCGAGTGGCACCGCCAGCTCCCTGACCGATCTCGTGGCCCTTGGCGACGGCGTGGCAGGTGTCGGCCTCGAAGGCGCCTCCATCCACGTGCAGCGGGGCACGCTGAAGGCCGGCAATCGTCCCGACCGTCTTGATCTCACCGCCGCCGTGGCCGCGCCGGACGGCACGCTCATCACCTTCTCCTCTCGCGGGCCGGTGCCGCGGCAATAGCGCTGCTGGCTCGCTTGCGGCGCGATGCGTTGCATCCGCGCCGTGAGGCGCGAGTTACGCCCCGCCGTGCGGTATTGGCACCTCGCGGGGCGACTTTTACTTCAACTGGCGCACCTGTTACATCTCGATCCGAATCGGCTGCCAATTCGGACCATGACAGCGGCCTGTGCGCCCATATAGTTGAAACACACCAGAACCCATTTCGACCATGCGCTCCCGAACCTTTCGACTTAGTCCGACCGTACGACTCGCGCCGCTTGCCGTGACACTGGCCGCAAGCGTGGCCTTTGCGGCGCCGCCGCGGGAACCGGAAACGCTGACGGTTCAGCCCATGCCGCCGCGCGGCAATCACAGCTTGTATGCCGTCGAAGTATCGAATCCGATCGATACCAAGATGGTTGTGTACGACCTCGACAAGCGCAAGCTGATTGCCCAGAAGGGCGCGGGCTTCCTGCCCGGCATCGCGCGCTCGGCGGACGGCCGCTATACCTATGTGGCGACCACGTACTTCTCCCGCGGCACCACGGGCGACCGGACCGACGTGCTGGAAATCACCGACAACCAGAGCTTCAGCAAGATTGGCGAAGTGGTCCTGCCACCCAAGCACGCGCAGCAGGTGCCGTCGCTGTACAACACGACCGTGTCGGATGACGGCGGATTCGTCTTCGTGACCAATATCACGCCCGCGACCTCCGTCACGGTCGTGGACCTGGCCAGTCGCAAGGTAGCGTCGGAGATCGACACCGCGGCCTGCGTACTGACCTACCCGTCCGGGGAGCGCCGCTTCACGTCGCTCTGCCAGAGCGGCAAGGCGCTGACGGTGACGCTGGACAAGAGCGGCAAGGAGATCGCCCGCGAGCAGTCGCCGGCTTTCATCGACGTGGAAAACGATCCGGTCTACACCCATGCAGAACGCCTGGGCCGGGGCTACCTCTTCGTGACGTTCGGCGGCAAGGTGGTCCCCGCGGATTTCAGCGGCAGCCCGGCGCGCTTCGACACGCCATGGTCGCTGCTTTCGGCCAGTGATGCCAAGGCCGGCTGGCGCCCCGGCGGCCTGCAGCCGTTCGCGGTAAGCGAGCAGACGGGCCGGCTCTACGTCGCCATGCACCAGGGCGGCGAAGGTTCGCACAAGGAGCCTGGCACCGAGATCTGGGTGTACGACCTGAAGTCGCATGAGCGCGTCGCGCGCTGGAAGCTCACCGAAGCGAAGCTGGCGCCGATGGTCACCCTTTCCGTTTCGACAGGTCCGGATCCGCTGGTTTACGGCAGCACCTTCATTGGGGTGCAGGCATTCAATGCCACCACCGGCAAGTTCGTCCACGCCGACATGTCGTCGCTCGGCAAGGCAGTGATACAGATCTTCCCTTACTGAGGCGTGCCATGGCAATTGATCCTGTCATCGTCAGTACAAGCCAGGCCGCGGGCGCCATCGTGTTCGGCGCCACCGCACTGGGCAAGCTGACCGCGCCGGGCCAGTTCGCGCGCGCGCTGGATGGCTATGGCCTGGTGCCCCGGCTCCTGGTCGCGCCGCTGGCTGTGGGCCTGGCGCTGCTTGAACTCATGGTTGCGGCCGGACTGCCGCTGGAGGCAACGCGCAAGCCGGCCGCGATCATCGGGCTGGTGCTGCTGGCGGTGTTCTTCGCCGCCATCGCGATCAGCCTGGCGCGCGGCAACCGCGACATCGACTGCGGGTGCTGGGCGTTCGGGCGCAGGGACCCGCAGGCGCCCGCGCGCCTGTCCGGCTGGCATCTTGGCCGCGTGGCGCTGCTTGCCGCGCTGCTGGCGCCTTGCCTGCTCGAATCCACCTCGCGTTCCGTCCTGTGGGTCGACTACCTCACGGTAGCCGGCAGCCTTGCGGTGACGGGCGGTCTTTTCTTTGTGATCGACGTGCTGCTGGCCAATGGCGCCATGGCACAGAAACTGAAGGCCTGAAAAATGTTGAATGCTCTGATCGTCTCGCAAGTCATGCTGTGGCTTGCCGTCGTAGTGCTTGGCGTGGTCTGCCTGGCACTGGTGCGTCAGATCGGCGTGCTGTATGAACGCATCATGCCGGTGGGCGCGCTGGTGGTAGACAAGGGACCGGCAGTGGGCAGCACCGCGCCCGCGTTCGACCTGCGGGATCTGAACGCCCGCGCCGTCAAGGTCGGCGGCCTGGCGCAGGATTCGCGCAGCACATTCCTGTTCTTCGTCTCGCCGACCTGCCCGGTCTGCAAGAAGTTGCTGGCGCTGCTGCCTTCGCTGCAGGCCAGGGAAGGCGCGAACTACCGCTTCGTGCTCGCCAGCGACGGTGAGCACAAGGTGCATGAAGCCTTCTACCGGAAGGCCGGCCTGCAAGCCTTCCCCTATGTTCTCTCGGAGGAACTCGGGATGGCCTATCACATCGGCCGGCTGCCTTATGCGGTGGTGATCGACGCGGAGGGCAAGGTCCGCTCCAAGGGCCTGGTCAACACCCGCGAACACCTGGAGAGCCTGCTCGAAGCCCATGAACTGAATGTGGCATCGATCCAGGAATTCATGGCCCACCGTGACGAGCAGCCTGCCGCGCACGCCAACGCACAGCAACAAGCCTGAGGATGTTGAAGATGAAATGGATGGATTCGATCTTTGAGCGCTCGGCGCGTACCGTGGCGCAGCGTCATGGCCGGCGCAGCGCCCTGGGCAGGATCGGCAAGGCATTGGTCGGCGCGGCAGCGTTGCCGCTGCTGCCGGTGGACAGGCTTGCCCACGCGGCAGGCCCCGCCGCGGCGGCGAAGCTGCCAGCGGGGATCAACGACGAAACCAGTTGCGAATACTGGAAGCACTGCGCGATCGACGGCTTCCTCTGCGCCTGCTGCGGCGGCAGCTCGACGAGCTGCCCGCCGGGAACCTCGAGCTCCCCGATCACCTGGATCGGCACTTGCCTGAACCCGACCGACGGCCGCAACTACATCGTCTCGTACAACGACTGCTGCGGCACCACGACCTGCGGGCATTGCATGTGCAATCGCAATGAGCGCGAACGGCCGATGTACAAGATGTCGCTCAACAATGACATCAACTGGTGCATGGCCAGCCAGCCCTCCACCTATGTCTGCTCGGTTTCAGTCCTGCTGGGAGTGCATGAGCAATGAAGACTGCGACAGTTATGCCTGGCCTGGCATCGGCCGTGCTCTTTGCCGTTGCCTTGCCCATGGGCGCGTCCGCGCAGGAGCTCGACGCCGGCAAGGCCGTCTTTGCCAGGAACTGCATGGTATGCCACCAGGCGAACGGCCAGGGGCAGGATGGCCTGGCACCGGCATTGACCAGCTATCCTGCACGCTACGCGCAGACGGATACAGGCCGCAAGCTGCTTGGTAGTATCGTGCTCTACGGGATGGTGGGTGCGATCGAGAACGGTGGCAAGCAGTACAACGGCAATATGCCCGGCTTCCGCACCCTCTCCGATGGCGAACTGGCCGACGTCCTTAACTATGTTGCCATTGGCCTCCATGGCTCGGGCTCTGCAGAGAGCAAACCGTTCAGCGCCGATGAGGTGAAAGCGCAGCGGACGAAGGCGGTGACCCCGTCCGAGGTGCGGCATCAGCGCCAGGACGTCCTGAAGGATGTCGGACTGTGATGACTCGGAGCACCCGGTGGTACACATCCGCGGCGGTGTTGGGGGCCGCCGCGGCAATCGCGGGAACGCCGGCAAGTGCGCAATCCACGCCTGGCGACAACGCCATCGCGTTCAGGAACTACACCCTGAACTGCATGGGGTGCCACGGAGAAAACGGTGCCGGCGTGCCAGGCAAGATCCCGCCGCTGCGCGGCGCGCTCGGCCTGTTCGTGCATTCCGATGCCGGACGGCGATTCATCATCAGCGTGCCCGGCGCCTCCAATTCGGCGCTGACCGACGATGAACTCGCAGCGGTCACCAACCTGCTGTTGAAGCGCCTCAGCCCCGAACAGCTGCCCAGAGATTTCCGCCCGTACACCGGGACCGAGATCGCCGCATACCGCCGGCCGGCGTTGGCCGACGTGCCTGCCGTGCGGCACAAGGTGATCTCGGAATTGCAGAGCCTGGACATCCCGATCAGGTACGAATACTGATCACTCGGGTCACGATGCGAAGCCCCACATCGTAACCCGCATGGCATCGCCGCGCGGGGGGACTTCGAACGACCGGTTGGTTCGCCCCGCGCAGTGAATCCCTCCAGCCTCCCACACCTCTGCGCGTCCGGATGGAGGGGGGATGGACCCTCGTGCTTCCTGTAGCGTGGAATCGGTTCAGGATCGTCATGGCATGGGCCGCGCGACGATAGAAGTTCCTACCATCCTTCAACGCCATCCGGATGTCATCCCACACCCGCAGCACCCGGCAGGACTATTTCCACCACCTGCCCATCACCACCCGCTGGATGGACAACGACGTCTACGGTCACGTCAATAACGTCGTCTATTACAGCTACTTCGACACGGTGGTGAACACCTACCTGATCGGCCACGGCGTGATCGACCCGAGCCGTGGGCAGACCATCGGCCTGGTCATCGAGACCCAGTGCAATTATTTCGCGCCATTGAGCTTTCCGCACACCGTGGTCGCCGGACTGCGCGTGGCGCGCCTGGGCAGCGCCAGTGTGCGCTATGAAGTCGGCCTGTTCCGCGGCGAAGAGGAGATCGCGGCTGCGCAGGGGCATTTCGTCCATGTCTATGTCGACCGGGACTCCCGACGACCGGTGCCGCTGCCGCCAGCGCTGCGCGCGGCGCTGTTGCCTCTGCTGGTGCCGCAGGCACACACGGGCACCGCGGGCTGACACGCCTGCACACTGGAATTCGCCATGGCCGCTCTATCGGACTCCGGCCCCGCCTCGGCCAGCCGGCTCCAGCCGCGCCTGCGCGCGCTGATCGCCCAGGTGCGGGAAACGAGCCGCCATGCCATCCGGCTCTCCCGTGCCGGTGCCAGGCGCGGCGAGGGCGACTTCGCCGATTGCCTGGCGCGGCTGTATGACCATTGGATAAGCTTCAGCCACGGGCAGCAGCGCCTGATCTGGATTGCCAGCGCCGCGGAAGTCGGCGCACTGAGCCTGTGGCATCTCCAGCACGGCGAACAGGACATCAGTGCGACTGACGACCCGGCTCTGCGCGCGCTCTACTGGACCACGGCGCGCCGCTGGCAAGGTGCCAGGCAGGACATCATGAGCGCCGGTGCGATCAGCCCGCGGCCAGCGGCAGCCTGCCAGCCGGACCCCGATTCGATGTGCGGCGCTTGCCGGGACCTGCATCGCGACGCCCTGCGCCGTCAGCCGCATGCGGAGCTGGAAGCGCGTCCTGCAGGTTCCACGCCCGACCAGTGGTCCGGCGGCCGCTGGTTCCGATGCATGCAATGCACCACGCAATGGGTGCGCCGCCATCCCGTGCATGAACCCTTTGCGGTATGGACGGTAACGTCCCCCCGGACGGGGCCGGATTGAGAAAGCCCGGCAGGCGTGGATTCGCGCCTGCCGGGCTTGGGATACAACCAATACGATACGCGCTCAGTATGCAGCCCGGTAGATTGCCAGTGCGTCGGCTTCCGTGACAGGACGCGGGTTGTTGACCAGCAGCCGCGTCTGCAGCATCGCATCCTGGGCAAGCCGGGGCAGGTCGGCCTCGCCGATGCCCACGTCCCGCAGGCGGCGCGGAATGCCGGTTGCCTTGATCATGCTCTCCAGGTAGTCAATGAACCTGTCGGCCAGCTCCCGCGGATTGCGATCTGCTTCGGGCAGCACGACGCGCGCCAGTTGCGCATACACGTCCACCGCTTCTGCCACATTGAACCGGAGCACATGCGGCAGCACCAGCGCGTTGGAGAGGCCGTGTGGCAAATGGAAAATCCCGCCGATGGGATAGGCCAGCGCATGCACCGCCGCGACAGGCGCGTTGGCAAACGCCTGGCCGGCGAACATGGCCCCCAGCAGCATGGTCTCGCGGGCTTCGCGGTCCGCCCCGTTGTCGCAGGCGCGCAGCAGGTGGCGCGACAGCAGGCGCAGCGCCTGCTGGGCCAGCATGTCCGACACGGGATTCTTCAGGTGCGCGCTGGTGCAGGCCTCGATCGCGTGGACCATGGCGTCGATGCCGGTCGCCGCGGTGGCCGCGCGCGGCAGGCCGGTGGTCAGTTCGGCGTCCAGGATCGCCAGGTCGGCGAGCAGCTGTGGCGCCACCACGCCGGTCTTGGTCTTTGCCCCCGTGGTGACGATGGAAACCGCGGTGACTTCCGAGCCGGTGCCGGCCGTGGTCGGCATCTGCACCAGCGGCAGGCGGCCGCCGGTGATCTGCTTCACGCCATAGATCTGCTGCAGGGTCTGCGTGCCCGGGACCAGCACGGCCAGCAGCTTTGCCACGTCCATGGACGAGCCGCCGCCCAGGCCAAGTACGACCTCCACACCTGCAGACCTCGCGCGGCTCGCCGCATCGACCACGATCTGCTCGGGCGGGTCGGCGATCACGTCGTCAATCAGCGTAACCTGCCAGCCGTTGGCCTCGAGGTCGGCCAGCGCCGGATCGATCAGCCCGCTGCGGCGCAGGAAGCCGTCGGTCACCACGCAAAGGCGCGACAGGCCGGGATACTGCTCCCGCAACAGAACACCGAGCCGGCGCGCTACGCCGTACTCCACGACCAGGGTGGGTACGGTCTGAAAACGAAACGCGTTCAAGATGCTTGCCTCCGGCAGGTCACTCAGCCCAGGCTGCGCGAGATGATCAGCCTCTGGATATGGCTGGTGCCCTCGTAGATCCGGGTCACCCGCACATCGCGCAGGTAGCGTTCCACCGGGAAGTCCGTCAGGTAGCCGTAGCCGCCGTGGATCTGCAATGCAGCCGAACAGACCTCTTCGGCGATGTCGCTCGCGTACATCTTGGCCATGGCCGCTTCGCGCATGCAGTCAACCCCGGCATCGGCCAGGCGCGCAGCGTGCAGGCAGTACTGGAACGCGGTCTCGACACGGGTCGCCATGTCTGCCAGGTCGAAGGCCACGCCCTGCAGCTGGTTGATTGGCGCGCCGTAGGCTTCGCGCTCGCTCGCATACGTGGTCGCCGCCTCCAGTGCGCCGCGTGCCGCGCCGGCGGCAATGAACGCAATGCCGATGCGGCCGTCCGACAACGAGCTCATCACCGTGCGATAGCCCTGCCCTTCGGCACCCAGCAAGTCCGCTGCCGGCGCGCGGTAGTCTTCCAGTGCGATCTGCGCGGTATGCGCCGTGTGCTGGCCAAGCTTCTCCTCGATGCGGGTCACCACGTAGCCGGGCTGCTTCGGATCGACGAGGATGGTGCTGGCGCCCTTCTTGCCCGCGGCCTTGTCCGTCAGCACGAAGGCAATGCCAACGCCGGCTTCGCTGCCGTTCGAGATGAACTGCTTTGCGCCATTCAGCACGTAGTGGTCGCCGTCACGCACGCCGGTGGCGCGCAGCGCGGCGGTATCGGAGCCGGCATGCGGCTCGCTCAGCAGGAAGGCGCCGATCGACTCCCCGCTCGCCATGGCGGGCAGGTAACGCTGCTTCTGTGCCTCGGTGCCATGCGCGGCGATGGTGGCGGCGACGAAGTTGTGGACGTGGACGATCGTGGCCAGGCCGGCATCGACCGCGGCGAACTGGTGCTGGGCCAGGCAGAACTCCAGCAGGCCGGCGCCGGTCCCGTCATAGGCTTCGGGGACCAGCATCCCCATGAAGCCAAGCTCCCCGAGCACCTTCAGCTCGTCGCGCGGCCACGCCGAGGCGCGGTCACGTGCCGCGGCCGTCGGGGCGATCACCTCGGCCGCCAGGCGGCGGGCCGAATCGTTGATCAGGATCTGTTGCTCGGTGAAAAGTGCTGTATTGATGTCTGCCATGGCGATGGTCGCTTGATGTCTTGTCATACGGATGCGTCATGCGGTGATGCTGTCGTGCATTCCGCGGAAAGTGCCGGCTTTGGCCGATTGCCGGGTTCAGCATAGAGCGCGGGAGGCGGACACTCCCCTCCCGCGAATGGAGGGGAGCGGACGGCTTCCGCCTGCGCATCGGGCTTCGCCTCGCGAAGATCCAGTGCACAGCGGGCAAGCTCCAGCAACAGGCCGTGCCGGTCATCGATCGACGCGCCCGCCACCGGCCGCTCAAGCCGCCGGACCAGGGCATCGCGCCAGTGCCGCAACCCTTGCGGCGCGCGCAACTCGCCAGCGCAGGCGCCAGCCGGAGCGGCGCCATGCCTGGTGATGCCGAATTCCTGCCTCATGCTGCAATCCTGCCTTTGCGGTTTCTGCGCGGCACTCAGGCAGCCGACCGGGGCCGGCTGGCGCGGTACCAGGCCACGCCGGACCCGTCGATCTGCGCTTCGAGTTCGCCAAGCGCGTTCAGGTAGTTCAGATTCGCCATGGTTTCACCTGTCGCGAGCGCGTACTGCAGCGCGTCGTCGCCCGTCACGGACACGGCAAAGAGCACGGGGAACAGGTCGACGACACGCTGCGGCTCGCGCAGCGCTTCACTCAGCCGGTCGAGGTTGCGCCAGAGCGATTGTTCAAACCGGTCGATGCGCGCATGGAGCCCCTCGAAGGGGTCGTTGTGTGCCGGCAGCACCAGCACGTCTGCCGGCACCATGCGCCGGATGCGGGACAGCGACGCCTCCCAGCCGGCCAGCGGATTCGCGTCGGGCTCCATCGGATGCACGGAGACATTGGGTGAAATGCGCGGCAGGACCTGGTCGCCGGCTATCAGCACATGCAGGTCCGGTGAATACAGGCATGCGTGCTCGGGCGTATGACCCTGCCCGGTGACTACCATCCAGTCGTGGGCACCGATGCGGAGCACTGCGCCATCCTCCATGCGGCGGTAACTGCGCGGCAGACGCGAGATCATTCTCCCCGCGCGGCCAAAGCGGTTGCGGTAGCCGTCGAGGGCCGCTTCGTCCCAACCGGCGCGCCGATAGAAGGCAACGCCTTCGGGCGGCACTTCCTGGCCAGCCTCTGCGACCGTGGCAACGCTGTACAGATATTCCAGGCGCGTCATCCAGAGACGGCACTGGAACCGGTCCGCCAGCCAGCCCGCCATGCCAACGTGGTCGGGATGCTGGTGCGTGACGATCACGCGCGTCACCGGCCTTGCGCGCAGCGGTCCGGCCAGCAGCGCTTCCCACGCCTCCACGCATTGAGGCGAGAACACGCCGGTATCGACGATCGCCCAGCCATCGCCATCCTCGATGGCCCAGACATTGATGTGCGCCAGCACGTTGGGCAAGGGCAGTCGCATCCACTGCACGCCGGGCGCGATCTCGAAGGCCTGACCCGGTGCGGGTGCCTCTCCACAGGGATAATGCAGCCTCGCGACCGGCTGGGCGAGTTGCTCGGAATCTGGACGATACATAGGTGTTACTCCCGCAGTCGAACCTGCGTCAGCCGACTCGCGGGGCCAAACGGGTTCCAAAATAGAGAAAGCCGGCACGCTTCGTGGAAGCGGCGTCAGCCGTCCTTCTGTGCTCAGGGTGAAAGGTAGTCCTGCGGCAGCCGCCGTACCCCTCCCTTTCAGACAGGGGGTAGGAAGCGCGCATGCCCTTGAGCCGCATTCGCCGCTTCCGGTCACCGGTGTTGCATCGCGTTGACATTGGTGTATTCCCTCGCATCCGCCCACCGGCATTCCCGCGTGCGCTGCCACGGCCGGCCGTTAACGCAGGCCTGGCACGCCACGCTGCCCGCCCCACCCCCTCCCCCCTCCCGTTTTGATAGGCGAGCAGCAGTGGGCGCCGTCTCTACTGTCGAAGCGCGCTGGTCATGGACTGGCGCAAACATGGCTCGGCATGACACATTGATAACGACAAGAGGAGACTTCCAAGCATGAAGAAATCGCTTATCGCCCTGGCGGCGCTCAGCGCGGTGGCAGGTGCGGCGAATGCCCAAACGAGCGTGACGCTCTATGGCGTGATTGACACTGGCATCGAGTACGTCAACCGGGTTGCCACCGCGCCAACGACGCTGTCCCCGTCGACGACCGGGGTAGCGCCAGTCGGCAAGCGCTTTGACATGAACGGCAACGGCGGCCTGTCGGCCTCGCGCTGGGGGCTGCGTGGCGTGGAAGACCTGGGTGGCGGCCTGAAGGCCATCTTCACGCTGGAAAGCCAGTTCACTCCCGATACCGGCGCGTTCGCGGGCAACACCGGCATCTTCAACCGCCAGGCCTATATCGGCCTGAGCAACCAGTACGGCAAGATCACCTTCGGCAAGCAGTACTCAAGCCTTGCCGAAGGCATGCTGAACTTCTCCCCCACCCGCGCGGCGCCCGCCTATGAGCCAGGCGTCTGGTGGCTGGGCATCAACTACCGGCCGGGCAACACCATCAAGTACACCGGCACCTTCGGCGGGCTGTCCGCCGCAGCCCACTATTCATTCGGCGCCGGCGTTGGCCTGACCTCGCTGAGCACAAGCGGTGCGCTCTACAACGGCGGCGCCGGTGAAACGCCCGGCGCCCCTCGCGACGACACGGCCTGGGGGGCCTCG
>NZ_JWMA01000077.1 GCF_000812465.1 Cupriavidus sp. IDO | reverse complement strand
AGCCGGGGACTGGCGGTATCGGCTGAAACCGTATTGCTCGTGAGCGGTGCGCAGCACGGGCTGACGACAACCGCCACATCCTTGCTCGAGCCCGGCGACGTGGTGGCAGTGGATGCCCTGACGTACCCGGGATTCAAGCTCGCCGCCGAGGCCAACCGGCTGGAACTCGCCCCAATTCCCACCGCCGGGCATGGCCCGGATCTGGACGCGCTGGCGGCGCTGTGCAGGCGCAGGCGAGTCCGCGCCGTGTACGCGATGCCGACGCTCCATAACCCGCTCGGCTGGGTGATGAGCGCAACGCGGCGCCGGGAACTGGTTGCCATCGCCAGGCAGCATGGACTGATGATTATCGAGGATGCGGCCTACGCGTTCTTGGCGGACGGCGCCCCACCTCCTTTAGCATCCCTTGCGCCGGAGACGACGGTTTATGTGTCGAGCTTTTCGAAGAGTATCGCGACGGGGCTGCGCGTCGGCTTCGTCTGTGCCCCGCGCGAATGGGTGCCCAGGCTCGAGCGGGCCATCCGGACAACGACCTGGAATACGCCGGCAACGATGACGGCGATTGCCTGCGGCTGGATCGAGGACGGCACCGTGGCCCGGCTTGAAGCCGAAAAACGGCGGGATGCCATGCTGCGCCAGGGCATTGCCAACAAAGTCCTGGGCGGACTGAAGCGGATCAGCCATCCCGCGTCGTACTTCGTCTGGCTTCCTCTGCCATCGGAGGTGCGGGCAGATGCGATCGCAATGGCGCTGATGCGGGAACACATTTCGGTGTCGACGGCCCATGCGTTCACGACGTCAGCGCAGGTGCCTCATGCCATCCGGTTGGCGCTCGGCTCCGTTGGCCTGCCCACGCTGGAGCGGTCTCTGGAAACGGCGGCCAGCGTTATTGCCGATCAGGCCTGCTGACTCGCGAAGGTGGCGGCGCAACGCACCTGTCGGATGTCAATCTCTTGAGCGCTGCTCCGTCAAGCGCCGGATCACCCTGGCTATTCCAGGAAGACGTAGTCTGCCCGATACGGCATGCGATTCTCCTGGCCCTCCTGCGTGCAGGCCTGGGGGAGGGCCTGTCCCCCCTGCGTATTCAGCCGTTGCACGTAACGCGTCCTCGCAAGCAGGCCAGCCCCGCCGGTGCTGGTGGCCTGCAACAGCAAGAGTGGGATGCTGTCCGGATCCTGCGTATTGGGCGCCTGTCGCAGTACCTTGCCGGTCACCTTGCTGCCGTCGGGCGCTTCCCAGGTCGGCCCGGCGTAGTGTTTGACGACGAGTTGTCCGGTGGAGTCCTTCAGCGTTGCTTCCGGGGCCGAGAACGCCCATAACAACCGGCCGTCGTTCGCACGCTTGCATTGATAAATCTGTACGCCGGATGCGTGGAGCACTGCAATCGTTCCACGGGTGTCGGGGGGCTGGAGTTCGGGCGGAACCGACATCCTCGTCGTGGTACACGAAACGACCACGCCCGCCATGCAGAGAACAGCGAGATTTGCTTTGCCAAAATGCCGGGAACCTAGCAACATATGGTCTCCTTGCCTGACCCAGGAGAGGATAGTACTTCCTGAGGTACGTTGCCAGTTGCGTCCGCGCGGGTCTGGACGCTACCGGCCCGCGGGGCGGACGCCGGACCTTTGCGCCATCAGACTCGATGGCCAGATATCAGCCCTCGCGACAAGGATCCACCCTTCAAGCGGCCTGCGTCCGCGGCGAGAGGGTGAGACATTGGAGTCTCGACAACGGCATCAATCTCCGACTGGCCAGGGCCACGCGATGTGGACCATTGGAGCTGTCTTGACGGTGGCGGATGCCCGGTGCTCAACTTTCCAGGAGACACAAGATGAACAGCAAGAACACGATCTGCTTGTGGTACGACGGCGACGCCCTTGACGCCGCAAACTTCTATGCCGAAACATTTCCCGACAGCGCTGTCGGCGCCGTCCTCCGCGCGCCGGGCGATTATCCCGACGGCAAGCAGGGCGATGTCCTGACGGTCGAGTTTACCGTCGCCGGCATTCCCTGCGTCGGCCTGAACGGCGGCCCGCATTTCAAGCACAGCGAGGCCTTCTCTTTTCAGATCGCGACGGACGACCAGGCCGAGACCGACCGCTTGTGGAATGCGGTCGTCGGCAACGGCGGCCAGGAAAGTGCATGCGGCTGGTGCAAGGACCGGTGGGGACTGTCATGGCAGATCACCCCGCGCGCCCTCATGACGGCGATAACCGACCCCGACCGCGCGGCCGCCAAGCGCGCATTCGACGCGATGATGACGATGAAGAAGATCGACATCGCCGCGATCGAGGCGGCACGGAAGGGCTGAAACCTGTCCTCAAGCTGAGCGAGCGTGTCCCGCACGTTCTCTCCTGTTCAGATCTGACGGGGGCTGACCGACGGTTCTGGCCTGGCCCTCCCGGTGCAGACCCTCCCGGGTTTCCAGTACCTAGCGTCCCATTCGACGGTCGTAGCTGCGCGAGATACGTTCGAGCAGGCTGGGATCGCGCGAGTCACTGGCGTTGAACTGCACCCGCACGCTGCCGTCGGCCTGGGGCCGCACGCTGGCGGTCACAGTGCTGCCGTCGCGCTGGCCCGTGACCGTTCCGCTTGCCTGGTCCTGCACGCTGATCGCTACGCCCTGATCGCGCATGGCATCTGCTGCCGCGAAGAACGAACGGTCGTAGCTTGCGGGCACGGTGCCGGCCGGATAGCCATAGTAGGTACAACCCGACACGGCCAGGATGGCGCCAAATATCAGGGTGGCGAGCAGTTGCTTCATGGCGAGACCTTTCTCCAGCCGGGGCCGGGATCAAACGTTTTCATTGCTGCCACTTTCGCGGCGCTGTCGGCGCCCAGGTCGCGCTCATAGACCTGGCCATCGTGGCTCACCATGAAGCTCATCACCCCGGTGTCCCGATAGCGGACGGGCCAGGCGATGATGGCGAAGCCACCGAAGAGCTTGCCGTTGACGACGTAGTCGAAAGCACCTCCTGGCGCGTGCGGGCCTTGCGATGTGAGGAGCTTGTAGTGATAGCCGTAGTAGCCATCCTTCCCGGCATTGCGTGTGCCGGCGCCCATGAAGCCAGGGCCGAGCGGGCTCTCTGGCTCGCCGGGGGGTGTTGGCCAGTACAGTCCGTCGTGCTTTCCAGGGGAACTCGATAGTCTGGCCGCATAGACGAGTACGGCGCTGCCGTCGTGCGCGGTCACGGCGTATTCATTCTGTGCGTCGTGGATTGCCAGCATGGTCTGGATGACGGCCAGTTCGTTCCGTCCGACACGTCGCACACGCATTTCCTCTGCCCCGGCGCGCGTATCGAACTGCCAGCCTTTGGCCGACTTCACGAGAGGGATGGGCAGGGTCCAGCCATTGTTGCCTACGGCGATGTACGCGCGGTGGTCGGCTGGCTGGATCGCATGGGCCTTGCCCCAGGCCGCCAGGAACTGGTATCGGACTTCGGCACCCACGGGCGGTACGAGGTCATGAAAGTTGGCGCCCAGCAGGCCCTTCATCGCCGCCTCGTCGTCGTTGAGCACTGCGTCACCGAACGCCGTCATCGCCGCTTCCGGCGAAGCGAATACCTTATTTGCGTGCGCAGCAGGTACCCCCGCGAGCCCGAACAGTAACGCGCCGGTCACGGAGAAAGCCGTGATGCGGAGCCGGCCCCGACGACATTGCTGGGGTGAGTTCATGCTCGTCCCTCCTTAGCGCCGGCCACCGCCGCCGCGCCCGCCACCGCCGCCGCCGCGCCCGCCACCGGAAAATCCGCCCCCGCCGCCACGGCCGGCACCGCCGTAGCCGCCTGCGCCACCACCACCGCCCGGTCGATTGAATCCAGAAGATTGCATGCTGGACTGTCCCCGGCTGAAGTCGCGTTGCCCGGCGTTGGTGCTGCCGACACCCTGGAACGAGTTGTCGCGACCGCCGAAGCCCGCGCTATACCGGTCGGCAGCCCTGGCGCGATCGGACGTGCTGAGCCGGTTCGAAGCCCCGGCACGATCGGACGTGTTGAGCCGGTTCGAAGCTCCGGCACGATCGGACGTGCTAAGCCGGTTTGAAGCTCCGGCACGATCGCCAGTGCCGGCCCTGTTTCCCGCCGCGGCCCGGTTACCCGCTCCGGCCCGGTCCGCAACGCTGGTCCGTCCGCCAGAACCCCGCTCGCGACCACGGAAGTCGGCCCGCCGGTCCGCGCCCGGCGTGTTGCGGCCGAACTTCTCACGCGACGCGTTATCGCGGTAGGCAACGCCCTGGCGATGGCTCGCATCGTGCTGCCAGCGCCCCCCCTGGACCTTGTTGCGATCGAAGTGGTGGTCGATATGGGCGCCACGGTTGATGTCGATATTGATGTTGCCACCGCCCCAGTTACAGTTGCCAAAGATCGCGCCTGCGGCGGCGAAGCCAATGCCCCAGGCGAATCCGCTGAAGAAGGCGCCGCCGGGATAGTAGGCAGGGTAGGGCGGCCAGTAATAGGGCGGATAGGCCGGATAACCCCATCCGCCATAGACAATCGCGGGGTCATAGGCGGGGACATAGATGACCTGCGGGTTTGCTGGCTCGATGCGAACGATGGTGGGCGATACCGCTTCCGCCGTTGTCGCCTGCTCCACGATCACCTGTTGCTGCTCATTCGACTGAAGGTTGCCGGCTTGCTGGGCGCGCAGGCGCAGGCGCTGCACTGCCGCAAGTACGTCTTTCTCTTGCGCGAGAACGGCGTCGCCAAGCTTCTGGGTCCAGTCGAGCTTGTCATGCATCGGCTCAAGGATCTGAGGAAAGGCGACCAGCGACTTGACGCTGACGTCCCACGACTCGTTCGCGACAGCCTGGACGGCGTCATCGCCCTTGAGGTTGGGGTGGGCCTTGACCCAGCGCGCGGCGTACACGATCTCCAGGGGATACGTGGAGGCCATCAGCACCTGGGACAGCACCGAGTCGGGGTAGAGCGCGATTGGGGCCACCAATGCCTCGATCTCCTCGGGCTTATAGGAGGGTGCGGCCTGCCCCTGGGCCTTTACGGTGCCTGATGCGAGCATCAGCCCGACGAGCAACACTGCACAGAAGGTCCATGCCAATTGCTTACCGCGTAGAGTCATGGCCGCTCCCCTCGATTGACGGAGACAGCCACGTCTTATCTCCAATGTGCACGCTGGACACCTTCCGGGCGTATTTGCGCGCGATGCTGATTTGGCATGCATGGCCGGCTGCAGCAGAGGAATTCAGGTTGTCAACGGTAAAAAATGCTCATTGAAATTGCGCCTGTTCAATATAGTGCGCAATTAGCGCTTCGCTAGAAAAATGCAGTCATGGCGGGCGGTCATTCTGGGCCGCACCCAAAGCGACGACCTCACCAGAGTCCGGCAGGGCCGGGTCGCATTTAACTGTCATCCTGGCCCGCTGCTATCGGGACAGCTTTTTCCCCGTTCGAGGTCATCAAGCTATGGCGTTTGCCCTATGCTGACTACGTTGAGCTGTGTCTGGGAGGGCGCAGATGTCGAGACTGAAAGACGGGCCAATAAGTCCGCAGGTGCTACCGTGGGGCGCAATCGGACCCGAGCGAACGCGCCGTCACAATCTGCCAACGCCCCTGGCGCGGCATCCTCTGACTTGGGGCGAAGCCATGAGAACGGCACGATTCGCTGGTCGGCTCGATGCGCGAAACCATAAAGGCCCGTGCCCAGATCGAGGCAGCCATCGTTTGGGGATCGCAATCGTCCTTGCTGTCGCAGTCGGGTCGGCGCATGCCGCGCCGACTGATGCCGACGGCTGGCAGTTTGCCGTTGGCCCGTACCTTTGGTTGCCAAACGTGAGCGGCGCGCTGCGTTTCTCCGGATCTTCGTCGACCGGAGGTGGCAGGCTCGATATTGGAACGGGGCCGGACAGCTATCTCCAGAATTTGCAGTTCGCTCTGATGCTGCAGGTCGAAGCCAGCAAGGGGGACTGGACTGTCCTTGCGGATGCGATCTACCTTGACTTCAGTCATCAGCAAACCAACCTCAAGGCCGTGGGAGCGGAGGGAGGCACCAGGGTTGTCGTCCCGCGCGACGTGGCGACCGATGCAGGCAGTGGCCTGAGCGGCGGACTGTTCGAACTTGCCGGGGGCTATACAGCGCTGCGTGCGCCTTGGGGGACGGTCATGCCGTTCGGCGGGCTCCGATATCTGAACCTGAGCGCCAACGCGAACTGGACACTATCCGCAACGTTCGCTGAACAAGGCGCGACGTTGGCAAGGCAAGGGAGCGTATCCCAGACGGCGAATATCGTGGACGGCATAATCGGCATGCGCGGGCGCATCAATCTCAGTAGCAGTGGCAAGTGGTACGTGCCCTATTACGTTGACATCGGTACCGGTTCTTCCAGATACACGGTTCAGGCGTCCGGGGGTGCGGCGTACGCGGCCAGCTGGGGGGATGTGCAATTGTCCTACCGTTACCTGACCTACCAACTGGATGGTAATCAGTTGGTGCAAAGGCTCACCCTTAAGGGACCCATGCTGAGTGTGGTGTTTCGCTTCTAAGCTCCGTAGCCCGTTGCTCGTCGTCGTGGCCCGGCCTGGTGTCCCAATCCCCTGAGTTCGTCCTGAATATCAGAGTTAAACGCCGTTTAATTTCCTGTCGGACCGATTGCTTGCGCAGGTCGTGAGTGGAGGATATCTGCTGTAAAAAATTCCGGCGTCGCCTAGTATAGATGCGCATGACATCTCACGGCCGACTGATTTATGCCGCGGTTGGCGGGAGGGACAATCTTGAACGAGGCCGCGCCACCCCGGTTTCAGATCCTTGCCCTCTCGGGCGGCGGTTTCCGTGGACTGTACACGGCAAAGCTGCTTGCCGATTTCGAGGACGAAATCAATGCGCCGATCGCGACCCGCTTCGACCTGATTGCCGGGACCTCGATTGGCGGGATCATTGCGCTGGCCCTTGCCCTGGAAGTGCCGGCGAGCCGCATTGTCACGCTGCTGACGGAGTATGGGGAGGAGATCTTCAGGCGGCGCTGGTCGCTCGCGGGAATCTGGCGCGCTCCCTTTTCCTCGCGTCGCCTGGCGGAACTGCTGTCTGGAAGCGAGATGTTCGGCGACCGTGTGCTGGGGGCTTGCGCGCACCGGGTGCTGATTCCGGCGATCAATTATTCAACCGGCCGGCCGCAAATATTCAAGACTCCACACCATGTCAATTTCAAGCGGGATCATAAATTCCGGATCGTGGATATCGCGATGGCCACCAGTGCCGCGCCGGCTTATTTCTCACGCTATACGTTCAATAACAATCAATTTGTCGATGGCGGCCTGTACGCCAATGCGCCGGGCCTGCTGGCCGTGCACGATGCGCAGTATTCCCTGCTCCGGTCAGTCTCTGAAATCCATGTCATGGCGATTGGCACCATGTCGTCAAAATTTACCGTGAACCCCCGTCGTAATCGCGAGGGTGGAACCTACGACTGGGGAGGCATCAATCCCTCTAATATGCCAAAGCGATTATTTGGCCTGTCAATATCGGTCCAGGAAGCGTTGAGCGATTTCATGCTCGCCCACTTGCTGCCAGGGCGATACGTGCTGGTTGACGATGACCTGACCGATCAGCGCTCGCGCGCCGTGGGAATGGACAAGGCCGACCAGGCGGCACGCGAGGTTCTTCTCGGCGCAGCCTCGGAACGGTCGAAGATATGCATTGGCAGCCGGGATCTCCAGCCGTTCCTGAGGCATCTCGCCCCACCCGCGACGTTCTTTTACGGGGAAAATTCGAATATGCCTTCGGGGCGCGTCGCCAGTATCACGGCGCGAGTCCATGCAGTCGCGCCGTCGAGATAGGTGGATACGGGGCCAGCCCTCACCCTGAAACCGTAACGCCGCACTCTTGCGCCACCGCAAGAAGCTTCTCCAGGTCTGGCGGGCCCGGCGGAACCACCTCATCGATCCGCGTGAACAAGCGTGATGCCTGTCCGCCGTGACTGGTGACCGAAATCATTTCGCCGCCGCCGGAGCCGAAGCGGAAGTAGTGCACCGTGCCAGCGGGTACATGCACAAACGTACCAGCGCTGGCGGTGACCGTCTGATCGCCATAACCGATCTCGATCGTCCCCCTGGTGACGTAGAACGATTCGTCCCAGTCGTGACAATGCGGCGGTGGACCGCTGCCTTCTTCGCCCCGCTGCAGGAAGACTTCATAGCCTTGCGTGGCAGCATTGGATGCCAGCACCGTGATCTGTTCTCCCACCACGTTGAGCGCGCGTGCATACGCATCGGGAGTCACCGCAAATGGTTCTGGCTTCATGGCTCGCTACTCTGTCTGTCAGGATGTCGTCGCGGCGGTGGAACCCGGGTCCGAGGCGTGCCGCTGCGCCAGAGCGGGCCGGCCACGGTGCCATGTGCCGGCCCCTTATTCAGGCTTGCTTATTCTAGGCGGCCCACGATGGCAAGTCGTCGCCAGGCATGAGGATTGGCGCTGCCAGTGTGCGCCAGCGAACATTTCGCTGCCGCACCCCGGCGCCGCGCGGATGCTGAACAACAGCAACAAGGGGGACCCGACTGCCTATGGCGAAGATTCCGCTGTGCCCTGGCGGCGCCATGCCACGGACTGTGGGGCGCCGCGCATGCCTGGAAGGTGACGGACAAGGCCGGAGATTGACGCGCCCATGGATCGGGCGCACCATTTCGGCATCCTCTTCCAGCTTTGCGGGAGCCGGCCATGACGTCAGACAATTTCGGCATGTTCAAGGAAAATTTGGCGATGTTGCTGCGTGACCAGCCGGCCGGAACGACGGCGGACCTGGCAGACGTGGTCGTTGCCTTCTGGGATGGCCGGCGCGTGGTCGGCGCATACCTGCGCGACGGCGGACGGCTGGACGAGGTATTCGAGTTCGACGAAAACGCCTGGGAGATCTGGCACGATGAGATCGCCAGCTGGCAGGCCACGCCGCATTACACCGAGCGCGCCGAACTGAAGGCGCTCCAGTCTGGCCAGTTCCGGAACCCTGTCGACCACCACTAACCGGCGCACGCGCCCGGCGCCAGGCTCCCCGGGCATTGTGACCGGGGGGCCTGCGAGCAGGTGCAGGGCGCCTAGAACCGGTCGACGTCGATCACGGCCTGCGCGAATGCCTGCGGCGCTTCCTGAGGAAGGTTGTGGCCGATTCCGCCCGTGATGAGACGATGCTCGTATTTGCCGGTGAACTTGGCTGCGTAGGCCTCGGGCAGCGGATGCGGAGCCCCATTGGCGTCCCCTTCCATCGTGATGGTCGGCACGACGATGGGCGGCGCCGATGCAAGCTGCTGCTCGAACTTGTCATACCTCGGCTCGCCTGCGGCAAGACCTTGCCGCCAGCGATAGTTGTGGATGGTGATGTCCACGTGATCCGGGTTGAGCAAGGCCGCCGCGCTGCGCTCGAAGGTGGCGTCGTCGAACTTCCATTGCGGCGAGGCGTTGTGCCAGATCAGCCGGGCAAAGTCGCGCGTGTATTTCGCGTAGCCGGCTTTCCCGCGTTCCGTGGCGAAATAGAACTGGTACCACCACTGGAATTCGGCTTCCGGCGACAAAGGCTTCGTTCCGGCTTGCTGGCTCCCGATCAGGTAACCGCTTACCGACACCAGCCCCTTGCAGCGGTCCGGCCAGAGTGCCGCGACGATATCGGCAGTACGTGCGCCCCAGTCGAAACCGGCCAGGATCGCTTGCCGAATGTCGAGTGCATCCATCAGCGCCGTGATATCGGCTGCCGTCGCCGTCGGCTGGCCGTTGCGCATGGTCTCGCGAGACAGGAAGCGCGTCGAACCGTAGCCGCGCAGATACGGCACGACCACCCGATACCCCTGGGACGCCAGCAGCGGCGCGACATCAACGAAGCTGTAGATGTCGTAGGGCCAGCCGTGCAGCAGGACGACTGCGGGTCCGTCGGCGGGACCGGCCTCGGCGTAGCCGACGTTGAGCAGCCCGGCGTTGATCTGCCTGAGCGATGCAAAAGACGTGTGGGTACCTGGCCGGACCGCAGCAAGGGGCACAGGCGTCGACAAACGGCTCTGTGCGTTGGCTGTACCGTTCATGCTGAACTGCGCGGCAGCAATTGCCAAAGCCGTCGTGCCCATGAAGCCGCGACGATGCGAATTGATTTTCTCTGCCATTGCTCCTCTCCTTGTCATTGAACGCGCTCACACCTCAGTTGCGGGAAGCCTCACGGCATTCCCCTGAACATGCCGAGAGGTGCCGATGAAGACCTTCAACTGCGCATGGACCTGAACCCTCCGCGCAGCTCCGCCGCGAAGACCTCCGGCTGTTCCCACGCTGCGAAGTGTCCGCCCTTGTCGAGCCTGCCGTAATGCACGAGCCTGGGGTATGCCCGCTCGGTCCAGCTTCGCGGAGCCATATAGATCTCGTCGGGGAAAGCGCTTACCGCGACGGGAATGGCAACGCCTTTCGGCGCGAAGAAGGCCAGCTTGCTCTCCCAATAGAGGCGGGCCGAGGAAACTGCCGTGTTGGTCAGCCAGTAGAGCGTGACGTTGTCGAGTATGTCGTTTCGCGTCAGTCCCTCCCCCTGGCCGGCAAACACGCGTGAGATGAGCGCGTAACTGCGTGCGTCGTGATCGAGCATCCAGGCCGCGAGGCCGATGGGTGAATCCTCGATCCCATACAGGGTCTGGGGACGGTTGCTCATCTCCTGGGCGTAGGCCAGGCCATGCTTGCAGAAGAAGGCGAGCTGCTCGTACGCATAGCTCTCGTCAGGCGAGAGACCGGATGGTGGCGGGCCGCCGGACTGGAGAGCCTTCGCGATGTCGTCGGGAATGGTGGCAGGCATATTGGTGTGTATGCCGGCCAGTTCCGGCGGCGCCAGGAGGGCCATCTGTTCGGTGACCGCATTGCCCCAATCGCCGCCTTGCGCGACGAATCGGGTGTATCCCAGGCGCTTCATCAGCACGATCCACGCACCTGCGATGCGAACGGGGTCCCAGCCAAGTGTGGTGGGCTTCCCAGAGAAGCCGTGGCCCGGCAAGGAGGGGATCACGACGTCGAAGGCGTCCGACGCGCTTCCCCCATGCGCGGTAGGGTTGGTCAGCGGATCGATGATCTTCAACTGCTCGATGATGGAGCCGGGCCACCCGTGCGTGACGATGAGCGGCAGTGCGTGCGGATGCTTCGAACGAACGTGGATGAAATGGATGTCTACCCCGTCGATCGTCGTCATGAACTGGGGCAAGGCATTCAGTTTCGCCTCGAACTTGCGCCAGTCGTAGTCCGTCTGCCATGTGTGCGCGAGTTCGCGCATGGTGGCCAGTTGCACGCCCTGCGATGCATCGGCCACCAGTTCCCGCGAGGGCCACCTCGTCGCAGCGATCCGCCGGCGCAGGTCCACGAGCTGAGCGTCGGGCACGCGGACGGTGAACGGGCGGACCCGCTCATCGTCGCCGGCCTGGCGCGGCACCGGTGCTGCGGCGACGAGGCTTGGGTCGGTCGCGGAGGGCGACGTCGTCCTGCTGAGGTCCGGCAGCGCGAACACAGAGGGGCTGGCGAGCAGCGTGGCTGCCGAAGCAAGAAAGCGGCGGCGAGACGGTGGCGAGCCGATCGGTTTTTCGGGGGGCATGGAGAATTCCTTGGCGAACGTGCGGGAAGCGAGTCGTGTCAGGCGAGCGGTCATCGAGTGGTTAGTTCGACGGCTGCGCCGCGGCCGCGAGGATGGCATCTGCAACCTGCCTCGGCCTCGACAACTGCGGCACGTGGCTCGTCGGCAGCTTCACGATATGGGCGGAAATCTTCTGTGCCATCGCCTGCTGCAAGGCAGGCTGGATCATGTGATCCTGCTCCGTGAGGACGTACCAGGACGGCCTGGTCTTCCATGCGGCGACGGTGACCTTCTCCTCGAAGCTCTTCCCACGGACGGGACCCTGGGTCACGGCCATGATCCTGGTCTGGGCCGCCGGCACGTCCTGGGCGAAGTGCTTCGCCATTCCTTCGGCACTCATTGTCACGAAGCCCTCCTTGTCGGCGACAAGGAATTTTGACCCCTCGGGTGTCGGGTAGTCCTTGGCCAGGTCAGCTACCGACTGTCCTTCCGAAGGCGCGAACGCAGCGACATAGACCAAAGCCTTGACGCGCTCATGCTGGCCGATCTCGGAGATCACCACGCCGCCCCAGGAGTGCCACACGAGCACGACCGGTCCGGTCTGCATGTCGAGCGCGCGGCGGGTGGCCGCCACATCGTCGGCCAGCGAGGTCAACGGATTCTGGACGGAGACGACGTGCAGGCCCCTGGCCTGGAGCAGGGGAACAACCTTGTCCCAGGCCGACCCGTCGGCAAAGGCGCCGTGCACGAGCACGACCGTGGTTTTGCTGGCGTCCGCAGCAGGCGGAGGTGCTGCGCCCGCGGCGGAAGCAACACTGCTGATTGCGGCAGCAAGCACCGCAGTCTTGATGAATCTCTTCATTCGGTACCTCCAGGCTGGTCGATGGAGCTCATCTGAAAGCCATTCACATGAGCGGATTGCCATCTCCAGAATAAAGGCCCGGCCTATGGCCTGAATGACGAACTTCCCTCTTTTCAGGACAACGTGAACCGAATGGGGTTCGCAGCTGCCAGCCGGTGCATAAGTCCGGGGCAGGGGGGGCGAGAAGCGCGAATTGACGTGCTTCGGGGGGAGGGGAATCGACATGCCGGCTGTCTGGGTGACGATCAGCCGACAATGGAGCTCGACAGAGCTTGCGGGCAACGGAAGTCCCGACCTGCACGTGCGCCCGGCGCCTTGCCGGTCCCTGCAGAGGCTCCGTGCCGCGTGTGACGGAGCCAGGCTCAGTTGGTACTGAGCCTGGCAGCCTTGCTTCTATGATGAGTCGGAAGGCAAGAATTTTTACGCAAATTGATCCAACTTCTTCCTTAATCTAGCTCGCGCTTACCACGCGCTTACCACGCGCTTACCACAGGCGTCTGTCGCTGTTGTTCACCAGTTTCAAAGTTCCCGTGCTTGTCTACTTCGAACTGACTTGCGATAGGACGAACAGGAACAGCTAATGCGAGCGTTGCCGCCATTCCTTCAAACTGCTGCCACCTCGCCGGTTGAACGCTTTAATCCTGTGGTCTTGCTGTTTTTCAGAAGCGCTCCCTCGGGTAGGATTCCATGCGTCAGATAGCGCCACAGAGCGATGACCAGCCGTCGCGCCACCGCGACTATAGCGATGCGCTTGCCCCGCTTGTTCTGGCTATTTCCTTGGGTGCGCTGCACGTACCACTGGGCCATCGCACTGCCGGGCTGATAGCGTAACCAGAGCCACGCCATTTCAATAAGCAGAGAACGCACGCGCCGGTTGCCCTGCTTACTGATCCCCTGGTCGACCCGGCTCTGGCCGCTGTCATACGGCTGCGGCGCCAAGCCGACACAGGCGCCCACCTGCCGGCGGTTGTCAAAGCTGCGCCAGAACAGCTCGAGCACCAGTCGTGTCGCGCCGACCGGGCCGACCGCCTTGAGCCGTTGCAGGTCGGCAATGCGCTTTTGTGCGGGTTCCGGCAATTGCCTGACCAGGTCTTTTTCCAGTGCCGCGAGTTGCTGCTGGGCTAAGGCCAAGCGCTGACACTCCCGGGTCAGCCGCGCATGCAACTGCGCAGGGATTGCCGCGCCGTCGTAGCAGGAGATTTCTCCCTTTGCTAGCCGCTTTGCGATATCGCCTTCGACGTCTTGCCAGCAACCCACTGTTCGCAGCAGCTTGCGGATCCGGTCGCGGTGCTGTAGCGCTTCTTTTTGAAGTTCACCCCGGTCGCGCACCAGGTGCCGCTGGGCTTCGGTTTCAACGGCCGGTACGCGAATCACGTGCATGCGGTCATGTTCGCCGCGCAGCCAGGCGCGCAGGCAGAACACCAGCTTGATCGCGTCGAGTCGGTCGGTCTTGGCCCGCCGCGCGTGCCGCTCCACCGGGATGCTGGCGGGGTCGCAGATCACTACTTCGTATCCTAGCTTCGATAGCGCCCGCTCGATCCAGAAGCCGTCCTGACCAGCCTCGTACAACACGACGGTGCGCACGCCAGGGCCAATTCCCCATTTCGTCTTGATCTTCTCGATCGCTTGCATCGCTTCGTCCAGGCGGCATGCCGGAGCTTTTGCAGCTACAGTCTGGATCGCAGGCTTCTCCCGTTTGCCGTCGTGCAGGGCGATTTTCCAGGTGCTGCTGGACAGCTCCAGGGCCACTGCCAATACATCTTCTGCGGGCATAGAATGATTGATACGGGTCGGTTGCATGACGTGCTCCAAGGTGAATGGGTCGCACCTTTACTTTAGGATCGCTTTGCATGCGTTACCGACCCGCCTTCATTCATAGGATCTAGACGATGCTCGAATCGTCGTCCATGAAATCGTCGTCGCTCAGGCCGGCATCGAGAAAGCCGCTGTCCGATGCCGAGTCGCGCGTGGAGAGCGAAGACGGGTCGTCGCTGCCGTAGTAGTTGTTGACGACGGTCGTTTCCGTCGCCGGCATGCCTGTGCCGGACTGACCCAGGAACGTGTTGCCGCTGTTGTGGTGGAACAGGTTCTCGATCCCCTGGAACAGGAACGCGCCACCTGCCACGCCGGCAGCGGTGGTGGCGATGCTGCCCAGCGTGCTTCCGAGCCCGCCGCCGAGGAATCCCGGCCGCGACGGTTGAGCCGGCGGGGTCTGGAGCGCCGGTGGCGCGGGCTGGGCAGGTGCGGGCGCAGCCATGGGCGTCGCGGTAGCGGGGCCGGCAGTGACCGGATTGGCACTGGCGCCCCACGCGACCTGCTGGTCGAGGAAGCTGCCGGAGCCGTTGGTCTGTGCCGCCTGCAACTGGCTCTGCAATGTGGTGATCTGCGCCTTTGCCGACGCCAAGGCATGATCGAGCAGCATGGCGCGCTGGACCAGCAAATAGGCGGCATCGGGTTGCATCGCAACCGCTCTGGCGATGAGCGCCTCTGCCTGCGGATCCTTCGTGCCCGGCTGGGCCTGGGTGAGCTGAGTCAGGAAGACTTCCAGTGCCTGCGTTTCCTGCGGGGTCATGGCATCCCTCTGCCGGTAGTTGGTACGCGGCCAGTCTATGGGGGAAAACTTAAGGGAGACTTAAAGAGGGTTCTTCGCCGGATTGCGGGTTGGGGTTCTTGGATGCTCTGCTGTTTCGCCGGCGTAGCCGGCGACTCCCTTTTTGACTGCGCCAAAAAGGAACTCGCCCTTCAGGGCGAAACGGGGCCGTCGACCTACGACAGCAGCCTGCCGCAGCCACTACCCCCAGGCACCACAGCAACACCCCCACCCCACAAATCGGCGAAGAACCTTAAAGAGTGGGGTGCCCTGAAAATGCCGCAGGGGGCCTCAGCGGGCCGCCACCGCTTCCCCGATATCCAGAAACACCTTCCCGCCCTCGATCCGCACCGGATAGGCCCGCACCCCTTCCGTCAGCGGCGCACACAGCGCCGCGCCAGTGCGCACATCGAACTTGCCCTGATGCAGCGGACATTCGATCTCGTGGCCGTCCAGGAAGCCGTCGCAAAGCCGGGCGTGTCCGTGCGTGCAGATGTTGTCGGTGGCGAAGATCTCGCCGTCGACGCCGTACAGGGCGATCTCCCTGCCTTGCACTTCGATGGCGACAACATCGTCGGCCGGCACGCGGTCCAGGGCGGCCGCTTCAATCCAGGTTTCACTCATGGTTCACCTCAAATCAGATGGGATAGATCAGCGAGTTCGGGATCATCTCGCTGTCAAACACGCAGATCCGGGACGCGAAGCGCAGGCCGCTCTCGGTGCGCCGGATGACATCGAGATAGCGGCCGGCGCTGAGCACGTCGGTCAGCTGGTCCGGCTTGGTGCGCAGCACTACGTAGTTGGCTTCGGCATGGATCCGGTCGCCTTCCACGCGCCGGATGAGCGGGGCGCCGACGATGTGCCGCTGATAGTAGGGATCGTGGAACAGCGTTTCCCGGATGCCGAAGGCGCGGTCTTTGAGCATGCCCTTGCTTTCGAACGACAGCGTCGCCAGCGGAAAGCCGCGCTCGTAGTTCTCGCGGGGCTGGACCTTGTAGACGCATTCATCGTCGAAGAAGTCGATCCAGCGCTCCCACTCGGCGTTGTCGACGGCGGCCGAGTAGTCCGCGTACAGCGAAACGAGGGCGAAGTAGTCGGAGAATTCCATGCTCAGACCTCCATTACGTTGCGCCAGTAGGCGTACATGCCGCGGATCAGGGTTTCGGTGACCATGTGGTCGGTGTTCTCCGCGGTCTTGCCGCCGAGCTCCGCCACCACGCGATGCCACGGCTTCTGCTCGAAGCCTTCCTGCGAGCATTCGATCACCTCGCCGTCGTCGGCCGAGACAAAGCCCGCCGGGCCGAACAGGTTGGCCTGGCGCAGCCGGCGGCGCGTCATCTCGTCGCTGTCGTCCTCGAAGCCGAAGTGCGTCCAGACGAAATCGAACGAACCGGTGCCGTTCGGCTGGATATGCCGCGTGGAGACCGAGTTCACCTGCTGCTGGAAGATCACGCTCGGGAAGACGGTCATCATCACCGCGGTGGGGTCGCCCCACCAGTCCTCGTGCACGATATCGAGTATGCGGTCGTCCTGCAGCGCCATCTGCTCCTTGAAGCTGGAGACGCCAGAGGTGACATCCCCCTTGCCGCCCTGGCCGCGCGTGGACACCATGGCGGCGTGGCGGAACTGCGGATCCATTACGAGCTTCGACTTGTTGTCGGCCCGCCAGAGCCCGAAGGTGACGAACCAGGTGTGCAGCAGGCCCGGGTGGTAGGGGTCCTTGATGTTCTCCTGCATCAGCTTCCAGTTGCCCGGGATGCGCTGCTTGTTGTAGCCCAGTATCTTCAGCTTGCGGCCATTGAAGAGGCGGTCGAAGTAGCCGAGGATCTCCGGCCCGAGGAAGTCCTCCAGCGGCTCCACGTCGTGATCGAAGGATGCAAACACCACGCCGCCGCGCGCCGCCACTTTCAGTTTGGTCAGGCCGTGTTCTTCGGGCTTGAAGTCCGCAGGCATGCCGCCGTTGACCTTGCCGTCCTGCTTGACGCCGCGGCGGAACGGCACGCCCTGCAGGTTGCCCTTCAGGTCGTAGTTCCACTGGTGATAGGGGCAGTGGAAGTCCTTGCGGTTGCCGCTGCGCTCGCGGCAGAACTTCATGCCGCGATGCGCGCAGACGTTCTCGATCACGTTGATCTCGCCATCCTGCGAGCGCACCAGGATCACGGAGCGTTCGCCGATGGCGGTCCGCTTGAAATCGCCCGGATTCGGGATCTCCGCCTCGAGCCCGACATAGTTCCAGTGGCGCGTGTAGAAGCAGCGCTGCAGTTCGCGCTGGTACAGGTCCTGGTCGGTGTAGACGCGGAACGGAATGCGGCTGCTGCCTGGCTCGGACCAGACCGGCGCCGCATGGGTGGCCGGATTCATGCTCATGGTTGTCTCCTTTTGATCGTGTTAGCGTTCTGGCGCGGTTCAGGTGCCGGATGCGAAGAACGCGTCGGCGTAGATATGCTCGGGCAGGACGCCCTTCTGCCGCAGCAGCGTCGTGGCGGCGTCGACCATCGGCGGCGCGCCGCACAGGTACGAGCGCCATCCGCGCAGGTCGGCGAAGTCTTCATTGACGGCTTCGGTCACGTGGCCGGTACGCAGTCCACCGCCGCCCGGCAGCGTCGAGACAAGCTCGACATGCAGACCGGGGTGCGCCGCGGCCAGCGCCTTCAGCCATTCGATGCCATACACATCGCGCGGCGAACGCACGCCGAAGTACAGCCGGATCGGATTGGTCATGCCGGCCTCGACCGCGCCGCGCACCAGCGACAGCACTGGCGCCAGGCCGGTCCCGCCCGCGATGCACAGGATCGGATCGGCATTGCGGGTGCGCAGGTAGGACGTGCCGAGCGGCCCGCTGATGCGCAGCGTGTCGCCGACCCTGAGGGTGTCGCGGATGTATGAGGTCACGCGGCCGTCCGGCACCAGCCGCACGTGGAACTCCATCTCGGTGTCGGCGGCGATGCGCGCCATGGAGTAGGGGCGGATATGGTCGGGCGTGAACTGCAGCGTGGCGTATTGCCCCGGCGAGAACGTCAGGGGCTTGGCGGGCAGCACGCGGAGCAGCCTGATATCGTGCGTCAGGTCGGCAAGCGCGGTGACGGTTGCCTTGACGATCTTCGCAGGATGGACGACGACCTCGTCCGGCTCCGGAACTTCAATCGTGCAGTCGCCGGTCACCGTGGCCTGGCAGGCAAGGATCTGCCTCTCGTGCGCCTGCGCCACGTTATGGAAGGCGTAGCCGGTGCTTTCGTCGACGTCTCCCTCCAGCACCTTGCAGCGACAGGTGCCGCAACGGCCTGACATGCAGCTGTACGAAACCGGGATCTGCGCCGCCTGGAGCGCGGTGAGCAGGTTCTCGCCATACCGCACGTCCAACTGCTGCCCCTGGGGCATGACATGCACTTTCATGGGTGTCTCCGTGATAAGTCGGTCTGTTTTGGCGAATCATGGAGTACAGAAGAAAATAAACCAATAGAATCTGGCCTATATCACCTATTCACCAAAGTTATAAAGGTGCCATATGGAAGTGAAGGACATCGACCTGAACCTGCTGGTGGTGTTCGAGCACCTGTTGAGGCTCGGGACCGTATCAGGGACGGCGAAGGCGCTGCATGTCAGTCAGCCGGCGGTCAGCAACGCGCTGGCGCGCCTGCGCAAGATCTTCGACGACGAGTTGTTCGTGCGCAGCGCGAAAGGCATGCTGCCCACGCCCGTGGCGCTGGAACTGGCCGAGCCGGTCGCGCATGCGCTCGACACCCTGCAGTCCGCGCTGAACCGCAAGGTGTTGTTCGATCCGCTCACCAGCGACCGCCTGTTCCAGCTGGCGATGACCGATATCGGCGAGGTGAACTTCATCCCGAAGCTGATGAGCGTGCTGCGCGAGCGCGCGCCGCGCGTGTCCGTGGCGACGGTGCGCAATACCGCGCTGAACCTGCAGGAGGAGATGAGCCATGGCAAGGTCGACCTGGCGATCGGACACCTGCCGGAGCTGACTTCGGAGTTCTTCCAGCGGCGCCTGTTCCGGCAGCGCTACGTCTGCATGTTCCGCCCCGGACATCCGCTGGACAAGCGCACGGTCAGGGTGAAGGACTTCGAGCAGGCCGAGCATGTGGTGGTGACGGCCGCGGGCACCGGGCATGCGAGGGTCGACGAGATCCTGGCCCGGCTCGGTGTCGAGCGCAATATCCGGCTGAAAGTCCCGCATTTCGTGGCGGTGGCCGATATCGTCCAGAGCACGGACCTGGTGGCGACCGTCACCGAGAAATTTGCCCAGCGCAGCGCCGGGTTCTTTGGCCTGAAGTACATCGCGCATCCGGTTGACCTGCCGGAAATCCAGATCAATCTCTTCTGGCATTCGCGCTATCACCGCGATCCCGCCAGCCAGTGGCTGCGCAACCTGGTATTCGAGCTGTTCTCCGAATAGCCCCCGATCCGGCGACAGAAAAGCAAACAGGGCGCGAATGCCTCGCGCCCTGCCGTCGGGACTTCATGTGGGAACCGCTCAGGCGTTGGCGCCTTCGGTGAACGGATCCAGCTTGCCAGTGCGGGCGCCGTCGGTGTACGGGTCGAAGCTGCGGGCCGGCGATGCCGAGACGCTGCTGCGGTCCAGGCCGGCTACGGTGCGGGCGCCGTCCACATAGGGATCGGTCTTGCCGACGCGGGCGCCGTCGGTGAACACATCATGCGTGCGGAACTCGTAGCCGTACTTGTCGCCCGGCACCGCGGTGCGGAAGTTGTAGCCGTACTTGTCGCCGGGCAGTTGCTCGGCTGCACTGGCAGCCTGGGCGGCGCCGAGGGCGGCCAGCGAGAGGAGGAGGGCGGAAGCGAGGCGGGCGGTCGTGGTCATGATGTTCTCCATAGTTTGTTGAATTTGTCAGAACGTTGCGTTTGTGTTTGCGTCGTCCATGTACAGAACTATAGAGGCCGGATTGCGACCGGGAAGGCACTGGCGACGGACGAATTATTCAAATTATTTGAATTTACCGGCCTGGCCTCCTGTGGCTATGCGGCGTGCCGGATTCGCCATGGCTCATGCAAGCGAAAGTACCAGCGCCGCCGGGCGGCAAGCGTGCCGGCAGGCGCTGTCTTTGAAGGCGCCGAGCGGTTCCGTGCCAGCACCGTCTTCGAACGTGCTGGTCTCGCTGAGGAGGAACGCTGCGGCGAGCGCGGCGGCGATTACGCCGATGGCATAGACGAGCCTGGTGTTCATGGCTGCCTTTCTTGAGAGTGTGGGAGCGTTCGCGGCGGGTCAGAGCGGAACAACCCTGGGAGAGCCAGGCGAAAAGAGCGGGTCGTAGTCGACAGGCGGCCGCCAGGTAACCGGAAGCTCGCGCAGCAGGCGTGCGAGTCCAGGCGGCAGGCCGGGTTCCGGAGTCCTGATGGTGAGCGGCTCGTAGTCCATATAGCCCTGGCCGCCGGAAAGGGCGGCCCTGGCGGCCTGGTCAAGTTCGCGCAGGCGCGGCAGGTTTTTGATGGTCAGCGTGGACATGTGCGTCTCCTTGAGTTGAAGGGGGAAGGGCGAACGCGGCGCGGCAGCGGCGTTCGACTTCACTACGCACAGGCCGTGCCACGGGGCAACGGCGCGGGGAGTGCACGGAAGAGCGCCGGATCGGCGGCAACAGGCGGGGTGCGGCCAACACCCGGAAAGAAGCGTTGGCCGCGGTCGAACGGTCAGGCTCGGTGTTCGGTGCCCAGCGAGCAGCGCGCGCGTTTCCTCGCCCGGTCGTCGGGCGTGGCGCTGCTCCGCCAC
Organism: Cupriavidus sp. IDO; assembly: GCF_000812465.1. Lineage (GTDB taxonomy): Bacteria > Pseudomonadota > Gammaproteobacteria > Burkholderiales > Burkholderiaceae > Cupriavidus. The sequence goes on along the minus strand of NZ_JWMA01000077.1, from coordinate 1,910 downwards.
CGTTGTCAACGATGCCCGAGTAAATCGATCAGGCCGTTTCAGCTAGGGCTCGACAAATGCATTGGATGTTGTACAATCCGGCCTCCGTTTGGTTCAGTACCTGCACCAAACATCTCCTGATCCCCGATAGCTCAGTCGGTAGAGCGCCGGACTGTTAATCCGTAGGTCCCTGGTTCGAGCCCAGGTCGGGGAGCCAAGATGCGGGAGTAGCTCAGTTGGTAGAGCGCAACCTTGCCAAGGTTGAGGTCGCGAGTTCGAGACTCGTCTCCCGCTCCAGTGCGACGGCACCAGAGCAAATGCCCATGTGGCTCAGTGGCAGAGCACTCCCTTGGTAAGGGAGAGGTCGGCAGTTCGATCCTGCCCATGGGCACCACCGCCTTTTTCTTTCCCCTCAGCACAGACGTTAGCGCGATTCCCCGTCAGCCTGCACGCTCGCGGCGCGGACATTTCGCTTTGCTGACGTTCCTGCCCGCATTGCGTTTCCGAATCTAAACTGGATACAGGTTCTCCTGTTCCGGAGCCAACGGCATCGTTGGCCTGCATTGTCGTGAAATCCGATCGTCGCCCCGTTGGCGCCAGGAAGAAGGGCGCAGTGGCTGCCGGAAACGGCATCGGTCCGCTGCGCCTGTCCGATGCCATTTCCCTGACGTTGCTCGTGCTGGCAAGCGCCGGCGCGGTGTGGCTGGTGTTCACCCCGTCCGGCATGGACTGGCTGGCAGGACTCACGCCGCCGGAGCGGCAGAGCCTCGGGGTGCTTTGCGTGATCGTGGGCGTGCTCGGCGCGCGGACATGCCGGCGCCTGTTGAAAGAGATGGACTGAGCCGGCGCGCTGCCGACGTGTCCAGGACGTTACACCGCGTCACACTTGCAACACTTCGCGCAGCCCATATTACGAGCCCACCCCCTACAGTAGGTCCATGTTCAACGCCCCCTGGGAGGCATTCATGAAACGGATCATCGCAATCGCAGCAGTGGGTGGTGCAATGCTGGCGGCAAGCGCCGGGGCCTACGCCGGTGTGAACATCGATGTCGGCATCGGCCTGCCAGGCATAGTCGTGGCCCAGCCAGCGCCGGTCTACCGTCCGGCACCGGTCTATGCGCCCGCGCCAGTGTATGCGCCGGCGCCGGTTGCCTATGCGCCGCGCCCGGTGGTGGTGGCACCTGTCCCGGTGCGCTACGGCCGCGATTACGATCGTGGCTATGACCGTGGCTATGACCGCCGCGAGTGGCGCGATCGCGAATGGGGCTACCGCCACGGCGGCTATGACGGTCGTGGCCGTGACGACCACGGCGGCTGGCACGACGGCCGCCGCTGGGACTGACGCAGGTATCGGTGGCCCCGGCCGTTTTCCCTTCCGATAGATAAAAAGAAGCGCGCCGGCATGGCGCGCTTCTTCATTTCCGAGGTCGGAAGACGTCGATTTCAGAAGATATGCTTTACCCCCATCACTACACCCGTCTGGTTGACCCCGGCCGCAACCGTGCCGCCGTTGACCACGCCGGGTGTCGACGCGCCCTTGTTCTTCGCCGCATGGCGGGATTGGGTTCTTGGCGGCGTGGCTGTTTCGCCGGCGTAGCCGGCGACCTACTTTCGGTCGCGCCCGAAAGTAGGCAAAGGGCGCCTTCTTGCCTGCCAGGCGGGAGTCTTATCGTAGTGTTCGACGGCTTTTGTACGGGTATTCGCTTCAGGGCATAACCAGACTGCCTGCCGCGCAGATCGCCAGGGGCAACGCCGGGAACAGCGCTGTCCTCCCGACCTCGTGAGAGCGGAGTGGCTCCATGATCGAGCCGCGTGCCTGCGGCAAGAGTTTTTGGACCACAACCGTGGTGCGCGATGGAGCTTCGCAGAGTGATGGGGCTCAAGCTGCGTGCCACTCCGCTCTCACGAGGTCGGGAGGACGGCCTGTCAA
>NZ_JWMA01000076.1 GCF_000812465.1 Cupriavidus sp. IDO | reverse complement strand
ACGTCGCCGGGCTCGAGCAAGGATGGGGCGGTTGTCGTCAGCCCGTGCTGCGCACCGCTCACGAGCAATACGGTTTCAGCCGATACCGCCAGTCCCCGGCTGCCCAGGTGGCGCGCCACGGTCGCCCGCTCGTGCTCGCGCCCGGCGTGGGGCTGGTATCGAAGCAGAGCCTCGAGGTCGCCTGCGGCCGCGAGCTGGCGCAGCGCTGCCCGGAGAAGGTCTGCCTGATCCGGCATCGAGGGATTGTTGAAGCTCAGGTCCACCGTGTCGGCGTTCCAGGCATGCAGATCAATGCCTGCACCGCGAGGGAGCGCCTCCTTGACGAACGTGCCGCGACCGGTTTCTCCGCTCACCAGCCCCATCGCTTGCAGCTCCGCGTAGACGCGCGTGGCCGTGACCAACGCCAGCCCTTCGCGCACCGCGAGCTCGCGGTGCGTTGGCAGGCGCGTCCCGGGACGCAGACGCCGCGCACGGATATCGTCCGCCAGACGGTCCACCAGTTGCTTGTAGCGGGGCTGAGGCATCCTGAGCGTATCCATGACAATTATTTGAATGTATTGATTTTCGGCCCTACGATGGCGAAACACAACGTCTTCACCCTCACGAGGCCCACCATGCACATCGCCATCCTGACCTTCGAAGGTTTCAACGAACTCGACTCGCTGATCGCGCTCGGCATCCTCAACCGGGTCAAGCAGCCGGGCTGGCGGGTTTCGATCGCCAGTCCGGCTGCCAGGGTGCGTTCGATGAACGACGTGGTGATCGAGGCGCAAGCGTCACTGGAAGACGCTTGCGACGCGGACGCTGTGCTGGTGGGTAGCGGGGTACGGACCCGGGACGTCGTCGCCGATTCCGCGTTGATGTCGCAACTCCGGCTCGACCCGACGCGCCAGTTGTTGGGCGCGCAATGCTCGGGCACGCTCATACTCGCCAGACTGGGCTTGCTGGATGACCTTCCGGCCTGTACGGACCTGACCACCCGGCCATGGGTCGAGGAGGCAGGTGTGGCTGTGCTCAATCAGCCGTTTGTGGCCAAGGGAAATGTCGCGACCGCCGGCGGGTGCCTGGCGTCGCAGTATCTGGCCGCCTGGTTTATCGCACGCCTGGAAGGCGTCGAGGCCGCACGTAGCGCGATTCACTATGTGGCGCCGGTGGGCGAGAAGGAGGCCTATGTGACCCGCGCGATGGAGAACGTTTCACCGTTCCTCTAATGCTTACTGATGATGGCAAGCTCCCGTGGAGTGACCAGCTTCGCACTTGTGTGACGCAGGATCGCCTCGATCCGGGCCTGCGGTTTACTTCGCATGCGAATAATCTATATACTTCGCATGCGAACCTAACCCGGTGCCTGCACGGCACCACACAGCCCACCTGGAGACCGACCATGACTTCCGAAATTCACACTGACCTGACCGGCGGCGTTCTGACGATGACGCTTGCCCGGCCGGACAAGAAGAACGCGTTGACGAACGAGATGTACGGCGTACTTGCCGACAATATCGAGCGGGCGCAGCACGACAGCAATATCCGGGTATTGCTGCTGCAGGGGGACGGGGACAGCTTTACGGCAGGCAATGATATGGGAGAGTTCGCGGCGATCGCGGCGGGAAATGGCCCCGGCGAGCGCCACGTGCACCGCTTTCTGCACGCCCTGGCGAACTCGACCGTACCGGTTGTCGCCGCGGTCAACGGCAAGGCCGTCGGCGTCGGCACCACCATGCTGCTGCATTGCGATGTCGTCATGCTCGCGCAGGATGCGCAGCTGATCACGCCCTTCGTCAACCTCGCCCTGGTGCCCGAGGCGGCCTCGAGCTACCTGCTTCCGCTGCGCATCGGGCACGCCAGGGCCTTCGAGATGTTCGCGCTGGGCGAGCCGCTTGACGCGCAAACCGCCTTGGCATGGGGCATCGCGAACAAAGTCTGCGCCAACGATCAACTGCGGGCGGACGCGCGCCGGATGGCGGAAAGGATTGCCGCCAAGCCCGCCGGCTCCCTGAGCGCAATGAAGAAGCTTATGCGCGACGCGGAGAGGCTGGTCGCGCAGATGAGCAGCGAACGCATCCGGTTCGAGGAGCGGCTGGCAAGCGCCGAGGCCAGGGAAGCATTCTCGGCCTTCGCCGAGAAGCGCAAGCCGGACTTCACCAGGGTCGCCCAGCAGTAGCTCGAGGCCTCACTGTCCGGCCGCGCCCAAGGCTACACCTCGCCCTCGTCGGCGGCCGGAAACTTCGTCTGCAGGCTGGTCAGCCACCGCGCCACCACGTCGATCTCGGCCGCGGTGAAACCTTCGGTCAGCCTGGCATTTAATGCCTTCATGCCGCTCCTGGAACGCTGGCGCGCCAGGCGCCCTGCCTCCGTCAGCCACAGGCGAGAGGCACGGCGATCGAATTCGTCCGGCCGGCGCTCGATCAGGCCCGCCCTTTCAGTCCGGTCGGCCAGGCCGCTCATCCCGGGCGCGCCCAGATCCAGCGCTGCGGCAGCCTCGCTCATCAGCGCGCCGTCGTGACTGCCGAGAAAGAAAAGCAGCCCGGCCTGGGCCGCTGTCACGCCACCCACGGCCGAGCGTGCCTGTGACCACCGCTGCAGCCGGCGCTGGCCGACATTCAATAGATAGACGAGGCGATGCTCCATGTCTGTGACGGGTAAAGGATGCCTGTTAGTTCGCACGCGAATCTTATCACGTGCACCGTCAGCATTGACCTGACTTTGGCCGGTCACGGCAATGACCCTCTAAGGCGTCGGCCATCGCTTCATGATCCTCTCCAGAAGGCAGGCACGGGCCCTGCCAGGCCCGCGCTGCATTTGCCTACCGGCTGACCCTGGCGTCGAGCAGGTCGCCCATGCCGATCCGCCTGGCGAAGTCGATCCGTACGCGCTCCGACACCTCCAGCACTTCCCGGGCTCCATCACCGACGAAATCAATCACCGCGCGCATGGGGCGGGAGCCTGACGGCATGCCTACGATCCGCACGATCTCGTCGGCCACAGCCTGCGGGTCGGCGTCATCGGGCGTCAACGCGGTCAGGCGTTCGCCGATCTGGTCCATGACGCCGTCATAGCGGCTGTAAGTTGCGGCCCTTGCTGCATCGGCCGGCTTGCCCGCGGTGGGAAAATGCGAAGTGCCCCTGGTGAACGCGCCGGGGACCACGATCGAAGTCTCGATGCCGAAGCGCGCAATCTCATAGGCCAGCGTGACCGCGAGGGAATCCATCGCCGCCTTGGCCGCGCCGTACGGGCCCATGAACGGGGGGAAGCCGCCCTTGGTGGTAGTGCTGCTGATCCACAGCATCAGGCCGGCTTCGCGCGCCTTCATGTACGGCAGCACCGCACGGTTCACGCGTTGCGTGCCGAACAGGTTGGTATCGAAGACCTTCATCATCTCCTCAGGCGTGAACGCCTCGGTGGGCCCCACCACGAGGTGGCCGGCGTTCTGCATCACCACGTCGATGCGGCCGTGCTCCCGGACAATCGTGGCGGCTGCGGCATCGGCGGATTCCTGCGACAGCACATCGAGCTCAAGCGGGTGCAGGCTCACGCCGCGTTCGGCGGCCCATTGCCGGACTCCGTCCGCACGGGCTTTGTTGCGGCCGTCGATGTCGCGCATCGATGCATACACCACGTGGCCAGCCAGGGCCAGGGATTGTGCGGACAGCTTGCCAATGCCGCTGCCGGCGCCCGTTACCAGGACAACTTGTTTCATGACCGAACTCCTGTTCAGTGACGATTGAATGGAAGGTGACTCGGTCAGGCGACGCCGCCATTGGCACGCAGGATCTGGCCGTCCACCCAGCCCGCATCGGGGCCGGCGAGGAACGACACGACGCCGGCAATGTCGTCGGGCTGGCCCAGCCGCTGCAGCGGCGGCATCTTCGCGAACGCCTGGATCTGCTCGTCGGTCTTGCCATCGAGGAACAGCGACGTTGCGATCGGCCCCGGCGCCACCGCGTTCACGGTGATGTTGCGGCCGCGCAGCTCCTTGGCAAACACGTGCGTGAACGACTCGACCGCTGCCTTGGTCGCGTTGTAGACCGCATAGCCGGGCATGTTCAGGGCCAGCGTGGTGCTGGAGAAATTGACGATGCGCCCGCCGTCGTTCAGGCGCGCGGCAGCTTCGCGCAACGTGTTGAAGGTGCCGCGCACATTGATGCCGAAAGTCTGGTCGAAGAGCGCGTCGCTGGTGTCGGCCAGGGGCACCGTCTTGAGGACGCCGGCGTTGTTCACCAGCACATCGACCTTGCCGAGTTGCTGTTCGACGATCTCGAACATGCGCCGCACTTCGCCGGCGTCCGAGACATCGGCCTTGACGGCGATGGCCCTGGCGCCCCCCGCTTGCAGGCTGGCGACCAGCGCATCCGCCTGGGCGGGGCTGGAAGCGTAGTTGACCGCAACGGCGAAGCCGTCCCGAGCCAGCCGCTGCGCAACAGCGGCGCCGATGCCGCGCGATGCGCCGGTGACGATGGCGACTTTAGGGTTGTTGGCTTGATTCATGATCCGTTTCCTCATTTGGGGCTGGTGGTGAAACGAATACTGGATCATTCCTTCCAAAAGATAATTGCAATTGATCTGGTAACATCTTTCCGTTTGCTTTAACAATAAGCCTGGTGGAGCGCCCGATGGATCGCTTTCAGGAAATGCAGGCCTTTGTGCGTATTGCGGAGCGGCAGAGCTTTACGCAGGCGTCCGACGACCTGCAGATACCGCGGGCGACCGTCACTAACCTGATCAAGCGGTTGGAGCAGCGGCTCGGCACGCAGCTGCTGGAGCGCACGACCCGCACGGTGCGGCTGACGCATGACGGCGAGGCCTACTACCGCCGATGCGTGCGGCTGATCGCCGATCTGGAGGAGGCCGAGGGATCGTTCCGGAACACGGCGCCCAAAGGGCTGCTACGTGTGAATCTGCAAGGGACGCTGGCCCGCCAATTCGTGGTGCCGGCGCTGCCGGATTTCCTGGCCCGGTACCCGCAGATCGAACTGCAGATCGGCGAAGACGACCGCCTGGTGGACCTGGTGCGCGAAGGCATCGATTGCGTATTGCGAGCAGGCACGCTGCAGGACTCATCGATGGTAGGCAGGCAGATCGCGCTGCTGGAGCAGGTGACCGTCGCCAGCCCCGGCTATCTCGAAAGATATGGAGAGCCGGCCGACTTGCACGCACTGGCGGCGCATCAGGCGGTGAACTATGTCTCCAGCGCGACTGGCAAGGCAGTCCCACTCGAATTCACGGCAAATGGCCGCGTGACGGCGGTCCAGCTTCCGGCGATCGTTTCGGTGACCGGCGCCGATCTCTACACCGGGGCAGCGGTGGCGGGGCTGGGGCTGGTGCAGGTGCCCCGCTACCGGGTGGCTGCGGAACTGGCGTCGGGTCGCCTGAAAATTGTCCTGCCGGACTTCCCGTGCCCGCCGATGCCTGTCTCCGTCCTGTATTCGCAGAATCGCCAGCTTTCGTCGCGGGTTCGGGTCTTTGCACAATGGCTGCGCGAGATCTTTGCAGCAGGAGAGGCTTGAGGGATGGACGACGGCCGAAGGCGTAATTCCTGGCGCTGTCTGGAAAGCGCAGCAGGCCATTTCTTCTCGCAATACGTCCGATGGAGCCAGGGAAGGAGCGCATCCGCCGGGCGAGCCAGGTGGCAAGCCCTCACGCTGTCTTTGACTTTTGCAGGATGAGCTATCAATACTATGCCGAAGGCGGCAAACTCGTCATGCAGCGCCGCCGCCGTTTCCATGACGCCAGGAAGAATCCACTACGGGGGAAATCATGAGAAAGCTGACGATGCTGGCCATGCTGGCTGCGACGATCATGACTTCGGCGGTCTGGGCGCAAACCGCTCCCGCAGGCGCTGCCCATAGCGACTCGATCGTGAAGATGCGGCAGGAAGAAGCTGCCGCCAGAAAGGAATACAAGCGCAAGGTCGCCGAGGCGCAGAAGGTCTTCAATGAACAAAAGTCCGCAGCCGCGAAGGAGCGGGACAGTGCTATTGCCGCTGCCCACGCCGCTGCCGGACAAAAATAGAATTGCCCGGCACTGTCACCTTGCCGATAGGAAGACAAGTCCGTGACAGCGCCCTCGGGAGTCAGGGCGCAGGCCTGCCTGTTGTGAATACGGCCTAGAAGCTGACACCCAGCGAAAGGATCGCGACCTGTTCCGTCGAGCCCGGGTTGAACCAGTAGAAGCCGGCCGTGAACTTGCGCACCGTGACCTGAAGAAAGCCGCCTCGCTGGAATTCGCGGTCACCCCCGTAAACTCGCGTGCGCTGTGCCACGACGCCCAGCCTCAGCCATTCGATCGGGCGGTAGCCAAGTTCGCTCCATGCATAGAGATATCCCGGTTCGTCGCCATGCGCGTCCAGGTATTCGGCTTCGATGTAGTAGTCGAACTTGCTGACGGCCACGCTGGCCTCAAGGCCGCCGATCGCGCCGTGTGTCGAGCCCCCCACGAACCCGACGATGGGCGTCACCTTGTACTGGACCGTTTCGCCCCCCGAGAATGTCCAGCCGATGAATGCGGACTGCGAGTGCTTCGCCTCGTAGTTGGCTCTTGCCTCGAGGTGGAGCTGCTTCTTTTCGGCAATGAAGATACCGGTGAGGTAGTCGCCGCTCTCGCGTGGCATGTTCCAGTAGCCTGTTGCCGAGAAGCTCCACGGCGCGCCGGCAGGCTGGGTGGTGGCGTCCGGCACAGGCTGGGGCGGTTCCTGTGCCCGGGCAACACCTGCGGCAAATGTGGCGGCAACCAGCAAGGTCGCGGATCGCATCTCAGCCGCCCAGCGCGATGATGGCGATGGTCATGACCACGCCCAGCGCTGTCATGGCCACGCCAGTGACCCAGCCGCCAAATCCGGCATAGTGGCCCAGCGCCCACCCGGCGACGAACAGCATGGCAAGGGTCAGCACGCGCGAAATGAGAAGCGCCAGGCGGACGTCGTTCAGCAGGACGAAGGGCAGCGCCACCGGAAACGTGGTCAGCACGACGATGCAGAAGATGCGCAGGGAGCCCAGCAAGTCGGCCAGATTCAGACGGGGACGGGCCGGCAGCCCCGGAGCGGCAGCGAGCCGTGCCCGCATGGCCTCCAGTTCGGTATCGGTGACCAGCGACTTCGTTGCCCGGGGCAGCGCATCGCGAATGAGACCAATTGCGGTGGCCTGGTCGCCCGCATTCCTGACGGCAAGTGCGAGGGAGATCCGCTGGCCGCGGGTCGCCAGCGTACGAACCAGGAACATGACCGCGTCCACCATACCCCAGGCGAGGTTGCACCCCAATGCGGCATGCAGCATGGTACGGCTGGCATTCGGGCCGCCCGTGCCGCTCGCCACCGCGCCGACAAAGGTGAGCGCCATGAACAGGCCGAAGCACATCTCGGAGACGCGATCCACCACGTCCAGTACCGGCTCCCGTGTCTGCGCATCGTCCGGCGGCGCGGTCGCGGCGGCATTGATGGTCGTCCTGGGTGAATCGGGCATGATGGACTCCCGAAAGCGGCATCGGTGATCGGGCAGGGCAATAGCGGCGCCGCCCGGCTTGCGTAATGCCAGCAGCGTTCGCGAAAAACGTGACGCTGGCCCGGTTGGCACCACGGCATTGCCCGCCAGGCCGAGCGGCCTGTGGACAAATATGCGCACCGGACGAAAATATACTAGACCATGGATTGAAACAGAGGAGCCGCGCGCCAGGCGCACCGCGACAAAACCAGTGCCCTCAGGCAAGCCATGATGCAGGAACTGCCAGGCCCCGTGTCATGTCCGGTGACCGAAAGATCGTCAGTCAATGGTGGCATGGCGAGCCGACACAGGCTACGCTGATCGTGACCACGAGCAGGAGGGAGATGATGGAGCAACTGCTGACTGATTCGGTTGTGTTTCTCGCGGCGGCATTGATCGCCGTGCCGCTGTCGATACGCTTTGGCTTTGGATCCGTTTTGGGCTATCTGATGGCAGGCGTGGCGATCGGCCCCTGGGGGTTGCGACTGGTCACCGATGTCAACTCAATTCTCGACGTTTCCGAGCTCGGCATTGTATTGATGATGTTTACCATCGGCATCGAAATGGAACTCGGCAAGTTGTTGGCGATGCGCCGGTCCATATTCGGCTACGGTGGCGCCCAGGTTGCACTTTGCGCCATCCTGCTGGCAGCGATTTTCACGGCCTTTGGCGTGCAGTGGCGCATCGGCGTTGCAACCGGGTTCGCGCTCTCGCTATCGTCCACCGCGATGGTAATTGCGATCCTCGAGCAGAAGCGCCAGATGGATACACCGCTCGGTCAGACAAGCTTCGGCATCCTGCTGTTTCAGGATATCGCGGCCATCCCAATGATTGCTCTGTTGCCGCTGCTGGCGCCAATGCCGGCGGAAGAAACCGGGCCGGCCGGTTGGGTAATGGCGATGACGGCGCTTGGCATGCTTGCTGCCGTAGTCATCGTCGGCCGCTTTGTCTTGCGCCACGCGTTAAGCGTCATTCATCGAAGTGGAACTCGCGAAATATTTACCGTATTCGCGCTGCTCTGGGTGATCGGTATCGCCTTGCTGATGCATCTGGTCCATCTGTCGATGTCACTCGGCGCGTTCGTGGCTGGCGTGTTGCTGGCGGGATCAGAATTCCGTCACGAGATCGAATCGGACATGGCACCCTTCAAGGGCATTCTGCTCGGACTCTTTTTTATCGCTGTCGGCATGTCGATTGATTTCGGCGTGTTGGCGCGCAAGCCGTTCCTGGTCGCAGTACTGGTGGTCGCGCTCGTTCTAGGCAAACTCCTGGCGCTGTGGTTTCTGGCCAAACGGATCAATTTGCCGCCAGAGCAACGCGCATACTTTGCCATTCTGCTTTCCCAAGGGGGAGAGTTTGCCTTTGTCGTGATGGCGGCAGCGCAGGCAGCTCGCTTGATTGATGCTGAACAGCTGTCCGTCGTGACGGTGGTCGTCGCGCTATCAATGGCTACTACGCCCATTCTCCTGCTGGCCCATCGCAAAATCGCAGTAACCCAGGCCAAATCTTACGGTGCTTAGTTGCTCACGCCGCTGCCGCTTCGCGTTATTTTGATCGCGTCTCCAAGCCAAGGACTGAAAACGGACCGAAAGCGATCGATACCCGCGGGCATTGCCCTGGCAGATAACGCGTCCCGGTCCGGCACTCGATCACGGTCATGTTGGGCATGGCGCGCATCAGCGCCATGAAACCTCAGCCTGCTACTCCTGTTGGAAGGGTCACCCCGTGCTAGCATGAACGCTCCCCAGCAGTCGCCCCTTTGGCCCATGACCACCCTCTACGCGACCCTCGGCGTGCAATCGGACGCCACCATGGACGAGATCAAACGCGCCTACCGCCGCGCCGCCATGAAGTGGCACCCCGACCGCAATCTCGGCCGCGAGGCGGAGGCGCACGCGGCATTCCAGGAAATTCGTGACGCCTACGCCATTCTTTCCGATGCCGGGCAGCGCCAGATCTACGACGAGGTATTCGAGCGGGAGATGCAACGCTGGCAGGCCGAGCGCGACGCGCAGGAAGAACAGGAGCGCGAGGCGCAACGCGAGAGCCAGCGCGCGGCGCAGGAACGCTACGAGAAGATGGTCGTCATTGCGATGCGCTTTGCGGACGACGGCCACAACCGCGACGTCATCTTCGGCGTGCTGCTCGGCCGGGACTGCGAAGCGGAACTGGCCGCACGCATCGCGGACAGCGTATGGGCCCTGGAGGAGTCGCGGCGCGCCAGTGTGCCGGCCGCGGACGCGCCCGGCGCCGAGGCTGGCCCGACGCCCGCCGGCGCGGCGTCAAATTCTGACGAGGCGAAACGGCCCAGGCGTCACGCAGGTGCGTTCGATTCCTTCTGGCACGGCTTGTTCGGCATCCGCTCCTAGGGGGGCCGGACTAGCCAGGCAGCGGCGACAGCCCGGACGTCTGGAGGTCTCCGCTTTGCATGGTCTATGAACTCACGGGCAGCAACCTGCCCTATGTCGCAACCAGCGCATTTCAAGTGATAACTGGCTCTCTCTTCATTGGGCTGACCACTTCGTAAGCATCGCCGTGAGTAGCCGGGAAGTCGGAATACAACTGAGACTGGCGCTCAGGCGGCATAGGACCCGAACTCGATATCGTGCAGGATGTCCGTGCGGGTTGGCGACCAGCCCAGCAAACGTCGTGTCTTATCTGACGACATGCGCTTGTTCAACGAGAGACTCACGCCGACCGGACCGCCGGCAGCGTACATCTCCTCGAGCTGGAGACTCGCTGTGCGATCGCCGGCTCCGATCATGCGGCTGACGGCCGCGGCCAGCTCCCGCTGGCTCACTTCACCGGCCACGCCGTGCAGCACCGCGCCAGCGGGCGCTCCCTCGACGGCGAGACAATACAGTTCGGCCAGATCATCCACATGAACATATCCCTGCAGCGTGCCACCTGACCCGAGGTGGGGAGCCACGCCTTTAGCGCGGGCCATCCGGATGAGGGCGGGCAAGTCGTAGCTGCCGCCGTTTCCATAGACGAGACCCGGGCGCATCACGATCCCCCGGATTCCCGAGGCGTTCGCCACTTCCTTCTCCGTCCCGACGCGTGCGCCCATGGCTGCGCCGAACATCTCGACCAGCACAGGCGGCACATTTGCCGATGCAGGCGCGAAGACCGAGGGCGGCAAAGGCAGGCTCACGTCTTCATCGAATACGTCGCGCGTCGCCTCGCCGCCATTGACGATGCCAAGGACTGCCGAGCCGCTGGTGAAGATCAGCGTCTTGCCCGATCCCTCGGCAGCGCCAAGCATGGCGCGAATCGCGTCCCGATCCTGCGCGAACGATTCAGCGCTGCCCGCCAGTGAGCCGATGCTTGCCGTACTGACGATCGTGTCGACGCCGCTGGCCGCTCTGATCAGGCTCGCGCTGTCGGTAAAGTCTCCGGCAAGGGGGGTAATTCCGGCGAGGCGAAGCCGCCCGGCGGATTCTTCCGATCGCGCCAGGCCGAAGACCTCGTGTCCACGTTTGACGAGTGCCTTGGCGGCGGCGCCACCGATATAGCCGGTCGCTCCGGTCACGAGAATCTTCATTGCGATTCTCCCTGGCGCGTTGGCGTTCTTTCCTGAGATTTCATATCCATATCCATATCCATATCCATATCCATATCCAAATAATCTGAGCGTTAAAAGCCGCCGTCCGGACCCGGCGAATCGTTGGCTTCAGCCTTGAAGCCCCATTTTTCCGGTGGCCATTGCTGCGAGGCGTACAACGAGCGTTCGCGGAAACAATCGCGACAACCAGGTGGCCGCGCGCACGCTTGTCCGCCCCGGATAGGCGACCGCTTTCCTTCGGTCGAAAGCCTTGAGTGTTTTTTGAACAACCGATTCCGAGCTGTCCATGTCCTTGGGCGACACGTCGGTCGACACGCCGTCAAAGAAGCTCGTTGCCGTTGGCCCCGGGCAAGCTGCCGTCACATGAACGCCCGTGCCAGCGAGCTCATACTGCAGCGCCTCGCTGAAGAAAAGGACGAACGCCTTGGTGGCAGCGTAGGTGGCCATATAGGGGAGTGGCTGAAAGCTTGCGTTGGACGCGAGATTGATGATGCCGCCTCTGCCTCGTTTCGCCATGCCGCTGCCAAGCAGGTGGGTCAGCGCGACCAGCGCTTGAACGTTCACCTGGATCTCCGACTGTACCTTCGTGAAATCCTGCGAGAGGAAGCTGCCGGTCAGACCGAGCCCCGCATTGTTGACCAGCAGGTCTACCTGGATGCCGCTGCGCTCGAGTTCCTCACCGATCCGTATGGCTGCGTCGGGATTGGCCAGGTCGGCGTTGAGCGGGAGGCACTGCACACCGTATTTCTCGGTAAGTTCTTCCGCCAGGGCGCGCAAGGCGTCACCAGACCGGGCCACCAGCACCAGGTTCATGCCTCGTGCCGCAAGTGTCTCCGCGAAGACCTTCCCTAGTCCTTTTGATGCTCCGGTAATCAGAGCGGTCGAGCCACGATAAGCAAACATTTTCTCTTCCTTGTGTCGAAATGAACTTGCATTGGCGCGCGGATGTACTGAACCACCCCGGATGACTGGTCACGTTGCGGCCGGCGGCACTCACGAAAGGCTGATGGCATCCACAGCCCTGTCGGGAACATCCGCTGCCGGCGAAGCGGGATGGTCGGTATAGCCTCGCTCGCCCCCGCCGAACAGCGTGCTGCCGTCGAAGGCAGCTAGCGGCAGGCCATCGGCAAGGCGGCGCGGCAAGTCCGGATTGGCCACGAATGGCCGGCCGAAGGCAACCAGGTCGGCGTAGCCTTTGGACAGGACCCATTCGGCACGTGCCTTGTCGTAGTTCCCTGCGACAATGACCGGCCGCGTGAACCGGGCGCGGATGGACTGGCGGAATGCCTCGGTGAATTGCGGCGCATCGTCCCAGTCCGCCTCGACCAGATGCAGATAGGCAATGCCGCGTGCCTGCAGAAATTCGGCAGCATCGAGAATGGTCGGCAGGATGTCGGGACAGGCCATGCCACGTGCGGTCAGGAACGGGGCAAGGCGGATGGCGGTGCGATCGGCTCCGGCCTCGTCCGCCACCGCGTTGACGACTTCCTTGAGAAAGCGCAGGCGGTTCTCACGCGTACCGCCGTACTCGTCGGTGCGGACGTTCGACGTCGTACGCAGGAACTGGTCGATCAGGTAGCCGTTGGCGCCGTGGATCTCCACGCCGTCGAAGCCCGCATCCATGGCATGGCGGGCGGCCCGGCGGAAATCGGCCACGACGCCGCTGATCTCGTCGCGCGTCAGGGCACGCGGGGTTGGGCTGGCCACCATGGCGCCCACGCCCGTGGCCGGGTCGACCTTCCAGATCTGGCCTTCGAATGGGACTGCCGAGGGCGCCACCGGCAGCTCGCCGTTGTGAAAGTCCGGGTGGGACATGCGGCCCACGTGCCAGAGCTGCAGGAAGATGCGGCCGCCGCCGGCGTGAACCGCGTCCGTCACCAGTCGCCATCCGGCGACCTGCTCGGGGCTGTAGATACCGGGAGTGAAGGAATAGCCCTTGCCTTGGGGCGAGATCTGGGTGGCCTCGGTCACGATCAGCGCGGCGCCGGCACGCTGGGCGTAGTAGCGGGCGTTCATCGCGTTGGGTATGTCACCGGGCTGGGTGCTGCGCGCACGCGTCATGGGCGCCATGACGACACGGTGGGCAAGTGTGTGGCCGGCGAGGACGGTCGGCGTGAAAAGTGGCGAAGCGGTTGTCGACATGATTGCGGATCTCCGAAGCTGATTGACCATGGCACATTGTGCAAAGTCCGCTGGGCTTTGATAATTGACCTACCATTTGAATCATCTTCAAAAAGAACGGAAATATCGTGGAGAACCTCGGCGACATCCGGCTCTTTGTTGAGGCGGCAAACCTGGGTGGGCTGTCGGCTGCCGGACGGAAGCTGGGACTTTCCCCTGCGGCGGCGAGCGCACGTCTGGTCAAGCTGGAGGCGAGCCTGAAGACGCGGCTCTTTGAGCGCACGACACGCCAGTTGCGGCTCACGGAGGAGGGGCGAATCTACCTGCTCCATTGCCAGCAGGCGCTTCAGGCCCTCGAAGATGCCCATGCCGCGCTACAGGCCGGCCGCAGCGTCGTGCACGGAAAGGTGCGGATTTCGGCGACCTCCGATTTCGGCCGCCACGTCCTCAAGGGCTGGCTTGATGAGTTCAACGTGCAATATCCCGAGGTGACTTTCGCCCTGGTGCTGTCCGATTCGCTGTCGAATCTGTTGCTCGACGACATTGACCTTGCCATCCGGTTTGGCGTGCCCCCCGATAGCTCCCTTGTCGCGCGACGGCTCGCGCCCAATCGACGCGTGCTTTGTGCGTCGCCGGAGTATGTGGCGACGCACGGGACGCCCGAGCACCCGCGGGATCTGGCGCGCTTCGATTGCATTATCCTGGGAACCGCAATTGGCCTTGCGAACGACTGGCGGTTCACGCGCGGTGGCGAGGTCGAGAGTTATACCGTGCCACTGGCAAGTTCCCGGGAGACGAATGACGGTGCGCTCGCGCGTGAGTGGGCAGTGGCGGGTTACGGGATAGCGATGAAATCGGTATGGGACATAGGGGCGGATCTGCGCGCGGGAAAACTGAATATCCTGATGCCCGAGTGGCGGTCTCCGGATGTCCCGGTGCATGCCCTGTACCAACGTAGCCGGTACATGGCGCCGCGCGTCCGTGCGCTCCTCGACTTTCTGATAGAGCGCTTCTCTACGGTATCACGCGACCTGGAGGCCTATTTGAGCGCGGGGACCGGGGTAGGCTGAAAATATGGCGACGGTGGCCATCACGCGGCCGAGCCCGGCGCCACGACCCTGGCATTGCGGGCCAGGATCGCCAGTGTCACCGCTACCGACGCCAGCTCAGAGAATCCGCCGACCAGCCCCAGATTGCCGACATGACTCTGGGCCATCGTCAGGCCGCCAACCGCGGCGCCGACGGAGAAGCCGATATACATGAACGACGCATTGAGCGACAGCACGATCGACGCGACGTTGACGCCGGCCAGCTCGATCAGGCGCGCCTGCTGGGCGGGGTAGAACGCCCACGCACTCACTCCCCAGATGACCAGCGCGACCAGCACCGGGCCCAATGCGTATTCCGGAGGCACCAGCCGAGCGACAAGGGAAAAGCTCAGGAAGGCCATTGCCATGATCGCTACAGCCGGCACGATCACGCGCGGCGGCCCCAGCCGGTCGCTCAGGCTGCCGCCAAGGAACACGCCTGCGGCAGCCGAAATTCCCCATGTGAGCATCACGAGCCTGATCTGCGTATCGTGCACGGTGGTCATGCTGGTGACCAGCGGCGACAGATAGGTGTAGACCGTGTACGAGCCGGTCGCCCACAGCGTGGTAGCCAACAGGGTTGCCAGCACGGCTGGCCGCGCGGCGACCGAGACGCGCTCGCGCAATGTCGCGGTTGGAATACCTTGCCCGATCTCGCGCGGCACGCCGACATATACTCCGATCGCCGCAATCACCGACAGAACGGCGACGCCGGCGAACGTCATGCGCCAGCCAAGCGCGTGACCGATGACGGCGCCCATCGGTACGCCGAGCGTCAGCGCCACCGTGATGCCGGCATTGACGAGAGCGATCGCACGGCCGCGCAGCGCCGGATGGGCGATCGCACCCGCCAGCGCGTTCGCGCCCGGAACGAACAACCCGGCCGAAAGGGCCAGCAGTACACGCGCACCCATCAGCCACCAGAATCCGGGGGCAAGGCAGGCAAGCAGGTTCGACAGCGCGAATACGATCATGCTTGCCAGCAGCAGCGTGCGGCGCCTGACGTTCCCGGTGGCAGCCGTAAGCACCGGTGAGCTGATGCCGTAGGCCAGCGCGAATACGGAAACGAGTTGCCAGGCCCGCTCGATGGACACGCCGAAATCGGCGGCCAGGCCCGGAAGCAGCGGGGAAATCATGAAGCCTTCGGTGCCGATGGCGAAGGCGCCGAGAGCGAGCAGGTAGACAGCACTCGGAATCTTGCTTGCGGTAACCATGTCGAGGTCCTTGGTGCGCACTGCCGGGGTCGGTGCATCGTGATCATTCCCCGGATGCCATGCATCAAGAATCCGAAGCCTCGCAGCTGTCACGAAGGCATCGACGGATCCGAATCTGTCCATGGCAATTGGGTAGGGTTATTGGGGGGATTGCCTGGCTCCCTTCAGGCAATCCCGAGTCAACCGGCAGCCATCGTGTCGTTGAAGTCGTTGACCCAGGCGTGCTCGTTTGGTCCCGGATTGGCGCGCATGTCCACGGCGGGGCCCACCAGTATTTCGGTGGCTTCCGTGCCCAGTAGTTCGATCGCGCCCGCAATGAATGCTTCCAGAGGCATCGCGCGCTCCTCCTCGCTGCTGTTCAGCAGTTCGGTGCGGACCCAGGGCGGCGCGATCTCGATGACCGAGACCTTGCTGTCCCGAAGCAGATAGCGCTGGGAGAGCGTGTAGGAATGCAGGGCCGCCTTGGTCGCGCTGTACACGGCCGTGATGGCCAGGGGCACAAAGCCAAGTACCGAGGTAACATTGGCCACGACGGCGCCCTCCTGCGTCTTCAGGTGCTCGATCAGCGCCGAGGTCATGCGTATCGGCCCGAGCAGATTGGTCTCGACGGTGGAGGTCAGCAGGTCGTCGTCGACCGGGCCTCCCGCGCCATCGGGCAACATGATGCCCGCATTGTTAATCAGCACGTTGAGCCCGGGATGATCGGCAATCAGCCTGGCAGCGACCTTTGCGACATCCGCCGGATCGGTGACGTCGAGCGATACCGCCTGCATGCCGGGGTTCGCATCGATGGTCGCTTGCAGACGCTCCGCGCGTCGGCCGGAGATGATGACCTGGTTGCCGAGTTTGTGGAGCGCTTCGGCGAGACCGCGGCCAATGCCCGAACCGCCGCCCGTGATGAATACGGTGTTGCCTGTGAGTTTCATGATGTGCCTCCGATGGAGATGACGATTGGAATCAGGGAGTCAGCGCGGGAAGCTGCTCCCGAACATGGGCAGGCCGCTCTTCGATTCAGCCTCGGTTGCTTCGTCCTGCAGCACGTCCCAATGCTCGGCGAGCACGCCGTCGGCAATCCGCAGGATGTCGGCGGCAATCCAGGCGAGCGGACGGCCATTGCCGGAAAAGCGCCCGTGGATGATCACGTAGTCGCCATCGGCCACGATCACGCCGGGCTCGTACCGCAAGGTCGGCGGCAGGGTCTTGATGAGGTTGAACAGGCCATCGCGGCCCGGTTCGATATGCGCGCTGTGCTGGATATAGCCGGGTGACCAGAATCGTTCGGCGGCGGCGTAGTCGCGTTGATTGAAGAGCGTGTCGAACGCTTCGAGCACAAGAGCCTTGTTGGCGGCTTCGGTGGTAGTGGTCAAGTTGATGCTCCGGGGGGTGGTTGGCGGGTCGGCTTGAGCAAGGCCTGGTGACGTTCGATGTACATGAAGGCCCCTGCGTTGTGCGCTCACTCAATCACGATGGTGATTGACATTGAGTTTTGGCGATCGCATCAGAAAAGTCAAGGGCAATCGCCATTGTCTTTGTCAGGGGCGGCTATACTTGAGGTGACAACCGCACAGAGGAGCATTGAGCGATGGGCGTCTCAAAACAGCAGGCGGCAGAGAACCGCAAGGCCATCATTGCGGCTTCGGAGAAGCTGTTCCGCGAGCACGGAATCGATGGTGTCGGCCTGAGCGCGCTGATGAAGGCCGCGGGCTTTACCCAGGGTGGCTTCTACAACCACTTCGAATCGAAGGAGGCGCTGGCGGCTGAAGTCGTGGCGACTGCGATGGACAAAGCCAACCACGATCTGAAGGAAGCCATCGCAGCACCAATTGCCCCGGGCGGCAACCGTTTGCGGCGGCAGGTCGACTATTACCTGTCCGGCACGCATTGCAGCGATATCGAGCAGGGTTGCGCGGTAGCCGGCCTCACCGCGGACATCCGCCGGCTAGGCCACGAGGCGCAAGCGCGCTTTGCGAATGGCTTGCAGGAGATGATCGAAACCTTGACGAGGCTCGTCGCGGAGCAGCGCGCCGAAGGCGCAGACAGCCAGGAAGCGCGCCGGGAGGCAATCGCGTTCTACAGCGAGATGGTGGGCGCGCTCATCCTGTCGCGCGCGGTAGCCGGCGCCAATCCCGAGCTCGGGCAGGAAATACTGGACGCAAGCCAGCAGACGCTGCTCAGGGATTTCGCACTGGAGGTGCGATGACACTTGGGTGCCACTGCGTGCGGGGTTGCCAGACCCGCTTGACCAGGGCACCCACGGTTGGCGAATTATCGCTCCGTATCCATGAGCCCCAGGAGTTCGGCCTGACCGGCAACCGAGTCCCAGTCGACGCTGAGCTCCCGATGGCAGGCGGGGCAGGCCAACGGCAGCGGCACCGTTCCTGAGACCAGATCCTGCAGGGTTTCCGAGTGAATATGCCCGCATGCTGTGCAGGTGAGGAAGATCGGCACGGGAAGTTTCATGTTCGCCTCGACGAATGAGCCGGCGGGTAGCCCGCCAAGGGCCCTGCCCCTGGCGCCCCAGACCAGCATTTACGGAGTCCCAGGCTCCCGGGGGCCTGATATCAATTTACAAACGCAATCGCAAAACCGGTGTAAATACCTTGGCCAGCGGTATTAACAACGCATAAAATCCGTCGCCTGAAGCTGCCCGACAGCCAGTCGCGAGGCGGCCGGGCAGCGATGGCGGGCTATCAGGCCGCAACAGGCTGGTGCCGTGCCGTGCAAGGCGGCGGAAGAAGGGCCATGGCCTCCTCCAGCCGCTGCAACAACACGGAACTTGCCGGCTGCAGCGGCAGGCGTGTTTCCGGGGAGATCACGCCGTAAAGTGCCAATGCGGCCTTCACCGGCGCGGGATTCGTCTCTGCGAACATAAGGGAAATCATCGGAGCCAGTCTGGCAAACAATACACGCGCCGCGCCGAAATGGCCGGTCTGCGCCAGATGCAGCAGGCGCACGTAGAGATCCGGCCGGATATGCGACGACGCTGCTATCACGCCGGCGCCGCCGGCAAGCAGGTGATCCAGCATGGCGGCGTCCTCTCCGCACAGCACGGTGGCATGCGCATCCTCGGCAAGCGCGCCGAGATTTCCGCTGTCGCACTCCTTGACCGCCGCGATCTGCGGATGTGCAAGCAGCGATCGTATGAGCCCCGGCGACAACCCACATCCCGTCCGCTTGGGAACGTTGTACAGCATCAACGGACGATCGGTTGCACGCGCCACCTCGTTGAAATGCCACGCAATGCCCTCATCAGAGGGGCGCAGGTAGTACGGCGGTGGCACAAGATAGCCGGCAAGGTCAAAGGCGTCCAGCTCAGCAATCTGCGCGCACACCGTCCGGGTATCCACCGCGCCTGCGCCAGCCATCACCGGCAGCTCGCCATGGACAGCCTCGAGCACTGCCGCTGTGAAGACTTGCCGCTCGCGGGTGTCAAGCAGGCCTCCCTCGCCCGTCGTGCCTAGTATGATCAGGCCGTTCACGCCTGCCTTGACATAGCTCTCAGCCAGCCTGCCTGCAGCCGACAGATCCAGCGCCCCGGCGCGCATGGGCGTCACCATGGGCACCCAGATACCCCACGGCGCCTTGCGGGAAATCGCTACGATACCGCTGCAGGCGCGGACAGCAGGACCGGAGAAGCTCTCTTCTTCAGTGCGCCACATGCTCATTCCCCAGGGCTGTCGTTACCCCAAACTGCGCGGCCGGAAAAGTCATCATGATGGCGTGCATGACCTCGTCGCGGTCCGTGCGGGCCAGTTCCACGTACATCATGGTCTCGCCGTGCCGGTAGTCCACCTTCACCACATAGACGCGGGCAAGGTCGCCTAGTGCCCTGTGCATGGTCTGCCGCAAAGCGAACACCTGGGTGGATGCCACCGCAAGACTCAAACGGATCCAGGCCGGCGCCTGCCGTGGGACCGCTCGCAGCGCGGTCATGGTGCCTTCGCTACTACGCAAGGCGGTACGTCGGGGAACGTTGTCAACGGCCAGGCTTGACTGTCGCATGATTTGGTAGACCCTCGCGGTAGCGGGTCGCGTGTTGGACATGGCTTTATGCTAGCCAGCGCCGTCTAAATTTGATGCAAGGATATTGGGCCGAGGCATTAAATCGGCATCAAGATCGGCGACGCTGGCACAGCGCTCGCGCTCAGAACGTCTTCGTCAGCGAAGCCCAGGCCGCGGCCTTGCCGAGGTAGCGGCCCCGGTTGGCGCTGGTGTAGACCGACTCCCTGGCGTTGGTGTCCACGTAGGCCACCGCCAGCGCAAAGCCCTTGCCCAGGTCTTTGGTCAGGCCGATCTTCCAGTCGGTATACGAGGCGTCGCTGTTGTGCGTCACGCCCTGGTAACCCACATGCGCATTCAGCGTCAGGTCCCAGAAATTCAGCGGCACGTTGGCCGTCAGGTCGACGTAGTAGCTGTTCTTGCTGTCGTTGAAGCCGAACAGGTTGGTCACGGCATGCGAATACTTCAGGAACACCGGGCCCCAGCCGATCCCGGCGTACAGTTCCGTGGTGTACGGGCGCGGGTTGTTGTAGCCGCCCGGGTAGTAGTACTCGAGCACGCCCAGGTCATAGTTGAACTCGAGGCCAGACACCTTGAAGGTGTTCTTGAAGCCGCCGTAGAAGTCCATTTCAACCGGCGCCGACACCGACGGGTTGGCATCCTCGAGCCAACTGATGCTGGAGTTCCAGTTCCCCGCGTAGAAGCCGCTCTCGTGCACGTAGTCGAAGCCACCCTGGATCGCCGGACGCAGGTTGGTCTGGCTGATGCCGCGATAGCGGTAGTCCGAGACCAGCGAAACGTTGGCCGTGAACGTATGCGGCGATGCCGGCTCGGCAGCGGCAGCGGCCGGAGCCGCTGCAGGCACCCCGGCGTCTGGCTGGGATTGCGCCATGGCGGGCATGGTGGCGAACAAGAGGATGGAAGGTACGGAACAGGCAAGCAGCGCGGCTGCGGTATGGCGCAAGTCAGTCATTGTTGTTGTGACGAAAGTTGAAGAAATCCCCGTTGCAGGGAGCCTCGCCACGATATGGCCTGACACCTAAAAACGGTATCAAAAGCCGCAATGCCTGTGTGCAGATTCAATAAAGAATCGGGGGCTTTCGATGCTATCCGGCAAACCGGTAGCCCAGGCCCACTTCCGTCAGCAGATGGGCGGGCTGCGCCGGGTCCGCTTCAAGCTTGTGCCGCAGATGTCCCATGTAGACGCGCAGGTACTGGCTGCTTTCGGCCTGTGAAGGTCCCCACACCTCTCGCAGCAATTCCCGGTGCGTCATGACCTTGCCACGGTGGGCGAGCAGCACCGCCAACAGGCGATACTCGATCGGGGTCAGATGCACGTCCTGTCCGGAACGGGTGACAACACGGCTCGCGAGGTCGACATGGACGTCGCCAAACGTGATCTGGTGGGAGCCTTGAGGGTTGGCCCTCGCATGCCGTCGCAGCAGCACGCGCAGGCGTGCGATCAGTTCCCCGACGCCGAAGGGCTTGGTCAGGTAGTCGTCGGCGCCGGCATCCAGCGCGCCGATCTTGTCGGCTTCCCCACTGCGCGCAGACAGCACAAGGATTGGCACATCGGTCCACGTACGCATCTCGCGAATCAATTGCACGCCGTCGCCATCAGGCAGCCCGAGGTCGAGCACGACAAGATCAGGCTGCCGGGTACCCGCCTCGATCAATCCGCGCTTGAGCGATTCAGCCTCATGCACTGTGCAGCCTTCGGACTCCAGCGTCGAGCGGACAAAGCGCCGGATATGTGGTTCATCCTCAACGAGCAGAATCGTCGGGGAAAAATCGAATGGCATGAACTTCCTCTCCTTGCGTGTATGGCACCCTGCTAGGCATCAGCCGGCTCCGGCTCCACCGCTGGCGGATTGCCGCGCGGCAACGCGACCATGAAGCGCGCGCCCGCCTGCCCGCCGGGCCGGTCTGGCCGCTGGGCCGGCTCCACCCAGATGCGCCCGCCATGCGCTTGCATGATTGCCTCGCATACGGCGAGCCCCAGGCCGACACCCGCGGTCGCGGACTCGCGCTCACCGCGCGTGAATTTCTCGAAGATCTGCCGCTCCTTGCCCTTTGGCACGCCCGGCCCGTCATCCTCGACTGCAATCCTGATTTCGTCCTCGACAGGCGCGGCCGACAGCCGGATTTCAGTACCCGCCGGCGTGTACTTGGCTGCATTCTCCAACAGGTTGCACAGCACGCGTTCGAGCAGCACGGCGTCGCATTCGACCAGAGGTACCTTGGACAAGTCGGCGACGACAACGCGATGGCGTCCGAGTGCATCGCGCATGGCGGCAAGGCTGGCGCCTACGAGTTCCTCCACCGACTGCCACTCCTTGTTCGTCCGGACATCACGACTCTGCAACTTAGCCATGTCAAGCAGATTCACCACCATCGTCCGCATCCGCTTTGCCTGCTCCAGCATGGCGGATACTGTCTCGTCCAGCGGCGGCGCCAGCGCCGGATAGCTACGCTGAACGGTTTCCGCCATGCCGATGAGGCTTGTCAGCGGGGTTCGCAGATCATGGGATACGGCGGCCAGCAATGAGCTGCGCAAACGCTCGGACTCCATCGACAGCAAGGCCTCCTGTGCCACTTCGACATAGTGCAATCGTTCTATTGCGATCGCGATCAGGGTGCAGAACACGTCGACCTGACGCCGTAGCGCTGGTTGCGCGAAGGCGTGCGAGACCGCCGGCTCCACCGCCAGGACGCCACGCGTCTGCATCGGTGCCTTCAACGGAAGATACAGTACTGTGCTGCCGGGCAATGTATGCGTGCCTGTGCCGGCCGGCTGGCCGTGGTCGAATACCCACGCTGCCAGCACACGGTCAATCGAGTCGGTTCGCGCCTCGGAGTCATGCTGGCGGGCATCGGATACTGGTGGCAACAACCGCCCTTCCGGTGAAACCAGGAAGAAGGCCGAGTTGGCACCGAATGCAGCGCGCAGGAATCGGCTGCCAATCGAAACGATCTGATCCGGCATCAGCGCGGCAGACAATTCACGGGCCAGCTCGTACAGCGTACGCGCGTCTTCTTCCCGCTGCACGGCCACTTGCGCCTGTTCGCGCAAACCGGCTGTCAGTTGTCCAATGACCAGCCCGACGGAGAGCAGCACCAGGAATGTCAGCAGATACTGCACGTCGCTGACGGCAAATGACAGCCGCGGTGGCACGAAGAAGAAATCGAACGCGGCCACGGCCAGTACCGAAGCCAGCGCTGCCGGCCCGCGGCCGTGACGAAGCGCGACCCCGACCACCGCCGCGAGAAACAGCATGGCGATGTTGACGAGGTCGAACCAGGGGTGGGCCAGCGCCGACAGTGCCGTGGCACCGGCGCACCATACTGCTGCCCACAAGTAATCTTTGCGCGTCGCCCCGTCGCTTGCCGCCGGGACTTCCGGCTCCTCGGCGCCGTGGCGCGGGCGAATGTCGGCCCGCGTCGTGTCGGCGGCTACGCGGATGATATCGATCTCCGGACACCCGATCGCCAGCGCATCGGCAAAGCTGCGGCGGCCGAACAGCCACGCCGGCGCGTTGACAAATGGCGACAAGGCCAGGCCAAGCAGGGAGCGGGCCCGCTCTGCAAGCGAGGTCCCACCCCGGCGCCAGTCTGCCGGCGCCCGGCCGATCACCACCTTGGTCAGGTTGTGGCGGCGCACGTAACCGACGACTGCCTGGACCATGTCGTTGCCAGCCAGTGTCTCGGTGCGCGCGCCCAGCTCCTCGGCAAGACCCATGGCCGTCTGCAGGCGAACCTTTGCGGCATTGGATGGCGGCGCCAGTCTCGGTGTGGCGATGGTCACCACATGCCAGTCGCAATCGAGCTGGCCGGCAAGCCGGCGGGCGCTCTTGACGACCTGCTCCGCATCATCGCCGCTGCCGACGCAAGCGAGCACCGCCTCCCGGGTCCGCCAGACCGCCTGCACGGATTCCGACTGGCGCCATGCCCGGACATCGTAGTCCACGCGGTCGGCGGTCCGGCGCAGCGCCAACTCTCGCAGGGCAATCAGGTTGCCTTTGCGGAAGAAATTGCGTGCCGCATGTCGCGCCTGCTCCGGCAGATAGACCTTGCCCTCCTTCAGCCGACGCAGCAGTTCATCGGCGGGCAGGTCGACAAGCACGACTTCGTCCGCGCTGTCGAAGACAGTATCCGGCACCGTTTCCCACACGCGAATTCCCGTGATGCCCCCCACGGCCTCGTTCAGGCTGTCGAGGTGCTGCACATTGACCGTGGTCCAGACGTCGATGCCGGCGGCTTGCAGTTCCTGTATATCCTGCCACCGCTTGGGATGGCGGCTGCCCGGCGCGTTGGAATGTGCCAGTTCGTCAACCAGGATCAGCGAGGGATGCCGGGCCAGCGCCGCGTCCAGGTCGAACTCCTTGAGCACCCGCTCACGGTACGGCACATCCTTCATTGGCAGCCGTTCGACACCGGCGATCAGTGCCTCGGTTTCCGCGCGGCCGTGGGTCTCCACGATACCAATGAGGACATCCGTACCCTGCACGGATGCCGCTCGCGCTGCAGTGAGCATGGCAAAGGTCTTGCCAACCCCTGCCGAGGCGCCAAAGTAGACCCGGAGCTTGCCGCGCGATGCCCGCGCACCCTCGGCCTGCACGCGCTGGAGCAACGCGTCGGGGTCGGGGCGCGCATCAGCCTCGCGAAATTCGGCATCAGTCATAGGATGGCTCCCCCCCAATCCCGGCAGGAGCGGACCCATCCGGTTCCGCATCCGGGTACCGCTGCCGCTGATCCGGGCGTGCAGCCCGACAACATCGCCCAACCTTCAGGGACTTCATTGCTTCGGCGCGATGCCATCCAATGCAAGGTTCAGCTTCAGCACATTGACGCCTGGGTCACCCAGTACCGACAGCAGCGGCGCTTCGGTACTCGCGGCGATCAGTTGTTTCACCTGTTCGATCGGAATCCCCCTGGTCCGTGCGACGCGCGCCGCCTGGTATTCGGCCGCGGCAGGGCTGATTTGCGGATCCAGCCCGCTTCCGGATGCCGTGACCAGGTCCACGGGCACCCGCGCCTGGTTGCCGGGATCGGCGGCGTGCAACGCGTCGATGCGCGCACGGGCCGCGTCGGTCAGCGCCGGATTGGTCGGGCCCAGGTTCGACCCTGCCGACGCGGCGGGGTTATACGGCATCGGCGCCGTCGCCGACAACCGCCCCCAGAAGTACTTCGGGTCGGAGAACGGCTGGCCGATCAGTTCCGATCCAATCACCTTCCCATCCTTTTCGATCAGCGAGCCGGCTGCCTGATGCGGGAACACGGCCTTCGAGATGGCTGTAATCACGCCGGGATACAGCAGGCCGGTAATCAGCGACAGGGTGATGAACACCACCAGCATCGGCCTGACAAGACCCGCCTGCACGGGTGGAGGCGACGGCTGCGGGGACTGCACTTGCGTATTCATGAATGCTCCGAATCGTAGGGGAAATCAGACCCAGCCAAACACGGCAAGGATCATGTCGATCAACTTGATGCCGACAAATGGCACCAGGATGCCGCCAAGGCCGTAGATCAGCAGGTTGCGGCGCAGCAGCACCGCGGCGCCCAGCGGCCGGTAGACGACGCCCTTCAGCGCAAGCGGAATCAGCACGACGATGATCAGCGCATTGAAGATCACCGCCGACATGATGGCCGAAGCCGGGGTGGCGAGCCCCATCACATTCAGCAGGTTGAGCTGCGGATACGTGGTGGCAAACGCCGCCGGGATGATGGCGAAGTACTTGGCGATGTCGTTGGCGACACTGAAGGTCGTCAGCGAGCCGCGCGTCATCAGCATCTGCTTGCCGATCTCGACGATCTCGATCAGCTTGGTCGGGTTGCTGTCCAGGTCCACCATGTTGCCGGCTTCCTTGGCCGCCTGCGTGCCGCTGTTCATCGCCACGGCGACGTCGGCCTGCGCGAGTGCCGGTGCATCGTTGGTGCCGTCACCGGTCATCGCAACGAGCCGCCCTTCGGTCTGGTACTGCCGGATCAGCTTCAGCTTGGCTTCCGGCGTAGCCTCGGCCAGGAAGTCATCGACGCCGGCTTCAGCGGCAATCGAGGCCGCCGTCAGCCGGTTGTCGCCGGTGATCATCACGGTCCTGATGCCCATCTTGCGCAGCTCGCCGAAGCGCTCGCGAATGCCGGTCTTGACGATGTCCTTCAGTTCGATCACGCCAAGCACGCGCACCGCAGCGCCGCTGCCGTCGGCCACCACCAGCGGCGTGCTGCCGACGCGCGCGACCTCATCCACGGCCTGCGATACGGCATCCGGGAATTTCCCGGCACGCTCCGTCACATAGTGGCGCACGGCCTCGGCCGCGCCCTTGCGCACGTGCCGCTCGTTGCCTTCGTCGCCCAGGTCGACACCACTCATGCGGGTCTGGGCGCTGAACGGCACGAATACGTGCTTCAGCATTGCGATCTCCGGCGCCGCCAACCCCGCCTGCTGGCGGGCCAGCGTGACGATGCTGCGGCCTTCGGGCGTCTCGTCGGCCAGCGACGACATCCAGGCCGCTTCCGCGAGCTGCAACAGCGACACGCCCGGTGCCGGGATGAAGCGCGATGCCTGACGGTTGCCATGGGTAATGGTGCCGGTCTTGTCGAGCAGGAGCACATCCACGTCACCGGCGGCTTCGACGGCACGGCCCGACGTTGCGATCACGTTCGCTTCCATCATCCGGCTCATGCCGGCGACACCGATTGCCGACAGCAGGCCGCCGATCGTGGTCGGAATCAGGCAGACCAGGAGCGCCACCAGTACGGTGATCGTCACCGGCACGCCGGCCTTTGTCACCAGGACACTGTAGAGCGAAAACGGCTGCAGCGTGGCCGTGGCCAGCAGCAGTACGAGGGTCAGGCCGACAAGCAGGATGGTCAGGGCCAGCTCGTTCGGAGTCTTCTGCCGCTTGGCGCCTTCGACCATCGTGATCATGCGGTCGATGAAACTCTCGCCGGGATTGGTCGTGATGCGTACCACGATCCAGTCAGACAGCACGCGCGTGCCGCCGGTCACCGAGGAGAAGTCGCCGCCCGACTCGCGGATCACCGGCGCCGATTCGCCGGTGATGGCGCTTTCGTCAACCGAGGCCACGCCGTCGATCACTTCTCCGTCCCCGGGGATCATGTCGCCGGCTTCCACCAGCACGACGTCGCCACGCCGCAGCGCCGTAGCGGCACGGGCCTCCGTGGCGCTACCTCGCTTGCCGTCCTTCAGTACGCGCGCGGTGACCGTCGTCTTGAGACCGCGCAGCGCTTCCGCCTGCTGCTTGCTCCGCCCTTCCGCCAAGGCCTCGGCAAAGTTGGCGAACAGCACCGTGAACCACAGCCATACCGATACCGCCAGGATGAAGGCCGCGCTTTCCCCGCCAGGCGCTGCCGAGGGCACGAACATCGCCCGCAGGAACAGGATGGTCGTCAGGATGCTGCCCACGTAGACCACGAACATTACCGGGTTACGCAGCTGGTCCCGCGGCGACAGTTTCCTGAAGGCCGCGACGATCGCGGGCTTCACCAGTTCCGGCGCGAACATGCTTCGCGCCGGCGGGCGATGATGGTGGGAACCGCGTTGCCGCCCGGACACCGGCACGCTCTGCGCCTGGACTGTGTTGGTGGAAGTCGCGTCGTGCGTCTTGCCGCCGCGCTTGGCCGCTGGGGCCATCGAATCATGTTGCATGGTTTCTCCGCAATCCACTAGGGACATCCGGCGCCTGCGATGCCATCCAGCGCAGGTGCCGAACGTGTAGGAATGCCCGATATCTCTTCGTCAGTAGTCGCTTTACTTGGCCGCGGTTGCCGTCACCGCGCCCTGGAGCTGCTCGGCAACCGGCCCGAGCGCCAGTGCCGGCACATAGGTCAGCGCGCCAACCATCAGCACCGTGCCCACCAGCAGGACCACGAACAGCGGGCCGTGCGTCGGCATCGTGCCGCCGCTCGGCGGCACGCGCTTCTTGGCCGCGAGCGAGCCCGCCAGCGCAAGGACCGGAATGATGATCCAGAACCGGCCGAACCACATGGCCGCTGCCAGCAGCGTGTTGTAGAACGGCGTGTTGGCGGAGAGGCCCGCAAAGGCACTGCCGTTGTTGTTGGCGGCCGACGAGAGCGCGTAAAGGATCTCCGAGAAGCCGTGCGTGCCGGGATTGAAGACGCCCGCGCGCCCTGCTTCGGCCATGACCGCCACCGAGGTGCCGAGCAGCACCAGCAGCGGCGTGACCAGGATCGCCACGGCGGCCATCTTCATTTCGTAGGCTTCGATCTTCTTGCCAAGGTACTCCGGCGTGCGCCCGATCATCAGGCCGGCGATGAAGACAGCAAGCACCGCATAGACGAGCATGCCGTACAGCCCCGAGCCGACGCCGCCGAACACCACTTCGCCCAGCTGGATCAGCAGCATCGGCACCAGCCCGCCGATGGCGGTGAACGAGTCATGCATCGCATTGACCGCGCCGCACGATGCCGCCGTCGTGATGGTGGCGAACAGCGCCGACGCCGCCATGCCGAAGCGCGTTTCCTTGCCTTCCATATTGCCGCCAGCCTGCAACAGGGAACTGGCATGGTCGACCGGCAAGCCGGACAAGGCAGGGTTGACCATTTGCTCGGACATTGCGGCGACGCAAGCCATGGCGACAAAGATCACCGTCATGGAGGCCAGCACCGCCACCCCCTGTCGCCTGTCCCCCACCATCTCGCCGAACGTAAAGCACAGAGCGGCCGGGATCAGGAAGATCGCAAGCATCTGGATGAAGTTGGCCAGGGAGTTCGGGTTCTCGAACGGATGCGCCGAGTTGGCATTGAAGAAGCCGCCGCCGTTGGTGCCAAGCATCTTGATGGCCTCTTGCGAGGCGACCGGACCCATCGCCAGTGTCTGCTTGTCCGTCTTCAGGTCTTCCGTCACCGGCTTGCCCTGCGCATCGAGCACCGGCTGCCCGGCCGCATCGACCTTGGGCTGGCTGTACTCGACCGGCGTGACGAGGCTGACTTCCTTGTAGGCATCGAAATTCTGAATCACGCCCTGGCTGACCATCGCCAGCGCGATCACCGTGGCGATCGGCGCCAATACATACAGGGTGGTCCGGGTCATATCGACCCAGAAGTTGCCAATGGTGGCCGCGCTCTGGCGCGCGAAGCCCCGAATCAGCGCGAAGACCACGGCGATGCCGGTTGCGGCGGAAAAGAAGTTCTGCACGGTGAGCGCGAGCATCTGTGTCAGATAGCCCATGGTCGACTCACCGGAATAGCCTTGCCAGTTGGTATTGGTGACAAAGCTGATGGCTGTGTTGAAGGCCGAGTCCGGCGTGACAGCACCAAAACCTTGCGGATTCAGCGGCAACATGCCCTGCAGGCGCTGCAGCGCGTAGACCGCTACCACGCCAAGCAGGTTGAAGGCGAGGACCGCGATGGTGTATTGCTTCCACCCCATCTCGGCCTCGGCACGCACGCCGCCCAGGCGATACAGCAGCCGCTCCAGCGGGCGGCCCCACGCGGTCAGCGCGTAGCGGCCATCCTCCACGGCACGCCTGAGATAGCGCCCGAGGAATGGTGCGCATGCCAGGAGAATGACGAGATACAGGACCAGCAGGCCCACGAATTGCGAGGACATCAGAATTTCTCCGGCCGGAACAGCGCAATAAGGAGGTAAACAAAAATGGCAGCTGCCAGCACGCCGCTCAACATATCGGTCCAGCTCATCACAGCCCCCTGTCCGACGCGCTGTTCTTTGACAGCACCTGGTTATGCGGAGCGCCGTGCCCGGTGCCCGCCGAAGAATGCGGGGCAAGCATGACGCAAAGCCCCAGCAGGGCCGCGCTCAGCACGGCGAAGCCAATCAATACGATCAGAAAGATCCCGTCCATGACCAAACACCCTTGAGTGGTTTTCGGCTTGCAGCTTAGCGACGGGGTAGTAAAAACTGGGTAGAAAGGTGATCGGTACGTATAAAGAACACATAAAGATCAGCATGAACGGACCAGCCAAGCGAATGGAAAAGCACTTCGCCGCCTGCTGGCGGCTTGATCAGTAGTGGAAAACACACCGGTTTCGGCTTGGACGAGAGCACCCGGAGCTGGTCGCACCAATGCGTCTTGCTGCTGCAGCGTCGTCGAGCAAGAACCTGCCGGGTCGGCTGGCGCTTCTTTATCGAATTTTTATGCGCTGCCGCCATATATTGATGCACGGTAAACGCGTCCTCGCATACGCTGGTTGCATAGGACTTGCCTCGCCGACAAATCGCCGCCGGCGCGGTGCCGCTACCCGTGTTGAACCGCCATGATCAAGCTCCTCGTCGCCGTTGACGGCTCGGACAGTTCGTTATGGGCTGTCCGGCATGCAGCATTCCTCTATAGAGAGGGAAGCGTTTCGCAGATCGTGCTGCTCAACGTGCAAACCCCGATTGAGCAGGGAAAGGCGTGCGCCTACCACTCCGTCGCCAGGCTGCGAGAGCGCGAACGCAAGGAAGGGGAAGCCGCACTGGCACGTGCAGGCGAAATTCTTGACGATTCCGGCGTGGACTATGTGGCACAGATAGGCATCGGGTCGCCCGCGAGTACGATATTGAACGCCACGCAGGCCTGCCAATGCGACGGTATTGTCCTTGGCCTGTCGGCCTGGTCGCGGCTCCTGGCACTGGCAGGCGCCGGCATTCCGGCCAGGATCATGCGACGCGCCCGTGTGCCCGTTACGCTGGTCAATGCCCCGCGCGCGCAGATCCCGTCGGAGTTCACGGTGTACCGCCCACGCACGGCTCATGCACGCCCTGCGCTTGTCGTCTATCCGGCCGCGTTCCAACCCCCGTGCGTTGACAGTCTTGCCCACTGAGGCCCCGCCGGGGTGTGTTCGCCCCCCGGGCGTTCTCTATGGAAGCAGCCCAAAGCAGGTCCAGCTAACAATGCGCGATCAATGCTCGCAAGGGAGATGCGTTGATCGGTAAAGGAGCCCCATGTCCGCCGAACTCCAGGTCGTCCCCTACCGTGACGGATGGGATGTCATCTACGAGAGCGCGCGAAACGCTGAATCGCACCATCCCGCCCGCGAGGCTGCGGTGGCGGCGGCGACCGCTCAGGCCAGGCGCGATGGCGCGATCCTCGTCACATTCGATCGCGACGGCAACGAGATCTCTCGATACGACTTCGGTACCTCGCTTGCGGGATGGATAGCGTGACACACCCCTCGATCACCCAACGGCCTGTCCCCCGAACCGGGCCGGATGCCATCGCCTGGCCGGTCCAGGCAAGCCGGCGCCTGCGTATCGACGCCGCCAGCCATGAGTCCGTGCGCGGCGCCTCGCGTGCTGCGCTGCAATAGCGTGCCGGGTGGCGACGATGGCGGAATTATCGAAGTGGTGGAAGGTCCTGGCCGGCAAGCCGCTCGATCCGCTCGACCCAGGGACCCGTCACGCGATCGCTGTCGCACCGGTTCTTGCCTGGGTCGGACTCGGCGCGGACGGTCTCTCGTCGTCCTGCTACGGCCCCGAGGAGGCCTTTCTCGCCTTGGGCGCGCATACCCCGCTGGCAGTGTTCCTCGCGTTTGCCACTGCCGCGACGGTCTTCATCATTGCCGTCGGATACAACCAGGTCATTGAACTCTTCCCTACCGGCGGCGGCGGCTATCGGGTGGCCACGGCGCTGCTGGGGCCGCGGCCAGGGCTGGTGTCCGGCGCGGCATTGCTGGTCGACTATGTGCTGACGGTCGCCACCTCGCTGGCCAGCGGCGTCGACGCCTTCTTCAGCCTGCTGCCGGTTGGGGCGCAGGCGTTCAAGCTGGCCACGGAGCTGGTGTTGGTGGCAGGGATGACCGGCCTCAACTTTCGCGGGATGAAGGAGTCGATCCTGATCCTGATGCCGATCTTTCTTGGCTTCGTCGTGCTGCACCTGGGATTGATTTCTTATGGCATCGTTGCCCACGCCGATCATCTCGGTGCCGTAGTTCCGAACGCTGTGGGCGAAGCGTCGAAGCTTTCGCAGGTTCTCGGGCCCATGGCGGTAGTCGCCATCCTGATGCGTGCATTCTCCCTGGGTGGCGGCACTTATACGGGCCTGGAGGCCGTATCGAACAATGTCAACATGCTGGCCGAGCCCCGCGTTCCCAATGGAAAGTGGACGATGCTTTATATGGCAACGTCGCTCGCCTTCACGGCAGGGGGAATCATCCTCCTCTACATGCTCTGGAACGCCAGGCCAGCCGAAGGTCAGACACTGAACGCCGTCGTATTCGCCAACATCATCGACAACCTCGGGCTGGGATCGGATTTTGCCCGCCATGCGCTGCTGGCCTCCGTGCTCGCATTCGAAGCGGGACTCCTGCTGGTCGGGGCCCAGACCGGTTTCCTGGACGGGCCCGCGGTGCTGTCCAATATGGCGGCGGATTACTGGGTCCCGCGGCACTTTCGGGACCTCTCGACCCGGCTGGTCCGGCAAAACGGCATCATCGTGATGGGGATCGCCAGTCTTTTGATCCTGCTGTGGACACACGGCCAGGTCGCGGTGCTGGTGGTGCTCTACAGCATCAACGTCTTCCTGACCTTCAGCCTGTCGCTGCTTGGCTTGTGCATCTATTGGTGGCGCCACCGCCATGAGGGTGGCCAATGGATCGTCCGGTTCGCCCTCTCGATGCTGGGCTTCACCGTAACCGCGACCGTGCTTGTCATTACCCTGGTCGAGAAGTTTACCGCCGGTGGCTGGCTCACCGTGCTGGTCACAAGCGCCGTCGTTGGCGTGTGCTTCCTCATCAAGCGCCACTACACCGAGACGCGCGCCGAGCTCGCGCGCGAAGATGAACTGTTTGCGGGCGGGCCGCCGCCCGTCGATGCCAGCCAGATCCGGCCGCTTGATCCGGCCCAACCCACAGCCGTCGTGCTGGTGGGCAAGCATCGCGGCGTCAGCATGCATGCCTTGCTGTGGGTCGAACGGCTCTTCCCCGGCCATTTCAAGAACGTGATCTTCCTGGCGGTGGGGGAAGTCGATGCCCAGAGCTATGAAGGGCAGGAAACTCTGCATCGCCTGCAGAATGCGATTGGCGCATCATTGCACTACTACATCGGCCATTGTCACCGCCACGGTCTTGCCGCGGATTCCCGGGTGGCGTTCGGCACGGACCCCGTACGCGAATTCGTGAGGCTGGCCGAAGCCGTGCTGGAGGAATATCCAAACAGCGTCTGCTTCGCCAGCAAACTTATCTTTCGACAGGTCAATTTCCTGACGGCATGGCTGCACAACCAGACGCCGGTAGAACTGCAGGCGCGCCTGCACATGCGGGGCAAACAGATGGTGCTGCTCCCGATGAACGTGCCATGATCGCCCGGTCCAACGCATCAGAACATGGCAGAACCTGACCGATCCCACTCATGCAACGCCTGCTTCTCATCCTAGGTGGCCTGCTGATCGCCGCCGCCGCTTTCTGGCCCTGGCTGTCGAAGCTGCCGCTCGGGCGGCTGCCCGGCGATATCCATATCGTCCGGGACGGGTTCAGCTTCTACTTTCCGATCACGACCTGCGTTCTGGTGTCAGTGGTGGTGTCGGTCGTGATCTGGATCTTCCGGCGCTGAACGCCGGGTAAGCCGGTGACAATGACCCACGCGACATCCCTGGTTGATGCGCCATTCATCGCCAGCAGCGGGTTGTAGGACCACGCCTGATACCTGTGCTCTCGCCCCTGACCTATCACAGAAGCATGGTCATCAGCATGGAGCCCATCATGCAACCGGGATTAGAGGTCACGCGCAACATAGAGGAAGATCTCGAAGACCTGGACGAAACGGATCAGGCCATCGAGCGCCTTAGGAAGCGCATTGAAGCGCAGGAACAGCGGATTGCGCACCTGAAGAAAGACGGCGTTGACAGCGAGACCGCCGAGCAGATTCGAGCCAATATGTGTGACAGCCTCAAGGAACTCATCAAGCACCGCGCGCTTATTGTGCATTGCTATTACCTATCGGCAGGGATAGCGGATCCTGCCGCGCGAGGAAAAGCCGCTGCCGCTGTCGTCATGTCCCGCCCCGGTGCATATTGACGCCGACTCGACATTTGCGACGGCCGCCTTTGCGCGGGCTTTTTTTGGTTCTTCGCCGGATTTCGGGTCTGTGTTCTTGGATGCGCTGCTGTTTCGCCGGCGTAGCCGGCGACTCCCTTTTTGACTGCGCCAAAAAGGAAGCAAAAAGCGCCTTCTTGCCCGCCGGGCGGGAGTCTTATCGTAGTGTTCGACGGTTTTTGTACGGGTATTCGCTTCAGGGCATAGCTGGACTGCCTGCCGCGCAGATCGCCAGGGGCAACGCCGGGAACAGCGCTGTCCTCCCGACCTCGTGAGAGCGGAGTGGCACCGTGATCAAGTGGCGTGCCTGCGGCAAGAGTTTTTGGCCGACAACCGTGGTGCGCGATTCGCGCTGCATATCCTGACGGACATCAAGCTGCGTACCACTCCGCTCTCACGAGGTCGGGAGGACGGACTGTCAATGCCTCGCGCCATCTCGTCCCAACGCGGCAGGCATCGTAGCTATGCCCTGAAGCAAATACCCGTACAAAAACCGTAGCTCACTACGATAAGACTGGCCGCCAGTCTAGGGCAGACGGCGCCTTTTGCCTACTTTTGGGCCGTCCAAAAGTAGGTAGCCCCTTCAGGGGCGAAACCTGAGGCCGTCGACCTACGACAACGCCCAACCGACAGTCCCTGCCCTATAGTAAGAACCTGGCGCCGCATCTGACGGTGATGTCCGGAACGTCTGGCCTGCTCGCGGGAGGCCCAATGCTGTACCAGTTCGTTGAATATCAGCGCGCGCTCCTGCATCCGTTGACGATGTGGGCAGCAGGCGCCGCGCACGCCTTTGCCGATGCTGACAGCCCGTTGGCCTGGCTTCCGGGTGCGCCATACCTAGCTGCAGGCTACGAATTTCTCTACCGGCTCGGCAAAGCCAATGAGAAGCCCGAGTTCAACATCGGGGCGGTCGAACAGGAGGGTCGCACAATCCCGGTGGTCGAGAAGACGCTGCTCGACAGGCCATTCTGCCGCCTGCGGCGCTTTGCGCCCGAGGTGGCCGCGGTTGGCGGCGTCGCCGGCCGCGAGGAGAGGCCAGCGGTGCTGCTCTGCGCCCCGCTCGCGGGTCACCATGCCGTCATGCTGCGGGAGGCCGTGACAACGTTGCTGCCGGACCACGAGGTGTACGTGACCGACTGGACCGATGCCCGCCGCGTGCCGTTGGCTGACGGGCCGTTCGACCTGGATGAGGATGTGGCGCTAGTGCAGGCGTGCATCCGCCAGATCGGCACCGACCGCTTGCACGTGCTTGCAATTTGCCAGGCAACCGTGCCCGCGCTGGCGGCCATTTCCCTGATGGCGAGCGCGGGCGAGCCGACGCCCCGGAGCCTGATCATGATGGGCGGCCCGATCGATGCCCGCCGCAGCCCCACCGGGCTCAACAAGCTGGCGGCGCGCCGGCCGCTTGCCTGGTTTCAACAGAACCTCATCCACGCCGTGCCAGCCCCCTACCCCGGCGCCGGTCGCAAGGTGTATCCGAGTTTCCTGCAAGTGGCCGATCTGGTGGCGGCACAGCCCGACCATCTGGTCGGATCGCACTGGGACCACTACTTCAATCTCATTCGGGGTGACGTCCCGCGCGCCGAAGTGCAACGGCGCGTGTGCGACGCGTATAACGCGGTGCTTGATATGGCGGCCGAGTTTTATCTGGACACCGTCCGGATCGTATTTCAGGAATTTCGGCTGGCCCGCGGCAGTTGGCGCGTGCGGGACCAGCCAGTGCGCCCGCAAGACATCCACACCACCGCCCTGCTCACCATCGAAGGCGAACTGGATGACATCACCGGCCGCGGCCAGACCCAAGCCGCGCACGATCTGTGTCACGGCATTGCCGCATGCCACAAGCGGCACGTCACGGTCCACCAGTGTGGTCACTACGATCTGTTTTCCGGGCCACGCTGGCGTACCGAGATTTATCCCATCGTCCGCGACCAGATCCGATGGCTGACAAGGACGCCGCGTCCGTAAGCATTGCGATCGCGGCCGCGGGTTTCCCGAGATACTCTCGATTCGGGTGCGCCACCGGCACGCGATCAGGGTTCGAATACATAGGTGCCAGGGGCATCGGCCAATACGGAACCACCACCCAGGGCGGGCGGAGTCGTCTTCTCGCTGGAATGATCGGCGAGCCATTGTTGCCACCGCGGCCACCACGATCCGTCACATACCGGTGTGCGGGCGAACCACTCATCCGGACTGAAATAGGGTCCGCCCCCGGGCCGCGTGCCGAAACGAAAATGCCGTCCGGGATGGCCTGGCTCCGAGATGATGCCCGCATTGTGCCCGCCCGAGGTGAGCAGGAAGCTGATTTCGGTGCTGGTCAGCAGGTGAAGCTTGTAGACGGAACGCCAAGGCGATACGTGGTCGCGTTCGGTGCCGACCACGAACATGGGCAACTTGAGATCGGCCAGGGCGACCGGCCGATCCTCCACGCAATATCGGCCCTCCGCCAGATCGTTACGCAGATACAGACGTTGTAAATTCTCGCTATGCATGCGGTAAGGCAAGCGCGTGGTGTCGGCGTTCCAGGCCATCAGATCGGTCGGCTCAGGGTGCTCGCCCAGCAAGTACTCGCGCATCAGTCGAGACCAGACCAGATCGCGCGAGTGCAGCAGCTGAAAGGCGCCGGCCATCTGTGCGCCATCCAGATAGCCTTGTTCCCACATCAAGGCATCGAGATACCCGAGCTCGCTCGCGTCGATGAACAGGCCCAGTTCGCCCGGCTCGCTGAAATCCGTCTGTGCCGCGAACAAGGTGACCGATAGAAGCGAAGCGGGCTCTCGCCCTGCGTCGCGCTCGAGCACAGCGGCACCAATCGCCAGCAGCGTGCCGCCAAGGCAATAGCCGGCAGCATGGACCGGGCTCGGGCCGGCAATGTGACGCAGTTGGGCGAGCGCATCGAACAGGCCGGACGCAAGATAGTCGTTCAGACCCAGGTCGCGTGCCTCTTCACCCGGGTTCTTCCAGGAAATCATGAAGACGGTGTGACCGCGTTCCACCAGATAGCGCACGAGCGAACTGTGAGGCGCCAGGTCCAGGATGTAATACTTCAGGATCCAGGAGGGCACGACCAACACGGGCTCCCGCCAGACTTCCGGCGTTTGCGGCGCGTACTGGATCAGTTCCATCAAGGCATTGCGATAGACCACCTTGCCGGGCGTGACGGCGATGCTCTGGCCGACCCGAGACGGGGCACAACGCCGACGCGAAGCGCCGGGGACGTACCCGGACCAGATCTCTTGCTGGTGTTCCAGCCAATGCGCTCCGCCGGCGAGAAAGTTTCGTCCGCCCGTCTCCATTGTCACGCGCAGCACCTCAGGATTCAGCCACCAGCAGTTGCTCGGCGAGAGCAAGTCCGTCCATTGCCGGGCCGCAAAACTGATTACCTGCTCATGGTGTGGCGAAACCCCGCGCAGACCGGTGGTGGCGGCTTGCCAGAACGCTTCGGTGCGCACGAACATGTCACGAAAAAGGCCATACGGCCATCGCTCCCAGTCCGGATCGGCAAAGCGGGGGTCGCCGATTTCCATGCGAGGGGTGGGCAAGTCCGGCGACCGGCCGCGCCAGTGTTGCATCAACTGTTGCGCTAGCGCCACCTGCCTGCCAGGTGAAATGGCCAAATGCCAGGCCCAGTCCAGCCATGCCAAGCCCAGCGCAGCGGGCGAGACACCGCGCGTGACCTGAGCCAGCGCTGCATGCAAGCGTCGATCGATGCGCTCGGCCGACGCGCTGAGCGACCCGCCGTCAAGTGCCTGCGGACAATCGGAGCCAGTTGGCGACTCGGCCGCAATCGCCACCCGGTGCGGTTTGTCGGCAGGTTCGGGCGCAGTCCCGGTCATCGCAATTCCTCAAATGGCCGCGCTCGTCAGGACGTCAGACCTTTGGCGCGGAGCCAACTCAGCCAGGCTTGATCTTCGATCTCTTACAAGCCTCATGACTCTTTCCATACGATCTCGCGCTCACGAAGGGCGTCAATCGCATTCTGAACCGTCCCGGCGCTGACGCTCGCATAATCCGGCACAAGGGCCACAAGCGCTCCTGGACGAGTGGGCCGACAGACTTTGCGGCTTCGCTCACGACCTTTGCAAATAAATACAGTTAAATGCCTATTGGTGCACATATGTTGGGGCGGGGCATCTTGGCCACTTACGTGCCAACATATACTTGCGGTGAGACAACGGCAAAGATCACAAGGTTGGCGCCGTCGCCAGGGCTCGAACCGCAATCTGGGGTATCGCGCCATGACGAACTTGCACCGTATGGCGTGAGGTAATTGGCAGTGAGGCTACACAAGGCTGTCCTGGGACGGTGCCACGCCGTTGCAGGATTGACACAAACCGGTTCGCCGCGGCGGGCCGGTTCGCGCGTTGCGTGACCGCGCATGGCGGTACTGAAGAGAATGTCCCGAAGATCGATTACGGCCTTGCCGAACGGCCACTACTGGGCCACGCCGCACGCGCCCTTCCCGCTGGACGGTCCAAACGGCCATGAAGAGGTGTTTCCCGGCGCCCAGTGCACCAGCGACGGCAAATGGGTCACCTTCTATAAGGACGGGGAAGAAGTCTGGGCGTGCAACGCCGTGTATGCCGCCGCCCATTTTGACTTTGAATCCGTTCTGCCCACCCGGTTTCCGACTGACGCCTGAGCCCGGCGCACACCAGACCCGGATCACCACCTATCTCGGATCCATGCGGCCAGTCCGTAGCGGCAATAGGAAACCGCCGGGATCAACTGCGTCCACCGAGTGCGGCATTAACGAATCTTGTTGAAGCCATCAGCCGCCCAGCGGGCGGCGCCATCGCGCGTCAGGCGAAAATCGGGCGGCACTTTGACGGTTGCAATCACTTCCCCGAGAGAATCCGCGGCCGTGAGCGTACCGTAGGGTTCGAATTCATCTGGCGTGACGACGAGCTTGACAGTCACGCTTCCGGAGTCAGTCTCAATACTGCACTGCTTGTTGAGTTGAGCGTGCAGTTGCTGCTCATGCCGCCGGATGACTTCCGAGGCAGTCTTGACCAGCGTCTGGTGGGCCGTGGCATCGAGCGGCTTCGGATCGACCTTGTTTCGCCCCATGGTCCAGGGCCCGACAAGCGCCGGCTCGGCGCAGCCATCCCTGGTCATTTCGACCGCCCAGCCCTCACCATCCTCGTTCTTGATCACCCGGGCGGTCCAGCCCTTGTCTCGCCAGAGCCGCGGCTCGTGGATTGCAGAGGATTCGTGCTCCGAAAGGGAGTCGTCGGTTTGGTGCATAAATCTCGTCGTACTGGTCGTGGAACCAATAGTCTGTCGATCCCGGCACCGTGCTGAGCCTGATTGGTTCGATGCACGGTTCAAGCCGGGCATGGGTCCGGGCGCAAACCGCGCGCCCGTCTTCTTTCAATCGACCGGTTGGCGACGTACCGTACCGGCCGAGGCAAAGATCACGCCGAATCTTCAGGCGGTTGCTACCGTTTCCTTCGAAACCGCCTTCTTCGCCGGAGCCTGTTTCTTCGTAGCCGATTTCACTGCCACCTTCTTCGGAGCAGTTTTCGCCGGGGCCTTATTGGGAACAGCCTTCTTTGGGGCCGCCTTGGTAGCGGCGGCCTTGGCCTTCTTCGCCGCGAGCTTGTCCTTTGCGGCTTGCTTCTCAAAACGCAGCGCGGACTTTGCGGCTTCCACTGCCTGGGCGACCTCACGCTTCGCCGCTTCGATGGCCTTCTTCGTGTCGGCGCGCAGTTTCAGCAAGCCCTTCTTCGCTGCCTGGGCTTCACGTGCGAGCACGCTGGCTTTCTTCGCCGGCACCGCGGTCTTCTTTGCGGCAGGCTTTTTCCTGGAGACTGCGTTTGCCTGAGTAGTTGCCTTGTTTGCTGCGACCATGTTGATTTCCCGTTAGTTGTGGAGCGCGGAGTATAACCGCTGGGGCGGCCTAACCAATAGCGGTATGGCCCGCTATTGTGTCGTCGATTCAGAAATGCGCAGGCGTAGAATCTCGCCTGAAGACGCCATCGAGAGACGTCACGTCATCGACAATCATCTGAGGAGATCCCGTTGAAGCCGTCGAGGAACCATGTTGTCGCGCTGCTGCTGGCCGTCGCCGGCACCGCCCACGCCGCCTATCCTGACCACCCCATCAAGCTGATCGTGCCGTTCCCGCCCGGACAGGCCACCGACATCTTCGCGCGCGCCCTGGCCGAAAAGCTCGGCAAGCAGCTCGGTCAGCCGGTCGTGGTGGAAAACCGCGCCGGCGCCGGGGGCAACATCGGCATGGAAGTGGCCGCAAAAGCCCCGGCCGATGGCTATACGCTGGTCATGGGCGGCAGCGCGATGGCCATCAACCAGACGCTTTACAAGAAGGTCAACTACGATCCGCGCCAGGACTTCGCGCCGGTCTCGGGGGTGTTCTCGGTGCCGTTGGTCTTCCTGGCCACGCCGCAATCGGGCTTCAGGTCATTGCGCGACCTGATCGCCAAGGCCAAGGCCGCACCGGGCAGGTACAGCTATGCCAGCGCCGGCATCGGCGGCACTCAGCACCTGTCTGCCGAAATGCTCAAGGCACAGACCGGCGTGTTTATCGTGCATATTCCCTACAAGGGCAGCGGCCCCGCACAGGCGGATTTCCTGGGCAACCAGGTTCCGCTGATGGTCGATTCCGTGACCGCGGCCATGCCGCTGATCCAGACCAGCAAGGCTGTGCCGCTGGCCGTGACAACGTCAAAGCGTGTGCCGCAGTTGCCGTCGGTGCCGACCGTGCGTGAAGAAGGCGTGCCGGGTTTCGAAGCGCTTGGATGGGCGGTGATGATGGCGCCCGCGGGCACGCCGCCGGCCATCGTCAATCAGCTCAATGCGGAGACGGTGAAGGCGCTGCAATCGCCCGACCTGCACAAGTTCATTACCGACCGCGGGTCGGAGCCGATCCCGATGACGCCGGCCGAGACGGGAAAGTTCGTGGATAGCGAGATTCGGAAATGGGCGACGGTGGTGAAGCGGTCGGGAGCGACGGCGGATTAGCCGCCGTCAACCAACCGCTGTGGCGCGCTGCCGCTGCTACGGCGGAAAGAGCGCCATCTGGCCAGTGAGCAGCGTCTCGAAACCGTCGTCCAGGAATGGCAGGATCGCATCGGCAATCGGCTGGAGCTGCTTGGTAACGTAGTGGCCATAGTCGATCGGCGCCGACCGGGCCTCAAGCGGCTCCGGCCCTGCCACGGTCATCACATAGCTGATCCAGCCGCCGTGCTGATACTGGCGCGGCCGCCCGTGGCGCTCGTTATAGGCATCGGCGATACGGGCGGCCCGGACGTGCGGCGGCACGTTACGCTGGTATTCATCGAGCTTGCGGCGCAGCCGCTTGCGATAGACCAGTTGCTCGTCGAGCTCGCCGGCCAGGGTGCGACGCACGATGTCCCGCACATAATCCGCGTACGGTTCGCAGTTGAAGATCTTTTCGTAGAGGGTCTGCTGGAAGCGCTGGGCGAGCGGTGACCAGTCTGTACGCACCGTCTCGAGCCCCTTGAACACCATTTCGACCTTGCCGTCGGGCCGTTCCGCCTGGCCGGCATAGCGCTTCTTGCTGCCAAGATCCGTGCCGCGGATCGTCGGCATCAGGAAGCGCCGGAAGTGCGTTTCGAACTGGAGTTCCAGCGCACTGTCGAGGCCATAGGTCTGCCAGAGGTGGTCTCGCCACCAGTCGTTGACGTATGCGACGAGGCTGCGGCCGATCTGGTTCGCGTCGGATTGCGTGCGGGCGCGGCGCAGCCAGACGAACGTGGAATCCGTGTCGCCATAGATCACCTCATAGCCGCGGGCCTCGATCAGCGCCCGGGTCTGCCGCATGATCTCGTGTCCACGCATGGTGATCGACGACGCCAGCCGCGAATCGAAGAACCGGCAGC
This sequence comes from Cupriavidus sp. IDO, assembly GCF_000812465.1. GTDB lineage: Bacteria > Pseudomonadota > Gammaproteobacteria > Burkholderiales > Burkholderiaceae > Cupriavidus. The sequence goes on along the minus strand of NZ_JWMA01000076.1, from coordinate 31,845 downwards.
CACTGGACCCGAGCACGCCGTAGAACGCGTTCATGATGATCTTGAGCGCTTGCGCGAGCGGCTTGTTCCCGTCGCGCTTGGCGGCCTCGCGGCCTTGCCAGACCCTGGCGACGATCGCCGGCAGACAGTGCTTCGTCCTGGAAAACCGCGCACCGCGAAAGCCAGGCACCGAATCGGCATCGTCCGGATGCGCCAGGCCCTCGACCAGGCCGATCGGGTCGATCAGGAAGGTACGGATGATTGACGGATAGAGGCTCTTGTAGTCCAGCACGAGCACCGATTCGTAGAGCCCCGGCCGCGAATCCATGACGAAGCCGCCAGGGCTGGCCTCGGGTGCCTTCTCGCCGAGGTTGGGCGCGACATAACCCTGCCGGTGCATCAGCGGCATGTAGAGATGCGTGAAGGCGGCGACCGAACCGCCGCTCCGGTCGGCCGGCAGGCCCGTGACCGTGGCGCGCTCCAGCAGGAAAGGCAGCAGCTCCGTCTTCCCGAAGATCCGCGTCACCAGCTCGCAATCGCGCAGGTTATAGCGGGCCAACGCCGGCTTGTCCTGCGCAAACATGCGATCGATGGCGTCCATGCGGTCATACGGGTCGTCGATCGCCTTGCCTTCGCCGAGCAGCGCCTGCGCCACCGATTCGAGGCTGAACGACGGAAAGCTCCACGTGGCGGAACGCAGCGCCTCGATGCCGTCGATGATCAGCCGGCCTGGCGCACTGGCGAAATAGTGCTGCTGGGCGTTGTGCTCGCGCCATTCCATCTCCGCACCGCCCCGGCCGAGGCGCAGCGAAATGTCGAACCGGCGTGCATGCTCGTGCAACACGCGCAGGTCGAACTGGACCAGATTCCAGCCAATGATCGCATCGGGATCGTGATCGGCCAGCCACCGGTTCAACTTCTCCAGCAACTCGGGCCGCGTTGCGCAGTATTCGAGCGAGAAATCGACGTCGACGGGCATCTGCGGCGCCGGGCCCAACATGTAGGCCTGGCGCTCGCCGCAGCCTTCCAGCGCAATCGAATAGAGGTCGCCGAATGCGTTGGTTTCGATGTCGAGCGAGACCACGCGCAGCGTGGGCCGGTACTCCGCCGAAGGCTTCATCTGGGCATTGCGCAGCACGTCGCTGGCATCCGGCTCGCCGTCGAACCAGACGGGGGCGGTAATGAAGCGCTCCATCAGGTAGCGCTCGGGCGGGCGGATATCGGCCTCGTAGACATCCACCCCGGCGTCGCGCAAAGAGCGGCCGAGCTGGATCAGTTGCCGATGCTGGTGGCAGTACAGGCCCAGTACGGGCCTGCGCTGGAAATCCTGAAGCCCGAGCGGGCGCAGTTCGACATTGCGCTCCGGGCGCAGCAGCGCCTCGGCACGCTCACGCTGTGTCTCGGGAATAAACGCGATTGACGGCTGACAGGACAGGCGCAGCCGGCGCGGTCCATCATCGGTCGCCAGCCAGAATTCGACTTCGGTGCCAGCCGCCGTATCGCGCCAGTGTCGGGTCAGGATGAAACCCTGCTGAAGTGCCACGTTGAGAAGTTTGGGAAACGGCTTGTGGTCGATTCTAGCGGAGAGGGGCTGCTATTGTGCCCGTTGCGTTCTGACGCCCGCGATAAGACACCGCTGGCCTGAGAGACACACGTCAGGATTCGGCGCACGCTACCCACGGCCTGGAGACGGACTGTCGAGGTACGCAGTTTGAGATTTGAGCCATGCAGCCTGTGAGCATCACGGTGGAAACACGCTGTTCCGGAAGGATCTTTCGAGATACTTCTTTAGGAACTCGGGGACTGGAGAATGGAATAAATCCGACCTTTCCACCGTTTACAGAAAAAGCGCAGAGCCCTTGCAGGCAAGACGCAGCCGGGTCGGAGATAGGTGCGCGGAGTATCCAGACAAACCAGAATGACAGCCCACATTCGTGCATGTACGCCAGCGGACACCGGATCGCGGTCTACGACCAGACGCTTGCGTTCCCGCCTGCGACGCTACCTGCCAATTACAGGCCCTACTCCCCGCCGCCATCACCGCAAGGGTACGTTCCCTGAGCGCTCTGGCGAATCGTCAAATCCATTGACGCAAGGGAAAATGCCCGCGTCGCTGCGCGGGCAAGCCTGTCAAATCGGGCTTCCGTGAGGGTGATCAAACCAACTTGTCTGCCTGGAGGGTTTCGCCATGAAATCTGGCATCGACACGAAGGCAAAGCTCCTTTTCGCGGCGTGCTTGCTTGTCGCGACGATCGCCGGAGCCATCTGGTACTTGTTCTCGGTCAGCCGATACGCGACTTATCACGTTTATACGCGGGAGCCTGTCTCGGGGCTCATGGCCGACGCGCCGGTCGAATTCCACGGGATCGAAGTGGGGAAAGTCGAAAGCATCAGGCTCGTCAACGCGCAGACGGTGGACATCCTGGTGTCCATCGACAAGACCGCCCCAGTGACTGCCGCAACCGTAGCCACGATTACTTCCCGTGGGCTGGCAACACGAGGATTCACCGGATATGTGTTCATTGCGCTTGAAAACGTCGGCGCCGATTCCAGGCAACCGGTCCTACGACCCGGCGACCGCTATCCCACAATCCCGGACGCGCCTTCGAAACTCGTGACGCTCGACACAGCCATCAGTCAGCTCAACGACAATTTCCAGGCCGTTACCGCGCTGCTGACATCGATTCTCGACGAGCAGACCATCGCATCCCTGAAGCAATCCGCCGAGAGTCTGCAAAAAATCACTCAGGCGATGGCGGAAGATACTAAGAGGTTGGAGGCCATTGTGGCCAATACCGAGCGGGCCAGTCACCGGTTCGAGCCGCTCATGGAATCGACCCACGAGACGGTGATAGCGCTTCAAGCGCAAGTCCTGCCCGAGTCCTACAGGGTGCTCACCGACCTCGATAACTTGTCGACTTCCCTCGCTGCCGTCACGAACAGGATCAACCGCGACCCGTCAATCCTGATCCGCGGCACGGCGGCGCCATCGCCCGGGCCGGGGGAAAAGCCATGACTGTGGCCGCGACAATCGGCGCACTGTGCATCCTTTCACTTTCCGCGTGCACTCTGTTCACGCCGGTCGACATCGATACAAAAAAGTATGCGCTAAGCACGATCCCGGACGATCTTCCCATCGAAAGGACACATCCTGCCACGCTGCTGGTGCTCGTTCCGGAAACCGCGCCGGCCTATGCGACGTCTCGCATGGCTTATACGACCCGGAAATATCAGATCGCCTACTTCAGTCAGAACGAATGGGTGGAAACACCTGCGCAAATGATGCTGCCGTTGATCGTGGAAACACTTCGGCGCACCCACTACTTCAGCGCGGTTCTCTCCCCTCCCGATTTTGGGCGGCAGACTTTCATGCTTCACACTGAGATCATCGAACTGAGTCAGGATTTCATGTCAGATCCCGCGGTGCTGCGGCTCACGGCACGCTTCGATCTCAGGCAGGAAACGACTAACCGGCTGATCGCAGCGAAGGAACTTTCGGTGCAGGTACGGCTCGCCGATAGGACTCCCTACGCGGGAGTTGTGGCGGCGAATGAGGCCGCAGGACGATTGTTGCGGGAGCTCTCCAGATTTGTGATCGAGAATGCCCACTAACAACCCAGGCATCGGTGCTAAGGCAGCATTTTTCGCAAGGTGTCGTCCTTGTACACAATATGATGCCGCAGGGCGGCGCCCATATGGAGAGCGAGTAAGGGAACGAGCGCGTATCCCAGCCATTTGTGGATGTCGATGAACAGGGCAAACAGATGATCGTTGCGGTGGATGAGATCGGGCAGCGTAAAGAGCCCAAGAAACGATACCGGAATGCCGGCAGCCGAGGACATCAGCCAGCCTGACATCGGCAAGGCAAACATCAGGCCATAGAAGCAGAGGTGGACAAACCGGGCGGCGATCATCTGCCATTCAGGCAGATGATCAGCGAGTTTCGGGATTACCTGAGTGACACGCCAGCTCAAGCGCAAAGCGAACAAGACGAAGGCCAGTAGCCCGAGTTCCTTGTGGTAGAGAATCAGCGTGATCTTTTTCGTATCGAAGCCCGCATCCGGCAGTGTGACCATGTAAAGCCCCAATGCCGCAAGCCCGATCATAAGAAGGGCCATCGACCAGTGAAGCATGATCGCGACAACACCATAGCGGTCTTCGGTGTTCTCGATCGGGGTCATCGCTCGCACTCCATTCACCAATAGTGTTGCCAACCCTAATCGGGGGTGCCGGATGCATTTTGATGTCGCGCCCCTTTTGCTGGATTGCATGCTTTCAGGCGATTTAAGGGGGCGGCAGAGCTGGCATGGTGCGAGCAAGTTTAGCTCAGGGGGAACCAGCAGGCCAACGTCTGCGTCCAGCGGAACATCGTCCATTCAATGAAAGAGGTACGAATGACCGTGAAGGGGTCGTTCAGAGGCATCCAATGCCCCACGGCAGGCGACCGTCCGACAAACCCCCAGATGGATAGGGGTAGGAAACGGCGAGCGCCGCCCCCCTTCGAACCCGGTGTGGCTTTTTCTCGGCCCAGATCTCAAATAGCGCTCGCCGCGCTGCGCTCCTTCCTGTAAGGCAGGTCCTACAACCGTTTCAGCATGTCCTGATGCGTGCTGTCGGCTTCGGCCGAAACCAAAAGTGCGGCGCTGCACCTAGCATGGAATCATGGAGGCACCAGTGATGCCTGTTCGGCACCAGGAGCCTGGCTCAGATAGAGTGACATGATGCGTGACTCCGAATATTCCCTACGCCGGCTGGTGGATAAATGGCTGGCGCCGACGGAGGGCAGCCCTGTGCGGGTGACCTGCTTTGGACATCAAGCTCTTCGCAAAGGCAGTTTTGTCTGCGTTGAATCGACCGGCCTCTCCATGGCTTTCTTCCGCCACGGCGACGGTGCCTGGTATGTCTTCCCGCCTGGCGTCTAGAGACACTCGGCGCTTACTGCTTCTTCTACGACACCTTCTGGGCATCGGGCGGATCGGCGAACACTACGGCTGGCGAGCAAGGTGCAAAGCTGATGCGTTCGCTCGACTCCTTGTTCGTTGAAGAGCCTGCGCTCCGGCGAGCCACGATGATTCAGGCGCTTCGGCTACTGCATTGCACAAATCCCTGCAAAATATGCAGAAACTTTGACACTTCTCCGACATCTCCCGGCCCGGCCACGGCACGTCTCTTGCAGGTTTCCACGCTATCGCACACGCGACGTGCCGGAGTCCCCGCTTTCGCAGCCAGCGACGGGTAAATCCGGGGGCTCCGCTGTAGGAACTGACCGGCGACCTTTACCGTAAAAATGCCCCGCGGTCTTCAAAGACGGAACAATGTCATGGAAAGAGAGTTGAAGTTTGAACTGGCGGAAGCGCAGGATGCCGCCTTGCGTGAATTGCCGAGGCTACTGGATGTGGAACTGGATTCGCCACAGGAACAGGCCCTGGAAAGCGAATACTTCGATACGGACTTTCTGCTGCGCCGAAATGGCGCCGCTTTGCGCGTCCGCCGCAATGGCGACCAGTTCGTTCAGACTCTGAAGTCGTCCGGCGACCAGCGCGGCGGGCTGTTCGAGCGGGAAGAGTATGAGTGCGCGCTGCAAGGGGCAAAGCCCGATCTCGACGCCTTACGCGCGATCGTGCCAAGGTCTTCGCCGCTTTCCCAGCTTCTCAAGAACGGCGCGCTGGCGGATCGGCTGGTCCCGGTTTTCCGTAGCACGGTTACACGCAAACTGTGGACACTGAAGCTGGCCAGCGGCGAGGAGATCGAAGTCGCACTGGACACAGGAAAAGTCACGGCAGCGGAGCAGGCTCGCCCGTTCTCCGAGCTTGAACTGGAACTCAAACATGGCGATCCGCGCCACCTTGGCGAAATCGGGCTACGGCTCATCGACAAGGTGCCGTTGAGCCTGAGCATGCAGAGCAAGAGCGACCGGGGCTACGACCTGCTGCTAACTGAGAACCGCTCGGCAGCCAGGGCCCAGCCCATCACGCTAAGGAAGAAAGACACCGTGGAAGAGGCCCTCTGCAAGATATTGCACAACTGCCTGGCCCAGGTACATGCCAATGCGCCGCTGGTAGCCACCGGACATTCGCCCGAGGGCGTGCATCAGATGCGCGTGGGACTGCGCCGCTTCCGTTCCGCGCTCGATATGTTCGAGGACATAGTCACAATGCCGCCTGCCCTCGAGGAAGAAGTGAAGTGGATTGCCGACGAACTCGGCCAATCCCATGACTGGTACGTGCTGGCGCATTCCACACTGTTGCAGGTTGATGCAGGCGACGACAAGCGCGACCGCATGGCGGAAACCAGAGCGGCGGCCGCCGAGATCGCGAAGGCCCGCCACGCCAAGGCAACGGCGGCGGTACAGTCGCCGCGCTATGCACGCGTGGCGCTTGCGCTCGATCACTGGATCACGACGAGTTCATGGCGCGATTCATCTGATGAAACGCGCAAATTGCTGAAGAAATGTGTCGGTGTGCTTGCCGATCGGGTCCTGCGCAAACGCCATCGCACGCTCGTCCGCCGTGGACGAGGCCTGCACAAGCTCGATGCGCATCATCGCCACCGCGCGCGGATCGCGGCAAAGAAACTGCGCTACGCGGCTGAATTTTTCGGCGACCTCTTCAAGCAGCGGCGCCTGAAGCCGTATCGACAGGTGCTGGCGAAATTGCAGGATGATTTGGGTTGGGGCAACGACATGGCGGTCGCAGATGGCCTGCTAGGCCATCTGCAGCAGCACCATCGCAAGGCCTCCGACGGTGCCAGCTACGCGCGCGGCTTCCTGGCGGCACGCGTGGCAGACGATCGTGATAATCAACGGAAGCTGTGGAAGCAGTTCCGGGGTACATCCCGTCCAGGCTCGCCCAGGTGAACGGGCGGAGTCACGCCGATTAGTCAGTATATGACTCCGTGAGGCAGAGGCTGGCCCGCCGCGAGGAATCAAACGCGGGTTAGCATGCCTGCCAGAGCCGCACGGTATGGACAGTGCCACACCCGGCGATTGCCAGCGCGGAAGCCAGCATGGAACACGATAGCACTTATATGCCGGGTTGGATGTCCATAGGGACTCGATCACGGTCGCCTATGCACTCAGAATGGGCGAGGTGGAGCTGCTTGGTCACCGCCGGAACCACAACATCGAGAGCCCGCACGCCACCCCCAGCAGCAGGACCGCTGCTGCCGAGAACAATGCACTGAGCTCGGTTTCCTTGCGCTCGAGCGCGAAGCGGGCGCTGAGCTGGCGATACACCTGGCTCAGGTCCGCAGCCGAGCCTGCCTGGAAGTACTCGCCGTCCGTTATCGCCGCTACCGCCCGCAAGGCGGGTTCATCGAGCTGCATATAGTAAGACAGGCCCGACTCTATCGCGGCTGCGCCCTGCGGCGTACCGAAGCCCACCGTATAGACGCGCACGCCGCGCTGGGCGGCCATGCGCGCGGCGTCCAGCGGGTCCGGGCCGGTGGTGCGGCGGCCATCGCTGAGCAGGATCACCGCACCGTGCCGATACGAGCCGGGCTGCGCCGCCGGCCGTTCCTGTTCGCGCTTGCGGACGGCGTCCGCCGCGGCGGCCTCTGTCAGCGATCTGCCGCCGGGCCCGGGTGCGAGCGATTCGCCGCTGAAAAGGATCGCTTCCAGGTCGATACCATCGTCGGGGAACAACACTGCCAGTGCCTGGATCAGCCCGCTGCCGGTCGCCGTGCCGTGCTGGAGCTGGAAGCGACCGATTGCGTCGAGCATGTCCCGCCGGTTGTCGGTTGGGGGCAGCACCACGGTCGCCGTGGCGGCAAAAGAGACAATGCCCAGGCGCACGCTGGCCGGCAGCCCGACGATGAGATCCCGGGCGGCCTGCTGGGATGCGCCGATCCGGGTGGGCGCAACGTCGGTTGCCGCCATGCTGCGGGAGGTGTCCATGGCCAGTACCAGGGTGATGGTGTCGGACGGCAGCGTGATCGTCGCAGTAGGACGGGCGCAAGCCAGCAGGGCCATGCCCAGCGCGAGCAGGAAGATCAGCGGCGGGATGTGACGCCGCAGTCGTTGGCCGGGACCCAGGGCGGCGCGCGGCAGCGCAAGGCTGGCATACAACAGGGCGATTTTCTTGCGCCGCGCAATCAGGTACAGGTAAACGGCTGCCAGCAGGGGCAGCATGAGCAGCAGCCAGAGCATTTGCGGCCAGAGAAACTGCATACCCCTGCTCCTTGGCGCGTGGGTAAGACGATGGTACTGTATTTTCCACGGCGGGACGGGACCTCGGGGGCGGCAATGAAACGGGTAACGATCTACGGATGGGTCTCGGCAGCGGTCGCGCTGGTTCTCGCCGCGGTCGTGGGCTCTGCCTGGCTGTTGCGGCCGACGCCGCGCGTCCTCAAGCAAGCCGACATCGACTCGGCCGTGCTGCACACGCTGGAAACCATGCGCCTGCCTTCGCGCACAGCGAGGGCGGCAGAGGCGGTCCGCGAGTCGGTGGTGGAAGTTCGCAGCTATGCGCCGGCGGAAAAGGCGGCGGACAAGCCGACGGAAGCGGCAGCCGCCCGCCACGCCAGGCGTGATTCCCGTGCCACACGCCCCAAAGCGCTTCCCGAATCGCACCCGCCATCCCCGCCGCCCTCTCGCGATGAACTCGCAAAAGGCGACCCATCGGGCGGCAAGGCCGAGTCCGACGGCAAGCGCAAAGCCCGCCACATAGGTTCGGGCGTGGTCGTGACCGAAAGCGGCATCATTCTCACCAGCTACCACGTCGTCGCCGACGCCCTGCGCCTGGAGGTCATGTTCCACGACGGCCACACGGCCGAGGCCTCGGTGGTGCAGGCGTTCCCGGAGAAAGACCTCGCCGTGATCCGGCCCAGTTCCATCCCCGACGACCTGCCGCCGGCGACGCTCGGTTCCAGCCGGAACCTCGCGCCCGGCACCGAAGTCATCGCGGTCGGCTTCCCGTTCGGCATCGGCCCGTCGGTGTCCGCCGGCGTGGTGTCGGGGCTCGACCGCAGGTTCGTTTCGCCGGACGGCAAGCAGGACCTGGACAAGCTCATCCAGTTCGACGCCGCCGCCAATCCGGGCAACTCCGGCGGACCGCTGGTGAATCTGGATGGCGAGGTGGTAGGGATCGTTACCGCCATCCTCAACCCCAACGAGAGCGGCACTTTCCTCGGCATCGGCTTTGCTGTCACGATCGAAAGCGCCGGCGTTGCCATCGGATCCTCTCCTTTCTAGACGCGGGGGCATATGAACGACCAAGCCAGGGGCGCTGTGGACAGCGCCGACTTGATGGAACGCCTGCTGTATGAGGTGAAGCGCGTGGTGGTGGGGCAGGACTACTTCCTCGAACGGGTGCTGGTGGCGATCCTTGCGGGTGGCCACCTGCTGGTAGAAGGCGTGCCGGGCCTGGCCAAGACGCTGACCGTCAAGACGCTGGCCAGTACCATGAGCGGCTCCTTCAAGCGCATCCAGTTCACGCCCGACCTGCTGCCGGCCGACCTGATCGGCACGCGCATGTATAACCAGGGCACGGGCGAGTTCTCCACCGTGCGCGGCCCGGTCTTCGCCAACCTGCTGCTGGCCGACGAGATCAACCGCGCGCCGGCCAAGGTACAGAGCGCCCTGCTGGAAGTCATGCAGGAAAAGCAGGTCACCATCGCCGGCGAGTCCCATCTGGTGCCCACGCCTTTCCTCGTCATGGCCACGCAGAACCCGATAGAAACGGAAGGCACCTACCCCTTGCCCGAGGCGCAGGTCGACCGCTTCATGATGAAGGTCCTGGTGGGCTATCCCAGCGAAGAGGAGGAGGCCGTCATCGTCAACCGTGTCACCGGCCCCCGCATCAGCGTGAGCCCTATCGCCACGCCCGAGCGCCTGGCAAGCCTGCAGGAGGAATGCGGCGGGATCTATGTGGATCCGAGCCTGGTCCAGTATGCGGTGCGAGTGGTGGCGGCCAGCCGCAAGCCGGGAAGCTACGGGCTGGAAGATCTGGATCGATACATATCGTTCGGTGCCAGCCCCCGCGCCACCATCGGCCTGATCGAAGGCGCGCGCGCCCTGGCGTTCCTGCGCGGCCGGCACTATGCGCTGCCCGATGACGTGGTCGACCTCGTGCCGGATGTCTTGCGCCACCGCCTGGTGCTCTCGTACGAGGCCATGTCCGACGGCGTGACTGCCGACCAGCTCGTCACCCGCATCCTGCAGGCGCTGCCGGTCCCGGAGCGCCCATTGGAATCCCATGTTCGGGCGCCTGCGCGCTAGGCGCCGGAGCGGCCCGGAAGCCGCACCCGGTAGCGCACCCGATAGCGCACCCGCCGGCACGCCTGCCGGCACGGCGCTGACCAGCGTCGACGCAAGGCAGGCCGAGGCCTTGCTGCGGCACCTGGAATGGACCGTGGTGCGCCGCCTCGATGGCCTGCTGCAGGGCGACTACCGCACGCTGTTCCGCGGCTTCGGGCTGGATCTTGCCGACCTGCGCGAGTACCGCCCCGGCGACGACGTGCGGCACATCGACTGGAACGTGACGGCGCGGCTGCAGACGCCGTACGTGCGTGAGTACCAGGAAGACCGGGAGGTCTCCGTCTGGTTCCTGCTGGACCTGAGCGGATCGGTCGGTTTCGGTTCCGGCAGCGTGAGCAAGCGCGACCTGCTGAGCGACTTCACCACCGTCATGGCGCTGCTGCTGACGCGCTATGGCAACCGGGTCGGCGCCCTGCTCTACGGCGGCGCCACAGACGCGGGCGCTTCGGTGGTGCCGGCGCGCTCGGGGCGCCGGCATCTGCTGCACCTGCTCGACCGCATGCATGCCACACCCGCCGCGTTGCCGGGCGACACCCGCTTGCGCGACCTGCTGGAGCGCGCGCGGGCGGTCGCGAAACACCGATCGGTGCTGTTCGTGGTCTCCGACTTCATCAGCGCCCCGGGCTGGCAGGCATCGCTCGGAATGCTGGCCCGGCGCCATGAGGTCGTCGCCGTGCGGCTGGTCGACCCGCTGGAGATGGCCTTGCCCGACCTGGGCCTGGTCGTGCTGCAGGATGCCGAAACCGCGGAGCAGATGTTCGTCGACACGCACGACCCGGCCTTCCGCAAACGCTTCGCCGCCGCCGCCGAGGCGCGCGAGGCCGAGTTGCGCCTGGCCTTCACCCAGGCTGGCGTGGCGTGCCTGACGCTGTCGACCTACGCCCGCCTGGACCTCGCCCTGCTGGACTTCACCCGACGGCGCCGCCACCGTCAAGGGGCCGCCGCGGTAGCAAAACAGGAGAGCGGGCCAAAGGGGGCAGCATGACCGATGCCATCAGCCGGCTACCCGTCTTCAGCTTCCTGTGGCCAGGCATGTTGTGGTTGCTCGCGCTCGTCCTCGTGCTGTCCGCTGGCTACGTATGGCTCGATCGGCGCCGGCGCCACGCGACGGTGCACTACCCCACCCTGAAAACCGTCGGCGTCGCCATCAAGGGCGGCGCGACCTGGCGCCGCCACGTGTCGCCCATGCTGCTCCTGCTGGCCCTGGCCGCGCTGATCTTCGCCATCGCACGACCCCAGGCGGTGATGCCGCTGCCGTCGCGGATCGAGACCGTGGTCCTGGTCATCGATCTGTCCGGCAGCATGCGCGCGCAGGATATCCAGCCCAGCCGCTTGCGCGCCGCTCAGCAAGTGGCCAAGGTTCTGCTCGACGCACTGCCCGCGGGCGTCAGCGTGGGGGTAGTCGCGATGGCCGGCACTGCCGCCGTGGCACAGGCGCCCAGCCGCAGCAAGGATGCCGCGGCCACTGCGATCGACCGTCTCAAGCCGCAAGGCGGCACCGCGCTGGGCAATGGCCTGCTCGTCGCGCTGACGACGCTGCTGCCGCAGACGGCTGGTGACGCCGAGCGCCTCATGAACGGCGACACTACGCCGCTGCAACAGCCGGACGCTTCCCGCAGTGGCGAAGCCGTGACGCCCGGCTCTTATCCCTCCGGGGCAATCGTCCTGTTCTCCGACGGTGAAAGCAACACCGGCCCGGCCGCGACACAGGCGGCGCAACTTGCCGCCGCGCACGGCGTGCGCGTTTATACCGTCGGGGTTGGCACGACCGAGGGTGTGGTGCTTTCGGTCGATGGCTGGTCGGCGCGCGTCAGGCTGGATGAGAAGGTGTTGAAGGAAGTCGCCGATGCGACGGGGGCAGAGTATTTCCGGCTTAAGGATGCCGCGCAACTGAAGAAGGTGTACCGGACGCTCAATACGCGGCTGGCGCTTGGCAAGAGCGAACAGGTTGAAATTACTGCGTTCTTTGCCGCGCTGGGGGCGTTGCTGGCCACGTGCGCGGGGCTGCTGTCGTTGTGGTGGTTCGGGCGCGTGATGTAGGCAGGGACTGGCTCCGGCAGAGGAAACCCGAGTGTCCCCTCTCTATCTGGCGCTCCTCAGAGCGGCTGTTTGCCTCCCGGTCACACATCGGCCTACGGAGGCCCTGGCGGCACTGTCCGCAACGCGATCCAGTGACTCGATGATGGAAAATCCGGAGTCGCCCTGGCCGCGGCCGGGATGCTTCCCGGCTGGCGATGATCAGCGCCAGAGGTGGCGCGCGAAGAACGTCAGCGTGCGGTCCCAGGCGACCTGCGCCCAGGCGGCGTCGTACTGGGTGCCGGCGATGCGTCCGTCGCCGATGGCTTCCTCGTTGGCAAAAGCATGGTGCGCGAGGTAACGGTGGAACGTCGCGTCGACGCCGCCGGCGCGCAGCTTCTCCTCGAGCTTGTCAAAGTCCTCGGCCGCAAAGAACGCGTCCTGCGTGGCCGAGTGGACGAGCACCGGCGCCTTGATATTGGCGGGGTCGATGGCTTCCAGTGGCGGCATGCCGTAGAACGGCACACCTGCCTTCAGTTCGGGGATGGCGTTCAGCGACAGCAGCGTCAGCGCGCCACCCAGCAGAAGCCGGTGATGCCGATGCGGCTGCTCAGGGTGCCGAGGTACTGCACGGCGCCGCGAATGTCCTGCGCCACGGCATCGCCGAAGTTCAGCTTGGACATCAGGTGGTGGGCCTCTTCCTGCGCGACCGTGCTGGCGCCGCGGTAGAGGTCAGGCACCAGCGCGTAGTAGCCGGCACGCGCAAGGCGGTCCGCCACGCCGCGAATCTGGTTGTTCAGGCCCCACCACTCCTGGACGACGATGATGGCCGGCGCGCCGTCGGTGAGATCCGGCCTGGCAAGGTATCCGTTGACCGACTGGCCGTCGGGACGGGTGAATGAGACGGTTTGACCGATGTGTCGCATGATGGGCTGCTCCTGTCGTTTGCTGTGGACCAGATGGGCCGGATGATAGCGCAAGGGAGGTGCTCCGGAATACGCGGGCAGCGGCAAGCGGCGAACCCGGCGGCCGCCGCGGCTCCCCGCTGCAGCGCATAAGGGCGAATCTTAGTGTCCCCCAGGTAACGCCCTGCTCAGAAGCGGATTTTTCGAGCCCTCTCTCCGACACATCACCTGCGCCACGGCGGGCGCAACGATCCATGCCGCTGCCTGCCCCGACGCGGCGTTACAAAACTGCCGGGACGATCGTAAGGCCCAGGCCTATCCTTGTTACATCGCTACTGCCGCCACAAAAGGAGCAAACGATGACGACAATCTGGACGCTAGCCGCAGATAGCACCCATGCACGGATCTTCCAGGCGCATGGAATGGAAAGGGACATGGAAGAAATTCAGGACTTTGTCAATCCGCTTGGCCGGGCCAAGGACGGCGAGCTGCGCGACGATGCGCAGGGGCGCTTTGCCGGCAAGGGCGAGCCCATGCATTCGATGGCGACGCGGGTCGATCAGGCCGATAAGGAGCGTGACGAGTTCGCCCGCATGCTGACACAGTATCTCGAGCAGGCGCGCACCGAACAGCGCTATGACAAACTGCGGCTCGCCGCCTCGCCAAAGTTCCTGGGCATGCTGCGCGAGCATCTGGGCAAAGAAGTACAGAAGGTGGTCTTCGAGGAGATCAATGAGGACATGTCCAGGCTGGGGGCGCGCGAAGTGCAGAACCGCCTGGCCAGCCGCTGAGCCGGGCAGGCCTCCGCTAGCCCTCTGCCATGCCTCGCGCCTCTCCAACTCCTGCTGATCCATAATCTTTTCATCACGGTCGAGACCCCCGCAGTCGTCGTAGTGCTGGCGGGCCTGACGCTGCGTTCGGCTAGGAAGCACAAGTCGGGGAGGGTTGAAGCGGGCGCTGAACGGGGCAGTGAGAAGGCCATCGAAGAGACAGACATCCCAGGGGTCACTTCCCATTTCCCCTCTCGGTATTTCCCGTCACTCCGTCGAAACTGGAAGGCAGTAGCGGTCACCGTAGTTCACGATGAAGTGCCGGTTGTTGTCGAGGTAGACGATAAACTCCTCGAGTTTGCCGAGGAGCTTGGCCTCCTCGGGGCTGGCCATCAACCGGGCCGCTCCCGCCCGGGTCGCGGGGTCTATGTACGCTCAGGTTCCCGGATCTCGCTCAGCACCGCGGCGTCGACCTCCGGATTTGGTTCTCCATCCCTGGTAGCGATCACTGCTTTCGGCGTCAGCGGGATCAGTGCCAGGATCAGCGCGTACACCACGGTCGTCGCGATCACACAATATGTGAAACCGTGCGTCGGGCTGCTGTTATAGATCCATGAGCCCAACAGATCGCCCGCACGCGCCGAGAGCGCGAGAACGCCATCCACCAGCATCATCAGGGTTCCTTGCAAGCCTGGCGGACAGGAGCGCATCGCCAGATCGAAGTATGCGGCCGTGGCGACACCGCCCATCAGCCCGATCGGTGCCGCCAAGACAAGCGCGAGATTGGCTGAGTGGATGAATGCCAGCGGAATCATCTGCGGCACTGCGACGATCGTTCCCCACCACAGCAACTTGTTCAGCGCTACTTTCTTGCACAGAACGCCATACAGCAAGAATGTCGGGATGAACGCAGCGGCAAAGATCCCGTTGTAGTACGAGTAAACGGAATCCGATGCATGCAGCGTATTGGTCAGATAGAACTGCAGCGGCGTGGCCGCTCCTGGCGCAAAGTTCCACAGAAAGCAGATCAGAACCGCCGGATAGACAGCCTTATGCTTCACCAGCCGCCTGACATTCCCAACCAGATCCGTGCCCCTGGCTCGCGGCTTTTCGTAGATATGGCCGAAGACGGAAACGGGCTTCCAGAGCCCAAACACGGCAATCAGTGAAGCGGCCATCGCCACCAGGAAGAAGGCTTCCTTCGCGGCAAGATGATCGGAGATATACCCGGAGGCGAACGCGCCCATAACAACCGGGACGGAGCCGACCACGTTCAACAGGGCGCTCAGGCGCCCGGACATGAGCTTCTCCTGGCCCACCAGAGCGATCAAGCCCTGATAGGCTGCGGCGACAAATCGGGACGACAGCATGGCCAGCAGCATCCCGGTGACCAGTGCCGCGTATGAGAAGCCTGAAAACGCCATCCAGATGAATGCCAATGCGGTCACCGGAGCGAAAATCAGGAAGAAGCCGCGATCCCGCAATCCCAGCGGGTTCCACTGGTCGCGGGCGAGGCCAAAAACGAACGCAACGTAGACGGGGATGCCCGTCACCAGCCGGAATACCGAAATCTGCGTCGCTGTCGCCTGCAACTGGTTCTTGAGCAGGTACGACGTCTGTATATCAACCAGGGCACCGGCCGGCGTTGCCAGAGCGATGAGCAGGGTCAGCCAACCGAAATACAGCAGGGTTCGGTCGCTGCCCTCGGAACCGTTACCAGAAGCGGCCGGCATTTTCGTAGCAAGCGGTTCAGTGGGTTGCGCGGTAGCCGGCTTCTCGAGAGCCGCCCAAATGGCGCCAGTAAGCCGACGCTACTGTTAGCGTAGGTAAAAAACGGGATCTGGTGTGCCGAGGCATGCCCCATCGAAGCCAACGCACCTTTCCGATGCATTCGCTTACTCGCGCGCACCTCTTGATACCCGGTCAGGGGTAAAGCAGAGACAACCGCATAAGCGGCCATTCGTGATCCCCCTTCATTTGAAGCTTCCGCCTCCGCAGGGGACGAACGACCGCTCAGGAACCGGAAAAGCCGCCCCGGGAGGTCAATCCGGGACGCACACTCGTGGCTGTTATCCGCGGCTCGCAGCTACGCCGATTCAGTCGGCTTAATGATGATGATCATCATCATGGCGATGATTATCGTCGTGGTGGTGATGGCGCTTATTCCATTCCTCGCGTTCCCACCAACGATGGCCGTCGTAGTAGCGATCCCCATGCCAACCGGTCGGCACATGACGCGGCGGGGGCGGACGATGCGCCGGCTCGACATAGGCTGGCGCCTGCCCTTCCACGTATTCCCGGGCGAGTGCCCCTTGCGCAACCGATAACGCCGCGGCGCCGGCTGCGATGGCAATGAGATAGCAGCTGTGTTTCATGATTGCCTCCTGATGGAAGTCCATTGCTTCAATCTACGTGCAGCAATGGCACCCCTCGCTCCGGCAAGCGCTGAATCCTTCGTCCTCCTTCCCCCGACACCCATCTCATAAGTTGTCTGATGACCTATTCGTGCCCGGTTACCGCCTTCTTCGTCGCGTGATAGCCGTGCCTGGTTGCATCAGCAACGGCGTGGCCGGCCTCCTTGGCGCCGTGGCCAATCGCCTTCGCGCCATCGCGCACGGCATGCCCGCCCTGCTTCCCCGCCGACTTCACGTTTTCCTTGAAGGCATGGGCATCGGCGCTCAGGCTCGCGTGCGCCGACAAACTGAGGGCAGCCAGGACGAACGCGATGATCGAGATTGTCGTCTTCATCATTCCAGTTCCAGATTAGTGCGCGAGACAGGCAGCCGGCTGGCAGCGTGGCGGCGTTCGTTTCGCCGGTCTGCATCAGACAACCGCTGACATATCTTGCGCGAAGATGCATTCGACCTGCCGTTCCATCAAGGCAAGCCGATCTGGGTTCACACACCTACATTTTAGCCGGGTAGCCACCAGCCAACCCCGGGGAGCCCCGGAATGACGCCGGTGACGTCGGCGTTCGGCTTGCCACTACGGCTATTTCCCGGGTCAGGTTTTCCAGCCCCAGCCTCGTTAAGACAGAGATGGCAGTGCGGTCTCTGTCAGCGGGGACCGCGCAACGCCGCGACAGCGCCCGCGGCGGGCGTAGCACGCTTTATGCTCGGCCATTAACAATCGATTACATTCATGGAAATTCGGTTGAACTATCCTCCCCCACCTGACTGACGCCGCGGCGCCAACGCCGCCGCGCGTCCTACAACACAAAAAGCAGAAACGTCCATGAAACAGATCCTCTCGTTCTCCCTGATGGCAATGGCCGTGCTGGCTACCGCATCGGGAGCCGCTCAGGGCCAGCAGGTTGCAGGAGGGATGGGCGAGGAAGTCAGGATCGGCGCATTCGCCACTGCGCCGCGCGGCAAGGGCTACCCGGGGCTGCGCGACAGTCGCACCATGGCGGCAAGGCCCGGCAAGGAAACTGCGCGAAGCCCGCGCCCGCTCGGCGCGCGCGGGCCGGCGCCGACGCTACCCGGCAGACATTTGCCATAGCCAGGCGGACCTTCCCCCCGACAGCCGTCCGGCCATGAGCGCAGGAACTACAATACGCGCTATCGAAACGGCAGCCCGCAACAGATGCCCCACCCCGCACGAGGAACAGGCCTTCGCGCCAGCTTCAATCCGCCTGCGATGATCGTCGCGGCCAGCATCATGCTGGCTGCCGCCATCGCGGGGCTAGGGGCCTTCGCCCTCCTGCAGATGCGGCGCGATGCCCTCGAGAATGCCAGTGAAGCCTCGTCCAACCTCGCCCTGACCCTGGAACGCAGCATCACGCGCAACCTGCAGGTCTATGAGCTGTCCATCCTCGGCGTCATGGACGCCATGCAGGATCCGCGGATCATGGCGCTGGCGCCGTCTGTGCGGCAACGGGTGCTGTTCGACCGGTCCAGCAATGCCGAGGATATGGGGTCGCTGCTCGCCACGGACGCCCTCGGCAATCTCGTGCTGGATTCCCGCGTGTGGCCGCCCCGGCCGGTGAACGTGGCGGACCGCGATTACTTCCAGGTACACCTCACCTCCCCGAATGCCGGCGTGTTTGTCAGCCGTCCGTTCCAGCCGCGCATGACGCCGGAAAGCAAGTCCATCGGCATCAGCCGCCGGATTTCGACGCCGGACGGCAGCTTTGCCGGCATCGTCGTCGGGACACTGCGGGTCAACTATTTCCGCAAGCTCTTCGACGGCATGAGCCTGGGCTCGGGCGGCACCCTCACGCTGGTGCGCACCGACGGCATCATCGTCATGCGCCGGCCATATGAAGATGCGTCGATCGGGCGCGACATCTCGCACAGCGACTCGTTTACGCCGCTGCTTCATGGCGAGCGCGGTTCCTTCGTTGGCATGGCCGCGCTTGACGGCGTGCAGCGGCTGTACAGCTTCCGGCGGATGCCAGGCTACCCGCTGATCGTCGTGGTGGGCCTGTCGCTCGACGACGTGCTGGCGGCGTGGAAAACGCGCGCATGGCTGTTCTCTTCGCTGATTGCGGTCGTGGATATCCTGGTCATCGCATTGTCGGTGCTGCTTTCGCGCCAATGGCGCCGCCGCATGGACATGGAGCGCCACCTGCGCCTGATGGTGAACACCGATGGCCTGACCGGCCTGGGCAGCCGCCGCGCGCTGGATGACGCCGCCGATGTCGAATGGCGGCGCGCGCGGCGCCATGGCCAGCCCTTCTCGCTGCTGATGCTCGACGTCGACCACTTCAAACAGTTCAACGACCGCTACGGCCACCTGGCCGGCGACGACGCGCTGGCGTCGGTGGCCGACTGCATCCAGCGGCATATCCGCCGCCCGGGCGATTTTGCCGGCCGCTATGGCGGCGAGGAGTTTGCCGTGCTGCTGCCGAACACCGACGCCGCGGGCGCGGCAGCCGTCGCGGATACCATTCGTGCGGCCGTCCAGAACCTGCACATCGAGAATCCCGACAGCGCCCTGGGTGAACTGACGATCAGCATCGGCGTGGTGACGGATACGCCCGACGCGGGCGGCAACCGGACATTCGGCGAGCTGCGCGCGCTCCTGCGGGCGGGAGACGAGGCGCTATACCAGGCGAAGCGCGCCGGCAGAAACCGTGTGGCGGAGTCTGCCGTCAGTGGTGCAGCCGTCGCGGCCGTATAAGGTCGGCGAATCGGCCATGGCGGCGAACATGGCGCTGCAGCTGGCGCCCGAGGCTCGCAAACATTTTTAGATCTGACATTAATCTTATTGAACGGGCCTGAGGCAGCCGGCACGATGGCGTCGAGGCATCAGGGCAAAACCCTCTCATCATTAGGCCCACCTCGATTCCTTTGTAAGGATGCGGCAGCGTCGCCTATGCTGTCCATGTGGCAGATGCAAATCTGCCCCAGATCTCGTCCGATCTGAAAAAAAGAAGGGGAAAGTCCCCGGCACGGATCGCGCCAGCGGCATTGCGCCGGCCGTGTGTTTGCCTTGGCTGAGTCACGGGGTGAGACCATCGCACACGGGGCGTGTTGGACGCTCGTGGGCGGGATACTCCGTTGACGACAACATGACAGACACCTTCCTGTTCAGTAAGCCGTTCACGTTTCTCGCCTGCCCGGGCATGTCCGATGTCAGGGAAGGGGTTGAGGCCCTGGAAACCCTCCCCGGGCATCTGTTCTGGCTCGAGAACGAAGATTTCATCCGCCGCGTCTACGTACCGGATTTCCTGGAACAGAGCCGCGCCGCCCTTGAGGCAGTCATGCCCGGCGGCCAGGCGCTGATCGACGGGATGACGGACGATATCCGGCGCAGCTCCCGCTTGCTGCCGGAGTTGCAGCGCCTCACACCGGAGGCGGCCGCCGCGGCCCACTCATACTGCTACTGGCGCTATTGCGCGGACGTGGTCGGGCGGGCGCAGGGCATTCCCCGCAGCGTCATGGAGCGCCAGTTCGACCGCGCGGTGGCACCTCGCGACGGCGCGCACAAGCTGCGATGGATCTGCCCGTGCTGCGACGGACAGGCGCACTACCAGGTCGATGGACTGCTCGCCACGCAGCGGCCCGCGCGGCAAGGCGGATTTTCGCTTGAATGCGGGCACTGCGGGCATCAGGAACGGCTATACGCCGGCTTCCTGCATGCTGGCCGCCAGGAGTGCCACTGCGCCCTTTGCACTGGCTTTATCCAGACGCTGGCCGGCCAGATGGCCAGGGCCGCTCGCAAGCTGTGCGCAAGCCTGGAGGACTATGCATGGACGCATGCCGTGGATACCGCGGCGGAAATCCGTGAGCTCCGGGAGGCATCCTTGCAGATGCTGGCACGCAATGGCAGGCCATCGGCCAACGCCATGGCATTCGCACTGGCCGTCCACCTGGATCAGGAGCGTTCCATCCCGGACATCCTCAGCCAGATCGATCCGACCCTCGATGGCCGGCTCGACAAGAATCCAAGGGCCTGGGCATTGCTGTGCGAACTGCTGCGCGAAGGCGTGCTGGACAGCGATTGCGCGATCTATGACCAGGACGGCCGCCAACGCGTGGCGCTCGAGATTGCCCTGCTCGAAGATGACCGCGCAGCCGGGGGAGCCACCGCGCAGGATCATCTCAATACCTTGCTGAAGGGTTACCAGCCATCGGAGCGCGATGCATTCGTCAACTGGCTGAGAGCGCTGAAGCAGTTGCGGCTCTGTACAGCCAGGTTCAATGCCGCCGTGGATGTCTCCTGGAAGCCCAACCTGGAGCATTGCCGCATCCTGACCACCCGTTGGTCCGACAGCAAGCTGGCGTCCGAGCCGCACACCGGTGCCTCGTGGCTGCCACCTGCACCACGCTCGCGCCATCCGGAACGTACGGTGTATCTCGACGCGGAGCTCGAGGCGGTGCAGTTGCTGAAGGCACTGGGCTATATCGTCCTGAGTCCGGAGGAGATCCGCTCGCAACGGGACCGGGTGGAGGATCTTTCCTGAAGCGCGCGGCCGGATAACGGCCAGCTCGCACCGGCCCTAACGGGAAGCACCGGCCTTCCGAGCCGAGCTGATCATCGCTCGTGCTTGGCGATGAAGCCCTCAACGGTATCGTGCAGTAGTTCGGGCTTCTCCAGGAAGATGAAGTGACCACCGTCCAGGATGGCAAACTCGGCTCCCGGAATCCGCTCTGCAAGCTCCGAGGAGAAGTACGGCGGGGCGCAGAAGTCGCGCTCGCCCACCAGCACCAGCGTCGGCGTCGCGATCGACGGAAGATCATCGAAGGCGTCGTGCTCCACGATCATGTCGATCCGGGCAAAGCCGATCTCAGGTTCGAATGTGCGAGCCGATGAAGTGTTCACCCAAGCCTGGACCTGCTCCGGGTACTCGCGAATGAACTTCGGATCGAAGAGGAACAGTGCGTTTGCCTCGGTGGACGCGCGCAGGCCGGAATCGGTCAGCATGCGTCGCCGCATGTCGAATTGTCGACGGTAGAACGCGTCCGCGCGTGCAATCGAAGAGACAATCGTCGCGCTACGCAATAGTTCGCGGTGATGGATCGCCAGCAACTGTGCGATGGCGCCCCCGGTTGAGGAGCCGACCACGTGGACTGGCCCGCGTCCGACCGCCTCGATGACCCGCGCCATGTCCCGCGCGTGTTGCGCAATCGTCATGTCGTGTGCAGTGTGCTCGGAAGCGCCCGTACCGCGGTGATCAGGTACGATCACCTGGTGATGCTGGGCGAAGAGATTGATCTGTGGGCCCCAGGACGCGCCCACACCCGCAAGCCCCGCCAGAAGAAGCACGGGCGAACCCTGGCCCTTGAGCTCGTAGTGGATCGAAACACCGTCGGACGTTACGTATGGCACTTTGCTTCTCCGGGTTCAGAGCAATGAAGGAGACGTCGAACGCGTCGACGATCGCGCCGTCGAGATTGATATTAGCGCCGCCAGGCGGGCGTGACGAGCGTCAGCAGTGCGGCAGGCAAACCTCCTCCACTTCGGATCAGATAGCCGCGGAAGCGGGCCGTCCGACTCAGGGTTCGCGTCAAGTCGTGCCCCGAGCGAATGTCGCCCCGCTACCATGGTGCTCGCCTGTCTGTGCGATGGCGTACTGAGTAATCCTGAAGCAGGATCATAGTCGTCGTCGCAGTCTCGATACGAGGGGCGTGACCATATCGAATTCAGGGGCCAAGGTCGCCGCCCTGATGGTCATATTCGGCTTGCTGTTGGCGGGTTCCGCCGGCAGCGGAATGCCATCTCTTGTACGGGGCGACGATCGCGAGCCAGTAGGGGGCGCCGGAAGTTAGCCTTTCTTGCCGGGCTTCCGGGTCTCGGCTTTTCGGCACAGGTGGCACCTTATCTCAATCAGAAATGCGCGTTCCGTTGTGTTCCAAACACATAACTTGGCGAGGGCAGCATGGCAACCGAACTGCAATCAAGTCAGCAGCGCTTTGTCGTCAGTCACCTGAAGGAGGCGGACTTCAAGACCGGAGGCCTGCGCGGCTACTCCGCCTATCGGGATTTGGGAGTCGCTGATGCGTCAGGCGGAATGGTAGAGGCCCATGTGATCCGAATGATTGCTCCCTTCCGCCCCGAGCTGAGCCTGCAACACCACCACAACCTGAAGTTCCAGATGGTCTACTGCCTCAAGGGCTGGTTCGAGACCGAATTTGAGGGCGTTGGGCGTCACCGCCTCGTCGCGGGATCGAGTTGGGTGCAGCCACCCGGCATACGACACACAGTCGTGGGGTGGTCGGATGACTGCGAGCTGATCGAGATTCATATGCCGGCGAAGATCGAGACGGTCAACGATCAATGAGACTGTGTTTGACTTCCTCTCTGCGGTTGAACGCCAGCGTCGGGGACAAGAGAAATGGACCTACACCTCGCGGGAAAATCGGTACTCATCACCGGCGGTACACGTGGCATCGGTCTGGCCTGCGCCAGGGCATTTGTCGTCGAAGGTGCCCAGGTCATCGTCGCCGGCAGTACCCAAGCTTCCGTGGACGAAGCGCGAATTGCATTGCGGGACAGGGAAGGCATCGGCGTAAAGGCGCTTTGCGCAGATCTGTCGCGCCCCGAGGGGCGGCAAGCGCTCGCCGAGCAGCTCCGAGGCGCCGACATCCTCGTCAACAACGCCGGGGCGATCCCCGGCGGGGGATTGACTTCGCTAAGCGACGAGCAGTGGCGCACCGCTTGGGATCTCAAGGTCCATGGTTACATTGATACGACGCGCCAGGCCCTTCCGGAAATGATGGCGCGCGGTCGGGGCGTCATCGTGAACGTAATCGGCATTGCCGCCAGGATGCCGCGCTATGACTACCTTTGCGGATCGGTCGGTAATGCCGCACTTTCCACATTCACGCGTGCGGTCGGCGCTTTCGCCACGACGCGGGGCGTGCGAGTCGTTGGGGTGAATCCCGGCCCAACAAGGACAGATCGTCTGATCTCGCTCTACAAGGCGCGCGCGCTCCAGAAGTTCGGGGACGAGTCGCGGTGGGAGGAAATGCTCCAGCACCTGCCGTTCGGACGTGCCGCCCGACCGGAGGAAATCGCAGATCTGGTCGTTTACCTGGCGTCTGATCGTGCCTCTTATCTGAGCGGTGTCGTGGTTGACGCCGATGGTGGAGCCCAATACAGGGACGGCTGAGCGGGGCAATCATCACGGATTCCTCGCAGCGCAATCTTGAACCCGTAGTCGTACCACGGGCAGTGTTGCGCTTCGGATCGCACAGGGGCACAAGCGCGAACGGTTCAAATTGCGGAGCTTCTGCCGTTTTAGTGCTGAAAGGTCCGGCTGCTTTGTGCCGCTTCGCTTTGCCTGCCTCCGCTGTCGGTGTTGTGGTTCTTACTTACTGTCGCGTTCTCGGGAACTCCTCATCCACCACGGCATTTGCCGACTTGAGGGCTCGCGATGATGTCTGTCCCATTTTTTCTGAGGCTCGTTATTCTGCTTTGGCCAGATCCTTCGGGAAACGCGGAAGGCTCCGCCATATAGTCTGACCAGTCTGCTCGACACGCCGCAGATCGTGCCGCGACGTGCGGCGCGTGCGGTCAGATCACAACTCCACCGTTGGGGCTGATCACTTGGCCGATCAGATAATGATCGCCGGCCAGGTAGGTTACGGTTGATGCGTATTCATGCATCGACCCCAGACGTCCGGCCGGACATACTTGCCAGAATTGGTTGCGCTTTGCCTCATCCATGCTCTCGAAATACTCCGTAAATTCTGGGGTTGCCACACCCCCTGGAGCCATCGCATTGACAAAAATATTGGCACCGGCCACTTCAGCGGCTACCGATTTGGTGAAGGCGATTACCGCGCCTTTGGTCGCGCAGTAATTCGGGCTGTGCGCGCTCATCGCCGAGAAGCCGGCAATCGATGCGATGTTGATGATCTTGCCGTTTCGCTGAGGTTCCATCAGCGTGAGCGCTTCGCGCGTGCAATAGAACAGGCCATGCACGTTGACGTCCCAGTAACGATGCCAGTCTTCGTCACTCATATTGCTGGTAAAGCTCAGAGACTGGCGTGGCACCGGGGAGGTGATATAGGCGTAATGCTTGTTGCGGCGCTCGATGTCGATTGGCCGGTTTGGCACGAGCGCAGCGTTATTGACCAGGATGTGCAATGTGCCGAAGCGTTTGACGATAGCGGCGAACATGCTGTCGACTTCAATCCTCGATGACACGTCGCAGCGCAGCGCGAGGCACTGTGCACCGGCCGCTTCCACCGCCACGCGCGTTTGCTCGAGTGCGGGCATGTCGATGTCACAGATCACGACGTGCGCACCCGCCCCGGCGAGGTCGATCGCGATAGCGCCACCCATGCCGCGACCGGCGCCAGTGACCAGGGCGACTCGCCCTTGGAGATTTTTCCCTTGATTCTGCTTCATGATTCCTTACCTTGTGGCTTGCAGGGGGTGAATGTCGATGGCCGGCTGCTTACACGACGCGCGCGCGGCCAGCGCGAAGAAGAGTGCTGAAGCGATAGCGAGCACGTCGGTGGTCAGCAGTACGCGTGTCAGCGGCGCAGTGCTGCCATTCGCGACGAGATAATCTGTCGCAGCGCCGACGGCCACGGTGCCAATCGCGATCGCGAAGACATTGATGCATAGCATCGTGAAGCCAGAGATCGTCGAGCGCATCTTCTGCGGCGCCATGCTCGTGATAGCTGCATTGGCCGGGCCGTAAAGTGCCAGCGGCAGGAAGAAGCCCACGCACATGCCGATGTAGAACAGGGCGGAGCCGGCAGGGGCGAAACGATAGGCGATGACCAATGGTGCGCAGATGACGATCAGCAACGTCATGAACGTGGCATGTCCGCCAGGTAGTTTGCGCGCCACGCGGTCGCTGAGGACGCCACCCACCACCGAGCCCAGCGTGCCGAACACCAGTTGCAGCGCGCCGATGCGGGTGGCGATGCCGGCGGCATCCATGCCGCGCTCGTTCACCATCCACAGTTGCGTAAAGGAGAGGCCGGCGAAGGCGATGTGCGTCAGCACGAAGCCAACGATGGTGAAGCGAAGCGCGCGATGCCCCCTGATCAGTCGAAGTACTGCAAGCACTTGTTTGAGGGCGGGGGCACCCACCTCCTGCGGTGCGAGCTGGCCGCGATCTTCCTTCAGCAAGGCCAGCGGTACGGCAATGGCGACACCGATCACGCCCAGGGCATAAAAGGTTGTGCGCCAGCCGTGCGCGGCACCAATGGTGCCGGCCAGCAGGAAGCTGCAGCCGATACCCAGGGGGATGCCCATGAAGAACAAGCCCATCGCCGTGCCGCGACGCTTCTCGGAGAACAGCTCGGCCAGCAATCCCACCGCGGCTGGCACGAGGGCCGCCTCGCCGCTGGCGACAAAGAAGCGCGCGATCGCCATTTGCTCGAAGGTCTGGGCGTGGCCAGACGCCCAGGTGCAGGCGCTCCAGATCAGCACGCCGGCCGCGATGATCCGCGTCCGGCTGAAGCGATCCGCGAGCGTGCCCATGAACATTGCCATGACGCCGAAGCTCAGCACCCAGACCGCGCCGACCAGGAATCCATATTGCGCATTGTTGATCGCCAGATCCTTGATGATTTGCGGCGAGAAGCCCAGCAGCATGTTGCGGTCGATATGCGCAAGCAGGTGGATCGTCAACAACGTTGCCAGAACGGCAGAGGGGCTTTTTTTCCAGAACATCAGAGGTCTCCAGGCCGCAGGATCATTTGTCGTGTGCCGGACGAAATACGGTACGCTGCCGCAGTCCGTCCGGGACTCACCGGCTTACGCTACCTTGCGCACAGGAACACCGCGCTGCGCTGGCGCACGGTTGGGCGCCATGCCCAGGGCTTTCAGCGTGTCATCCGTGGATTTCCACTGGGTGCCGATCTGATAGATGCGGTGGGCATCTTCGCCAGTGGCGATGTCGCGATTGAGCTCACGCGCAATGCGCACCATCTTCTCGATCTGCTGCACCGAGGTCGCGCGTTCCCCGTCCGGGCCGAACAGCGTGTCCTCGATGCCGACGCGCACGTGCAGGCCCAGCGCGATGGCCATGGTGTTCATTGGCACTACGTTGCGATTCAGGGTTTCCAGCGTGAGCACGGCCCCATCGGGCGTGCGCCGCGCGAACTCCAGCATGTCGGCTGGATGCAAGCCGGCAGCACCGCCGCCGATGGCCACGTAGTTGAGGATCAACGGGCCCGTGTAGATGCCCCGACGGATCAGGCGCTGGACCGTCTCCAATGAAGCAATATGGCCCAGCATGAAATGCGGCTGGATGCCGCTGGCAACCAATCGCCGGATGTGCTCCTCGTGCCAGGACGGATTGGACGGCACGATCATGTCGCGGTAGGCGGCCTGGAGCGCCGGGCTGGTGAGCGAGGTGCCGGCAATATCGGCCTCGGTCATCAACTCCATCACGTTCATCTGGCTGGTGTTGATCGCGACCGTCACCTGGTCTGGACGGGGATCCAGTTCAGCCAGCATGTGACGCGTGTCGTCATTCATCCACCTGGCCGCCTGGCCTTCGTCTTCCGGCGCGAACGAAATCGAACCGCCGACTTGCAGCACCATCCCGGGCACGGCTTCGCGCAGGCGGGCCAGCATCTCGTTGAACATGGACAAGCGCTTGCTGCCCTTGCCGTCGGCCTCGCGCACATGCACGTGCAGCACGGTGGCGCCGGCGTTGTAGCAGTCGACCGCCTTCTGGATCTGCTCGTCCATCGTGACCGGGATATCGTCCGAGTCGCCGGGGATCCACTGCGGCCCGTACGGCGCGACCTGGATCACGAGTTTTTCCTGGTTTTCGGGCAGCAGGGAGTCGTCTGGGAAATGCATGGCTTGTCGTCCTCGATGATGTTCGTGAGTGAAGTGATTGGGGGATTGGGGGATCGCGGATTGGCACTCAGGCGGCAGCCTGGGTGCTGGTCGTCCTGGCCTGCTCGATGGCCGCCAGTTCCTCCAGAAGGATTGGTGCCCCCAGGCTGCTGGTATGGATGCCAAGCACACTCACCGCCTGCAGCACGGCAGCAATTTCTGCCCCGGTGGCGCCCAGTTCGAGCGCCTTGCGGATATGACGGCGCGTGCCCGGTGCGTACATATGGGTGCAGGACGCGTCCACCGCGATGGCGATGAATTCGAGCACCTTCGGCTCCAGCACGCCCGACATCACCGTGTGCGCGCCCATTGCCATGAATTTCTCTGTCCAGGCGGGATCCAGTTCCGCGACGGGATCCCAGGCCGGATTCCAGTGGCCGGTTGCGCGCAGGTGATCGCAGACCGGCGTAGCGGTACCGCTCGTCTTATTGCTCATGACTCGTCTCCTTGACTGTCTCGGATGGCGTGCTGCGTATGCGCGCCTCGTGTGTCTGGAGGCAAGTATCGGAGACGGGCGGATTGGCAATTTGACATCCCGGGAGTTTGAATTTACATATTGGGTAGTACGGGAAAACCTTATGGCCTACTTGGTTCGCAGCGCCGCCCTGACCGACTACGTCAAGGTGGCGCGATCCGTTGGGATCGACCCCTATCGGCACTTGCGTGACGCCGGCATTGACCGGTCCGCGTTATTGGCCCCGGACACCATGATTCCGGCCGAGGCGGCGGGGCGCCTGCTGGAGGCATCGGCCGAGGCCGCGGGCATCGAGGATCTTGGCCTGCGCATGGCGGAGACCCGGCAGCTCTCCAACCTTGGGCCGCTCGGTTTTGTGATGCAGGAGCAGCCTACGCTACGCAAGGCGCTCGACTCGGTGTCGCACTACCTGCGGCTGCAGAATGAAGCGCTCCACATGCGCATCGAGGAAGCGGAGGGCATCGTCATCATCCGCGAGGACCTGCTCGCCGGCTACGCCGGCTCCATGCGGCAGGCAATGCAACTGGTGCTGGGCGTCTTGCACAGAACGCTGAGCACGCTTCTCGGCGCCGCGTGGCGGCCTCGTACTATCTGCTTCACGCATTCCGCTCCCGCCAGCCTCGCCATGTACGCGCGGGTGTTTGGGGCCCCGGTTCTGTTCAGGCAGGATTTTGATGGTCTTGTGTGCCAGGCGGCCGATCTTGAAGTCGCGATCCCGGCTTACGATCCGGTCATGGCGCAGCAGGTGCGCCGTTACCTGGATGCGATGCTGGCTCAGTCCAACGCGACGATGTCCGACAAGGTAAGGAAGCTCGTCATCACGCTACTGCCGTCGGGCACCTGTTCAGTGGATCGCGTGGCGCAGCATCTGGGCGTCGGTCGCAGGACCGTATATAACCGCCTCGCGCAGCACGGCGACAGTTACCTGGCTATCGTCGACGGCGTGCGGGAGGACCTGGTGAAGCGGTATATCGATAGCGATGATCGGTCGCTGTCTGAAGTCGCGACGCTGGTGGGCTTCTCATCCTTGAGCGCATTTTCCCGCTGGTTCGGGAGCCGCTTCGGGTGCAGCGTTTCGAAGTGGCGTAGCAGAAAGGGTAATGTGGCGGCACCCCAGGATTCAGGCACAAATGCGTCATTTGGCATCGGAAACGCTGGCGGCGTGCCCGCCGTCCTGGCCCCCTCCGATCTTCCTGCCGATCCCGACGCCGTACGCGCCATCGCGCTGGAGCAGAACCGGCTGGCGCGCGCACTGTGGGAGCAGCTCGAGAGCTTGAAGCACCAGGTCATGCCGCCTGACCGTGCGCAGTCTGGCGCCAGTTCCGAGCGCCTGCCGGGGCAGGCCGAACTACTTGCGGCGCCGCCGGACCTGCCGCCACCAGCGGCTCCCAAGGTCAAGAGGGCAAGGCACACCCGCAAGATCCGGCCGTCCTGATCGCGTTGCCGACGGGAAAAGGCGGCAGCAGATCCAGGACGGACTGACATTCGGCCACGCAGACCGGTGGCAATGGTCCAACTTTGGTCCACTATCGGCCCGGCGTTTTACGGTCTAGCCTGAAGCAATCTGCTTCCTTGAATCCCGCCCATGAATGCCGAAGCGATATCAAGAAAGCATCGGTGCCCGGCATGGATAGTCCACCGAGAAGATGCGTGCCCGTCAAGGCGCGCGCACCCCAGGCGCCTTGGGTGTGCACTGGCCGCCGCATTCATCACGCTCCTTTCACCGACTTTTGCGGCAGCGCAGTCTCCTGCCGCTCCCCTCGGCCGGCCCCGTATCTGCCTGGTGCTGTCCGGCGGCGGTGCTCGTGGCGCTGCCCATATCGGCGTGTTGAAGGTCCTGGAATCGCTGCGCGTGCCGGTTGACTGCATCACGGGCACCAGCATGGGTTCGCTGGTCGGTGCGGCTTATGCCACCGGCGTCACCGCGGACGAGATGGAGGCGCTGGTGTCCGGCTTGTCCAGCAAGGAGCTGTTCAGGGAGCGGCCCCCACGGCAGGATCTTGCCATCCGGCGCAAGCTGGAAGACCGCACCAATCTCTTCACCCCCGAAGTTGGCGTCAAGGACGGCAGCCTGGTGCTGCCCAAGGGCGCCATCACCGGCGTGCAACTCGAGAAGGTGCTGCGCGGGCTGGCGCGTGCGCCGGGGTATCGCAATTTCGACGCCCTGCCGATTCCATACCGCGCGGTAGCGACCGACCTGGTGACAGGCACCGCCGTTGTATTCAGCGAGGGCGAGCTGGCCAGTGTCATGCGCGCCAGCATGTCGGTGCCCGGGGTCGTCGCGCCGATCGACTACGAGGGGCACCTGCTGGTCGACGGGGGGCTGACAAACAACCTGCCCGTGGATGTGGCGCGCGCCATGGGCGCCGACATCATCATTGCCGTCAACCTCGGTACGCCGCTCATGCGGCGCGAAGAATTGGGCTCCCTGCTCGGGGTGACCGGGCAGATGCTTAATATCCTCACCGAACAGAACGTGCGTGCCTCGCTGGCCCGGCTCAGGCCCGAAGACATCCTGATCTTGCCCGAGCTGGGCGATTTCTCGGCAACCGACTTTGACCACCTGCCAAAGACCATCCCCATCGGCGAGGCCGCCGCACGCAAGGTGGAGGACCGGCTGGCGCCGCTTGGCCTGCCGCCACAGGCCTATGCCGCATTGCGCAAACGCCAGCAGGATGTTGCGCCGCCCGATCCGCGGCCAGTCGACGAGATTCGCTTCGCACCATTGGAGCGCGTCAATCCGGACTTCGCTGCCGCCACCATGGAGACCAGGCCCGGCCTGCCCATCCAGCAGGCCGAGCTGGATCAGGATATGAGCCGGCTGTTCGGCACCGGGGATTTTGAATACGTCAACTACCGCATTCTCGAGGAGCCCGGCAAGCGGATCCTGTCGGTTGACGCCATCGAAAAATCATACGGGCCGAACTACCTGCGCTTTGGTCTGGGACTGAGCACCGACTTCCGCGGCGAGTCCTATTTCAACCTGCTGGCCAGTCATCGCCGCACCTGGATCAATTCGCTCGGCGCCGAATGGCGCACCGATGTGCAGGCAGGACAGACGAGCAGCCTGACCAGCGAGTTCTACCAGCCGCTGAACACCCGGCAGTCCCTCTTTGTCGCACCGCGCGTGGAACTCGAGCGCCGTCCCGTCTACGTGTTCCGCGACACAGACCGTATCGCAACGTATGACCTGCGCCAGTATGACATTGCCCTGGATGTCGGCAGCCAGTTCACCAAGTACGGCGAAGCCAGGCTTGGCGTGCTGTTTGGTCGCGAGAACGTAAGCCTTAGTACCGGACCCGCTTTTCTCTCGCCGGGCCCCGACTATGTCAAGCGCGGCGCCATCACGGGCCGGCTCCTGCTCGACCAACTGGACAGCACGAGCTTCCCGCGCTCGGGTTACGCCGCCACGGCACATGTCTTTGCTTCCGAGCCGGGCCTGGGCGCCAGCCAGGCGTACGTCAAGGCCGATGCCGACGGCAGCTACGCGTGGTCGGAAGGCCGGCACACGCTCAATTTCGGCTTCAAGGCGGGTAGCAATATCGGTGGCAATCCGCTGCCGCGCTATGACCTGTTCCAGTGGGGAGGCTTCCTGCAGCAGTCGGGATACAGTACCGGGCAGTTGATAGGGGCCAATCTCGAATTCGTGCGGGCCGTCTACTACTACAAGCTGGCCAGGCAGTCCTTGCTCGAAGGCGTATATGGTGGCTTCTCGCTGGAAGCGGGCCGCATGGGTGCGCCGCTGGTGCCGGGGAGCCCCACCGGCGTGCTCAAATCCGGGTCGCTGTTTGTAGCGCTGGACACGCCGGTCGGGCCACTATACCTCGCCTATGGGCGGGCTGCGGCTGGTCACTATAGCTTCTATCTGTACCTGGGCAAGCCGTAACGCCGGACTTTAGAGGTTCTTCGCCGGTTTGCGGGGCTGGGGTCTTGGAGGGGCCGCTGCTGCTGGTGGGTCTGAGGTTGGTGGCTGCGGTTTGGCGCTGTCGTAGGTCGACGGCCCGATTTCGCCCTACCGGGCGACTTCCTTTTTGACGGCGCCAAAAAGGAAGCAAAAAGCGCCTTCTGTCCTCGGCGGACGGCCAGTCTTATCGTAGTGTTCGACGGTTTTTGTACGGGTATGGGCTTCAGGGCATAGCTACGATGCCTGCCGCGTTGGGACGAGACGGCGCGAGGTATTGA
>NZ_JWMA01000075.1 GCF_000812465.1 Cupriavidus sp. IDO | reverse complement strand
CGAACGCCTCGCCACCATCCATGAAGCATTCCTGAAGATCGCCTGTTGCATCATCTGTTGGCGACACCTCAGGAAGTCATTTTGTTAGGCCTTCTTAGTCAGGCATCCTGTCATGTCTGCGGGGCGTGCATCGTCCCATCGCTCAGTGCGCAGCCGCAGCGGCGGCCGCGGAGCCGCCCCTGGCGGGCTTCGTGAACCAGATCAGCGGCACGATGGTGACGAAGATCACGCCCGAGATCCAGAAGATGTCGTTCAGGCCCAGCATGATGGCCTGCGTGTTCAGGCCGCGTTCGAAGTAGGCGACAGCCTGGCCCTGCGTGAAACCCATCGTCGCTTGCAGCGATTCGATCGTCCTGGCATACAGCGGGTTGTGCACGCTGGCCTGTTCCGCCAGCTGCGCGTGGTGCAGGATGGCGCGGCTGTTCCAGCCGGTGGTCGCGAGCGACGTACCCACCGCACCGCAGAACACGCGGACGAAGTTCGACAGACCTGCGGCGGCGGGAACTTTCTCGGGCAGCTGGCCGGAAAGGATGATGGCCGTCAGCGGCACGAAGAAGAGCCCGGTCGGAATGCCTTGCAGCAGAGTGGGCAGCACCAGCGTCCAGGTATCCACGCCCGTGGTGTAGTGCGAGCGCATGAAGAACACCGCCGCGAATCCCAGGAAGGACAAGGTGGCGAGCACGCGCAACTCGGACTTCGGCAGGAGCTTGCCCAGCACCGGGGCCAGCAGCACGGCGAAGATGCCCAGCGGCGCGGTCGCCAGCCCGGCGTTGACGGCGGGATAGGCCAGGTACTGCTGCATCCACTGCGGCAGCACGACCAGGTTGGCGAAGAACACCGCAAAGGCGACCGAGATGGCGACGGTGCCAGCCAGGAAGTTGCGGCCCTTGAACAGGCGCAGGTCGATGATCGGGTTCGGTTCGGTCAGCTCCCAGATCACGAAGAAAATGAAGCTCAGCAGCGCGACGATGCCGAGCCCGATGATGACCGGCGAGCTGAACCAGTCGAGGTCCTTGCCCTTGTCGAGCATGATCTGCAGCGAGGCGACCCAGGTGATCAGCGATGCCAGCCCCACCACGTCGATCGACAGCTTGCGCGTCGGCGTTTCGCGGTCGCGGTAGATCGCCCAGGTGACGGCGGCCGCGAACAGGCCGACCGGCACGTTGATGTAGAAGATCCACGACCACGAGTAGCTGTCGGTCATCCAGCCGCCCAGAGCCGGGCCGGCGATGGGGCCGACGGTGGCGGTCATGGCCCACAGCGCCAGTGCGGTGGCGCCTTTTTCCTTGGGGTACGACGACAGCAGGATCGACTGCGACAACGGGATCAGCGGCCCGGCCACGGCGCCCTGCAGGATGCGCGCGGCGAGCAGCGTGGTCAGGTTGGGCGCCACGCCGCATAGCCAGGACGACAGCACGAACAGCAGGATGGCGCCGACGAACAGGCGGACCTGTCCGATCCGCTGCGTGAGCCAGCCGGTCAGCGGGATCGCGACAGCATTGGCCGCGGCGAACAGCGTGATCACCCAGGTGCCTTCATCGACCGACACACCGAGGTTGCCGGAGATCGTCGGAATCGCCACGTTGGCGATCGATGAGTCCAGCACGTTCATGAAGGTGGCCAGAGCCACGGCGAAGCTTCCCATCACGAGCTTGCCGCCGGTGAGCGGGGCTGGCACGAGTGAGGTCTGGGCTTGGGATTGCATGATGCGCTCCGGGGAATATTGCCTGTTTTGCTGATAGGTCAGTTAAATAGAGGCGGAAAGGCGATCGGCGCGATGCCGCTCAGGCCCCCGGAGGCGGCGCCGGCAGCTTGCGCTGCGCGCTTCGGCGCCTGGGGTTGCTGTGCAATCTGCGAGGATGGCGCTGGCTGCCCCGCGGCAGACTTGCCGTTGCTGTTCAGCGCGATGATTCGCGTGATCTCGCGGTCGGCCTCTTCGCCGTAGCGCTGGAACACTTCGGTCCGATAGGCGGTGCGATAGGTGGTGGTGTGTCCGGGTGCTTCGGTGCCCGGGCTCGGGTGCCAACCGGCAGCCTGGTGCGTTTCTACGTCGACCTGCATCGACAGGCCGATCTGCAGCGGGTGCTCGCGCAACTCCGCCGGATCGAGCTGGATGCGCACTGGCAGGCGCTGCACCACCTTGATCCAGTTGCCGGTGGCGTTCTGCGCCGGCAGGGCCGAGAACGCGCTGCCGGTGCCGGCCGAGAAGCCGACGATCTTGCCGTGGTAGGTCACGCTGCTGCCGTACAGGTCGGCATGCAGTTCGACTGGCTGGCCGATACGGATGCGCTTGAGCTGCACTTCCTTGAAGTTGGCATCGACCCACACGCCGTCGAGCGGCACGATGGCCATCAGCGGGTTGCCGGGTGCCACGCGCTGGCCCACCTGCACCGAGCGCCGCGCCACGTAGCCGGTTACGGGTGCCGGCAGCGTGTTGCGGGCGTTGGCCAGGTAGGCGTCGCGCACCTTGGCGGATGCGGCCTGCACGCTGGGATGCTCGGCCACGTTCGTCTTGTCGGTCAGTGCGTGGTTGGAGGCTAGCTGCTGGCGGGCTGTCTCGAGTGCGGCTTCGGCGGACTTCACGGCATCGCGGGCGTGCGCCACGTCTTCTGCCGCGACGGCGCCGGATTCGGCCACCTCGGTGCGGCGGCCCAGGTCATCCCTGGCGCGGGCCAGGTCGGCCTGGCGTTGCTGCACGGTGGCGCCGAGCACGTCGTTGTTGACATAGAGCGCGCTGATCTGGCGCACGGTCTGGCCGAGCGAGGCTTCGGCATTGGCCAGCGCCACCTTTGCGTCGGCCGCATCGAGCGTCACCACGGGCTCGCCCGCTTTCACGATCTGCGTGTCGTCGGCGTTCACCGCGATCACCGTGCCGGCGACCTGCGGCGTGAGCTGGACGAGGTTGCCGTTGACGTAGGCGTCGTCGGTGTCCTCGTGGAAGCGGGCCACGGTGTAGTAGTAGGCGCCGTAGCCAGCGGCGGCGAGCGCGGTGGTCAGGCCAAGCAGGGCCAGCAGGCGCTTGCGGGTGCTCTTCTTGGCGGGAGCAGCGGCTGCCGTTGCGGTGGGCTCGTCGGCAGGGGTGGTCTTGGTCGTGTCGTTCATGGCAGCACCTGGAGCTGTGTTCGTTTGCGTCAAGAGGAAAGTCAGCGGACCTGGGCCGCATTCGTGATCGAGTCGGAGGTATCGGTGAAGCCACCGCCCAGCGCGCCGGCCAGCGCAATCTGCCGGTCGCGGCGGTTCATGCGCAAGTTGGCCACCACCTGTCTGCTGGCCAGCGCATTGGTCTGCGCGTTCAGCACCGTCAGCTGCGTGGTCAGGCCAGCCTTGTACTGCGCCAGCGCCAGGGTCAGGGCGCGTTGCGCGGCGGTATCGGCGCGCACGGCGTTGTCGATCTGTGCATCGACGGCACGGATGTCAGAGAGCTGGGTGGCCACATCGGTCAGGGCGTTCACCAGCGTTTCGTTGTAGTTGGCCACCGCGAAGTCGAAATCGGCATAGCGGCCCTTGAGCTGGGCGCGCAGCGCGCCGCCGTCGAAGATCGGCAGGTGGATGGCGGCGCCGGCCGAGGCGGTGCGGCTGGCGGCGCGCAAGAAGCGGCCCCACCCTAAGGCATCCAGGCCGATCATCGCGGTCAGGTTGATGTCCGGATAGAACTCGGCTTTGGCCACCTTGATGTCATGGAGGGTGGCATCCACGCGCCAGCGCGAGGCAACGATGTCGGGGCGGCGCGAGACCAGGTCGGCCGGCAGGTTGTCGGGCAGGCGGACCTCGTCGCCAGCGCCAAGGCTCGGGCGGGCGATCGCCAGGCCCCGGTCCGGGCCCTGGCCGAGCAGCGCGCCGAGCTGGTAGCGGGTGCGCTGGATGCTGCCTTCCAGCGCGGCAACGGCGACTTCGCTGGCGGCGAGATTGGCCTCGGCGGTGCGTTTCTCGACTTCGGTCTCCAGGCCCATGGTCACCCGGCCGTTGGTCACGCGCAGCACTTCGCGGCGCTGTCTGACTTCATCCCTGGAGATATCGAGCAGCGTGTAGAGGCGGGCCAGCTCGTTGTAGGCGCGCGCGATGGCGGTGCTCAGCGTCAGCTTCACCTGTTCGGCCTCGGCTTCACTGGCATGCACACCAGACACCGCGGACTTCAGCGCCTCGCGGTTCTTGCCCCACAGGTCGAGGTCATACGACGCGTTGATGAACGCCTTGTTCTCCGACTGCCACGTCCCGGCGAACTGCGGCGGCACCATCGCGTTTTCCGTGTAGCGCTGGCGGTTGAACGAATAGCCTGCGCCCACCTGCGGCAGCGTGTTGGCATTGGCGCCCTCGCTGAATGCCACCGCGGAGGCCACGCGGGCACGGGCCTTTTCCAGCGACGGGCTACCCTGCAGCGCTTCCGCGATCAATGCCTTGAGCTGGGCGTCGCCGAACTGGTCGGCCCAGTCCGCCGAAGGCCAGTGGCCTTGTTCGGCCGGGATGCTTTGCGTGGTGGCGTAGTCGGTCGGTCCAGCGATTCGCTTGTCGCTATGGATACCGGCGAAGTTGGCACAGGCGCTCAGAACTGCAGCTAGCAGCGCTGAGAGGAGGGGACCGGCAAAGCGGCGGGCCAGGCGCGGCGCGGTCGGATGAGTCATTTGACTGTGCATTGTCTGATTTGTCAGTTAAATGGGTAAAAAAGGAGACTCAGGCTTTGCACCCTTTGATCAATCCACTAAGTTGGCAAAAAAGTCGTTCAGCCGTCCGAGAATTTGGCGAGCAACCGACGGAACTCGGCAAATTCTTCCGGGCTGAAGTTCCTGAGGCGTTGATTGAGTACTTTAGGGGCCACATCCGGGATACGCTCCGCAACTTCCAGGCCCTTCCGGGTCACAGTCAGGTTGACCACGCGGCGATCGTCGATACTGCGGCTGCGTGACAGCAGGCCCTTGGCCTCCAGCTTGTCCAGCATGCGGGTCATCAGGCCGGTGTCGATGCCGAGCAACTTGCTCAGCTCGAACGGGGTGGCAGCAACGCCATGCGTGAGCGACATCAGGATCCCCATCTGCTGCCCGGTGATGTCCAGATCCTTCAATGCCGCATCCATTTCCATCAGCAGTGTGTTGCGGGCCTTATTAAGGAAAAAACCGATGCTCCGGGTGATCTGGAAGTTATCCTTTGAGTAGTGGTCCATGGCGGGTTCCCTTGCTTGCTGATTGGACAATAGCTGATCTGTCAGATAGTTGCAAGGAGGGTAATCGTACTTTTCGTGCAAAATCTGGCGGCTTCCCAGAAAGCATTGGTGGACAAGGGTTTCCGGCAAGCCCATGCCTGTTGGCGGTTGCACTTCCATATCCCGGAGGGCACTGCAGCAGGATCAGGCGGAAGCCGAGGACTTCTTCGAGGCTGCGGGGGCTTCTGATCGGTGCCTTCGTCAGGGCATGTCGCCGCGTGCGGCCGGCAAGCCCCAGGCGATTGCCGATGGCTAAGCTGCCGGCCAGCCCGACTCGAATTTATGCGGAACTTCGAATGAATTCGGCAGAGCAATGTTAGTTTTAACCCTCTCCGAGGTCGGCTTTACGGCCTCATAAGTGCCGTTGGCGGCATGCGGAATATGCTGATCAGTACGCCGTAAAACTCCAGGACCTGTTGAGCGCCATACCATTTCGCGCGCCGGCGAAAGTCGCCGTGTACGTGCCGGCGGCGATGGGCTCCGTGGGGAGCAGGAAAACCACGCCTCGATACAAGCTTGCGTCCTCGATGGCCGAAGCAACCGAGCCAGCCTTGGATTCGGCAGGTACCAGGATTCGAGCCGGTACGGGACTTCCGCCAGGCCCCGTCAGGATGAAGCTCGAGACCGTCAGCACGTCAGAGGGCTTTTCAACGTTGACGCGGAACATGATCGGAGGACCGGCTCTGGCCAGATCGGGCGCTGGATTCGGGATCTCGTCGCCAGGAATGAACAAGCCGTGGACGTTGGCGTTGTCGGCTGGGTAGTGGGCGCCGGTGCCGGGAGGCAGTTGTTGGCCGCCCCATTGGGCGAGGCCATAGCCGCCGGCTCCGGCTGCGGTCACCACACCAAAATTCGCCACGCAGTAATTGTCATGCATAGCGAGGCCGATAGTCTCCTGATTGCTGGTAATCCCTTGCAAGTGGTAAACCGAGTTCGCCATCGAGGCAAGACAGCCGCCAAGCTCGCCGTTGTAAGCATTCTGTCCAACCCATTGCTTGTGCGAGCCGCCCACGGTGAGTACTTGCTGGTACGGATCGGGGCTGGTGAAACCAGGATTCCCGGGGATCTCCGTGTGGCTCATCACCGCGTTGAGCTTCATATACGCCAGGTGGTTTTCGGCCGCAGCGTCCAGGGCGGCGTCTTGCCGCAACGCGCCTACACCCATTGCGATGCGCAGGGAGTTGAGCGCGTTGAAGAATTCAAGGCGCGGGTCGGTTCTGGAGTAAGTGGATGTGAGCGCCATCGCGGTCTGAGCAGCGGCAGACGGTCCCTTCCTGATGGTCGGTGTGCGTGGCAGGTTTGAAGCGATCGTTGGAGGGGTGGCGCCAGCACTACCGATGCTGGCGCAGACCGCGATGAAGGTAGACATCGCGGCGACTGCGAAGAGGCTCTGCTTCACGTTTTTCCGGTTATTTTAGGTCTGTACGAGCGGGGCCAAGGATCCGCGGGTGACCCTGGCAAATCCGCTTCCGGAGGCTTAACGTGAAATTAGGGAAATTCGTGCACAGGAGCATGCGCGCCTGGTGTGGAAAGCTGGAGGAGTGGGTAGGGCGCCGTCGGCGCCCATGCAGATGCAAGAACCTAGAGATTGTCCAGATGCCCACGGAGAGGGATTTGATTATTAGTGTTTGACCTTGCCATTGGGTGGCGGCAGAGGAAAAACAGCACATCGCCAACCTGCGGGGGGAGCGACGGTCGCAGATCGACCCCTATGCTCAGGTCACAACTATGTGTAGGTCGCGGTGGAGCGTATGGTCGAGTCCGCCGGCGGCGCGGGTTTTGGGATGGTTAATCATTGCAA
>NZ_JWMA01000074.1 GCF_000812465.1 Cupriavidus sp. IDO | reverse complement strand
TTTGAAGCTTCCGAAGTCCGAAGACCTCGGGCATCCGCTACCAAGCGCCCACACTTATCGGTTGTTTGGTTGTTAAAGAACTCGTCCGTTCGTTACCGTCCGGACCCGCACCGGCTTTGCCGTCTGCGTCGCTGCGTTGTGTTTGCCGCGAAGGAGCGAGACTATAAAGAAGTTTCTGCGATTAATCAATAATTCTCGAGAAATTCTTTTATGCTGGAAAGCACACCCTTTTGGGTTAATCCTTGCAAGTCTTTTCCCATCTCCGTTGCGCGGTGCTTTGCGAACGGGGGCGAATATTAATGCCTCCATGCCTGGCTTGCAAGCGTTTTTGAAAAGAATTCTAAAGAGACTCTTTTGTCACTTATGCGTCGACCTCCGACCGGGATGAGGTGGGCACTTCCATCTCCCTCACCATCCTCTGCGTCGGCAACGCCATCGCACCCGCTACGTTTGCAGACGACCTCAGATTTGGCTTTAACGCCTTTTTGGGCGGGGCCACCGGTGCGCCGCTTTAGTGCGATGCGGCTCACTCGGACAGAACCGGGAACATTTCAATTGCATGGCGTACCTGGGAGAGACGTCCCATAATTGGTTATCCCATGGCAGGTATCGCTCGGGTTGATGGCAATGCCCTCCGAGTTCGGTTCTCGGTCGAGGGGAAATTTTCCGACCTTAGTGCAGCAATAGCGAAACTCAGTCGAAACTGCTGGGGCATTCGTCATCGCTGGGGAAGCCATGGCGGGTTGTTCAGGTGTCGGGACGTCTTTCGTCCCTGGGGGAGCCTTGGCGGATTGTTGAGAGGCCGGGACATTCCTCGTCGCTGGGGAAGCCTTGGCGGGCTGCTGAGGGGCCGGAACCTTCCTCGTCGCTGGGGGAACCCTGGCGGGTGGCGCAGGTGTCGGGACATTTTTCGAGGGTGGGAAAGCCTTGGTGGGTTGCTCTGCGTTCTGGTCCTCCGCGACCGGAGGGACGCACTGGCCTTTCTCGCAAATTCGCTCCCCTTTGCACTGCATGTCATATTGGCATCCAACTGCACTGGCGTGCGGCGCAAACCCTACCGCCGTTGATATGGCGAGAAGCAAACCTAGCGCTTTCATGCCGAGCACCACCCCCTTCTCTATATAGAAAATAGCCAGTCCGTGCGTGTTGCCCTCCGCCCGCCATGCCCTGCTGGCGGGCTTCACGCGCCTCTAAGCCCAAGCGGTCTTACGCTGGCCTGGCCGGTGGTCTTAGGAGGGCAAATGTAGAAGTAATGGCGGCTACGCCGCCTCGGCCTCGCGCTCGCTGGCGGTGCTGGCGACAGTGCAAGCCTGGTCGATAGGCAGAGGGACCGGCTTCGCCACGGCCACAGCCGGCTCGACCTGCTCCAAGAATGCGGCCGTCACCGGGCCGGTTGGTTTTGGAAACGGACGCAGCCAAGCCATCAACGCCGCCCGGCGCTCGTCGAGGCGAGAGCGAAGCGATAAGGTCGTCGGGCTATGCCGCTGCTGGGCCGCATTCTCACGGGGGCGATCCAGATAATGATTCGGGAAGCACATGGGATACCTCCTTTCGGAAGGCGGAGACGTCCCCACGAGCGTCGCTTCAATCCGGCAGGGACGACCACTTCTAGTATGGAATGTGCACACGCTGAGCGCCACCCGAGCTGACCGCTTCGCTACCGGGGCACCCGGAGCAGCCATGCCACCGAGCGCGGTACTACCGGGATACTGGCTGCTCCTGCCTGCTGGCCACTGCCCCGCGCGGCCTCGCGGAATCGTATGAGTCCACTTTCACAAGGCGACCGCCCCAAGCAAATTCGCTGTCGAAGCTATCCGATCCGGAAAAATTCCACACTCTGCCCGGCATGCATTGCCCGCCGCAGCCAATCGGGCATCTCGCCCTGCCCGTCCCAGTTTTGCCCCTCGGCGGTACCAGACCGGCGGCGAAGGGGGCGGCGCTGGCGGGGGTGGCGGGGGCGGATCGAAGCACCCCACCGCCGCCAGTTCTTCCATTGTCAGCCCGTACTCGGCCATCTGCCCCTGGATCCCGCGGATCGCCGCCGCCCGCTCATTTTTCACCGTCATCGCACAGATCTGGCGCGAGAAGCCGGTGCGTTTCCGCCCCTGTGCGCGCTTCAGTCCGCGCGCGGATGTGCGAGGAAAAATCGCAGCATTTCCGCACTGGCGTCGGGCCCCTTCGGATCGGTGTAGGTGCCGCGGCGGCTGCCGCCCGACCACGCATGTCCGGCAC